>NZ_JBHZSG010000010.1:0-66577 GCF_043642205.1 Thalassotalea litorea | reverse complement strand
ACGCTGTCGAATTATCCGATTATTGCTTCAAGTTCCCACCGACGCCAGTCTGTCACCTGGACACCTTTCTAACAAAAAGGTGTTCTCGCCCGGCGAATGCCTGTCACCCTATAACAAGTAACGAAACGACAGTTTCGTTACTTAAACTTCACCGCTTTATCACTACGAACATATTTTCGACTTTGCGGTTCGGTCCACTCACCATTTTTTAGATAACTGGTGGAAACGGTTATTTCATTTTCCGAAAGTGTACTGGTTGATTTCACCTGAGTGATCCCCTGTTCAGAGCCGGTGACATCTTCATAAGCAGTAAATGCGTTATCTGAGGTCACTTCCATCCAACCTGAGGTATAGAAACTTGCGGTGGTAAAATAATAAAATTTGATTTTGTTTTCGGACTCATCCCAAAAAATTAATGACTCTCCACCGTAAGCGCCGTCATTGATTGAATGTAGGGTTCTAACCGCGTTACCGTTTAAGGCTCGCTGCCACACTGAAATATCAATCATGGGATCGCCCTGCTGGTTTTTCCCCATGTCGGATTGCCAGCCACCGAGGTAAGGCTTGAACATCGCCAGTTTAGGGTGTAGTTCACCTTGTTGATTACTATCAGGGATATACACGTCATCAGCAGCTAACACGTGCAGCGAAAACAACATGGTTAACAACCAAATCAGTTTTTGTCGAACTAACATCATAGATTTCATTTTCATTAACATAATCGCTTTCTCCGCACTGTCTAGCACTCGCTGACTCAATAAGGCTACTATTGCACAAAGGCAAGGTAGCCCTCCGCTTGTTTAAACTGTCTTGCATATACAACGCTTTGATCTCAAAGGCTGTTGTAATTTCGGACATTTGTCTTTCTATACTAAAAGTCTTTTCCACCTAAAACAAATCCTTGTATCGCTCTTATACCCACAATCAAAATTTAATGATGCAAAACCAGGTAACTATTTCCTTTAAAATATTGGTTGTTTGTTGCCTAAGTGTTAACCTTAGAACTACAACTTATTATCGCCGAGCTTTGTATTCTACGGGGTTTGCAATGTGTAATATTCGCACTGCGCAGTTCTACGAATGCTTAGCCGTGGCTACGGCCACCAGGGTTAACCGGGAAACGGGTTAGCCTCCCGAATTTGGAAAGGTGAACATGCTACAAGATGCGTTTGGCCGCAAATTTTACTATTTGCGACTTTCAATTACCGATGTCTGCAACTTTCGTTGCAACTATTGCTTGCCCGATGGTTATCAATGTGATCATGACCGGGACTTTCTGTCATTGCCGGAAATTACCCGCCTGGCCAATGGTTTTTCTCAATTAGGCACCGAAAAAATCCGTATCACCGGAGGCGAGCCAGCTCTTCGTAAGGACCTGCCGGAAATTATTGAAGCCTGCAAAGGCACCGATGGTATCGAGCACGTAGCGATGACCAGTAATGGTTTTAATTTAACGCAAAATGCTCAGGACTGGGTAAAGGCTGGCCTGGATAGTTTAAATATTAGCATTGACTCCCTTGATCCACGCCAATTCAAAGCCATTACCGGTAAAGATAAGCTTGACGATATCCTCAGTGGTATCGATAAATGTTTAACCCTTGGGCTAACCAATATAAAAATCAATACGGTTTTGATGCGCGAATTTAATCATCACGAATTAAATCAGTTTTTTGAGTTTATTCGCAAAACGCCATTAACCCTGCGATTTATTGAATTAATGCAAACCGGTAACAATGCTGAGTTTTACAAGGCTCAACATGTCAGTGGCCAACGTATTGAGAATACCCTGCTTGAAAAGGGCTGGAGGCTGACCGCCCGTCCAAAGACCGCAGGTCCCGCGCTCGAATATCAACATAACGATTTCGCCGGAAAAATCGGATTAATTCGCCCTTACAGTAAAGACTTTTGCAGTACCTGTAATCGTTTAAGAGTTAGCGCTCTGGGTAAACTGCACCTTTGCCTTTTCGCCGATGCTGGTATGTCTATTCGAGAATATTTAGCAACCGATAATCCACTCGCGTTACAGACCGCCATTAGAACCTTACTGGCTGATAAAAAGCCAACCCACTATTTGCAGCAAGGTCACACGGGCGCAACCACGCAACTGTCCATGCTTGGAGGATAATTAGATGCACCCCTCTTCAATACTCGGCGTGGTGTTAGCCGGCGGAAAATCCCAACGAATGGGCCAAGACAAATCCCGTTTGCCAGCATTGTTATCAACTCATAGCGCGAAAGCCGATGTAAACGTAGCCGCACAACCAACCTCGTCGATGATGCAATACAGCGCATCATTACTGGAGCAGGCTGGCATTAACGATATTGTCATTAGTGGTAAAAGCCAGCATCAGGGTATCGCCGACTACATCCCCTTTGCCGGGCCTTTGATGGGGCTATACTCAATCATTCAAACACGACAACCCAAAGCGATTCTAGCTTTGCCAGTTGATATGCCGTTGCTGAGTGCAGCTGAGGTAAAACAGATAAAAATCGCTGGTGAGTTAAGTGGTAAATGTACGTGTTTTGCAGATCATCCGCTGCCGCTTTACCTACCCATAAATGTTCAGGTACAAAGTTTTTTAAATCAGCACTATCAAAGACTTGTTACTAATCCAGAAACAAAGGGGCCATCCTTTAAGCAACTATTTGAGCAAAGCGGTGTTAACTCGCTGCGTAGTGAATTTCCCAAAAGACTCGAAAACACCAATACACCTGAACAGTGGCAGCGAGCACAACAAACGGCTCGGGAAATAGAAAGTACATCGCGTTTCCATCAGTACATAAGCTAATCAACCATGGATTGCGCCCATAACCGATGATTCTTTGTCAAACGGCTATGCATTCGACGTGTTTATTCCCCTCTAGCCAAACCGTAGTATCATAGATGACCTTGCATCATCGCGAGTCGGTCTTGTTGGTGAGTATTTCGCATTGTAAATGATGCATTTTATAAAGTTAGATTTATAATAGACGGTCAAAATCCAAGCCCCCTTTTGGAAAACAGTCAACGCAATAATGCGGTTATTTCGTTGCTGTAATAATAAAAAATCAAATTGAGGCCCAAAGTGGTAAATATTTCCCGTTCCCTGTTATTTATCCTGACCCTGATAGGTTCGACAGTCGCATCTGCTGAGCAAATGCAAACGACATTAAAAATAGGTGTTGCCGCAAATTTTGCTGAACCACTTAGGCGATTGATTACCGCTTACAATCAGCAAAATGACCACAAAATTGATGCCAAAATTTCTGTTGCGGCCACTGGCGTTTTGTACCAACAAGTGCGTCACGGTGCTCCCTTTGATATGGTTTTTGCTGCCGATATCAAACGCCCGAAACTCATGGTTGAGGAAGGTTTTGCGTTACCAGAAAGTCGTCATACCTATGCCATTGGCCAGCTGGCTTTATGGTCGGCAATTAACGACAATACGTCCGTAGATGCACTACACACCCACGAGCGGAAAATCGCTATTGCCGCGCCTCATTTAGCCCCTTATGGAAAAGCTGCCCGAGAGACACTGGTTACCTTAGGATTATGGCGAAAGTTTCACAAGCAAGTCATTACCGGTAACAATATCAGTCAAACTTACCAACACACCCGTACCGGTGCAGTTGAGTTTGGGATTATTTCTTACTCGCAATTGTTGCTATCCGATATCGGCAGTGGCGTATTAATTGATCGTAACTTGCATGAGCCAATAGAGCAGCAGATGATTATTCTAAACTCATCTAGAGATGTAGAGTTAGCACGCAGTTTTCAGCGATTTATCCTCAGCGATAGCAGCCAGAAATTCATTATGGAAATGGGCTACGCGGACCCGGAGATCCCAATTGATGACCAGCAATGATGCTTGGCTAGCCCTTTATACGACATTAAAACTTGCCGGATTGACCACGGTAATTTTATTACTGCTGGGCACGCCTCTGGCTTGGTATATGAGTAAATTAAAAAGTCGGTATAAAGTCATATTGGAAGCTATCGTTGCGCTACCTTTGGTGCTACCACCAACGGTATTGGGGTTTTATTTATTGATATTGTTTTCGCCGACAAACGGGCCCGGCGCCTGGTGGAAAAGTGTCACCGGCCAGTCTCTGGCGTTTAGCTTTACCGGTATCTTAATCGGTTCGGTAATTTACTCTCTGCCATTTGTTGTACAACCGTTGCAAAAGGCGTTTGAACAACTTGGCGACAGTTTACTCGAGGCTGGAGCGATGCTTTGTGCGAACAGTATTGACCGATTTTTTACCATCGTCTTGCCGATGACCAAAGCCAGTTTTATTACCGCGGCGAGCTTGGGTTTTGCCCATACGGTCGGCGAATTTGGCGTGGTTTTAATGATTGGCGGAAATATTCCAGGGGAAACCCGTGTGTTATCTATTGCTCTTTTCGATCAAGTTGAAGCATTGAACTACGCAACGGCTCATTGGCTTGCCGCCTTATTATTAATAGGTTCCATGGTATTGCTAGCCTTAATTTATCTACTTAACTTTAATCATGAGCGCAACGTCAAAGACTGGGTAGCTCCATGAGTTTGGGGATAATGAAGAGCCTTAGGGACAGCTTAGATAAAAGCCTCAATGTCGATATTGCTCTGGATTTCGACAATTTTGATTTACGTTGTCAGTTTCGTTTTGATCTCGAGGGGATCACTGGCATTCTTGGCCATTCAGGCTCCGGAAAAACCAGTCTCTTACGCGTTATTGCAGGCTTAAACCAAGATGCTAAAGCAGACGTTATCCTCAATGGCCGAACATTGCAAAACCGCAATAAATTCATCAAGCCGGAACAACGAAAAATTGGTTTTGTCTTTCAGGATGCTCGATTGTTTCCGCATTTAACCGTATTAGGAAATCTTAACTACGCGTATAAACGTTGTAAACCTAATCACCTCGATTTAGACGAAATCATTCACCTGACGCAAATAGATGCGCTGCTCAATCGCGATGTACTAAAATTGTCCGCAGGCGAAAAACAACGGGTCGCAATTGCCCGTGCATTGCTGGCTGAGCCGGAATTATTGCTAATGGACGAGCCCTTGTCGAATTTGGATAATCGTGCCCGTGGCAATATGGTACAGCTGCTACGCAATATTCATCAACGTCTGAACTTACCAATACTTTATGTCAGTCACAATATTATAGAAATACAGCAATTGGCTGATGATGTTATGGTCATGGAAAATGGCCGGATTATTCAACATGGTCATGTCCATCAGGTTTTGAATAATCTCCATGAACGCATAACATCGGAGATAAGCAGTCCAACGTCACTCACGTTAACTGTCAAGCAACACTTAGTGAATTTCGGGTTAACGCAGTTAGATTTTATGGCGCCCCATAACAATCAGGTTAAATTATTTGCGCCTCTGATGAACGCTTCCCTAGGGCAAGCATTACGATGCTATATATTGGCGGACGATCTCAGTTTGAGCTTAGTGAAGCCTGAAGCGAGCTCCATTATTAACTGTTTCTGTGGAACCGTGACGCAATTGCACCGCCTCAGCCGCAATGGCATGATGGTAAAAGTTCAGGTCATGGATCACACCTTTACCATCAATACATCTCGATACGCGGTAGAGTTATTACGATTAGCTCTGGGCACAGAAGTGTATATTCAGTTCCAGGCCGATGCTATTCGCTGCTTTTAAACGCAAAGTTCAGGGTTGCAACCTTGAGTTGTTCGGTTTTTCGCTTTATTTAAATAGCCCATCATTCCTGTCAGACATTGCTTCGCGCCAACCACCTAACCATTCGGATTTTGCATCGAGATTTTGATAGGGACATTCTTCTTTATTTTTGCCGTGCAGGCCGGCTTTGTAACCATGGGAATGAGCTCGTTGCAGACGATCGCGCTTTTGTCTCTTCATTGATAACTCCTACTAGATCAACACGTCTTGTGGGGAACGGGTCGTCAATACCCTTGGCCCAAGAAAAGGCAGATATATCGACACCCTAGCTTTTAATTTAAGTCCACAATTGCCGCACTAGCAACCAAAAAAACGAGCTTTAAGGAAGTTTTTATTATTTTTGGGGAAAGAGTTTAGGTTTCATGCTTGAAGTTTCAGGTTGCAGGTTTCAAGTCTCAGAAAAAGCGCCTCTAAATCATTAATAGCTGAGGCGTCAGAACACCTCAAGTCCTATCGAACAACTCCTAGTTTTGTAGACGCCTTGTTAAACCACCATTGTCCGTTAGCTGTGTTATTCCCTTAATAACGGCATTAACATGGCTTCTAATCCATTAAGTTTTACCTCATAAATCAAAGCCAACTGGCGCCCCAGTTTAGAATCGGGAAAACCGTTACTTTTAAACCATACTAAGTAAGGTTCTGGTAGTGTAAGTAATGGACGCCCCTGGTATTTACCAAACGGCATAATCTGGTTAACGGCGTCAATTAATTCTTGTTGATCCATAGTACTACTGCTGCGTGTATTGAGAATTGATGATAACGTTAAGTTGTAAATGATTACAGTTAATTTCTACTGGAGGTTGATGATGTCTGGACAAAATATACAAACCGCAACCATCGCTGGTGGCTGTTTTTGGTGCCTGGAAGCGCCCTATCAACGCGTGCCAGGTGTGATTAGCGTAATAAGCGGTTATATGGGCGGTGCCATTGATAACCCAACTTATACGCAAATTTGTTCAGGCACCACAGGTCATGCAGAAGTCGTGCAAATTAAATTCAGTCCTGAAAAAATAAGCTTTGAGGAAATACTGGATATCTTTTTTATTCTTCATGACCCAACCCAGCTAAATCGTCAGGGAAACGATATCGGTAGTCAGTACCGAAGTGCGATATTCCCTCATAGCGATGAACAATTGAAGCAGGCTAAAGCAAAAATTGCTGCGTTAAACCAGATGGGTGAATATGCCGCTGAGATTGTCACCAGTATTGAACCACTGGCCACGTTTTATCGAGCCGAAGATTATCATCAGGATTATTACGATACCAATTCGCAACAACCCTATTGCCAGATAATCGTCGCCCCGAAACTGGAAAAGTTGAAGCGGTATTTGCAGGGCAAATAACCCTTAGTGCACAGACTGCAGATGGCAGAGTTCAGTATGCAAAAACGCCTAGCGGTAACTTGGTAAGTTATGCTTCGCTAGATACTAGAAGCAGTTCATTTAATTGCTGTTGCGACGGCACAAAAGGAGAGCACAAGACCTCAATTAACTTTATTTTTTCCGCTTCGCTATAAGAAGGCCAGCTAGAGGTTAATTGGATTCTGGTTTTAATTAGGCTAAAACCGTTCCAATCGCTATCTAAATTACGACTTTCTGACCACAATTTTGCTTCTAATTCCTCACCTTGTTCAGAAAGCACTTCAATTATTGAATCCAAGTTTCTTTTTGCAATGTCAGCTAAAGGCTTGCTGTACGGTATCGCACTATCAAAAGGCTCCAGTTCTGCAAATTTTGCCTGCAATATTGCCCTATGCAGAGCAATCGACTCTGCCACAGATTCTAAATTAAGCACTTTTACGATTACTCCTTTAAAACACTATGTCTAGACCATGGTCGAATAACGCTTCGTAAGTAAAGTAACAAATCACTCTCAGCTTTATTGCCCCAAATATTGATGTGTAAATTAGTTTTCATACTGCTTTAAAAAAGCTAGCATCCCTTTCTTTATTTCAACCGGATCTCCATAAATCCCGTCGTTTGCAATATCCAATGAATCCCAATAACTGAGCATCTCTCCCTCAGCATTTTCATCCGGTAGACATATATTCGGCTCAAAACACATAAAGTAGATCTTCTGGGCTACTCTCTCATAGCTAGTTAGGTTATTTTCCAATGCGTAAACAAACATTGAGAATGCTGCCTTAGCCACTAGTTTAGTATCGTTAGACGGGCCAAACGTTCGTAAGGCAGAAACCGCCTCGTTAACATTTTTAGCAACTGAAACGTCGAAAAGCCTCACGTCAGGTTCATCTGAATCTAAGATAATTTGATCTGCCCAATCAGTGACACTTTTAATCGTTGAAGCGCCACATTCCAGAGCCAGTATCATTGCATTTATTTTAACAAGTTCCATACGAAAACTTCAGCCCCAGTACAGTTCGAAAAATGTTTGCTGAAATGTTGAAAACGAAAGCAAAAAACTATTTTTGACCTTCTGAAACAGCTTAATATATTTAAATCTCACTTGGTTCAACTGCTTTGATGTTGAAATTAGGAGTAATCATTTTTGTAGAAGGTCTTGATCTATTTTCAGATGGAAAGTGCCAAATGTTAAAATCTTTGTTGGGGTATGTATCGTAAACCAGTTTATCCCAACCAAGCATATTTGCCATTTTTACGAATGCAGCTTCCTTTGCTACTGAGAGAGTTAGCTGAGAGTTTAAGAACTTCATGTATCCTGAATTGACCGCACCAGTCAATATATCAACAACTTGCAAACCAAGATGTTCTTTAGAATCATTCATTTTCACTTCTTGGATAGTTCTGTCAGAACCAAGTTTTGCCAACATATTGTTTGCAACAATACCAATTACTTCGTCGTGCTTTTTATACTTGTCACATTTTTGGTCTATCAACACAACAAGTTTAGATTTTACTTGTTTTGCCGTATTTTTTAATAGGTAGGTATAAGTTTGATAGAATGCTTTTTCTCTATCTAGTTTCCAGTTGTTGTAAATTGATTTTTCAACAACGATAGAATGAAAGCAGCATGAACTTCTAAGAACCATCGAAAGCAAGTCTACACAAATATTTGCCTGCCCTGCACTGTTCTTGATTTTTGACCATTTAAGTTCACCAACGATTCCTCGCTTCCTTTTTAAATCAATAACGTATTTATTGAATTCACCAACTTTAGATTTTGGGACGCAAAGCAAACCAATAGAGTAACAACGGTCACTGCCCGTTGTTCCACTTTCATCTCCATATACTAAATAGTCCAATTGAGTCTCCATACTCTGAATGAAATATAGTTTTTAATCGCGGGCGCAAGCACATATGACAAAATGGGAATTAACAGCGGAAGACGGTCAGGAGCTATACGCCCTTGCCATTCGAGTGTCGTTTACTCGATTATCCACCTTCGAAACGTCTTTTGTTTCGACTCCACTCTCGAAATGTTTTGTATTTCGAATCCACCCAATCGAGTGTCGTTTACTCGATTATCCACCTTTAGGAAATACGATATCCGAAGTATTTCCGCCAGCTTAGTACATCAACGTATAAAGCTTACGTCGATACTTAGCAGCTAAGGCATCCCCAGATGGCAACGACGCGAGAATATCCAACATCATTTTCCGTGATTCACTGTCACCCACATCTTTTTGCAGTAGGCTAAACAGCATTTCAAGGGCTTCTTCCTGACGATTATTCTGGCTGTATTGCGCCGCAAGTTTATGTTGCAATTCAATATTATCCGGTTGTTCTTGCAATTTTTGTTCTAACGCTTGAATTTCCGGCGATTGACTAGCTTCCCTTGCCAATTCCAGTTTAGATAACAGGCTATGGTAATAACTGTCCTGATCAACCATTTTAATGGTCGCCAGCAAGGTGTCGGCATCATCCAGTTTTCCTAACTGTACGAAGCAATCAGCTAATGCCAAAGCAATATCTGCGCGCTGTTCGTCGATTGCCCGAGCTTGTTGTAAAAAGTTCAATGCTTCGCCCGGTTGCTGCTGCAACAACGCTTCCTGACCTTGTGTTAAAAACTCATCTTCAGGTTTTGGTAAGTGCTTATCAATAAACTGCGTGATTGATTCGTCGGTCTGTGGTCCGGCAATGCCATCAATAGGTTGGCCATCTTTAACGACAACAGCGGTCGGTAAAGACTGGATCCCAAATTGTGCGGCAATTTGTTGTTGTTGCTGACAATCGACCCCGGCAAACACAATCGCCTGTTCTTTCCCGGCCAGCCTGCTGGCAAGGGCATCCCGCAGTTGCACACTTTCAGGAATTTGATCGGCCCAAAATGCGACAACGACCAATTTTTCTTTTGAATCTTCAAACATTAATTGCTGAAAGTTATCTGGGGTGATTTGAATCATATATCCTGCTTTTAAATAATTTAGTCGTTTTCTAGTTGCTATTTAAGGGCAAATTAACAAATAGCAAGGCTATTAAAAGAATTATCAACCAACCTGCCCGAACATTAAGCACAATAATGGACGCGAGAACAAGTGAATTTATTGGCCTTAGATGATAGGACAACGATAGCAGAATAAACAACAAATGGGTCAATTGGATTGGCAAGCTACTGAGAGTTTTTTGCTATTGAATCTGCATTTTTTCAGGCAAAGCATCACCCACTAGCCATCGACTTTACAATCTATGTAAAGTAGTTATTACAATTACCTTAGGGCCTTGCAAGGATTAAAATCTTATTTAGCATATGGTCATTAATTCCACGGCTATTATGCGTTAAGATTTATCTATCTAACGAGAATATAACAATTAAAGGAAGCCATTATGTCGGTCGCTGATTCACTACGTTATATGAACGGATTTGGGAACGAATTTGAAACCGAGGCGTTACCCGGTGCTTTACCTGTCGGACAGTTTAATCCCCAACGCGTACAATATGATCTGTATACCGAGCAATTTAGCAGCACGGCTTTTACGGCGCCGAGAGACAGCAATCGCCGTACCTGGTTTTATCGTATCCGACCCAGTGCCGTGCAAGGCGAATATCAGGCGCTTGATAATGGTCTGATCCGAACAGCACCGATAACAGAGGCGATTACGCCACCGAGCATGTTACGCTGGGATCCCTTACCAATCCCAACAAAGCGCACCGATTTCATTGACGGATTAGTCACCATGGCGGCCAACGGCAATGCCAATGGTCAAAACGGCATGGCAATTCATCATTATGCCTTTAATGCCGACATGAACCATCGTTATTTTTGCAATGCCGATGGTGAATTATTGTTTGTGCCGCAGCAGGGTGAACTCCTGTTGTTTACTGAATGTGGAAAGTTAACCGTAAAACCTGGTGAGATTGCGGTAGTTCCGCGGGGCATGAAATTTCAAGTAAATTTGTTTACTGATGACGCCCGCGGCTATTTGTGTGAAAACTATGGCGAGCCGCTGCACCTACCCGAGCGTGGCCCGGTTGGCGCCAATGGTTACAGCAACGATCGTGATTTTCAATATCCGGTTGCCGCCTATGAAGACCTTGACGGGGAATTTACGCTAGTGACGAAATTCAATGGCAATTTATTTACCTGTGACCTTGGTCATTCGCCATTGGATGTGGTTGCCTGGACGGGCAATTCCGCTCCATACAAATATGATTTATCTCGTTTTAATGTTATTAATACAGTCAGTTATGATCACCCCGATCCTTCGATTTTTACAGTATTAACATCGCAGTCGGCGACCACTGGAGTTGCCAATCTGGATTTTGTTATCTTTCCGCCGCGTTGGATGGTTGCTGACAACACCTTCCGTCCCCCCTGGTATCACCGCAATTTAATGAGTGAATATATGGGGCTGATTGAGGGGGTATATGATGCCAAGGAACATGGTTTTGTACCCGGAGGCGCAAGCTTACACAATTGTATGTCACCCCATGGCCCTGAGGCCGAGGTATTTGAAAAAGCCAGTACAGTTGATCTCAAGCCACAACGTTATGAAAACACCTTAGCGTTTATGTTCGAGTCGCGATATATCATTTCACCGACCGCTTATGCTCTAAACGGCAAAGAAAGACAAACGGCTTATATTGATTGCTGGCAATCCATCAAAAAGAAATTTAATCCGAACAACCCTTAACCAGAAAACAACCTTGATTCACGGTTTTGCAATCATGTCCTATGCTATAGGGCATGGTTGCACGGTTTCTCAAACAACTTGGTATCACGCTGCTGGTTTGTTCTGTCAATGTATCGGCCAATACCAACCCAAACCTCGAACAAGAATTTGACGACAGTCAGTATTTCGCCTTTTCCCGTATCTATCATGCAAAGCGTGTTATCCAACATTTGCGTCACTTTGGCAGTAATCGGTTTGCATCACCAACAGGTATGTCTGCGGTTGATTATACCGCGCCAGGCATTCAGCATCTGGTGGCCATCGCTGATTTACGTACCAGTCCGGTAGTTATCGCGCTTCCAGAACAATTTGGACCTTATCGCAGTGTACAAATAATCGATTTAAATTACCGACAGATTTTTTATCAACATACAACTGTTGGCCAATATAAATATGTACTCAGCCATGAAAATTATACGGGCGACAAACCCAACGGAAAATCGATTAAAAGTCAGTCATATCTGGTTATGGTGGTGCTGCGCACATTGTCTGGTTACCCAAACGCCAGCTATTCAAACAAGGATGTACGCCAGCAGGTTAGCTTGTCAGGGTTTAGCGAAAGTATCGCCGTTCCTGTTATCGAAAAATCCGATCCTAAGCTTGTTAATGTTGCGCCGCAAGATATCATCACCTGGCTGATGACTCATCATCCGTTTTCGCCGCTGGAAGAGATTTGGCTGGAAGTACAACAACAAATCTATTCCCGTGAAGTTGCCAAAAATCTTTCCAGACAGTTAACCTCCAAAGCTCAAAACCTTACCTTTTGGGACAACCAGGGATTAATGACTGGCGCTAGCGATCAACAACAAATGCCCTTTGCACGACAAGCTCTGGGCCTGATGTTCAATTACCCATCAATGGCGGCGACTAATCGATTGGAAGTGGTGCAACGCCTTGAACAGGATGTCGTCGCGCAGGTAAATACGATGCAAAACTTGGCCGTAAAACCGGATAATATATCTGCATATATGTGGGGCATCGATACGATGCCGGTACCAACAAAGCTCCGGTATTTACGTCTTGGGGATTCTGGCTACCATAACTTTAATACCCGCGTTGATTATCAGGGGGATATTGGTTTTAACCTTTATGTAGTTCGTGCCAATCAACGACCAAACGCCAGCCATCAATTTCCCGGTTATCTCTTACCTCTAAATGCCCAACGTCCTTTTATTCGCAGTTTTTACTACCAGCCTGGTTTATCTTTGTTAGAACAAACCAAAGGGAAAAATCCCCGGCTGCCGCTGACTTATGTCCATTAGCCTCTAATACGTTGCAAACTGGATACAAAATGGGCAACGGCATTTCAAACACAAGGCGTGCGCATCAAACGATTATTGCTGATGAACACTAAGTTCAGCTATCGCCGATTGAAACACTTTTTGTTGATTACTGTCATCTGGCTGGGTTCCCCCTGGAATGCCCATGATTCGGATTGCCGTAGTCGAGACCGGTTGAAAACGGACAATGTGATCGATGACTTTACCCTGCAAATATTTATTGTTGTGAAGTTCTAAGTGCGGGGTAACATTTAGTTTTTCAACATCTTGCCAGTTTTTCTGGCTATCTAAATATTGCACCGTAAAGGTGTTAAACCAGCCACTGTCTTCTTTCACATATCCGGGATTAACTAGCAGCACAGAAATGGTTTGCGGCGCGTTAAATCGATATCCATAGGAATCTGCTTTCGCAGGTGCTTTAGTCTGCGGCACAGAGTAAAACGTCTCACCCAGACTCAAACCATCACCTAACCCCCGCTTACCATCGCGGATAAGGTTAATCGGTTCATCTTTGTCCAGATATTCTTTATCATTATGGAGTATCGCGATGGCCTCTGGCGCCAGGTTTTTACTATGTACGGAAAACCGATACGTTTGCCGATTGACCATCCCGGGCATTACCCCTTGTATGGTCACATCAAACTCCCCCGTTGTCTGGCTGGAGCCAAAAATTAGATTATCTTTTAGCGCGAGTCCCTCAGGTAATTTGCCCTCAATAATGGAAAAGCGCACCTTTTCCAGAGATTGATGGTGCAACAATGGATAAAATTCAAAGTTAAATTCACGATTCGCTTCGATAAACAGCGGCGGCGCGTGCGGTAATTCCATCGGAGCGATAAAACTGGCATCGCTATTAATCAGATAAACCTGCTCTCCGTCTACGGTCTTTTTACGCCCCCCATTGGCGATGATTACCTTTTCACCCTGAGCGGCAATACGACGAGCCATATCCTCAATACTCGCATCGGGAAGATCCTCTCGGGTAATATTGATGTAAGCATCGTTGAAGGGTTTTTGCCATTGGCTTTTGCCTAGCGGGTAAAGTAACGATTCGGGTATGGCCTGCAAACCACCAATGATGCCTAGCAAGCCCCCTAAGGTCGCGGCCTGATTATCCGCATCAAAGCCCATAGCAACCGACATGTCCATGGTGCGCTGAAAGTCACCTTGCCCATACAACAGCGCGAGAATGGCGCAGGCACCATTTAATGTCGCATCAATGGCATACCAGGAGTTGCGATTATATTCATATTTACCCGCATACTGCGTCGCCATTTCCTGACGTGCCTGTTGCCAGTTTTGTGGATATTTCTGATACAGCTGTTGCATATGCGCGACTACCTTGGCGAACTTTGCATCCCTGGGCAACGCTTTTACACCGATATTAATCAATGTGTTGATATCAGATTCATAAAACGCGGCGCTATACATGGCCGCATAATGCATCGCTGGCTCTACCCCAAAGCTGTCATTGGTAATGCGCGCTGCCCAATCGGTTTTCTGCACTGCATATCCCACCATACCAGGGGCGGTAACCGCCCATATTTCATTCACCAGTTGTGGGTCGATTTGAAACCATTCGCTATTGAAATTTCGATGCCCGGTTAGTGGTGGTGTATACCCTGCGCGCATTAGCGTCAATGCCTGCCGATTGGCGGCCCAAACGCGCTCCCGTACCTGATGCTGCCACTCATCTGCCAGCTGATAGTAATAAGGCGTTGTTCCATATTTTTCCATTGCCAACAAATACATATATTCAATATCGGTATCATCGTCAGAAAATGCGCCGTTGATTTCTTTTAACCGCTCAATGCTACTGCCATAACCATAAGGAAAGGTATCCGGACCCGGTTGTTCTAGATATTTAAACTCATAGGGAAGACCATAAAAATTGCCCACCATTTGTCCCAACCAGGAGGCGTAGACTTTTTGCTGATACTCATTAACTGAAATCATCTGAGCCGTTTGCTCAGCCTGTGAGGTTTTTAAATTTAATAGCAAGGTAAGACCGAACATTAACCAGGCGGTTAATCGCAACATTGTAGTTTTTCTTGTTTTCACACGCATGACGACCACCTTGTATAACAAAAGTTAATGACTTGTTATTTAAAATTCGCAGCTGTTATTTGAAATTCGAAGCAATGGGAACCTATCTTTAGCCTTCAGTGTAATAAACGGGAGATTTTATTCCAGAAAATCAACACCTTTAAACCCTCTTTATCTACCTGACATCCTGCAAATATTCTTAAACCTGTTATTAATAATATTGTTGACGTTATGTAAATAACATATTAGTTTATAAAGAACCGCATTTTTTCGAAGTACAAGAATTAAAAATGTAAGCGGTTACAAAAGAAAAAACAACAGGGATTAAGTTCCCAGGGGAGAAACAGATGGCGAACTTGACATTCAAGAAGTCAAAACTCGCAACCACACTTTCATTAGTGCTGGGTGCAACCACCATGGTCAGTGTCGGGGCAGAAGAAAGCGCTCAGGCAGATGGCGATGAAATCGAAGTTATAGAAGTTACCGGTATTCGTGGCAGTTTAACCAAATCCATGGATATTAAACGTAGTTCAAAAGGTGTTGTCGATGCAATTAATTCTGAAGACATCGGTAAATTCCCAGATACCAACCTTGCAGAGTCCTTGCAACGTATTACGGGTGTTTCAATTGACCGTGAAAACGGTGAAGGTAGTAAAGTAACGGTTCGTGGTTTTGGTCCGGATTACAACCTTGTTACCCTCAATGGTCGCCAAATGCCAACGGCGAATATTAACGCAACCAGCGCATCAGATTCCCGCTCATTTGACTTTGGTAACTTAGCTTCTGAAGGTGTCAGTGCCGTCGAAGTACACAAAACCAGTCGAGCTGATGTTGCAACAGGTGGTATCGGCTCGACCATTAACCTGATAACACTTAAACCTCTTGATTTAGGAGAAACGAAGGCTTCGTTTGGTGCAAAGGCTGTTCATGATACATCGAGTCAGGATGGTTCAACATTGACACCGGAATTATCAGGTCTTTATAGCACCGTCACCGACGATGGTAAGTTCGGTATTGCAATCTCAGCGGTTTACCAGAATCGCGAAAGTGGTAGTGCCCGCGCAGGTGTGGATAACGGCTGGCGCCCACAAACAGGTGGTGAAGGTGACTGGGGTTCTGTTCCTGATGGCCCGACACAAATAAATGTACCGGCAGCTGGCGTCACCTATGCCGCGCCTCATAACGTACTATATGGTTTTAGTGAAGTAGAGCGTACCCGTACCAATGGCCAGTTAACTCTGCAATATCAACCGGTTGATAGTTTTACAGCAACCTTTGATTATACCTACTCCAAGCTTGAACAAGATTTAAATCAAAATATCCATTCTGTTTGGATGAGTCTGAACTATGCAGGATTGCCAACAGGTTCCGAATGGACAGATCCAGATTCAAATAATGTTGCCGCGCCGTTATATATCCATGATATTGATGGTCCGTCAGACTTAGTGAGTCAGGTAGAGCAAAGTGGTAAAGAGAATGAGAATAAATCAGCGGGTATAAATCTTGAATACCTGGTCAATGATAGCCTGAGCTTTGAACTTGATTTCCATAGTTCATCAGCAGAATCACAACCAAATACGATTTATGGTAACTCTAACACCATTCAATTAGCGACCTGGACCCGCGCAGAAACCAAAGTTGATTTCTCTTCTGGCTTCCCGGTTGTAGAGGTGGTATTCCCTGACGGTACGCCAGGTTTAACACCTGAGGGCGTTGTTACGACAGGTACCAGTTTCCGTAACAGTTACATGAAATCTGAAATCGATCAGGTGCAATTAGACGGTCAATACGTTTTTGACGATGGCATCGTTGAAAGTATCGATTTTGGTGTTGGATTTAACAAAGTTGAAAACCGTACGGCATTTGCCGTTGCTGAGCGTCCTAATTGGGGTGGTACCGGGGTTCCTGAAGACATCGACGATCAATTCTTGCTTGATAGCATGAGTACGATAGTTGATCGCTTTGACAATATGCCGGGCGACAAAACCAATATGATCGACCAATTCTGGGCAGTGGATTTTAATACCATCGCAGATCTTGTTGGTACTTTATATAGCGATCCAAACGATCCGGACAAATGGCCGTGTGGCACGACGATTTGTGCACCGTCAGAATATTCCGATGACAAGCGCACAACCGAAGAGAGCACCAGCGCATATGTTCAGGCAAATCTTGCCTGGGACTTTGGTGATATGCCAGCAAACATGCGAATCGGCTTGCGTTATGAGCAAACCGATGTAAGCGCAACTACGCTGCTTCCTGATGTATTACGTATCGGCTGGGTATCTACTAACGAATTTGAAATTGTTCGTGGTGATGCCGTGTTTTTTGATGACAGCGCTGATTACGATTACTTGTTACCAAACATCGACTTTAGTCTAGAAGTGACCGATGACATCGTCATTAGAGCATCTTACAGCGAGACTCTGACCCGTCCGGGTTATGGCAACCTAACTGCTGGTGGTCGTTTAGACGAAGTTCGAAATGTAGATAATGGCCGTGGCTCTCGCGGTAACGTTGGCCTGTTACCTCTAGAATCTGAAAATATCGATTTGTCATTTGAATGGTACTACGATGAAGGTAGCTACGCATCGATTGGCTTATTCCAAAAAGATGTGTCTAACGTAATCGGAACACAGGATATTTTTGAAACCTATGCTGGCGTATACAGTCCGGTAGAAGGTGCACGTTATGATGAAGCGGTGGCGGCAACAGGTGGCGATCCATCAAATAGTGCTGCAATTCGAGCATACATTGCATCAAATTATGCCAGTGATCCAAATGTAATTGTCGATCCAGGTGGAGACCCGGTTAAAAACCAGATTTGGGGTTCACCAGAAGCCAATGGTGAAGTTACTGTAAAATATAGCCAGCCATTCAATCAAGGCTCTAACAAGGTTGACGGTATTGAGCTTAATATCCAGCACCTGTTTGGTGATTCAGGATTTGGCGGTATCGTCAACTACACCATGGTTGATAGTGATGTGGAATACGACAATGCTAGTGAAGACGATGATAATACGCCTCTATTGGGTGTGAGTGATTCGTACAACATTGTCGCATTTTATGACAACTACGGCTTCCAGGTACGTTTCGCCTACAACTGGCGTGATGACTTCCTGTCGGATCTAAATGATGGACAGGGATCTAACCCAGTTTACGTTGAAGCTTATGGCCAGTTGGATGCGAATGTCAGTTACAGCTTTAATGACAACCTGACAGTGTTCGCAGAAGCAATCAACCTGACCGATGAAACTACTCGTAAATACGGACGTCACAAGCTAATGGTAAGAAACATTGAGCAGTCTGGTGCCCGTTATAACGTTGGTTTACGTTATACCTTCTAAATCTAGATAAATGTTATAAAAGCCGCTGCCTGCAGCGGCTTTTATTTATCTGAACTTTAGAATAGGATAGAAAAACGCTGTTACGTTTAATCCTCTGAGAGTTAGACCTAGTTTTATGGATAAATCCGTTCGAAAAATCGTTATTGTAGGTGGAGGATCTGCCGGTTGGTTAACTGCAGGGATCATTGCCGCGGAGCACAATGGTTCTCATTCTGCAGGTATCGATATTACGCTGTTAGAGTCGGCCGATATTAAGCCTATAGGTGTCGGTGAAGGCACCTGGCCTACGATGAGGTCTACTTTGCAAAGTATTGGCATTACTGAACATGAATTTATTCGTTGCTGCGAAGCTTCATTTAAACAAGGTTCTCAGTTTATTGGTTGGGTCGATGGGAGTGAGCAGGATAATTATTATCATCCTTTTATGGCGCCCCATGGATTTGGACAAACCGATTTGATTCAACATTGGCAGCAACATCATCGGCATGTGCCTTTTGCTCACTCGATGAGTTTCCAACCACTGTTGTGTGATTATCACCGAGCACCAAAGCAATTCCAGACTCCCGAATATGCTGCCGTGGCAAACTACGGTTATCATCTCAATGCGGCAAAGTTCGCAGGTTTATTGAAACAGCATTGCACCGGCAAGCTTGGAGTAACGCACATCCTCGATGATGTTATAAACATATGTAGTCAGGAAGATGGTGCTATCCAGGCAGTAACGACTCGTCAGCATGGCAACATAGCAGCAGATTTATTTATCGATTGCACGGGTGCATCGGCACTGTTAATAGGCAAGCACTATAACATTCCGTTACGATCACAGAGCCATATTCTGTTTAATGATACAGCACTGGCTGTGCAAGTTCCTTATCAAAACCCCAATGATAATATCGCCTCACATACCATTTCCACTGCTCATGATGCGGGCTGGATTTGGGATATAGGTCTGCCGAGCAGGCGCGGTGTTGGCTGTGTATTTGCTAAAGACTATTGCAGCGATATGGAGGCAGAAAAAACCCTATTAGATTACCTACGGCCCTCCTTATCAAAAGATGCTCTGAGTCAGCTCAGTATTAGAAAGCTGAATTTTCAACCCGGTTATCGAGAAAAGTTTTGGCACCAAAACTGTGTTGCTGTGGGAATGTCCGCCGGATTTATTGAGCCATTGGAAGCGTCAGCGCTGGCACTCATTGAACTAAGCGCAAAAATGATCGCCAAAGAATTACCTGCAAACCAAGATGTCATGGAAATTAGTGCTCAAAGATTCAACCAAAGATTTGAGTATCGTTGGCAACGCATCATCGATTTTCTCAAGCTGCATTATGTATTGAGTAAACGGACGTCAGCGTATTGGCAGGATAACCGAAATCCAAGCAGCATTCCCGAGCATTTACAGCAGTTGCTGACATTGTGGCAATTCCAGGAACCCACGTATAACGATTTTATTCAAATTGAAGAAATTTTCCCTGCTGCCAGTTATCAATACATACTCTATGGGATGGGCTTTGACACGCAGCCCCGTCCCCTAAAACGACGCTATAACAATAAAGAGTTAAGCGAGAAAAACATGCACGAAAGTGTTAAATTGGGTAATAAATATTTAGCTGGTCTGCCAACAAATCGAGACCTCATTGATCACATTACCCGCAACTCCACAAAACAGATACAACATTAATAAAAAATTGGAGCATTCATGGCTAGTCACGCATTACTGAATAATATTGACCACAAAGATTTAAAAATAGATACCAAAAAATCCGCTGAATTTGGCAATAACAAAATGTTTTCAGTGCTTTATCCGTTCGAATTCAAGCACGCCCAGGCTGATTATCCAATATTCTTTTTTAAAGATGGTAAAACCAATGATTTTGTTGCCATTGCCCTGTTTGGTTTTGAAGAAAATGAGAATTTATTTTTAACGAATGAACACTGGCAGGCCAGTTATATTCCAATGATGATTGAACGGGAACCTTTTTTAATCGGTACGCAGATACACGAAGAGAACGGTGTAAAAACAGAAAGCCAGGTTATTCATATCGATCTTAATAATCCGAGAGTAAATAAGGAAGTTGGCAACGATATTTTCTTACCTCACGGCGGTAACAGTGAATACATCAATCGTGTTAGCGCCATTCTAAAATCCATTCATGATAGTAAAACAGCGACAGACCAGTTTATGCAAGCTATCACCGAGCTGGAGTTGCTGGAACCTTTTAATCTGGATATCCAATTGAACAATGGCACCAACAATCGTCTGAGTGGTTTCTATACCATCAATGAAGACAAACTTGCCAACCTAAATGGTGTTCAACTGGAAAAACTTAATAAATCTGGCATGTTATCAGTCATTTATATG
This sequence comes from Thalassotalea litorea, assembly GCF_043642205.1. Taxonomy (GTDB): domain Bacteria; phylum Pseudomonadota; class Gammaproteobacteria; order Enterobacterales; family Alteromonadaceae; genus Thalassotalea_A; species Thalassotalea_A litorea. The sequence continues at coordinate 45,769 of NZ_JBHZSG010000010.1, read as the reverse complement.
GTGATAGCATCTCACGCTAACATCAATGCTCTAATCCAGAAAAAAGACAACCAATAGTGTCTTTATCGAGCAAACTTGCGTATGTCTCGGGGTCAATATGATTGCAGCGAAAAGTCAGTCAATCTTTAATGAAATAAAGTCCGTAGATTTTGTCGATCTTGTTGATGCTGAAAAATTGACATCAGATATTTGGTGCTCTGATAAACCCATTATTATTAAAGGGCTTGTAAAAGACTGGCCGGTTGTAAAAGCCGGTAAAAAAAGTAACCTAGCCTTACACGAATACCTGAAAAAATTTGATCGTGGGCAAGTTGTTGGTGCCGGTATTTTAGAACCGGAACAACAAGGTAGGCTTTTCTACAATGATGACTTTACCGGTTTTAATTTTCAACGTTGTAATGTTTCATTCAGTGAGTTTTTGACACAAATGCAACGCAACAGGCAAACGAAGCTACCGCGAGGTATGTATGTCGGATCCACCCAGGTAGACTCCCTGCTACCAGGCTTTCGAGACGAAAACAACCTCATAGCTTTGGATGATTTTGATCCGTTAATGAGCATCTGGATTAGCAATCAAACACGCATCGCGGCTCACCATGATGTACCAAACAACATCGCCTGCTGCATCAGTGGTAAACGACGCTTCACCTTATTTCCTCCGGAACAGGTGCAAAACTTATATATCGGCCCTCTGGATTTTACTCCCGCAGGGCAAGCGATAAGTCTGGTGGACTTTTACAATCCAGACTTTACTGCTTACCCAAGATTCGAACAGGCTTTATCCCATGCCCTAGTCGCGGAGCTTGAGCCAGGAGACGCGTTATTTCTGCCTAGTATGTGGTGGCATCACGTGGAAGGCCTGGAAGACTTCAACATCTTAATTAATTACTGGTGGCAAACGAATGCCCCCGCGATGGGCGCTCCTATCGACGCCTTATACCATGCGTTATTAAATATTAAACATTTACCTGAAACGCAAAAGAAAGCATGGAAAGCGATGTTTGAGCATTATATCTTCAACTCAGATGAACAGGCGCTCAAACACATCCCAGACGATAAATTAGGCGTATTAAATGACAATGATGCAGCAATGCGCACGATTCGTTCCATGCTGTTACACAAATTAAATCGCTAATTACCAGACAAAAGTAAAGCAGAAATTCCTGCAGAGGAAGATACAATGAATAATAAACCCATTCGAAAAATTGTTATTGCAGGTGGCGGCACAGCTGGCTGGATGGCTGCAGCCGCATTAGGCAAGTTACTCGGCAAGCGACTGGATATCACCCTAATCGAATCGGATGAGATCGCCACCGTAGGTGTTGGTGAAGCCACGATTCCTACCATGATATTTTTCCACAAGCTATTACAAATTGACGAAAAAGCGTTTTTAAAGGCCACCAATGGCACCTTTAAGCTAGGTATTAATTTTGAAAACTGGCGCGATGTTAATGAGGACTATTTGCACGCCTTTGGGGTTACCGGGAAAGATTGCTGGGCCGCAGGCTTCCAACATTTTTGGCTAAAAGGGCGAGACAAAGGTTTTAGTAAAGAGTTTGGTACTTATTGTCTTGAGCGGCGTGCTGCGGAAGATAATAAGTTTCAGCACTTACCGAATAATGGTCTTAATTATGCCTATCACATCGACGCCAGTGCCTATGCAAAATTTCTACGCAGTTTTAGCGAAAAATTTGGCGTCAAACGCCTTGAAGGAAAAATTGACAAGGTCAATACTGCCGATGATCTTTCTGCAATCAATAGCCTAACGATGGATAACGGTGAAGTGATTCAAGGCGATTTATTTATCGATTGCACTGGATTCAGAGGTCTGTTGATCGAACAGGCCTTGCACACAGGGTATGAAGACTGGTCACATTGGTTGCCTTGCGACAGAGCCATTGCGGTCCAGACTGAAGCACTACAAGCACCAATTCCTTACACTCGCTCGATCGCCCAGGAATCCGGCTGGCAATGGCGTATTCCTTTACAAAATCGTGTCGGCAATGGACTTGTTTACTGCTCAAAATATATGAGTGATGAGCAAGCCAAACAATTTCTGCTGGAAAATATTGAAGGCCAAACACTAAATGAGCCAAGGGTGATTCGTTTTAGAACGGGGCGACGATTAAAGCAGTGGAACAAAAATTGTGTTGCATTGGGTCTGGCTTCGGGTTTTTTAGAGCCATTGGAATCAACAAGCATCCATCTGATACAGCAAGGTATCGTGCGTTTGTTACGCATGTTCCCCCATCAAGGTATCATGCAAACCGACATTGACGAATACAACAAGCAAACAAATTTTGATGTCGAGAAGATTCGTGACTTCATTATTTTGCATTATAAGGTGACTAATCGAAAAGATTCACAGTTCTGGCGATATTGTCAAAACATGACCATTCCCAAATCGTTAGCACATCGAATCCAGCACTTTATTGAAACTGGCCGCGTGTTTCGCGAAGGCAATGAGTTATTTGATGATTCCTGGCAGCAGGTCATGATCGGACAAGGACTTATTCCTGAGCAATATCACCCGATTGTAGATATGATGAGTGACGAAGAATTGGAGCGGTTCTTAGGCCAAATAGAACTCAATATCGAACGCACCCTACAGGGTATGCCAATACACAACGCCTATCTGGACCACTATTGCAGTAACTAAGTATCCGATGTTAGTCATTCCAGAATTATTGGGGGCGGTTGCCCTCAATATAAATAGGTGTGTCTCCTATAGTCGCACATCCAGCACCATTGTTAGGAGAAATTGCGCATTCATACACTCTGACATAATCAATTTCCATAATCTGTGGAAAAGTACTGGTATCGATGCCTGTTTGATTAACCGATTCAGGCCAATTACCGCCAATCGCCAAATTTAGTATCAGATGAAACCGCTGATCAAAAGGTGCACTGCCACTACCTGTAATCAGCTGGTTTTTATCATCAAAATACTGACTAAACCAACCTTCTTCAGTATGGGTTGCGTAATGAATATCATTAACATACCAGCGAATCTCGCCCTCCTGCCATTCGATAGCATAAAGGTGAAATTGCTCAGCGGGGTTCGGCAACACCTGAAATTCAGCACCAGAGTAGACATTCTCTGGCCAGGCTCGGCCATAATGCAAGGTGCCGTGCACCCCGCTTTCTTCAACATTATCGTCGCCTACCGTTTTTAGATTAACCGCCTCCATAATATCGATTTCACCAGATGCCGCCCAACCACCATACACATAATCAGTGGGCAGCATCCAAAACGCTGGCCAAGTGCCCTGCCCTGAGGGCAGTTTAGCGCGAACTTCGAATCGTCCATATAACCAATCGCCTTTAAACTTAGTGCGGATCCTTGCAGACGTATAAGGGAGGGTCCGAGTGACATTGACATTATAATCGGGAGAGTCCTCTGTTTCTGCGGGTCCAGTAAAACTCTCCTGGCGAGCAATGATGTTGAGGAATCCATCTTTTACCACCAGGTTATCGCTACGATCGGTATAGCACTGCTTTTCATTGTTACCACCCCCCCAACAATTTACTTCATGGCTCCAGCGTTCAGAAGATAAAGCGTTACCATCAAATTCATCTTGCCACACTAACACCCATTCGGTTGTTTCACCTGGCGGAGATGTTTCTGGTGGGGTTGTAGGTGATGCAGGTTCACTAGGCGTAGGCTGAGAAGAACTATCACCACCTGAGCCACCACAACCCGAGGCGGTGAGTACAGCCAGAACCAATAATGATGCTATTTTTATTCTCATGATTATCTCCATGACAATCACCTTAAAATTAAGGGGATCAGAGTCGTTGATTTTTCAACAATTCTGACCCCTTGATATTTATTATTCGCAGGTAATATGGTGATCTTTGGATTGGCCATCTTGTGAATTTTCCGCACCAAGGCTTACTTCGATATTGGATAACGTGATGCCTAACTGCCCGTTGGTCCGTAATACAAAAGGTGCGAAAATCTTGTCCATGGTCGCTCCTTTTTTCTCATAACAAGCAAGATCAATTTTAGCGCTATGCCATTTATCGGTCTCAGCCTCGATCAACCACTGACTGATATCAAATGTAACATCACAATCACTTTCGCAACGCATCGCCAGATAAACAGCTCCCGAAAGATTCGCCTTATCCGTCACTCTATAACTAAAGCTAATGGCGCCATTTTGCTCCGCATATCCGCGTAAATCGAACGGAAAATTATCATTGATTTCAAAGTGTCCAACCCCTTTTCCGTTAAAGTCAATCTGGCGAGCATCTTCTTGAACCACTCTATCAGTAGTGCGGTAATTAACGAATTCACTGCTGGCAGTATTACTGGTAATGAATTGCAGCTCGCCTTGTTTATTTATCGCCTGACGCCATGGGAGAGTCATCAAATTAAGACTTTCTAAGGCACTGCCAATAGTCGTCTCCTCAGAAAGGTCATTAGCCAGCGCACTTTCATCGCCGTATTGCAAGCCAAAACCATACGGTAGCAGCGGCTGATAATCAGCATCGCCACGGTTAACCACAGCTTGAGTTGCAGAATTAGGCCAAGAAAAAGATAGCGTACCGACAAAATCATTTTGAATTTCGCCTTGTGCATCAGTTAGCAAAACGTCGGCGACACCATTACCTTCGCTCCCCGGCAACCATGCGGCGACGAAAGCATCGGACGCATTTAGCTCAGCATTCACCCACAAAGGACGACCAGAAATAAATACAGAGACCACAGGAATGCCTTTTGCGCGCAACGATTTAAGCAATGCTAAATCGCGTTTGTTACCACGCTGATATTCAAGGTTATCTAAATCGCCATTCCCTTCGGCATATGGCTCTTCACCGAAGACCACAACCGCGACATCTGGTTTGTGTTGGTAAGCACCATCGACGGCGAGTTCAATCTCACCACCAGCGGCCGTAACCGCCTGCTCAAAGCCGGCATAGATTGACGTGCCACCAGGGAAATCAGCATTGGTGTTACCTGTCCCCTGCCAGGTTATGGTCCAGCCACCGGATTGCTTACCAATATTATCCGCCGCATCTCCAGCTAGGAGGATTTTTTGGTTTGGCTTAAGAGGCAAAAGCTGGTCATTATTCTTAAGTAATACTAACGACTCGCGAACCGCCTGACGGGCTACCGCGCGATGCTCTGACGCACCAATTAATTCCAGTTTTCCAGATACCGGACGATTTGCAGGACTAGGTTTATCAAATAAGCCTGCACGCAGTTTCACCCGTAAAATTCGAGACACCGCATCGTCGATTCGACTCATGGGTATCTCACCGGAATTCACCTGAGCAATGGTATTTTCATACAAAGGTTTCCAGGCATCGGTCGGCACCATAAAGATATCTAAACCGGCATTAATGGTTTGACTACAATTATCATTGCTACAACCCGGTATTTGACCATGACCGTTCCAGTCGCCAACAACAAAACCGTCGAACCCCATTTTGTTTTTCAATACATCCGTCAGCAGGTATTTATTGCCATGGATCTTCTCACCATGCCAACTGTTAAACGATGCCATCACACTTTGTGACCCCGCACTTAATCCGCCTACATAGCCTTGCGCATGAATCTCGAATAATTCTTGCTCTGATGCCAGGTTGTTGCCCTGGTCGTCACCATTTTCGGTACCACCATCGCCAACAAAGTGCTTTACCGTAGAAATGACCCGGCTATCACCAAGAAAGTCTTTATCGGCAGCACCCTGCAAACCACGGACAATGGCCGCCGAGTACTCACGCACGATCTCTGGATCTTCAGAATAGCCTTCATAGGTTCTGCCCCAACGATCATCTCGCACCACGGCGACTGTTGGTGCGAAGACCCAATCAATCCCGGTAACCATGACTTCGGTTGCGGTTATGCTGGCGATTTCTTCAAGAAGCTCAGGGTTATTAGCTGCGCCTAAGCCGATATTGTGTGGGAAAAGAGTCGCGCCAATAACGTTGTTGTGACCATGAACGGCGTCGGTTCCCCACATGGTAGGGATCGCAATACCATCTTCACTGTCATCGATAGACGCCTGATACATGTCTTCGGCGAGCTTTATCCAGTCCGCAGGTGTGGCATGTTTGTCATTATTTGGAAATGCACCGCCACCATTTAAATAAGAACCAAAGCCATACTTGCGCATATCATCAACGCTGATATCGCGGATTTCTGGTTGGATCATTTGCGCGACTTTTTGCTCAAGCGTCATCGTCGCGAGCATGTCACGTATTTTTTGCTCTATTTTCGGATCTTGCTTAACTGGTAAATCCAATTCTGGCCAAATATCCAGATTATGTTGCTTTGCAGATGCCTGGGCATCCGCTGCTTGCTCGTTACTATTAACGCCCTGAGATTGCTGATTACACGCCGCTAGAAGCACTGATGATGCACTCAGTAGCATCGCAGATGCTATGCGTTTTTTGGTTTGTGTCGTTGTAAACTTAGTCATAATGTTTTCCAATTAACCATTCACCTGGCTCGGTTTTGAACCCTTGATTCCGTAATAACAAATATAGCCGTAGCATATAATCGGTAAAATAAATGAAAGCTGAACACCAATGCTGTCAGCAAGAACCCCTTGAATCATCGGCACAATGGCACCACCGACGATAGCCAGACAAAGAATTCCCGAACCCTGAGCGGTATGCGATCCCAAACCATTAAGGGCTAATGAAAAAATGGTAGGAAACATAATTGAATTAAAAAGGCCTACCAACAAGATTGCCCACATGGCCAGTTGCCCAGAGCTAAATACGGTTATTAAAATCAGGACGCATGCCATCAAGGCGTTAAACGCCAAAACCTTACCTGCTGCAATTTTTTGCATGACGCCGGCACCAATAAAGCGACCGACCATGGCTCCACCCCAATAATAGGCCAGGTATTTTGCCGCTTCAGCCTCTTCTAACCCGGCGATATTGGCTTCACCAAAAAAGTTGACCATAAAACTGCCGATCGCCACTTCAGCACCGACATACACAAAAATCCCCAACGCACCGAGCACCAAATGGGTATATTGCCATGCGCTTCCAGAGGCAGGCGTTGAACTATCGTGTTGTTGCTCGATTTTCGGCAGCTTTAACCAAGCAAAAATTGCCGCAAGTACTAACAAGGTCGCCGCCAGCATCACATATGGCATTTGTACGGCGGCGGCTTTTTCAGCAGCCGTAGTCATCGAGGATGCGACATTATCTAAAATCAAATACGCACCGAAATACGGTGCAACCGTTGTCCCCAATGAGTTAAATGCCTGAGTAAGCGTTAAACGAGACGATGCGGTATCAGGGTTACCTAAACTTGTTACATAAGGATTTGCGGAAACCTGCAACAGGGTAATGCCCGATGCTAAAATAAACAATGCGAGTAAGAACAACGGGTAGCTGTGCATGGATGCTGCCGGGTAAAATGATAAGCAACCAAGGGCTGCAATCACTAATCCAACAACGATACCTTTTTGATAGCCAATTTTCTTAACCAGTGCGCCGCTCGGTAATGAGCAAATAAAATAGGCGCCAAAAAAGCAAAACTGAACTAACATTGCCTGGGTATAAGACAAATCAAATACCGCTTTTAGATGCGGAATGAGAATGTCGTTTAAGCAGGTAATAAAGCCCCAGATAAAAAACAAAGACGTTAATGATGTAAGCGCGAAGGTGTAGTTACCGCTTTGAGCGGTCTGCACAGGTGGATTAACCGTGCTTGTTGAATTCATGTTTATTCCCCAGTTGTTCGTAAGCGGCAATTTTTGCTGTTAATAATTGCTTAACTAATTATTTTTTAGGACTATTTGCGATAAAGAGTATTGACCTTTAGGTGCGAAAGCTCTAATCTCTTTGCAAATGTAAGCGGTTTCATTTATAGCATAAATTTGATTTTAGCGGCAACGCTTTTATTATTTAGCGGCCTTTATTTGCTACAAGCGTGCAAATATCCAGAAAATTAATGAGTTGCCGCAGATGAAACCTTCGCTTTAACGGTATCAAGAGAAAAGATGAAATTATCCCTACCCAAAAATTCCAGATTATTGGATAAAGAATTTACTTTTGGCGTGGCAACAGCGTCATTCCAAATAGAAGGTGGCATCGCCAGCCGTCAGGCCTGCATTTGGGATACCTTTTGCGCAAAACCCGAAACCATTGCCGATAATTCTGATGGCAGCATTGCCTGTGATCACTTCAACCTTTGGGAAAATGATATTAACTTAATCGCCGATATGGGTGTCGATGCCTATCGACTTTCTATTGCCTGGGGCCGGGTAATCAATGAAGACGGCAGTGCCAATGCAGACGGTATCGATTTTTATCGAAATTTATTGTCCGGTTTAAAAGCCAGAAACATTAAAACATTCGTTACCCTTTATCACTGGGACTTACCCCAACATCTGGAAGATAACGGTGGCTGGTTAAATCGACAAACGGCCTATGCCTTTGAGCAATATGCCGATATCATCAGCGCCGAGCTTGCTGATGTGGTAGATTCCTGGGCGACCTTAAACGAACCATTCTGTAGTTCTTATCTGGGTTACGAAATCGGGATTCATGCACCGGGCAAAGCCGAGCAGGCATTTGGGCGCCAATCTGCGCATCACCTGTTGTTAGCGCATGGTTTGGCGATGAAAGTGTTACAGAAAAATTGTCCACAAAGCATGAATGGTATTGTGCTTAATTTTACCCCAGGATACTCAGCTTCTGATTCCGAGGCCGATAGACAAGCTACCGCCTATGCCAATGATTACTTCAACTGGTGGTACAGCAGACCGATTTTTGAAGGCAAATATCCAGACATTATTGACAGTTTTACCGACGAGATAAAACCAAAAATTCTGGCAGGCGATATGGAAATCATTGCCACGCCGATAGATTTCCTTGGCGTCAATTTTTATACCCGAGCCGTATACAAAGCACACCCCAACGACGTATTTGAAGAAATTCCTCCAACCGATGCACCGGTGACCGATATGGGTTGGGAAATATACCCTGCGGCATTTACAGGTTTGCTAAAAGAGCTGAACCAGCGCTATTCATTACCGCCGATTTATATCACCGAAAATGGCTGTGCGATGAAAGATAACCTGACCGCGGGTACCGTCAATGATCTTGGCCGTATTCAATATTATCAGGATCACCTCAATGCGGTCGATGAGGCTATAACGGCAGGTGTTAACGTACAAGGTTATTTTGGCTGGAGTCTGATGGATAATTTTGAATGGGCACTGGGCTATACCAAACGTTTTGGTTTGGTGTATGTCGATTATGATACCCAGCAGCGTTTTCTTAAAGAGAGCGGCAAGGCTTATAGCACATTAATAAAAAGTAGAACTTAGGAGATGAAAAAACTAGCTGATAAACTGACATTTTATATGTTAACTTAGCTCAAGTTTTTTCTCCTAGTCAAATCGAAACACATGAGTACCATATACGAAGTATCAAAACTGGCTGGCGTATCCTCCGCCACCGTATCCCGGGTAATGAACGACAGCTCCAGAGTAAGCCCAAAAACCCGGGATAAGGTACTCACTGCCATGGAGGAGCTTGGCTATCGTCCTAATTCCATTGCTCAATCTCTGGCATCAAAACGCTCGAACTCTATAGGCGTTGTTATATCCGAATTACAGGGCTCTTATTACGGCATGCTCCTTAATGAAATAGAGTTAACCTTAAGAAGTGCCAAGAAACATGTCATGATCGCAGCCGGTCACGCTGATGCCGACATTGAAGAAGATTCGATAGAATTTCTATTGCAACGAAATTGTGATGCTTTGATTTTATTTGTAGAAGCCGTCAGTGATCAATACCTTCGCGATCTAAAAAAACGCGGGGTATTATTCACCTTAATCAATCGCCAGGTTGAAGGATTGGAATCCCAATGTCTATCGATAGATAATTATCAAGGGGGATATCTGGCCTGTCAGAAGATGATTGACGCTGGTCACTCCCGTATTGCCTATATCTCTGGTCCTGAATGGAAACTCGATGCGATGGAACGATTACGGGGACATCGACAAGCTTTGCAGGATAACGGGCTGACATTTTCCGACGATTTGTATTATCTAGGGGACTATACGGAGCAAAGTGGCGAACAGGGAATGGAGCAATTAGCACAAGCTAACGTGAAATTTACCGGAATTATTTGTGGAAATGATGAAATGGCCGCCGGAGCTATCGTGACCGCGCGTAGTATTGGTCTTTCCCTGCCAGAGGACTTATCCATTATTGGCTTTGATGATGCCTATTTTTCTCGATTTATTTATCCGCGCCTAACAACCATCAAAAACCCGATTAAGGAAATTGGCTCGGTTTCCGCAAACCGCGTTCTCAATTTCACCTATGGATTGAAATCAAAGCATTTGGAATATGACAATAAACCCTTGTTGGTAGAGCGCGACTCTTTGCTCTCTCCCAAACAAAGCTAACTAAAGCATACCGTTCGACAACATAATAGCACCTATCAATATACTGACACGCGTTAGAATGTATAGCTGACGGCTCGGGTTGTCGACGCAGGGTTTACGCGTTTGGCGACAATGACATAGCGCGTTTCTGCTGACACTTCGCGGTAGGGACTATGCACGATAAACCACTGATTGGCGGTAACACTATCCTGCTTTGCAATCTTGATTAGCCATTCTCGCAATGCCGTCTCACTCATTAAACGTATCGCGATGATCTGATAAGTGCCAGGACCCGCTAAATCATCCTGCAACGTTATGGGTTCAGACAGGTTTAAATAGCGTAATTGCTCTGTATAAGCTTTGTATCCCATGGCAAGTGAGACTCCTGTTGACCAGCGATATAGACGGTTTCCCATCATTTTTTCATTGCCAGACCTTAGCGGCGTATTATCCTTCAAGGCGAGCTCAACTGACCTGCGCTCGTAAGTTACGTCAGGTTCATCATCATAAAGATCGCTCAGTTTTGAGGTATAAAATACGGCCGCTGCGCTCTTTTGTTGAACGTCTTGGTTGCTCAGTGAGGACGCAGGATAACCGACAAGGGTTCCCACATGGCCCGCGCTCTCCTGCTGCCCTATGTAATGCATGGCCAATGTCGATGAGTGGGCGCCATTAAAAACACTGCCGTTTGCCACCCAGTGGATTAACATGCCCGCGCCAGCAGCCAAATAGGCTGCCCACCATAGCAATTGGCAGGTAAACGTAGTGATCCTAGCGAGTGATTGAGTTTTCATCATGCCTCCTGATTTAATACTTTGATTAAACCAGGTAATCATGACGTTATTGCAGAAGATGTATGAGCAAGTCGGATGAATTATGACAAATAATGAATTCTCAGATCCTCAATTTAGCGAGTATTCTCAACCAAAACCACGACATAGGCGATGAGTAATATCGGTAATATCGCCATAATCATGGTTGACAGTGAAACCTCACCCGGGTGGAGTTTCGCACTGGTAATTTCCAATAAAGGTTGGATCGGAAAGAACAGGGTTAACGCCAGAAAGCCCAACACCCCAAAAATCGTAAAGACTAAAATTCTTTTTTGATTGCGGATATGATGCTTTTTAACCGCTTGTTCAATAAAAACCTGTTGTTGTTCCGGTGAGTCGGCGACAAAATCACGTTGTAGATATTGCATAAGATTGTTGTCAGTTTGCTTCATTACGCTGCACCTCGTTGCTGTCGCAAAGAAAAGGCAATTAATTTGTCTTTTCCTCGCTTACCATGTGACTTAACGGTACCTAAAGGCATTTCCAATAACGATGAAATTTGCTGATGTGAATAACCAAGCGTATGATTTAAGGTAATTACCGCCCTTTCCTCAGGGTTTAGTAGCGCCATCAATTGTAAAACATAGCGTTCATCGATGTAGGTCTGTTCGTCTTGTAACTCGTCACTTTGTTGCAATATGACTGCTTCCAACTCCTGCTCTTGCAAAGTTTGCCAGCGATTATCACGGGCCTGCATTTTCAGAAAGTGACGAAACGCAATACGATACAACCAAGACTTAAATGCATCGAGGTTATTTAAGCGACCAAATTGTTGATAAACGGTGATCAGGGTTTCTTGGGCAATATCGTCCGCAAACGCAATATCGCCGGCAGTAAGGCGGCGACAATAGCCTTTTAACGGCGTCTGGCATTGTGATACCACCTGCGCAAAAGAGTGACTATCGCCACGCTTTTTAAATCGCTGTAACCAATGCGATAACATGATTACCTGTTATTCATTTGTTGAAAATCCATAAGCGGATTATGACTCTTGCTGGTCAAATTTCCAAACCAGCAAATATCCCAACCCTAACGCCAACGGAAACAGGCTGATACCAATAATGTCCGGATCAAAGCCATCAAGCATGCCATAAAGACCAGTAGCAACGGCAAGACAGACAAGTAACACACCACGTTTAAAATCTTTTTGCGGTGCCGATTGAGTTTGCATTAATTTTTCGATACTTTCCGGCGACAATCCCTGACCTTTTTCCAGAGCGAGGCGCAATGTCTGTTGCAATTCAATTTTATTTCGATAACTAAAATATAAAAATGAAAATGCGACGGTTGCGAATGAAAGAAAGATGATGCCGACAATAATGCTGTCTTGCATGTGAAATTCCTCAAATATAAAGATACGGTTAGTAGTAAGAGCTTTCGGAAACAGAATTTGGATGCAAAAAGGTAAATATTTTTTATGTTATCGGGTTAAGAATTAAAACGTACTCGTCTGGGGCGACCCAAATGAGTACATCAATTGAAAATTCGAGCTCATTAAAACGCAATGTCTAAATGTAGAACCAACAAACATTCGCCTACATCGTACATTCGGCGTCACTGGTTTTCCAGACAATGGGTTCCCAGTATTCACCCGTTTTTAGCTTCGAACGGTTTTTGCGAATGTATTGGGCGCCCAGGTAGTACTTTTTATTCGGCTCGATCACAATTTCAAAGTCTTTATAGTTTTTCATTGAGCCGCGACGTCGGGTGAAATACGAATCGCTAATTTGCTCAATCACTTTTATCTTATGGGTACCGGGCGACAACTGAAACTGAGCGCCTTTGTCCGGAACAACAATATTGTCAATTTTATTGATATTCACGAAATAGATATTTTTTGATTCTGGTGGCTTTTGATAGACGGATACAATCCCACAGCTGTTGTTTGCGGTTGCCTCCACCATAACGTCACTTTCATTTTCATTGGCAATACTTACAAAAGAAGTACTCGCCAACAATGTTGATATAAAAAGCAGGTATATAGGTTGCGCTTTGTTTTTCATCTTAACATCCTTAATCAATTAGAAACTTTCCTTTTTATTTATAAATCAATTAGTTCCTATAGCAATCGAAAAGCGTTCTAATATGTAACAGCATTTTTCAAGACGAGTGAATTCGTTACATTTATATGCCGTCGGCTAACACGTCGCCAAATAGAGGTGCCTCAATTGACAAAATCGGTTCTGATTGCAAACAGCCATACGCACCTTGAAACAACTCGCCCTTTGATTTAGCTTGGTAGTAATCGATAAAGAAAAATAGGCGCCCGAAGGCGCCTGACGTAACGTTAACCAATGTTTGTGAGTAAAAGTTTAATATTGTGTTTTCAGTTTTTAGCCACCTCCGTTTGTGTTGCCGTTAATTGCATGACCACCCGGCGGTCAAAGGTGTTGGGGACTTCGTTTTCGCTACCCTTTGAGCCGACTTCACCGATAGCCTCTCCATGAATTTGTCTATTGGCAACGCCTTGCGCCAACAGTAAGGTTTTCACCGACTCGACCCGTTCCTTGGCAAGATTCAGATTCTCATCCTTACTGCCAGGCGCATCGGTATAACCGGAAAGGTTGATGATAATTTCCGGGTTTTGTTTTAGTAGCGCCGCCATGGCGATGATTTGCGGCTGGTATTGCTCCGCAACATCACTGGAGCCGGTGGTAAACATTAAACTCATCAAAAAGTTTTGTGCCTGCTCAATCAATACCTGTTGTTGTTGATGTTTAACCTCAACCAGTTGCTGATGTTTTTGCTGTTCTAATGAAGCTAATTGCTGTTGGTAAGACTGTTCCGTTGTTAATAGTTCGGATTTAACATTATCTAACTCTTCGTTAACCATCATATTCTTGGCAATCATATCGCCGAGCACTGCCGCCAGAAATGCCCCCGGAGGCCCGCCGAAGATCGCGCCAATTACGGCACCGCTACTAATACCGATAGCCTGTTCCTTGCTTAGTTCCTCGGCCATTGTTTTACCCGTACTGGCACTAGCCTGCATAGGCTGGGCAATCAAGGCTGCGAAAAATAAGCTAAATGTAAGTGTTTTAAATTGATTAAGTGTCATGGTAACCCCTTTTATGTGTTTGTGAACCGGTTGTTAATCGCTGCTATCAAGCAAGCCATGACGTAATTAAACACTGGGAGTTTGACGAAAAAACTGTTAAAAAGTGATAGGTGACGAATCAATTATGACAAATTGTGATTTATCTTCCCCGCAACTTTGACCACGCTAAACAAACGGTATAGTGAAGGTAAATGACAGTAATAAGAATAACGCCATGAGTAAACGAATCGCAATTGTAGAAGATGATGATGGTATCCGTGAAAACTATGCCGATGCCTTGCGTCAGCAGGGTTTCAGCGTGCAGACATACGCCTGTAAGGAATCGGCGATGTCGGCATTCGAATTAGCCCTGCCCCATCTGGCGATATTAGATATTGGCCTGCATGATCAATTTGATGGTGGCTTTGAGCTTTGCCAATGGTTACGCAACAAGTCCAGCATTCTACCTATCATCTTCTTAACTGCCCGTGATAGCGACGCCGATCAAATCAGCGGTTTACGCCTCGGCGCCAATGATTTTGTCAGTAAGACCATGAGTTTTGATAATCTTAGCGCTCGCATCCACGCTACGCTAAATTACCTGTCCCGCCTTACCCAGCCGAAACAAGCCGATCAGGCCTTTGTCCGGGGCAACTTGCAGGTCAATCTGGATCGTTTAACGCTACATTGGCAAGATCAACTCGTGAAAACCACCATCACAGAATTTTGGATGGTCCATGCTCTTGCAAAAAATCCAGGCCATGTGAAGTCGAAGCAACAACTGATGGATGACGCCAAAATTGTTGTCGATGATAATACCGTGACCGCCCACATTAAGCGTATCCGGAAAAAATTTATGGCCGTAGATCCCAGTTTCAACTGCATCGATACCGTTTATGGCATGGGTTATCGCTGGCATGAACATGTGGCGTAAATTACGGTTAAATCTATGGAGCAAATTAATGCTGGTAGCCAGTTTGTTGCTGGCGATCCCATTTATCGGTTATTACTACATCTGGGATATGGAGACCTTTTTACGAAAAGGCCAGGAACAAACCCTGATGGGCACAGCAAGAGCGCTGGCAACCGCCTTACACGAACGTCCTAACCTGTTTAACCATCAGGCCAGTTATAAAAAAAAGCTTGAAACCGGTAAAGATTTTCTTCCTGCCAAAATCCAAAGCCCGATTCGTCTCGATGGCGAATTATCGGACTGGTATTCTCAGTCAGCGGCAGTTAATCGCTATGACTTTAACCATCAGATTGATAGTGCTTGGCAGGCCAGTCAGGTCAGTGTTGAATTCACCTCGCAAATTGGCCGCTATGACGACTTCGTATATGCCTACTTTGACGTTAAAGATAACCAACTGGTTTTCCGTCCAAAGAATCATTTAAGCATTACCGCTAATGATTACCTTGAGATCGCGACATTAGACCATAATCAGCAACTGCAGCGTTATATCGTCACCAGTTATCAAAGCGGCTGGGTCAATGGATATCGTTTGCCTAGCACTCATGAAAATCAACGATTTCCACAACCACAAAGCAATATCCAGGGGCATTGGCAAGCCACAAACGATGGTTATATCATTGAAGTTCGTATGCCAGAATCCCTGCTCGGTGAAAAAGTCGCCTTTGCGATCACCGACTTTGATCGTCAAGATTTACCCAAAGTGACCATAGGTTCCGCTGACCCGAAGCGCAGTGAACAACTCGGAACCTTTACCGTACCATCACCCGATATTGAGCGCATTATCAAGGCAATGGGACGCAGTCAATCGAGCATTATCGTGGTTGATCAGCACCAGCGTGCGTTGACCCAGCAAGGTAATATTCACGCCGCCAGAGGAGTTTTTGATTCCAGTTTATATCAAAGAGATGGTTTAACCTGGTTGGAAACGTTGAAAACCTGGATAATGAAACCGTTCTATTATTTTCTTTTAACCAAGCCCAGTAGCGATTTTACCAGTGAGGAATTTGAGCACAGAAAAAACAAACAGGCTCACGTTCAGCAGGCGTTAAAAGGCAGTCCGTCAACTTTGTGGTGGACGACTAGCGATAACAAAGCGGTGATCCTCTCGGCAGCCCACCCCATTTATGTGGATAACCAAGTGAAAGGGGCGGTGATTGTTGAAGAAACAACCCACGGCATTCGTGATATTCGTAACAGTGCGATTGAAGGCGTAGTGATCACCTCATTGATGATCTATGTATCCGTTGCCGCATTACTGTTTTATGCGTTGCGGATCTCTTTGCGTATCCGTCGCTTACGTAATGCCACAGAAGCGGTGGTTGATGAACAGGGTCGCATCGTCCAGCCTTTGTCGAATGTTCTGGCGAAAGACGAAATCGGCGACCTGTCGAGAAGCTTTGCCAATATCCTTGGGCAACTTGGTCAGTACAATAACTATCTACAGACTATGTCGACCCGTCTCTCCCATGAGCTAAAAACGCCGGTGGCGCTGGTACGCTCCTCGTTAGAAAACTTAAACCTGCACACCACCGACGATAATCAGCAGCGCTACCTCACACGAGCCCACAACGGTATAGAACGGCTTAATACCATGTTGCAGACGATGAGCGAAGCAACACAACTGGAGCAAGCACTGCAAACCAGTGAGTTTATTACCTTTGATCTGGCACAGCTAGTGCAGGGGTGTGGTTATGGCTATCAGCAGATATATCCACAGCAGCGTTTTGAAGTACATATCTGTGACCAACCGCTCAATATTTCCGGCAGTGATGACCATATTGCCCAGTTACTGGATAAACTGGTTTCTAATGCTGTGGACTTTAGCGAAAACGATAAGCCCATTGTTATCACGTTAGAACAACACAAAAAACATGCCCGGATAACCATCACCAATTATGGCCCTTTACTGCCAGAGGATATGAGCCAAAGCATTTTCGATGCCATGGTATCGATGCGCGACAACGACTCTGATGCGTCGCATTTAGGAATTGGCCTGTACATTAGTCGCTTGATTGTGGATCATCATCAGGGAAATATTAAGGCTAAAAATCTTGAAAATGGGACAGGCGTGAGTTTTGTGATTGAGTTGCCGACTTCAAAGTCATCTTCAATGCGACATTAAATTGAAATCACAATGGCAAAACAACGCTTTTCAATTAGTCATTGATCACAACGATCAATAGAAATCGTTTTATGTGCAAAAATAACCTAGCAAAATGAGTTTTCTCGTCTAAAGTTATGTTTTTCTGAAATGTAACAGGTTGAAGTTATACCAATCAGATAAGTTTGTGCACAACTCAGAGTTAGGGCAGAGGTTCAGTTACAACATAGATTTCGTTGATATAGTCATTCTATATTAATGAAATATAGGGCCGTAAATGGGCCTCTCACTAACTCCCTACGGGTGAGTTTTAAAGGCGTTTGGACTACGTTACTGATTTTGGCTGTTTTTGAGAGCGGAATAACCATTCTCTGCAATCAAAGCCTTGTCTAAAAGCCTTTAGATTCTCACTGAGTGAGCAATAATTTAATGTGATTGGTATTAGGAATGTTTCTTGCAGTTATTTCTTTGAACCTGATAAAACACTCGGTTTATAGGGGGGTTTTGCTTTATCTTTGTGCAAGGGCGGTTAAATATTGCACAATTTTAAATCAGACTGCAGTCATCTATACAGTGAGCTGACCATTTCAGGGGAAATTAATAATAATTTTGCCAATTCGAATAATGTCGCCATTAGCGCCAATGCTACTCAGTGAGTCATAAAGGGAATTGGCATCTGTCGTCCAAGGAGCTAGTAATGTTAACCAAGCGTTTTTTTAAAACAAAAGATGAAACTGAAGTAACTTTTGAGTTCTCTCGTCCTGATGTCACATCTGTGGCACTGGTTGGTGAATTCAACGACTGGCAACCCATGGCTATGAAGTTTAGTAAAAAAGCCAATGCCTTTAGAACGAAAGTTCGCCTGCCTAAAGATCAAACATTCCATTTTCGTTATTTACTGAACGATTCCGAGTGGGAAAACGATTATGCCGCTGACACCTATCTGCCAAATGATTTTGGTAGTGAAAATAGTGTCGTTGTCACACACGGTTGATCAATGTTAATCTGCAGTAGTAACACCAATTAAGAACCATCAATGATCATTGCCTAGCAACGCAATATTCGTCAGGCAGTAATCGTTCCTAATTGGTACTAGCCCCGATTTGTCGGGGCTCGCCTCATTCAAAATGATGCTGTATTTGTCTGAGCGCTCTAATATGGAATTGCGCACAGGAATAATTAGATGCCAAATAATAATCGTCATATCAGTAATTTAACCCGAGATACCTACGCACTAGTATTAGCCGGAGGCCGGGGTTCACGTCTTCACGAACTTACCCAATGGCGAGCCAAACCTGCCGTTTTCTTTGGCGGTAAATTTCGCATCATCGACTTTCCTTTGTCGAACTGTATTAACTCCGGGATCGGTCGTATCGGTGTTGCTACGCAATATAAATCCCACTCATTAATTCGCCACATTAACCGGGCCTGGAGCCACTTTAAAAAAGAAATGGGCGAATCTGTAGAAATATTACCGGCATCGCAGCGTTACGGTGATGAATGGTATCGCGGTACTGCCAATGCGGTTTTTCAAAATATTGATATTATTCGCCATGAATTACCAAAGTTCGTGATGATCTTATCTGGTGATCATGTTTACCGGATGGATTATGGCCCACTTATCGCCAAGCATGTGGCAACCGCCGCCGATATGACCGTTTGTTGTATCGAGGTTCCCGTTGAAGAGGCCGCCGGCGCATTTGGTGTTATGACGGTTGACGAAAACAACCAAGTTTTACGCTTTGATGAAAAGCCAGAGAAACCTTCTGAAATACCAGGCAAACCCGGTTATTGTCTGGCATCGATGGGTAACTATGTATTTAATACCGAGTTTTTATTTGAGCAGCTGCAAGTTGACGACGAAAAAGTTAACTCCAGCGGCGATTTTGGCCACGATATTATTCCAAGTATCATTAAATCTCATCAGGTATATGCTTACCCATTTCGGGATCCAAACAGTGAAAAGCAACCTTACTGGCGCGATGTAGGCACGCTCGATTCGTTTTGGGAAGCGAATATGGAATTAGTAGAGTTGGATCCGCAGTTAAATATGTACGATGAAGACTGGCCAATTTGGACCTATCAGGAGCAAACTGCACCGGCAAAATTTGTATTTGATGAAGAAGAGCGCCGCGGCATCGCCATAAACTCTACGGTTGCTGGTGGGGTTATTGTTTCAGGTTCCACCATTAAACGGTCGTTATTGTTCAATAAAGTGCGGGTCAGTTCCTACTGTTTTATCGAAGAAACCGTGGTATTACCCGGTGCGAATATTGGTCGCAACTGCCAAATCCACAAAGCGATTATCGATCGCAACGTAATCTTGCCGGAAAACCTGGTGATCGGCAAAGATCACGATCAGGACAGAGCCAATGGATTTCGGGTTACAGACAAAGGTGTGGTGTTAATTACCCGAGATATGATTGCCGAGTATCTGGCTAAACAGGCGGTACAACAGGCCCAGTCTGAATCCGTAGAATAGAAGCTGTAACCAGCGCCTGGCGCTGGTTTATCAATAAAATTAGAACAATAATAATGACTCGTATTACCCCATTAAACGCCGACCTCAGTGATTTAAACGTTCTGCATATAGCCTCCGAAAATGATGCCTTAATCGGAGGCAAAGTAGGAGGTATCGGTGACGTCATTCGAGATGTGCCTAAGTTTAGCGTCGAACAAGGCCTGCAGGCAGATGTGATCACCCCGGGTTACGGAATCCATGGTCAAAATCAAAACTCCGTATTGATTCGTCAAATCCGTGTGGAATTTCGCGGCCAAATTGAATTGGTAGAGCTACACCGCATCGACCTTGCCTCTGACACTTCAAGTAACATCAACTCAGATGTAACACATTGGTTTTTAGAGCACCCGCTATTTTTTCAGCATGGCCGGGGAAGAATCTATGTCGACGATGGCGAAAGTCGCCCGTTTGCCAGTGATGCCAATAAATTCGCATTATTTTGTGTCGCCATTTGTGAATTACTGAGCGGCTTCTGGCGTAATAAATTCGATGTTCTACATCTTCATGACTGGCACTCAGGTTTAATTCCAACGCTCGCCGCTTATGATGAAAAATACGCCTGTGTCGCTGACATTCATAGCGTTTACTCTATCCACAATCTGGCCTTGCAGGGCATCCGCCCAATGGATAATGACGAATCCAGCCTTAAGGCCTGGTTTCCTGGGTTAACGGTTGACGAAACTCAGGTATGTGATCCTCGTTATCCCAATTGTTTTAACCCAACCCGAGCGGCGATAAGCTTAGTCGATGCCGTGCATGTTGTCTCGCCAACTTATGCTGGCGAGGTGGTGAAACCGTCAAATAGCGAACAGGGCTTTATTGGTGGTGAAGGCTTACATAGGGATTTGCAAAACGCAAAGCAGCAAGGGCGGTTATTCGGAATCCTTAATGGCTGTGATTATGACTATGCGCCAATCTTAAATCCACAGCCCGCGCAACCGGTACCTGCCCAACACTTCGATCATCAGGCGTTTCCCCACATTCGTGATGTATTAGAACAATGGCAGGCAAGCCATCACTTCGTCCATGCCGCGCATTTGGTTGCGTTGCAGCGACTAGAGCAGTGGCAGGGCAGTGAGATTAACGGTCCTCTGATCACCAGTATCGGCCGACTTACCAGCCAAAAAGTGGCATTATTGCTATTGTCTATAGAGCGCACTCAGGTACTGGATTATCTGCTTGAATCCCTCGCTAAGGTGCAAGGTCGAATGATAATTCTCGGGTCCGGGGATCCACAGCTTGAAGATCAAATTACCCATGCCATGCAGCGTCATGAAAATTTGCTGTTTATTAACGGTTACCATTCGCAATTACCAAAGTATTTATTCGAAGGTGGCGATCTGTTTTTAATGCCAAGTTCGTTTGAACCTTGTGGTATTAGTCAGATGCTGGCACTGCGTAGTGGCCAACCCTGCCTTGTTCACGATATCGGGGGATTGCACGATACCGTCAGTCATGGAAAATCAGGTTTTCATTTTTCTGGAAACGATATTATTCAGCAGGGACAAGCATTAATCCGTTGTTTTGATGAGGCACTAACGATATATACAGAGAACCCGAAGCAATGGCTAACAATGCGCAAGTTTGCCAGCCAACAGCGGTTTTTATGGCAAGACAGTATTGAACAATACTGCCAACATCTTTACCAATAAATATAACCGAAGGATACGTTGCTGCTCAATCAATTGGCATAGCAAACAACTCATCCCCGTTGATACCGGATTACACCGGTATCCATCTCAGATATCAATCAATCACTGCCGTAAAGTTATCCGACTGAGTGATATAAGGATGGTCTTCTAAAAAGATTTCGATCGCTTTTTTCACTTTTTGGCCAATAAAATCAATTTTATCGTCGAAGAAATGCTTGCGGTGATCTTCGCTATCAAAAATACCAATAACTTCACCATTTGCCGCAAAAATCGGGCAACAAAGCTCAGATTTCACTTTCGCATCACAGCGATAATAAGGACCATCATGGGCATCGACGTCAGGGATGTAGTAATGCTGTTTTTCCATTATCACCCGGGTGTTAATGGATTTTTGCAGGTACTCTTCAGAAATAGGAAATTCCGCTTTTGACATCTCGCCATTGTATACGTACTTCACTAACTTATCGCCATGGCGAAGGTAAATGCCGAACCACAGTACGTCGGTTTGTAGGTGAATCCAACGTACCAGACGATTTAATCGAGCCAATAAATCGACGAGATTTTTTAGCTGTTCTGGGTCCTGTGCATACTGGCGCAAGTCATACCGCTCCCCTTCTACTTTGTAGATTGGACAACTGCCATCTGGATTTAATTGTGGTTGAACATAACTTAATAGGTGATCATGGTTATCCAATTTGTTAATTGGTTCGTATAACACAGACAAAATATCAAATAAGCGCATAGTAACTCCGAACAAAAGACGTTTAGACGTCTAAACTTCTACGCATTATACACAAGCAATTTTATTGTGCTAGAAAAAAATCGTAATTAGTCATAATGCCGTACTGAATAATAATCGCTGGCAATGATTATGCGACATTGCCACTTTGATTTACTTACAAATGGAAGCCGAGAATGGAGGAATATCTGTCCTGCCTTGTGGCTTTGACGACCAGATTGTTATACTGAGTTTTAAAAAGAGGGGAAACGATGAATACGGTGCACAATATCAATCAACCGGACTTGGGTTTTGAAATGGAACAGGCGCGCATTGACATTATTAATTTACGATTAAGAACCTTTATTGGCTTTAATCCGGAAGAGCTGACCAAGCAACAGGATATCGTAATCAATGCACAAATTTATTATCCCGCCATGAGCGCTTGTGAATCGGATGAAGAATCTAACGCGCTTAACTATAAAACCATCACCAAAAAAATGATCGCTCATGTCGAAGACGGTCACTTCAAATTATTGGAAAAACTTACCTCAGATTTGCTCGCCATCGCTATGGAAGACAAGATCGTAAGTCATGCCAGTATTCAGGTAGAAAAACCGCACGCGTTAAGGTTTGCCGATTCGGTTTCGCTGACGTTAAGCGCGAAACGGGCTTGCTGATATGAGCTCAGCCAATATGATAATTACCGGCGCGGGAAAGCGATTCGGTTTCCATCTTGCAAAATTCTATCAACAACAAGGCTATCAGGTGTATATCAGCTACCGCAGTCATCGCCCGCAAATTGACGAGTTACGAGCCCTTGGCGTGGACTGCAAACAGGTTGATTTTCAGCTCGATGATGAGATCCAGGGATTTGTTGACCATATCCAAAGCCATTGCACCAGCATCCGAGCCCTGGTACATAATGCCTCAGATTGGTTGCCGGACAACAACGAATTATCCCCGTCGCAGACGTTAAGTCGTATGCTTCAGGTTCACGTACAGGCTCCCTATCAAATTAACCATCAGTTAGCACCGTTACTACGAGCGTTTAACCAACAACACGGACAGTGTGCAGACTTGATCCACATGACCGATTACATCGTAGATAAGGGCAGTAAAAAACATATGGCGTATGCGGCGAGCAAAGCGGCACTTGCCAACTTAACGCTATCGTTTGCAAGCCTGCTTGCCCCTGATGTTAAGGTCAACAATATCGCTCCGGCATTGCTGAAATTTAACGATTATGACGATGAAGCCTACCGACAGAAAACCTTGAAAAAATCGGCGTTAGGTAAAGAGCCGGGTTGGCAAGAAGGCATTGAGGCGGTCAAATATTTACTCGAAAGTGTCTATATGACAGGCCGTACCCTACACTTAGATGGTGGCAGAAACGTCGTTTAAACGGCCGTTTTGCTGCACAAGACCATTAGAAAGAGAGATTAGTATGAAATCTGGTTCATTGAAAAAGTCCCTGTCCGTTGTCGCTCAACACGACAACAGCGGCATCGCTCCAACCTTGAGTGCAGAAGCGATAACCGTTCGGGAAGCGCTGCTTGAAAAAGGCATAGAAACTCCGGTTTCGGTGCCATCAAAAAGTAGCAAGGCGTTTCAATTAACGGACGAAGAAAAATTGATCCGATTGGAATCAACCTTTGTCGAAGTGCTTGATATTCTGGGGCTTGATCGCCGTGATGACAGCCTGCAAGATACCCCAAAACGCATTGCAAAAATGTACCTCAAGGAAATTTTCTCTGGGTTGAATTACGCGAACTTTCCAAAAATCACCCTGATTGAAAATAAAATGGGTAACGACGAAATGATAGCGGTCAGTGATATCAGCGTCACCAGCACCTGTGAGCATCATTTTGTCACTATAGATGGTATCGCCAAAGTTGCATACATTCCCAACAAGACCATTATCGGCTTGTCAAAAATCAACCGAATTGTACGTTTTTTCTCGCAGCGTCCTCAGGTACAGGAACGCCTGACCCAACAAATACTCGTGGCGTTACAGGCATTATTGGACACTGAGCATGTCGCCGTCACCATAAATGCAGTACATTACTGTGTGAAGTCACGAGGGATTATGGATAGTACATCAAGCACGACAACGACCTCCCTAGGCGGTTGCTTTAAAAGCAATCCAGCCTCGCGCGCCGAGTTTTTGCAAAGTTAAAACTAAGTGGCAACTTCATCGTCGAATCAGACTGAGATTCGACGATGGAGCTGACCAGAGCCACCTGAAAAATGACGCTTTTGAGTATGGTCTTTACCCGCGAAACTTATTTTTCAAACAATGGCGATGCCATAGCATCTATCCTATTTACCCATCGCTTTTTTTACCAACTGTTGTTTTAACAGCGGCAGGTTATTTAAGGTTCGCATGCCGATACCGCGGAGCAATTTAGGGAGTTTTTGTTGAAGCGCAAATCCTTGCTTAATCGCTTCCATTGCCACCACCATTTGAGTTGCCTGGGCTTTTCGATAACGGGAGAACTCACCAAGTTTTTTATTTAATTGACTTACCTTGTCTGCCTGAGCAAATACTCGCTCACCGTCTGCTTCAGCAAAAATAGCCGTTAAGGTTTCAGCGAGTGCATTAACGTCTTGTAGACCGAGGTTGACCCCCTGCCCCGCTAACGGGTGAATCGTATGGGCGGCATCACCAATAAGCACCACCTTTTGCTGCACAAAATTATCAACCAATTGCATTTTTAATGGGAAGCTTAATCGTTCTGACACCAAACTGATTGTCCCTAATTTGCCATCGGTGGCACTGGTAATCAGTTGACTAAATTGTGCTTCACTCAATGTCTTTAATTCCGCAACCTTATCTGGCGGCGCAGACCAGACTATCGAACAAAGGGATGAATCATATAAGGGAAGCAGTGCCAACGGACCCGAGTCTAAGAATACTTGCCAGGCTGTATTTTCATGATCTCGTTCAACCTTGACCGTCGCTACCAATGCATGGTGATCATAGTCGCGAAAAGTCATCGGCAAGGCTAGCTGGCGTCGTACCCAGGAGTTCCCGCCATCAGCGGCAACCACAAGCCTGGCAAGCACCGGCGTTTGTGTCGCAAAACTTAAAAACACCTCACTCTCACCTACGGCAATACTGCTCAAGGGCTGTTGAATCATTTCGATTTGCGGATGCGCATCGGCCTGGCGATATAGAGCCTGGCGAATAACATCATTTTCAATTATCCAGCCAAGATTCTGCGTATTACCCGGTTCGGCAAACGTTAACAAGCCCGGTCCGTCTTTATCCCAGACGTGCATCTGCTGATAAGCTTGCAAGCGCTGCTCTTGCATTGCATCCCATACACCAAGGTTTTCAAACAGAGCCTTACTTGCGGCATTAATGGCGCTCACCCGAAGTTTTGGTTGCTCGGTCAGCTCAGCTAAAGGCTGGGGTTCAATCACCGCCACCTTTAGTTTTGTCTTCGAGGTAATGGCAATTGCCGCCGCAAGCCCGACGATGCCACCACCGACAATTGCTATATCAAATCGTTGCATAGGTTCTCGACCATTCTCATTATTCCTGCAAATAACCCATTGTTGTGGTTGCCAATAAACGCTTGATACCCGGCGTGTAATTTAAGGCTTTCAAACCAATATTGCGAGCAAGCACCAAAGGCAGATACTGATTGGAAAAACAATGCACCAATGAATCGGTTAATTGAATGATGGTAAACTGATCGACCTGACGTTGCTGCTGATAGCGATTGAGTAAAGGGTAATCACCCGGGTCCTCACCACGTTTCAAGGCGTTGGTGAGCAATGATGCCAGACACGCGACATCCCGCACTGACAAATTGAACCCCTGACCTGCAATGGGGTGCAATGTATGGGATGCATTCCCTAATAATGCCAGTCGATGTTGAATTATCTGTTTGGCATGGACTAACTGCAAAGGAAAGCACTGGCGTTTACCAATACGAGTAAACGGCCCAAGCCAATCGCCAAAGGCTTGTTGTAGGGCTTTGGCAAAATCGGCATCATCCATTGCCATTAAAGATTTACTGTCCTCAGCGGTCAAAGTCCATACCAGCGAGCATCGATTTTCCGTCATCGGTAACATGGCCAAAGGCCCGGTTTTGGTAAAGCGCTCGAAGGCTTTATTATGATGCGGTAATGCGGTTTGCACGTTAGCGACTATAGCCTGTTGTTGATAGTCTTTGTTAATCGTATCTATCTTAGCCAGTTGCCGACATCGTGACTGGCCACCGTCACAGGCCAACAGCGTGGCAGCGCTAATCATCTCGCCCTGTTGCAATTGCACCACAACCTGATGTTTTTGCCACTCGATATTGTCAATGCCATTACCAAAATATTCATCTAACTGGTGGTTGCTGCCAGCAACTTGCTCAAGCTCGGTATAAATGCTTTGAGCGATTGCCTGCAAAGGCGCAACATAGCCCAACGCATCGAGCTGATAATCCTGACAGTCAATGCGGGCTTTACCATAGTATGAACGGTCAGATACATGGATATTCTTTATCGCACAGGCGTGTGCTTTAAGATTGGTCCAGGCTCCGAGTTTTTCTAAATATTCAACACTACCGTAGGATAAAGCGATAACACGCTCATCAAAACCGCCGGTAGCTTGTTCCTTTAATGCACTATCGACCACCGCAATTCGCACCGGAGTGGAGGCTTGCTTAAGCACAGCTAAAGCCATGGCAGCGCCGGTAAGCCCTCCCCCAGAAATAACAATGTCGTAATTTACTTGTTCGCCCACCATAGCCCCTGGATTGTCCTGTTTTTATCCTTAGCGTTTCGCCATCAAAGACTCAATATCTGCAATGGTTTTTGGCGCATTAACCGTAAGGTTTTCATGGCCATTTTCGGTGACCAAAATATTATCTTCAATACGGATACCAATGCCTTTATAACGCTCATCAACATCTGCGTCTGCATCAATATAGAGGCCGGGCTCAATAGTCATAACCATACCCGGTTCAAATGGGCGTAGTTGGCGGCGATTTTCATCCATGTGGTAATCGCCCACATCATGAACGTCCAGCCCTAACCAGTGACCAAGACCATGAATAAAATATTGTTTACAGGCATTCTCTTCGAGCAATGTTTCAATGGAACCTTTTAGTATCCCTAACCGATGCAATCCTCTGGTCAGAACGTTATTGGCTGCTTCATTGGCTATGGCAAAATTACTGCCTGGTTTAATGGTTTCAATCGCGGCAAGTTGCGATTCAAGTACTAAGTTATACAGAGCTGCCTGCTCCGCGCTAAAGGTACCACCAACAGGAAACGTTCGGGTAATATCGGCGGCATAACCACAAAGCTCAGCACCGGCATCAATCAATAGCAATTCGCCGTCAAGTAATACGTCCTGGTTGTCGGTGTAATGCAATATCGTCGCATTCTCGCCACCGCCAACAATAGAACCGTAGGCTGCGGTGCGTGCACCATTACTGGCAAATTCATGCAATATTTCTGCCTCTACCTGATATTCAAATTTACCCGGTTGGCAAAACGTCATGGCTCTTTGGTGCGCGTTTCCTGAAATTTCATTGGCGCTACGCATAATGGCCAGCTCCGCATCGGATTTAATCAATCGCATTTCAGCCAACATTGGACGCGTATCATGCATGCTAACCGGCGCAGTGAACCCCTGCTTAACGCCGTTGCGTAGGATATCTAAAATGGCAAAGACCATGTCATCAAATTCTTTAAATTGTCCCTGAGCAAAATACAGTGCATCCCGGCCATTGAGGTACAAAGGTAATACCTGTTCCAGTTCAGACAAGCCATAGGCGTGCTCTAACCCAAATTCACTCTGTGCCACTTCGGGACCGACACGGCGTCCATGCCAAACTTCGGCTTGCGGATCTTTATCTCGGCAAAACAAAATGCATTCATTCGCATCAGAATTTGCGGCGACATCGCTCGCAGTATCTGCGTCATCGCCTTTGATTAACACCAACAGGGCATCGGGTTCATGAAAGCCACTTAGGTAGAAGAAATCTTTTTCCTGGCAAAAGAGAAATTCCGTATCCCGAGAGCGGGTGACTTCTTTTGCAGCGGGAAACAATGCAATGGAATTGACAGGCATTTGTGCCAGTATACGGTGACGGCGATTCTGAAATTCAGAAACATCAATGTGAGTTTTAGTCATAATAGTTGGAGTAGTTGTGAGGGTTAAACCAATCGCTAACCCTTTTAATAATTAATGTAAGGTCTTAGAATCTTGTTCTGGAGTTGGGTTATCGCCTAATTCGGCGAAACAAAGTAAAGAGGAAATGCGCACATATTCCAGGATTTCATAGTAGGCCTCTTCCGTCTCTTCATCATCTTCTAATTCGCTGGACAAATTTGCGATATCGGAAAAGTCTTTGATGATTTCCTGAACATCTTCAGAATAACTACCTTTTTGTTTTTGCAGTAGACCAAACCCCAAATTAAACCCCTGAACCCATGCGCTGATCGCCTGACCGCGTTCGAAAATCGATTCATCATCATCTGGCAACAATAACTGGAAACTGAAATTTTCATCGACGATAGACTGCACTATTTCGCCAAATAAGACTTTCATCTGACGGTGCATGGCTTTTGACAAAGTTTCGCCATTATTAAACAAGTCTTCGATAATTTGCAGATAGTCGGTTTTATCGAATGAGTATCCCGCAGCGACAATGCCGGTAAGGAAACCATGAATTTCAGACGCGTGGGTTTGCAGGTTCTCCCCGCCTAAAAACGCCTGAAGTTGCGTGAAAGAAATTAACTGATTTTGTGTCATAACACTTCATTCTACAAAGGGATTGTGAATATCGTACCACTGCCTACCAACCTAAACCAGTTTAGACGCGAATATTCACGAATAAAAGGTAGGTGAATTGCTGGTAATTTAGATAAGCAGAGCTATCAAGTCATGTCCGTTGGATATAACGTCTGGCGGCTTTAATTTCATGTCGCTGGCAGCAACATTCAAAATCGAGTGGTGTCGGTTGCTACCGGTTTTGCCACAAGCGGTACCAAGACTAAATAGGACAATAAGGGAAGCGCTGGTATCTTTATCTCATCGAGTTATGTGTTATTACGATATTGTTCGTGGTGTTGAAGAAATCATATTGCGCCCTGACATAGTCTGCGTTAAAGTGCCACCCGTTCTGTCAAACGAGGTGTCGATAACGTAATTATCCGACATACTCTTTTCGTGGTGAGAGCGATTTCTAACGATGCTATCTTCAAGATATTAAAGAAGTTATCGATAAAGACACATTAAAATGCTCGCTACATTTTTTCACGCCTCACCACGTCTTTTACCATTTACTACAAATTTATACAGGTCTTCTTTGCGGAAGTTTTGTATAATTAAAGTTCAAGTTCCCTGGGATGTTTGATATTAACTATGTCCCTGAGCCGATAATTCTTAACTTAGGGGGTTTATCGGTTGCTATTGAGCAAGCCCGGCTTGTACCGGGAAGCCTGAGGCAATTGCGCAACCTCCGCCTTGAACACACGGTTGTTCAAGGGCTGACGTTGGTACCGGCATTTTGGGGAACCCTTCTTTTGTTAGCAGCGAAATTTCGAGGCGTTGCCTGTACGCTTTGGTGACAAAGTATAGGCCTTTCGTTGACACCCGCTTGAAGACTTCGCAGGTCAAGCTAACGTTTTTGAACTCGCGTCATCGACTTTTGGCTACCCCATTGCAAGCTGATACCTCAGCCTTCTTGTACGCTTTTTTTACATCTGCTCTACATTTTCTTTTCATTTTGCGTTAATGTTGGCTTGTCGTCCTATCTTACAAAAGATAACAATAACCAAAAGAAGTAGAGTTATGAAAAAAATCGCCTTAGCAACAACGTTAGCCCTCAGTTCGTTTTTCGCCCAGGCCGATACCATCGCGGGTGTTTATATCGGTGGTCAGGTTTGGGATATGCAAGCAGAGGGTAGCTTTGGAAGCTCCGAGCAATTACAAGCCTTTGAATTGGAAGATGACAACAAAGCCAGCTACTGGGCTGCTTTAGAACATCCAATTCCATTATTGCCTAATTTAAAACTTCGTCAAAATGAGCTAGATACCATGGGTATGGCCGATGTCGATAACTTTGAATTCGGTGACACTGTATATGATGGAGACACGCTGGTAAGTGCCGAGCTGGATCATCTTGATGTAATTATGTATTACGAACTCTTCGACAATGCCATTTTTAGCATCGACTTGGGTGTTAACCTGAAATATGCCGAATACGCAGTAACTGTAAGTGCGGATGATATAAATCCCGTATTCAGCGAAGAAACGGTCGATTATGACGGTATCATCCCCATGCTTTATTTGGCAACCGAAGTGAGTCTTTTAGGTACCGGTCTGGATGTATTTGCAGAAGGCTCGTGGATTGGTTTTGATGATCACAATGTCTATGATGCCATGGCTGGTCTGAAATATTCCTTCGTGGATAATCTCATTGTTGATTTAGATATTCGTTTAGGATACCGAGCAATGAATTTTGATATTCAGGACCTTGATGATATGTATCTTGATACCCAATTTGATGGTGCATTCGCCGGTATTGAATTTCATTTCTAAACGCTAAACCATTGGCAAGTTAGAAATAGTCAAACATAATAGGGTCAGAGATAATACTGGCCCTTTTTTATTTACGGCTGGTAGCAACTATGGATTATTCAGGATTACGAAAAGCGCTGAGAGAGCGGCGTCGCAGGCTGAGCAAGGCCCAGCAGTTTCACGCCAGCGAGCAACTTTGTGCTAATCTTCAACACCTTTGTCGTTCACAGCATATTCGCACCCTTGCCGGTTATCTGGCCGCAGATGGTGAAATATCCCTTGCGCCATTTTTTCAATGGTGCTGGCAAAACCACATAAAAACTTACGTGCCAGTGCTGCATCCTTTTAGCCAAGGTCATTTACTCTTTCTCAATTATCAAGCCAGCACGCAATTACAGATAAATCGCTATAGTCTTGAAGAGCCCGTCCTAGATGTCAACAAGGTGCTGCCCACGGCTAATATCGAATTACTTCTCGCCCCGCTAGTTGGTTTTGATGGTAACGGAAACCGGTTAGGCATGGGCGGTGGCTATTATGATCGAACCCTGAGCTCCTTTCCTGAACTACAGCAAAAAACCATCGGCGTGGCGCACCGTTGTCAGCAGGTAGATAAACTCACCCCACAGCCCTGGGACATCCCTTTGAGACACATAGTTTCGGTCTAACTATTTCACACGGTTTTTACTGCACTTTCCTCAATGAGTCGTAACGCCGTGTTAGCGTCACCATCTACCAGTTGAACTATCGGTACAGATATCGATAACACTACAGGTTGAATTATTGGTTGAACTATCGATAAAACTATCGATAAAACTATCGATAAGAAAATAAGGCCAGGCGACAACATAAACAGCAGACATTTGACAAAAAATATCGCCGCATCGAATAAAGCGGCGATATAAACGTAAATAACAATTTATTTACTGCCAACATAAATAACGACTTTGCCATTTACATCGGGTTGATAGGCACTAATATCGATAATTTCAACCGAATCATCGACTCGATACTTAAATGAAACCCTCCGGTTTAAATACTCTGATGTATCCTGAGCGCCAAACGTATGGGCAAAGGTATTGATATCCTGTTCATTACACCTCAGGATTTGGCTCATCAAGCGCACATTATTGCCGTATGAGCGCCTAACCTGCATTTTTAAAGTTGCAAGATCATCAGATACCGCAGAGACACAGGTTTTGGTCTCGTTAGAGTTATCTACTGCAACAAATTCATATTCAACCGCCGAGCTAGTTGCTGATGCCACAATTAAACCTGCAGCGATTGCGGACAATAACATTTTCATCACTTCCTCCTAGATCATTTCCGTTGAGAATTTCGACTTATGTTCCATGACCTTTCATCAATGTCTAGATTTTCGCTTTGCTCCAAGAGCATTGCCGTTTGCAGCGACAGAACATCTGTATATTGGACAACATCGCAACCATTTTGCTTTATCTGCCATCGCGGCGGACGCATTGGCAGAAGCTATAATGACGACAAAATATTCTCGCCTTCACCGTTAATATTGAGTCTGCTAAGCGTCTGCTAACGGGTTTTCCGTATTAGCGTTTTTCGCTATCGTTGCGAGGTTATTAGCAAGTGTGTTTATATTCTATTCGCCAAACAACCTGTTAATTAAAACGGATTATCGATTAAAAAACCTGAGGATTACCTGAGGAATAGACGATTAATTGGTCTACAAACTAATTAATATCAACAAGTTAGGTGATATATTTTGAAAACTATGAGGAAAGCTGTGATCGAACTTGGATAGGATTATCAATGTGGGTAAATTCGTTTGCGCATGCTTGTCCAAAGCTCTAATAAAAACCCTGATTAAAACCTTGTCTAATGCGCAAAGTATCCAGAAAACAGACATTGCGATATTTAGCGAAGGATACGACCATTTACGATAAGATTGTGTCGGCAATTAGAAGACAATCCATAAGGCTTAACGCTATAATCGAGCCAACGTGTCGAAAAAGGAAACATTATGACTCAAGACGAAATGAAAAAAGCCGCAGCGGTAGCCGCGTTAGATTATGTCACACCCGACAGTATCGTCGGTGTTGGAACTGGCTCGACGGTTAATTTCTTTATCGATGCGCTGGCAACCATTAAACATACCATTGCCGGGGCCGTATCCAGCTCTGAAGCTTCAACACAAAAACTTAAAGCCCATGGCATTGAGGTGTTTGACCTCAACGACGTTGATGTGTTGGATGTTTATATCGATGGTGCAGATGAAATTACTGAGCACATGCATATGATAAAAGGAGGCGGCGCCGCCCTTACCCGGGAAAAAATTGTCGCAGCAGTTGCCAGAAAGTTTGTGTGTATCGCCGACGCCAGCAAGCAGGTTGGGGTTTTAGGTCACTTCCCTTTACCGGTTGAGGTTATCCCTATGGCACGCAGTTATGTTGCACGCGAGTTAGTTAAACTCGGTGGCGACCCAGAGTATCGCCAGGGCGTGGTAACAGACAATGGCAATGTCATTCTTGACGTTCACAATATGAACATTTTAAACCCTGTAGAGATGGAAGCAAACATTAACGCCATCGTTGGGGTGGTAACCAATGGTCTGTTTGCCAAACGTGGCGCTGATGTATTGATCCTTGGTACTGAGCAAGGCGCTAAAATTATCGAGTAACACCACCAGAATCGATTCAGTATTTTCTCATGAGTATAGCCTGTTGCTAACCTCATGATAAACCCGACATCGTCGACGCAAGTCTGAATCAGTTTAAGTGAATAGTAAATATCCAAAAAAACACTTTTGAGTTTTCACTCTATATGTTAGTTTAGCTGTCTAGCCATCTAAACAGAATTATTTTGCAGAGTTAGTACCCATGACCCGACAATCGTTGCACAAAGATAAGATCCGAATTTTATTGCTTGAGGGTGTTCACCCAAGTGCGGTAGAAACGTTAAAAGACAATGGTTACAGTAATATTGAGTATCTTAAGAGCTCGTTACCCGATGACGAGTTAAAAGAAAAAATTGCTAATGTCCACTTTGTCGGTATTCGCTCCCGGACTCAATTGTCGGACGACGTTTTAAGTCATGCGAAAAAACTCGCAGCCATCGGGTGTTTTTGTATTGGAACCAATCAGGTCGATTTGCCAGCTGCGCAAATACGAGGAATTCCAGTCTTTAATGCACCTTTCTCGAATACCCGTTCGGTTGCCGAATTGGTGATTGGTGAATTATTGCTGTTGTTTCGGGGCGTGCCAGAAAAGAGTGCGTTAGCCCACCGTGGGGCCTGGTTAAAATCCGCAGCCGGTTCCGTAGAAGCCAGGGGGAAAACCTTAGGTATTGTCGGTTACGGCCATATCGGTACTCAACTCGGTATTCTTGCCGAGCACTTAGGCATGCGGGTTAAGTTTTATGATATTGAAACCAAATTACCTTTAGGTAACGCCAGTCCATGTAAAACTTTAGAAGAGTTATTAAATTGTGCCGATGCCGTTTCTTTGCATATTCCTGAAACCGCTGAAACTCAGGACATGATCAGTACCAAACAATTTGCACAAATGAAAGATGGGGCGATCTTTATTAATGCTTCGCGTGGCACCGTTGTCGATATCGAGGCTTTGGCTCAGGCACTTAAAAGTAAAAAAATCGGTGGTGCTGCAATCGATGTATTCCCAGTTGAACCAAAATCTAATGATGATGAATTTGTTTCACCATTGCGTGAGTTCGATAACGTTATTTTGACCCCGCATATAGGTGGTAGTACGCAGGAAGCTCAGGAAAACATCGGCATTGAAGTAGCAAGTAAGATCATTAAATATTCCGATAACGGTTCTACGGTTTCCGCAGTAAACTTCCCGGAAGTTTCTCTACCCGCAAACGTTAATCGTTCACGCTTATTCCACATTCACCATAACCGACCGGGTGTTCTGACACAAATTAACCAGGCATTTGCCGACCGGGAAATTAATATTGCCGCTCAATACCTGCAAACCGACGATAAAATCGGTTATGTGGTCATTGACTTAGATTCGAAAGACAGTGATATGGCGCTCAAAGAATTGAAAGCCATTGAAGGCACGATTCGAGCCCGTTTAATCCACTAATTAAGGACCTTCGGGTCCTTTTTTATTGCAAGCAAATTAACACCAATAAGAGACAAAGCCGGTAACCTTATACCAATACCAGCTTCTGACGTTTGTGGCTGCCCCAAATCAATCTCCAACAACCATTACCTGAAAAATACGATTATCAGGGAAAATCTCGCAGCCAAACCTACCTGGAAATGCTTGAGGTAATGTAATACCAATCATGGCTACAAAATGCTACAAACAACATCAATATGTAACTTTTTGTAATTACATCAGTTTTAGAAAAGTAAACGCGGGCTGCCGGGTTCCTCCCCGAATTATTTATTGCTAATTCCTAAAAAAATCGCAACTATGTGATGCAATCGAATTCGGTGATTGTAGGCAACGCATGAACACCATGTTTACCACTATAGTCTATTGCGGTTTGACGAAAACCCGAAAGCACCCCGTCAACATTACCAGAGAATCAAAATAAGCCGGTAAAAAGCTTTTAAGTTGAGATCGATAGTGGGAATATAAACAAGTGAGGATGTGTAAATTTTTCGTTTGCACCCTTAAAAGCGTTAGATAAAATCAGGTTAAAAAGCCACGTTAAAAATAACGTTAAAACACAATTAAATAACATAAAGATAGAACACTCTTGCGGCTTTTAAGCCATGTCAAAATAACAAGAAGGGAAAATCCAATGTCAAATGTCATCCAGTTATTAGAGCGTTTAGGTGAACAAGCTAACTTGTCTTCACACACGTTAGAAAACCTACAAAAACAAATGGCGGATTGCGGATTGTCAGAGCTCTCTCAGGAAGCGATTTTAAATGGTAATGCCCAAGCTTTGGAATCACTGTTAAATTTATCACCCAACCTATGTAACATCGTTCATCAAGATGCAGGCATGGATCCAAAAGACAGTAAAGATAATGCCTTTGACGCCCCTAATCAGGCATTAACTCGTCAATCCACTGCGATATAAACGCAATCACTTGATGCTGTTCGCTAATAAAGAATTCATGCTGTGATGTTATTTTTCCTGTCAATTACACCTATATGGATTAGACAAATCCAGAGGTTAACCGCGACTCTGCAGCGTTATGACTTGATGCTGACAGCATTAACCTTTGATTTACCGAATAAATTTCGCACAGCAGCATCGAAAACTCGGCCAAAGACCAAGCGCCATTACGCCAAAGTATTGAACACTCTGCCACTTGTTGTGGTCATGATATTCGTTTGCAATGCGCCAGGGTATGCACAGAGTCAGGCTACCCCTCTGCAACACTCAACCATGCAGATAGAAACTTTCAGTCAACTCGAGGCGTGGCTGCATCATTGGCAGCAACAACTGAAAATCAGCGGTTCTCAGCAAACTCGGGAAATCAATGAATCGGTAACGAACCAGTTCAATCAGGAATTCAATCGTAAATTGGTCAGCATTGAACACAATCGCACTAAGGACAGTCCGCGGTTTATTCAATTCATCAATGCATTGAATCTTTTTATTGAAACACACCAAATTCGCCTTGATAAAGACAGCCACACTCAATGGACCTATATCAATGCCCAAAAGGAAATACAGGCGAATAATATTCCTCAGGCACGAGCACTGCACGAACAATTAGCTGAGCATAACAATCACATCGTTCGTGCCCGGGCCCACTACAATCTCCTCAATATAGCAATCATTACTGAAGACTATGAACTTGCGATAAAATATCAGCAATTGGTCAGAGAAAACCTCGCTATTTTGGCCGATGGGAAAACCAAGAATACCAGCATATTGATGCTGGCATATTTTTATAATTTTTTGAAAGAGTATTCGCTCGCATCTAAATCATTAGAGCAAATTTCACTGGCTAGCTTAACCCCTAGAGACCGTTGTATTTATCAGCTACACCGTTTTAATAGTGAGAAAAACATTAGCAGCGCAGAAACCATAGAAAGAACTTTCTATCAATCCGAATTGCAATGTTTGACGATTAACGAGCCTTTATTGTTTAACGCCATATTATTCAACATGATCAATTATTACCTGAAACATGGACAACATGGTCGCGCTGAAGGATTGCTGAGTAAATATCAACCTCTAATGGCGAAAGACAATTACCATTACGCCGAAAACCTTAAAGTTCGTTTCGCCTATCAACTTGCCGTGGGGCAAATGGATATGGCAAAAATAACAGCCTCCGAGTTAACCATTGAATTAACCCGGTTAGAAGAGCTAAAGCGTTCTAGTCGCTATATTGCTGACAGCTATCAATTACTTGCTCAGTATTATTCACAGTTACAGGACTTTGAACGCGCCTTGGGTTTTCTAGAGAAATATCGATATCATCAGGAATTTAACAAGGATATTGAACTTGCCAAGGCGCAGGCAAGAGAGCAAATGCTACAAGCCCAAATGCTCGATGAAAGCAAACGCCTGCAATTAAAAAATAATCTTCTGAGCAACAATGAAAAGCAGCAGATTGCTCACCAAGCCTTGTATTCAAGTATTAATAATCAAATTGCGGTTCAGTTTTCGCTATTAACTCTTTCTATGCTGACGCTTGTACTCTATGTATTTTTACGCCGATATCAACGCATTATGTCGCCGTTAAAGCAACGTCTGAAGCTCGATAGTGTAAGTGGTGCAATAACCAGACAAGAGTTAGAAACGTTAACCTCTGAATGTTTACCTGGTTGGTACAATAACAAAGTTCCGGTTGGCGCCATGCTTGTTCAGATCCCTAGGTTAAACCAGTCTGGAATTGATTTGTCTGGGGAAAAGGTACCGCAAGATTTATCTGAGAATGCATTGTTGTTAAAGGGCAACTTATCCAAACATCGTTTGTGGGAATATCAGCAGCAGTTGATGGCGCAACAGACGGTCGATACTATTTTGTCCGCAGCTAAAAAGAAACTTAAGATAACCAATAGCAATGCATGTCAGAAGCAATTAAAGCTAATTAATCAGGTTAAGGGGTTATATTACGCCTTGTTTAAGGACCAGGAATATCAGCCTCATCAACATTCTATATTGGTAGCCCGAGCAAGCCAGCACAAATTTATCGTAATGTTGAATCATGTCAGTAAACAAGAGACGATAGTATTTTCCTCCGAGCTGCAACAACAGCTGAGCATACAATTGGCCATTCCCGGCATAAAAATCGGAATCACCCATAGCGATAATAGCGGCTATCGTTTTCGATATATATTGATGGACTTGATTGCAGCGGTCCGAACGGTAACCTCCTGTGCCGAAAAACCCATAACAAGTGTTGACACTAAGTTAAACAGTCGTATCAATTCCAGGCCTGAAGCAGCAATACAAACTTGCTACGAAGGAGTTGCCTATTGCCCACAAACCATTATTGAAAGTCCGAATTATCAGGATAACCCGTCAGCAACCTTGTTTAAGCAAAAAAAACACATAAGCAATGTCAGATATCGCGATGATAAGCTAGGCAGCAAAGGTCCGGTAAGCACCTTAACTTCAAAGGAGGCAGGCGATGTACCAAATACTTAAACTCTCATCCTGCAGGCTTTTGAAAGCGCCACTAAATATCATTCCGATGGGAAAATATGCAAATAAGGCTTTGGCGTTTTTATCACCTACAATGAGCGCAAATATAAAAGCTGCTGCCCTCGTGCTTATTGTGTTTTTTTGGGGGTTCTCGGTCCACCCGGTAACGGCAAATACCCAGAAGGACGTTGATAATAACCAACAAGGTGTTGTATCGGATAATGTGGATTATCAGAGCTGGACAACGGCAGAACTGCTTACGAGCGCTGAAAACTATCGTTCAACCAATATCAAGCTCAGTCAAACACTCCTGGATATTCTTGAGCTCCGTGCTTTAGATAGCTCCGAACAGGCACAGTACGAATTTCTGCGAGCGTATCATTTAATCCTTATCGGAAATTATCAAGCTTCCTTAAAGGCATTTATCGAACAATCCAAACATAACGATGTTAATGTGCGTTTGCAGGCATTTTCTTATATTTTAAACTTGCATTTACTAGAGCGCGATTACCAACAAGCATTTTTACAATTGGACCGTATTCTTGCATTGCTACCTCACCCAGATATCGAACCGAGGCTTTATACCAAAACTCTTATGGGGATAGGCTATTTTCATAATAAACTCGGCGCTTATCGCCAGGCCCTGGAATATCTAGGACAACTCACCAATCGTCATTTAACCAGTCGGCAACAATGCTTAGTATTTGCGCACAAACTGGATGCGTTAATCGGATTAAATCAAACATCACCAGACGATATTTTATATCACGCAACCGTTGCGCATTGTAGGAATATCTCAGAGCACATTATCGTTGAAGGCGTACTGGCAGATATGGCGCAGTTGCAGCTACGTAAAGGCAACTATACCTGGGTAATTAATACGCTGGAACCACAACTTTCACAAGTTGAAAAGCATGATTACCCGATGAATATGGCTGAGTTTTATGCGCACCTTGCCGTCAGTTACTACCATACAGACAATCACCATAAAGCCTGGTTTTATGGCACTAAGGC
The DNA here is from genome assembly GCF_043642205.1 of Thalassotalea litorea. Lineage (GTDB taxonomy): Bacteria > Pseudomonadota > Gammaproteobacteria > Enterobacterales > Alteromonadaceae > Thalassotalea_A > Thalassotalea_A litorea. Next base: position 6,448 of record NZ_JBHZSG010000010.1, on the reverse strand, counting down.
CATGTCATATTCGCCATCTTTGAAAATTAATCCAAGCCTGTACCAAACGGCGAAAATAATGGCATTACTTGCCAAGTCCTTTGGCACACCTGAACAAACCTATACCTATCTGGCCGATGCCTTAGAGCGTCAGAAAAATAGTTTTATACAAAAGCGTGCACAGGAAAGCGTACGTAAAAATCTTGAGTTTGAATTGGAGAAGAACAAGGCACTTTTCGCTGAACTTAGTCGGCTTCTTGCCAAACAAAAATCCCAGCTACGTATCGTCAATCAGGAAATTAACACCTTAGATAATCAAAACCTTGTCAGTTTAGGTTACATTGCCCTTGCCATAATTATTGTCCTAGGTCTGGGTATGAGTGTATTTGGCATCCGCAAATCTAGAAATGCATTGCGAGCTAAGTTGCAATTAGATCCCTTGACTCAGGTTTATGATCGTAGTCATCTGGTTAAAATTTTTAGTGCAAAATGGCAGGTTATTCAGAGTCAGGAACAACAAACTGCTTGTCTATTTTGTTTACAGTTGAATCAATTATCTGACATCAATTATCGTAATGGCCACAACCTGGCCGACTGGCTAATCGAAAAAACCGCGCAAATTCTTCGTAATAATGCGCCGCACACCAGTCTCATAGGCCGTTACAAAGGAAGTATGCTGGTTATGTTATTGCCCTCTACCGACATGCACAGACTACTACAGATTCACAGCAGGATCATCGCTCAAATCGATGCCCTCAACCCTTCCATATTTTTAACCTATAAATTTCCTTATCATACCACTAGCATGCTGGTAGACCTTGCCGGGCGTAAAGAGAATATGTATGGACTATTGGCCGACTGCGAATCAAAAATGCGTTTGCAAAAAGCCATAAACGGCCACAAATTAATCGTTGAAGATTCGCCTAATAAAGACGTTTCGGCTACCCAGGTGGCCGTGGATGCGACGAACGGTTTAGAGAGAAATAGGGTTCGAACCCCAGAGTAATAGCAATTACAGTAAGTTTATTGCGCAGCTATGAGTTAAAGCCATAAATGGGCCTCTGATAAACTCCCCAAGCGGTGAGTTTTAACGATACTGGCTTTCAAACCAGCTTTCTAAGATAACGACGGCAGACTGACAATCGATATTATCTTTTTGCAGGTTTTTATAACCGCCCTGAGCAAACAGGCTTTGCTTGGCATCCGCGGTGCTCAGGCGCTCATCTTGCATCACCACATTAAGACCAAAACGGCCATGCAATCGATTCGCAAATTTTTTGGCTCGGGCGGTAAAGGGCTGTTCAGTTCCATCCATGTTAAGCGGCAAGCCCACCACCAGAATATCCGGTTGCCATTCGTTGATAAACGCTAAAATCAAATCAAAATTGGGGATACCATCTTTTGCCTTTATTGCTTTTAATGGCCTTGCCGTACCGGTAAATTCCTGGCCAACGGCGATACCTATATGCTTGGTACCAAAATCAAAGCCTAATGCGGTGCGAGAACCAATGGAAGCGGACAAAGATACATCTCCTGAGAATACGGGTGTTTTAAAGGATTAGAGTTTAAAAGGAATTGGCTTGTTCTACAAGAAAACCGCTATCAGAACGTCCTGGCCCAAGGTTAAGTTAAACCATCAAAGTTACCGTTACCTGTTAAAGCCTGAAACGCGACGAAATGCCGATGGTTCTCTGCAACGACTAATCCCCACATAACACCATTAAAGAATAAATTACTCATTCGTCGATAGATTGTCAGCGGTAGCGCGAAACAGTGCGTTTGTTCTTGCGATACCGCTGAGCTTTCAAGCGATGACAGGGGTTATTCTGGTCACTAAATCTAGGCGTGGCCGACTTCGCTGGAAAGATGGCCGAGATCTATACCTAACTTCTCTGCTGCCCGCTGCCAACGCAGTTCAATCGGAGTATCGAACAGTATCTGTTTATCCGCATCGGTATTTAACCAGGAATTTTGCTGTAATTCCTGCTCCAACTGTCCCGCAGACCAACCCGCATAACCTAAGGTCACGATAAATTGTTTTGGCGCTCGCTCGGTACCCAGTGACTGGAGAATATCTTTTGAGGTGGTGATCATAATGTCATCTTGCAATGTTAATGACGAATGCCAGCCATCCTGACCACTGTGTAACACAAAGCCGCGATCCGGAGATACAGGGCCACCTGCTAGCACTCTCTGGTTGCTAACATCCTGCAGAGATTGTTTGGCGTCTATCTGTTTAAGTAATTCTTTGAGGGTGATGCGAACTGGGATATTAATCACTAATCCCATGGCACCATTTTCGTTATGCTCACAGATGTAAGTCACCGTTTTGGTAAAATACGGATCATTTAGGCTGGGCATCGCTATCAACAACTGATGTTCTAAACTTTGCACGCAAATCTTCCTATGCTTGGACCAGGAAGCCAGTGCTGACACTGGCTTTGCGTTTATTGTTATTGTTGAGGCGTATTCTGGTTGATATTTTCTTCAATGGCATCCATCAATTTACCACTGATATTAATTGGATATGCCGCTTCAATTTCACGAATACAGGTTGGGCTGGTCACGTTTATTTCGGTGACTTTATCACCAATAACGTCAAGCCCAACAAAATATAAACCACGCTTTTTAAGTTCTGGAGCTATGGTTTCAGCGATGAGACGATCGCTGGCTGACAAAGGACGCGCGACTCCTCGCCCACCTGCAGCAAGGTTTCCACGCGTCTCGCCTTTGGCTGGAATACGAGCCAGACAATACGGCATCGGCTCACCATTTACGATCAGGATACGTTTATCACCATCCACAATCTCAGGCATGTACTCTTGGATCATAGCATACTGGCTACCATGTGCCGTCAAAGTTTCAATAATCACACCAACGTTTGCTTCGTCTTGTTTCATTCGGAAAATCGACGAACCTCCCATACCATCCAGAGGTTTAACGATAACATCCTGATACTGCTGATGAAAATCACGAATACGTTGACTATTTCTGGTCACCAGAGTCGCTGCAGTTAAATCAGGAAACCAGGCAGTAAATAATTTTTCATTGCAATCTCGCAAACTCTGCGGTTTGTTGACAATAAGGGTGCCGTTAATTTCAGCACGTTCAAGCATATATGTCGCATAAATGTATTCAGTATCAAATGGTGGATCCTTGCGCATGATAATAGCGTCTAAATCCGCTAAACCAATATCTTGCTCATTGGTAAATTCATACCATTTTTTCGGGTCATCAAAGACGCGAACGGTTTTGGTGGTTGCGCGCGCTTCCCCCTGCAACATATATAAGTCGTCCATCTCCATATAGTGCAGTTCGTAACCACGCTTTTGTGCTTCGAGCATCATTGCCATACTCGAATCTTTGGCAATTTTCACCGTTTCAATAGGATCCATTACCACGCCAAGTTTAATCGTCATTGAATATTCCTGAATTGTTGTTCGTCGCCAACTGGGCGATGTCAGAATTAATAGTTGCCATTCTAGTTCAGCCGTATTAACAAGTTAAGGGTTAACGTAAATCGCCAAAACGACATTGCAAAGCGGTTATTGCCGTCAATGCTGCTGTTTCGGTTCGCAAAACCCGCGGCCCTAGCAATACGTCGGTATAACCCCATTGTTCGGCCTGCTCAATTTCTGCGTCGCTCAAACCACCTTCAGGACCGATAAGCAAGCGTACCTGATTGTCATGTATCGCGGCCAAATCTTCCATAGGTAAATTGATAATAGAATGTTTGGCCCTTGGGTGGAGGTTAATTTTTAACGCCTTATTTTGTTGTTTTAAAAACTCGCCCAGATAAATTGCATCATTCACCTTCGGCACAAACGCACGGCCACTTTGTTCACAGGCAGCAATAACAATTTTTTGCCATTGTGCAACCCGCTTTTGCCTGCGCTCACCACTGAGCTTGACACCACAACGTTCACTGAATAACGGCGTAATTTCGCGAACTCCCAGTTCAACGGATTTTTGTAAGGTAAAATCCATCCGGTCGCCGCGCGATATCACCTGTCCAAGATGCAGCTGCAATGGCGACTCATTATCCACAGGTATAGATTCGTGGATCTGGATACTGGCTCGCTTTTTTGAAACGTTGGTCAGAGTCGCCAGATAATCATGACCATCACCGTTGAAAACGCCAATGCAATCACCTTCGGTCAAGCGAAGAACTCGCACCACGTGACCAAACGCATCCTCGGATAACGCCAGAGTCGCTCCACTAAGTAAATTTTCAGGAAGATAAATACGTGTTTTGGGCGTCATAGTTTTTCAATTACAAAATTCGCTTCAAAGTAATGGGCATTGTACGTAAAAACACGTTGAAATGAAAAGCAAGATACGGATAAACAAGTCCAACAGAACGATACCAGTGACATACGAAAGGATCTGTGTTTGCAGCAAACACAGCTCACTAAAATCAATGAGCCGTGCGCTAACTTAAGTGGTCGTTATTCGCAGGTAAACAGGAATCACAGTGGGTTAGATTCCTTAGCCTATGGTACTGTGAGCGTAAATCGACATGATTAATATGCTAAATGGTAATAGGTATTTCACGAAGATTCGATATTTTAACGGCATAGCTTACTCCTTGTTGATAACGTAAGGAAACGCGCTACAACACAAGATTGTGAATTGCCGAGCTGGCCTCCAAATAAGCGACAGACGTCCAGACCTTATTCAACAAACTGACTTGCATTAACCATGCCTAAATAAAAAAAGCTTACAAAACATACTATTAAATTAACTAATCGAAGACTAAGAATGACGGGTGTTAAGTGTCCTGACATTATTTAGGGTTAACACAACATGGATCATCCATTAATGTCACTGAACCTTTTTAGACGTCTAGACGTAAAAAAGTAGATTTCTCGTTTTTGAGAAGGTAGAATTCGCGATATGTTGAACTTGGCGTATGCTTTTTATCTTACGGCCAGGCAGTTGTTGCGAACGAGACTACGACTGAATTTTTAATAGACAGAGGCATTATGGCAAAGCAATTCTTTACTTCAGAATCGGTTTCTGAAGGCCACCCAGATAAAATCGCCGATCAAATTTCTGATGCGGTACTGGATGCAATCATTGCCCAGGACAAACATGCGCGAGTAGCATGTGAAACCATGGTAAAAACCGGCGTTGCGATTATCTCCGGAGAAGTGACTACCGAAGCCTGGGTAGATTTAGAAAAAATTACCCGTCAGGTCATTTGTGACATTGGTTATACCTCTTCTGATGTGGGTTTCGACGGCGAAACCTGTGGCATTATGAACCTGATTGGCCAACAATCGCCAGAAATTGCCCAAGGTGTTGATCGTGCCAAGCCGGAAGATCAGGGCGCCGGAGATCAGGGGTTAATGTTTGGTTATGCAACCAATGAAACAGAATCTTTGATGCCAGCACCGTTATATTACTCGCACCGTTTGGTCGAGCGTCAGGCGGAAGCCCGTAAATCCGGGATCCTGCCATGGTTGCGCCCCGATGCAAAATCTCAGGTTACCTTTGTTTATGAAGATGGTAAGCCCGTTGCCATTGATACCGTTGTTTTATCGACTCAGCATAATGCCGATATCAAACAAGACGACCTTTACGATGCGGTAATGGAAAATATTATTAAGCACACGCTTCCGGCAGAATTACTGACCAAAGATACCAAATATCATATCAATCCAACGGGTCGATTTGTTATCGGTGGTCCTGTTGGTGATTGTGGCCTTACTGGTCGTAAAATTATCGTCGATACCTACGGTGGCATGGCTCGTCACGGTGGTGGTGCGTTTTCCGGCAAAGATCCATCGAAAGTCGATCGCAGTGCCGCATACGCAGGCCGTTATGTAGCGAAAAATATCGTTGCAGCAGGTCTTGCCGACCGTTGTGAAATTCAGGTTTCTTATGCCATCGGCGTTGCTGAACCAACCTCGATCGCCATTGAAACGTTTGGCAGTGGAAAAGTTAACGAAGACAGATTGGTTGAACTGGTCCGTGAGCATTTCGATTTGCGCCCATACGGCATTACCAAGATGCTCGATTTGTTGCATCCCATGTATCAGCAAACCGCCGCATATGGCCACTTTGGTCGTGAACCCTATGAGATGACCGTTGGTGAAGATACCTTTACCGCATTTAGCTGGGAAAAAACGGACAAGGCCGACGCATTGCGCAAGGCAGCCGGATTAGATTAAACCCGGACGTATTTAAAAGGGCATGCGTGCCCTTTTTTAGGATCTGCTCGTTGAGAAACCCCTCAAGCATTAAGATGGAAAGTGAAGAGAATAGGAAAAACGCAGCAAGATTACCGCATTTATCTTGCTATCAATCGTATAAAAAAGGCAGAGCGTTAGCTCTGCCTTTTTTATTCCGTCTGACGGATGATTTATACCAATCACATTAAGTTTGTACACAACTCAGAGTTAGGGCAGAGGTTCAGTTACCACATAGATTTTATTGATATAGTCATTCTATATTAATGAAATAT
>NZ_JBHZSG010000009.1:0-107828 GCF_043642205.1 Thalassotalea litorea | reverse complement strand
TATATCAATAAAATCTATGTTGTAACTGAACCTCTGCCCTAACTCTGAGTTGTGCACAAACTTAGTGTGATTGGTATAACAATCAGACAAGTAGTAACCTAAAACGCCGATCATAGGATCGGCGTTTTAGCTATTCACTATTGACGTTTATGTTCGAAGCATCAACGTAATGTTTCAAAACATCACTTAATCAAACGTTAACGCGCTGGACATAATATCAAAATTGGTTTCAAGGACAGACTCACTCAACACTTCTTTCTGATCATTGATGATTTTCAATAAGGTTTTATCTTGCTTAGACTCTAAATGGAATTCATAGGTACCATCTTCTAAATCAATAACCCCAACATCTTCACCCCAGATACCGTCCCATAAGCTTGGATCATTGCGCTCATAGTTCACCATATAGACAAACTTAGATTCGTTAAGATCCGTTACGGAAAAATTGTACCTTTCGAAAAACTCCGGTAATAACTCCCAAAATTCCTGCTGCGGGTAATCAACCAAATAGGCCGCCTGGCCTTCTACTTCAGTCAAAGTAACCACCTTGCGATTGGCTTTTGCAAGACGCTGATCCCGAAGGTTTAATCGATATTCGTAGTCGACCTGTGCGGAAACGGCATTAATCATCGCCATCTCGATACGTTCTTTTTCAATCGGATCGATATCGCCATTTTTCTTCGATTGATACTCAATCAAATCGACATTCAAACCAACGCTACGTCCATGAGGTTTTGTCACCAAAGAATATTTAAAGCGCCAGCTTTCTGAAGTTTGTGTATCTTCCCACAACCAAAAGCCACTTTTAGTTTCCTGATGAAACCAATCAGACTCCAATTTGGTGTCTTGCTTTGAGGTCAGGCCTACGCCCTCTTCCTGCAAATAATTCTCGATAGCACTGACCACAACGTTTTCTAAGTCGCTGTCGTCATCAATTTTGTCAAACCAAATCTGCGCAGTCTTATCAAATTCATCAACCCGACTTCCCGATGCTAACGGCAATACCAGAGCCGGCGCACGGATATCCAATGCTTTGCCTATTGGGCCAGATGTGCCTTCTATCGCTGGTACGTCATATTCCGAATCCTTTGCCGGCTGGGTTAGGTGATTGGGAATGATTAACGCTTGGGGCACGTCTTGGTTGACGTAGTCAAATTCGCCTTTTGCCTGTTTGCGTGTTTCTACTGTACTGCAGGCGCTTACGGCCAAGGTCAGTAGTGAAAGATATAAAGTTCGGCGATTCATTAAAACTCCTGATGAATAAAGCCCGCAATTACTTGCTTGTTATTGCTTGTTATAGGTCTAGTGCCAGTGACGATTAAGTGCTAACGATGCCTGTTTGACAGGCTTAATTTGCCTACACATTCTTCGTCATGGGTAGAAGCTATCATCGATATAGGCGCTTACTTTAACATAATCAACGCTAAGTGAAAGCCCCAAAAAAACAACTAAATGGCAATTTAGTGGTCGTTATATCACTTATGTGAATGATAGAACATCCCTGCTAGCTATTTTGGACGAATACATAATCAATTAGTTCCCGATAAAAGTCGATTTAAACCACTCCATTACATACACTTACCTGATTTAATTGAATAACTGGGTTCGAATAATGTGTTAATATTTAGCAATAAATCTTCGGGCAACATTCAGCACTTGAAATGAATCAAAGTTTGGTATTTACGGCCATCGGCAAAGACAAAACCGGCATCGTCAGTGACTTAACAAAATTAGTCTGGCAATTTGGTTGTAATATTGATGACAGTCGAATGGGTATTTTTGGTGATCAGTTTTCGATCATTATGCTGGTTTCTGGGTCAAAGGCGGCGATCAACCAACTGGAAGTCAGGCTTCCCCTGCTCGCCCATTCCATGCAATTGTTAACCATCATCCAGCGCACGCACTCCCTGCACACTGACATCCATGTCGAGCAGGTAACGGTTGAGTTTAGCGGTAAAGACGCCCCTGGCATACTTAAAGAGGTAACCGAGTTTTTTGCCCGACGTGATCTCGATTTAATTTCACTTCGTTCCAATGCAGACAAAATTACGGAAAAAATTTCATCCCAACTCATCTTCAAATTTAATGACAAGACAGACTGGAAAACCTTAACACCCGATTTTAATCAATTGTGTCAGCGGCTCGGCATAATTGGCAAGCTCAATTACAGCTGACATTTACGTAACGTTAAAGGAAACAACTATGGTAAGCCCACTACAAGTCGGAGCAAAAGCCCCTTTATTTACTCTACCGGATCAAAACAATAACCCGGTGTCTTTAGCAGACTTTATCGGCAAGAAGAAAGTATTGATCTATTTTTACCCGAAAGCGATGACACCCGGTTGCACGGTACAAGCTCAGGAATTACGAAATCACAAAGACGATTTTGATAAGCTCGACACAGTCATTTTGGGCATAAGTCCGGATGAAGTTAAACGCCTGGATAAGTTTTGTCAGCGAGATGAGCTTAACTTCACCTTGCTTTCCGATGTGGATCACAAAGTTGCGGAAGACTTCGGAGTGTGGGGACTGAAAAAATTTATGGGTCGAGAATATGATGGTATTCATCGTTTGTCATTTCTGGTCGGCCTCGACGGCACTATCGAAACATTATTTGATAAATTTAAAACCAAAGACCATCACCAGGTAGTGCTCGATAGCATCAAATAGTACCGGTTAACGACAAAAAAACGCGTCAGTCGTGTCAGTGACTAACGCGTTTTTTACAATCTGATAGTAATGCTATTGCAGGAGCTTATTCCAACACGAGATCGTCAGATTTCGACGTCGATGGCCAGGCATTAACAACCGCCTTAACCAGCGTTGCCAGAGGTATCGCGAAAAACACCCCCCAAAACCCCCACAATCCACCAAACAATATGACGGCAATAATAATGGCGACCGGGTGCAGGTTAACCGCTTCGGAGAATAAAAACGGCACCAAAATATTGCCATCCACGGCTTGAATAATACCATACCAAAGAACCAGATAACCAAACTGAGCGCTAAAGCCCCACTGGAACAGGCCAACTAGAAAGACAGGAATGGTTACAACGGTTGCCCCGACATACGGAACCAAAACAGATAATCCAACCAGGGATCCCAGTAACACCGGATAGCGCAGCCCCAGTAACATAAATATGATCGTTGAGGTGATTCCGATAATTAAAATTTCTAAAACTTTACCACGAATGTAGTTGTGAATTTGCTGATGCATTTCCGCGCCAACCTGAGCGGTTAAACGACGCTCCTTGGGTAAGAAACGGATCACACTCTTAAGTAATTCATCTTTATCTTTTAAAAAGAAAAACACCATGATGGGTACCAATATCAGGTAAACCAACAAGGCGACGATATTTGACAGAGAATTAACCGATACTTCCAGTATTACCTGCCCCCATTGTAATAACTTATCTTTTATCGAACCGATTAACGTATCTATTTGTGATTCGGTCACAATCTCGGGATATTGCTGGGGCAATGTCATTAAGTAGTTATTACCTTTGCTGATCATATTTGGCACTTCCTGGACCAGATTACTGGTCTGCTGCCATAACACCGGCACTAAACCGAATATTGCGGTAAAGGCGACGATAGAAAATACCAGCATAACCAGCATCACCGATTTATTACGGTTAAGGCCAATCTTACTCACCCTTTGTACCGGTTGTTCCAGCAAAAATGCGATGGCAATTGCCACCATAATTGGCATTAACAGATCGGAAAAAAAGTAGAGGAGCGCAAAAGATAGCGACAAAAATAAAAACAGGGTAACCGCGTGGGGATCAGCAAACTTTTCTTTATACCACTGGGCGATATAATTAAACATCGAGCTCTCTCTTTAGAATTATAATTTCCATGACCTCATCGTGCAGAGGCATTAATGCGTATTCGAAACCAGCACTGGACAACCATTTAGGGATATCTTGTTTTGAACCTGAGTCAGAAATTATCAGACGCATTTTTTGCCCCGGTGATAACCGCCTGAGGGCGAGTTTGGTTTCGATTAACGGGCGCGGACATTTCCAGTCTCTGGCATCGAGAACTAAGGCGTATAACAAGCAAACCTCCGAACACTGTATATCATTTGATCTGCCTTTGAAACGCCAATATTATCAATATGCTGCAGAGAATAAAACCAGTGTACCCGTTACAACCAAATAATTCGCACAATAATTGTAAAATGAATTCATATCGGCGAATATAGCAAGCCTAACTCTGAGCAAGTTTAATACCGCAAAGCGTTGAACTATCCCGCCTGTCGGTGCTCTAAAAGTTTTAATCCGCATGATATCAAGGTTGTAGTTAGGGTATTAATGAATATTGCCTATAAAAAAACAAAAGTTTTCTTCTCCACTTTATTGTTAACACTTACCTTAGGTGGTGCAAGCCAGTCGATGGCGCAGCAAAACAAAAACCAACTTCCGGAAATTGGTACATCTGCGGTATCGACCTTATCATTGGACAAAGAACGTATCTATGGCGATGCCATGATGCGTCAGGTTCGTGCGAGTATGCCGCTCATTCAAGATCCGGTGCTTATCGAATACATTAATCATTTAGGTAATTCACTGGTTCGCAATGCTGACGGCGTGAATTACAAGTTTGATTTTTTCCTGGTCAATAATAAGGAAATTAATGCCTTTGCATTTTTTGGCGGTCATATTGGCGTCCACTCAGGGTTGCTTACCATGGCCGATAATGAGAGTGAGTTGGCCTCGGTACTTGCCCACGAAATCGCCCACGTAACTCAGCGACATCTGGCCCGTAAACTGGAAGCTCAGTCAAGAGCGACACCATGGACGCTAGCCGGCATGGTAACCGGTGTTTTGCTTGCTCTGGTGAATCCAGAAGCGGGTATGGCGGCACTGATGTCCGCCAACGCCGCCAGCGCTCAGGCAGGCATCAATTACACACGCAGTAATGAAAAAGAGGCTGACCGAGTCGGTATGGCCATCCTCGCCAATAGTGGTTTTGATCCCAACGGCGCGCCGGACTTTTTCAAAAAGATGTCAACAAAGTATCGTTATACCTCAAAGCCACCGGCGATGTTATTAACCCATCCACTGCCCGACTCCAGGATCACAGATTCGAGAAACCGGGCTCAGGCATACCCATCGAGATTATTGCCTGCCAGCCTTGATTTTGAGTTAGCCAAGGCGCGCTTACGTTCTCGATATTCAGGGGAGCCAGAAAATAATATCAAAATATTTACGGCGGAGCTTAGGCGCCAGAACTATCAATCCAAAGAAGCGACGGAATATGCGCTTGCGTTGTCTTATTTTGCCGATAAACAATACGATGCGGCGGAAGAGTTACTTACTGAATTACTGGTGAAACATCCGAATAATCTGTTTTTTGTTGATGGTTTAACCGACACTTACCTTGAACAGAAAAAGTACGATAAAGCACTTAACATGCTTGAACGATTGAACCTGCTAATGCCGAATAATCAGGTAGTGACATTAAATTATGCCAATAGCGCAATTTATGCCGAAAAATATGCCTTGGCGAACAATCTATTACAGGATTTTCTGATCTTGAATCCAGGTAATTTTATTGCTCATGATTTGCTCACCGAAACCTACCGAAAACAGGATAAACCGTCGCAGATGCACGCCAGTCAGGCAGAAGTTTATGCACTTTTAGGGCTCTACCCGAAAGCCATTGATGAGTTGCATACCGCTTATAACTTTGCCGATCAACAAACCTTGATGAAAAAGCGGATAAAAGCGAGAATCGTGCAGTTTCAGGAACAAGAAAATCAATTGAAGCGTTTGTAGGTCAACTGATCCACATTCCTATTTCCATCCGTTAGATATTATAAAGGACAATCATGAGTCAATATACGATTTATCATAACCCCAGATGTTCTAAAAGCCGCCAGACCCTGCAATTATTGCAAGATGCAAACGTTGACGTGGAAATCGTTGAATACTTGAAAGAGCCTTTGAATAAAGAGCAGCTCTTAGATGTTGCCAAGCGTCTGAACGTAACACCACTTGATATGATGCGTACCAAGGAATCTGAGTTTAAGGAACTTGGCTTAAGTAAAGACAGTCAGGCAGACGTGCTTGTGGATGCGATGGTATCTACCCCCAAATTAATGGAAAGACCCATTGTTGTATTTGGTGACAAAGCCTGTATCGGTCGTCCTCCTGAAAACGTCTTATCGTTAATTGAACAATAACCTAGCAGTATGAAATCCGCATGAGCAAACAAACCTTTTCGACCCCGACGTTAAAACGTATTGCCCTGACAGGCTATTTTGGCTTGCTGGTATTTATGCCATTGTGGCTGATGTATCTATCCCCTAGCGAAGGTCTGTCGCCGGTATTGTCCGTCGCAATGTTTGTGATCCCGCTATTGTTCCCATTGCCAGGAATGATAAAAGGAAACCCATACACATACGCCTGGGCAAATTTTATTGTGATGATCTATTTTCTCCATTCTCTGACGACCTTATGGGTATCACCAGAAGAACGTTTACTCGCTGTTGTTGAATTGCTGCTTGCTAGCATGATGTTTTTCGCCGGCACCTATTATTCGAAATATAAAGGCCAGGAACTGGGTCTAGGATTAAAAAAGAACGGTAAAGAAAAGAAATAACTGAGGTATCAACCAAAATGAAACTGAATCGACTGGCTTTATTTTTTATTAGTGTTCCAATCCTCTGCGCATGCGGTGGCGGTTCAGATTCCGACGATGGTTTTATGCCTCAGGATCCGATCACCGGTGATAATATCGTTTTAAACGATACCGTAATCGCCAAAGATAGCGCCGTCGAGTTAATTTTATTACTCAACCGACGCGACGTTAGTGAAATTCACTGGCAACAAACCAGCGGTGCCAGTGCTAATCTGGTTCATACCGAAGGTAAAGTGCTGGCCTTCACCGTGCCTGAGGCCGGTGATTATAGCTTTACCGTAGACTTTCGAAGTGACGGTCAAAGTTATCAGGACTCGGTAAGTTTTAGCGCGACATCCGACACCCCTACCCTGGTCGCGCGCCTTGGTCACAGTGTGGTTGAAGGCGGAGGCATATCACTTCGTGCATTTTTGGATGACTCTTATGCAGAGCAGGATGTTTCCTGGCAACAAACCAAAGGCCCTGATGTCAGCTTTAATGATCGTAATGAAAGCAACCGTGTGGCAATTTTAACCGCTCCACAAGTCAACCAGGATACGGTGATTGAGCTTGAAGCTTCGATGACAGATCCTAATGATGGTACGGTTTACACAGATACGGTATCTTTATTGGTCGAAAATACAGCAGGTATCGCCAATAACGCCTATTTTGATGACGCCCCACTGGCAACAGTATTTCCCTATAACAACGACGGTCCTTATCGGAATGAATTGGTCGATTGTGTGTACTCTAACCAACTAACTAGCTCCTGTCGGCTTTCTACCCTGCCTTTGTTGGCTCAGGAAACACTTAACCCAACCATTGATGATATTATGGACCGAGTTGTTGTCTCACATCGCTGGATGGGCGACAGATTTAAACAATATCTTCAGGCCTACGATAACTTCAACGATTTTAAAAACCTGTTGCGAGCAACAACCGCGATTGTTATTTCTTATGATGTCAGACCTTCTTTTTATTGGACGGTAACCGGAGCCATTTACCTGGATCCAAATTCTCTGTGGCTAACCGTTGACGAGCGCGATACCATCAATGAAGCGCCGGATTACCGGGCAGACTTTGGTCGCGATTTACAGTTTGTGATCCCATGGCGCTATACCAAAGACAACGAATACGTGAGTTTCTTTTTTGAACCTAATGACCGTGAAAACCGTCCTTTAGAAGACATTAAGTACGATTTAGCAGATTTGCTCTATCACGAATTAGCTCATGCTAATGACTTTTTGAGCCCTGCTGACTGGTCGTCGTTTTCAGCGTCGATGCGCATTCTCGATGCTGCAAATCAATACAGTGAAATTTCAGAGCGACTAAACAACATCTACCCCTTGTTAAGTCAGGAAATGCTCGGTCTTGCCGAAGTACGATTTTTGGGCGCTCAGGCAAACAGCACTCAACAAGCCTATCTACCGGCTGATGTTGCAGAATTTTACAAAAATGACGTCGCCAATGATTTTTACAATTACACCACAACGCGAGAAGATCTGGCGATCTTATTTGAAGAGACCATGATGGCACTGCGTTTTGATGTTCGCCGTGACACCGCAATAACCAATGTCCCCACAGGAGATGATATTACTGGCGATGATTACATCGTAACCTGGGGCCAGCGTGGCCGCGTAGCGGTCAACGATATCCTGCCCAGGGCTATTTATGTAACAGAGCGGTTATTGCCTGAATTTGATATCAACAATCACACCGGTGATTTGTTGCCCCCGGTATTAATGACACCAGGGCAATCCTGGATTGATAACCTTGAGCTGACCCCTGAAAATGGCGAACAACTTAGAAGTCGCCCAGAAGCTTTCTCTACATTCACAAGCAAACAGCCAGTGCTTTTCCAGAAATATGAGCCACATCTTCGCGCCGATCCGGAACAGTAGGGACTCCAAAATTGATTTAAAATAGGCCAGCTGCATTGGCCTTTTTTGTTTTCATAACAAACTTACAAGGCTAACTGTGTCGTGACGCAAAGTGAAAGCCAGAAAACGACATTTCGTCATACCTCCGCCGTCCGGTATCTCTCGGTATATGATTACGTTAAAGGTTTAGATTCCGGTTCGTAGACCGGAATGACGCAGGAAGTTTAAGTTGCAGTTTAGTCGACGGAATGACGTTGAAGGTGCGGTGTCGCCTTCCTTGCCTGAAATAACGTATCGTCATACCTCAGGCGCTCGGTATCTCTCGGTATATGATTACGTTAAAGGTTTAGATTCCGGTTCGTAGACCGGAATGACGTAAATGGCTTGGTTCAAAGGCCGAAATGACGTTGCAGGTGCGGTGTCGCCTTCCTAGCCTGAAATAACGTATCGTCATACCTAAGGTGTGGGGTATCTCTCGCGAGGATTTACTTCAAAAGTGTGCTTTTGATAAATGGAATGGTAATCTTGCGCTGCTCACGGATTGAGGCTTTGTCCAGAATGTCGAGGCTATCGATTAATGACGCCATATCCCTGGACAAACGATTAATCAGGTAACGAGCCGTTTCATCATTTAAATCAATACCCCGTAATTTGGCACGGTGGATCAACGCAGATACTTTTTCGTCATCCGTTAACGGTTTCGCCTGATCGACCATACCCCAGGTAATACGTGACAATAAATCCGGTAATCGTATGCCTAATTGTGCGGCACTATCGTTGCCACTTAAAATAATCTTTTTATCGTTCTCGATCACTCGGTTGTATAAATCAAATATTGCCCGTTGCCAGCAATTTGATTTCGCTATCAGCTGCAGGTCATCAAGGCAAATAACATCGACTTGCTCTAAATCCGCCAACACTTCAACCGACATATCGACCAATTCGGCCAATGGTAAGCACACAGAGCTATAGCCTAATTGACTGGCATAGGCGCAGGTCGCGTGCAGTAAATGAGATTTACCGACGCCTTTTTGACCAAACAGATAAAAACCGTGTGCGCTCTGGCTTTTCCCTTCAACAAACGCTTTCAGGTTGGCAATTAAGGGTTGTGGCTCAGAACAATAAAAACTGTTAAACGTTTCATCGTCTGGTAAATGAACTGCAAGAGGCAGCTGATTGTATTTCGACATCACCCCTTCCAAATAAACCGGCTAATCTGCTCTGACTGGCCTCGTTCAAGCGGGTCACTGCCTTCAACCAGCTTTCCTTCCAATTTTAGCGCCTGTTTAATTGCGGCTTCACTGGACAATAACGATAGATTGAACAGCATGGTCGAGCCTTGCACGGAAACCAGTTGAACGCTGGAAACTTGCGTCAAACTCTCCAAAAACGTTTTAACATCTTTAAATGTACTCATCGAATCAACATTTAAAATTTCAATCTTGGTAAAATTATTTGCCTCGGTGGAAACACTATACGAGTTCTGCTCATACAGAGATTGGGCTATACCATTTACCGCTTGGGTAACCAGCTCTGTATTGTCATTGCCTTCGTAGCGCATTGATGCGCGACGACCATTGACGAATAACGTCCAGTCGATGGCTTTCGCCTGGCTATCCGCTTGTTTCTTTGCAGAATCGAGTAATGAATTGTCCGATAGACGAACCACCACAATGGCTTCAGAATTATAGCGTGTAGAGGCTTGTGTCAAGGGTTGTTGAAATCGCCCCCAAACATCACCGGAGGATACTTCCATAGCATCGGTTAAATCCATCAATGGAAAGTTAACCGGCAAACCGTACATGCTGGCCTGCTCTTTAAAGTTAGCGACGACAGGCTCCGGCGAAGAATCGGCAATAATCGAACGACGATTGCCCTGTTCTTCAATAAACCAAACGGTAATGAGTGGTCGATGCTTCCCCCAAATTCCTACCTGTGCTTTTTGCAGCAGCAAATTGACTTTATCCTGATCAAAGTCAGCAATTAAATAGGTTTGGCGTTCCTGCTGGGCATAACTAAATTGACTTAAATAATTATCCGGACGGCGTAACGCTGAGGCCAAGGTGCTGCTACTGGCAACGGATTCGCTACCGGCGATTTTAACCAGCACTTGTCGAAATGCATCTCGCACTGCCTGTTGCCTGGATTGGGAAGACTGACTGGGAACACTCACCTGTCCCTGGTACAAATCATCAACCTGAACAGCATTCACTGTTGCCACGTTCAAGCCAACAAGTAAAAAACTTATGGTGATGCGTTTACACAAAATTTTTATCATTTTCATAGGGCGAATATTATCATAAAGACCAAGAATTTAACCAAGAAAAGAAAATATTTTCTCACAGAGATTTTAACCAGTGCGCTGCGCTGGTAGAATAACCGCAATTTTTACCAGTGTAACGAGGGGACTGTTGAACTTTGTTGTTTGTTTTATCGACAAACTGGCGGTGATTTCTACAAAATTCAATCGTATGTTGCGAATGGATACACTTGCATATTATGAAGTTTGAAGAAAATTGCAATCAATGTTTTACAAGCAGCACTCTGTGAACTTAACTTTTTGCAGGAATCAGAGTGATTAAGACAGACAAAGAAAGATCAATCCCCAAATGAACAGTCATTAAATAAGGGTTCGAAGTGAGCGAGCAGAAACAATCTCTTAGCTATAAAGATGCCGGTGTTGATATCGATGCAGGTAATGCCTTAGTTGAAAACATAAAAGGTGCGGTAAAACGCACACAACGCCCTGAAGTGATGGGTGGTTTAGGCGGTTTTGGCGCAGTATGTCAATTACCAGCAGGCTACAAAGAGCCAGTTCTTATTTCGGGGACAGACGGTGTCGGCACGAAACTTCGTCTTGCCATCGACCTGAAAAAGCACGATACCGTTGGTATCGATCTGGTAGCTATGTGCGTAAATGATCTGCTCGTGCAAGGTGCTGAGCCATTATTCTTCTTAGACTACTATGCTACCGGTAAGTTGGATGTTGACGTAGCATCTGATGTTGTTGCTGGCATTGCCGAAGGCTGTGTGCAATCTGGCTGTGCTTTAGTTGGCGGTGAAACGGCTGAAATGCCGGGCATGTATCATGCAGGTGATTATGACATCGCAGGTTTTTGTGTTGGCGTTGCTGAAAAGTCTGAACTTATCACGGGTGAAGACGTTGCCGCTGGCGACCAGTTAATCGCCCTTGCCTCTTCAGGCCCTCACTCAAACGGCTTTTCTTTGATTCGCAAAGTATTGGAAGTAAACAATACCGATACCAACGAGCTACTCGCGGGCAAGTCGATTGCTGAACACTTGCTTGAGCCTACTAAGATTTACGTTAAATCAACGCTTGCGCTGCTAAAAGACGTAAAAGTAAACGCCCTATCGCACATTACCGGTGGTGGTTTTTGGGAAAATATTCCCCGCGTATTACCAGCGGGTAGCAAAGCTGTAATCGACGGTTCAAGCTGGCAATGGCCTGAAATCTTCAACTGGTTAAGGGAAAAAGGCAACATCACTGAGCATGAGATGTACCGTACCTTCAACTGTGGTGTTGGTATGATCCTCGCGGTTCCTGCTGACAAGCTCGAACAAAGCCTGGAAATCTTAACAGCCAATGGCGAAAATGCTTGGCACATAGGTGCCATCGAAGACGCTGTGGAAGGTGATGAGCAGGTGGTAATTAAATAAATGTCTGGAAAAAAACGAATTGTCGTTCTGATCTCAGGCAGTGGTAGCAATTTGCAGGCAATCATCGATGCCTGCAATGCTGAGCAAGTCCATGGTGATGTTGTCGGGGTAATCTCCAACATAGCAGACGCGTACGGCTTAACCCGCGCCAAAAATGCAGACATCGCCAACGAAGTGTTATCTCACAAAGAATTTGCCAGCCGTGAAATTTACGATCAAAACCTGATTAAAAATATCGATACTTATCAACCTGATTTGGTCGTTTTAGCAGGGTTTATGCGTATACTCACACCAGAGTTTGTGCAACACTATCAGGGCAAATTGCTGAACATCCACCCTTCGTTGCTACCTAAATACCAGGGACTCAATACCCATCAGCGTGCGATTGATGCCGGCGATAAAACCCATGGCGTCAGTGTCCACTTTGTGACAGAAGAGCTTGATGGTGGTCCGGTGATATTGCAGGCAAAAGTACCGGTATTTGAAGAAGATACCGCATCTGACTTAGCGGCTCGTGTCCATGAACAGGAACATCGCATTTATCCACTTGTGGTGAACTGGTTTTGTCAGGATCGCTTAACAATGTCGGAAAATTGTGCCATCCTTGATAATAAGCCCCTGGCCGAAAACGGCTATGCCAATGAAGAATAAGGTGATTTATCGTAATTATTCGCAATAATTATTGAACTTCCCTTCATTGGTAGTTTCGAATCTATATACCGAAAGCTAATACCAATAAGGAGCGCTCATGACCTATCGTACCAAATTCTTTCTCACCCTGGTGTCGAGTCTGTCGCTCCTTTCCTTACCCACCCTTGCCAACCAGACTGCATCGGCTGAAACACGAGAAATCGTCAGTAAGATCCCCGATTTTGTCGCAAAATACAATATCGTTCACGGTGGAGACATCGTTGGTAAAGCCACCAGAGCCCTGGTCAATCATGATGATGGTTCAGTGGAGTTTAGCTATGAAACCAAAATCAAATGGATGATCCTCAAAGATAAACGCAAAGAAATAACCACCAATAAAATTGAAGATGGTCGGGTGATCCCGCTTACTTATGAATCCATTCGCGAAGGTACCGGTAAAGATAAGTATTATCACTGGCAGTTCGATAAAGAAAATTCGCAGGCAACGGATCTAAAAAAAGAAAAAACCGTGGATATCGACTGGCCGGAAGGATTGCAAAGCAAACTCAGCTTTCATCTACAATCCCGATTTAATCTCATCAATGGCGTTGACCGTTATCGCTTTCCTATCCTTTCCACGTCAGGAAAAGTTCGTGAATATGCGTTTGAATACGTTGGCGAAGAAGAACTTATGCTGCCCTATGGATTGGTCGACACTGTAAAATTGCGCCGCCGCAAGAATGATGAAAAAGTCACCTATGCCTGGTTTGCACCAAAGCTTAATTACCTGTTAGTTAAACTCCACCAAATAGAAGGCAGCTATCAACAAGTTCAGGCAGAGCTCGTCAGCCTGGACCAGACGGAAGAAGAAGCTGACGACGCCATAGCGCCAATTGAAGAACCCTAGCAAATAGGCTTTTTTGCTGTGTTCCAGTCTTCTAAATTAATAACTGTGTAACAACTAAATTCTGAAAATTTGTCACTTATCGGATAAGCCACCTAAGTCTTGCACATGTTGAATATCATGCTAAAGTTCAAATATATTCAAAACGTTAGCCCCCACCTAAAACAGAAGATATATGGACATATTGAAAAAACTCTTTGGATACTTGGTTCACCTGTATGTAAGTTTTTATTTTAGGAATAAAAATGTTTACGTTATTAGCGGACTTCGGCGTAGCGGCAATCATGCCTTGATAAATTGGCTTGCCAATTCGTTAGAGCGTTCAAGCGTTACTTTATCAAGCCTCAATTATCAGGTTTATCAAACTCATTCAGGAAAGACCATCTTACTAAATGAAGTAAACTTCTATGGCTGTATTTGGTTTATTAAAAGGATCCGTCAAATTAAGCCTTTATTAAAGCATGCAGACAATGTAGTAATCTCTCTGGAAGATTATTTGCCTGAGCCCAGAGATAAGTATGTCCCAGCAAAAGCTTATAAAATATCGGTTAAAAGAAAATTACTTAACATCATTGCCTCTCGGCTAACCCATTCTATAAAACAAGCTTCCGTTGGACTCGATCGAGGGGACATGAGAATCGACGAAAGGATAGTTGACTATAGACTCTGGCAAAATACAGTCAACGCCGATTGGCTTGTTTGGGATTTTGATTTATGGCTTACAAGCACGGGCTATCGAAAAAAATTTTTAAACAAACTTAATTTGCTAGATGACATCCAGCCTAAAATATCGATTCAAGGAGGGGGATCCTCATTTACTGGGAAAAGCTCGGCTCCGCAAGCACATGATTTAAACTCTCGCTGGAAACATATAGAATGGCCTGACAGAGTGATAAATCTGATTCGCAAGGATGCTAATCAACCCCTTTTGACCAATGAAGAATGGGAATTCATATCTACCTACGAAGCACCTAAGTAAATCACTAAGTCCTGATCACATACAAAGGTTAGTTTTCCTTGTAACGATAATCAGATCCAAGGCTATCCGAGATGGGATTAGATTAAGGGTCAGAGTCAATTATTAAAATATAATTTCTATATATTTCAAATGATTAAACCTCATTCCAGAATGACTCTGTCCCCTTAAACAAACCTTAAAGGGACAGAGTCATTCACTTATCAACCCTAACTCATTGATATTTATCACATTGATATAATGGTAATTGACTCTGACCCCATACGATTTAGTTGTTGGTGTGCTGTTCTATTACTTCTCCGAGCTTGAACAAGATTGCTTCGCCTTTGGCCATTTTGTGCCAGGATTCATCGTTGGTAAGCGGCTGTGTAGCAATAATCGTCACGACATCATTGGGGGTGGTTTCTTCTTTGAAATCTACCAACATTTCGGTATCGATGAGCTTTGCAGGACCAAACGGAGCCCGTCGGGTGATCCAATGCAATTTGGTATCGCAATAGCAAAATACAAATTCGCCATCGGACATAATGGTATTGAACACGCCATATTGATTGATTTTTTGGCACAATGCCGTCAGGGTATTGAACAATTCATCTGTCGGCGGTTTCTCACGGCCATAGGTGTTTATTAATTGTTCGAGGATAAAGCAAAAAATCTGTTCACTATCACTTTCCCCGACGGCTTCATGCCAGGAGGTCTCAAGGGCTTCTTTGTAGTCTTTGAGCTGACCATTATGAGCAAAGGTTATATTTCGTCCCCATAGTTGTCGTACAAATGGGTGGGTATTTTCCAGAGATATGCGGCCTACGTTTGCTTGACGAATATGACAAATCACGGCTTCACTTTTAATCGGATACTCTTTTACTAACCGGGCAACACGTGATGTTGCACTTGGTAAAGGGTCTCTGAATGTTCGACAGCCTTTGCCTTCATAGAAAGTAATCCCCCAACCATCTTTATGGGGTCCGGTTTTGCCCCCCCTTTCAATTAAGCCGGTAAAACTAAATACAATATCGGTTGGTACATTGGCACTCATTGCCAATAATTCACACATGGCTCACCTTTAGTATTGAAACTTGCACGTTAAATATATGAAAACTTTGCCTCTGAAATTTAACACTGTAAACACGTCATTTACACTTTTTATCTCTATTTTTCCAAAGAAGCTTAAAATAACCATTGAAAACCCGCCGCTTTATAATTATCCTTAGATAAGTGGTCTGACCTCATACAAGTTAAGGAGCTATTGTGGAGTATCTCATCTGGTGGGCAGCCTTTGCTGCTGTCACAACCTATCTGGCATATACCCGTGCATCTCTGGGGATGTTTACATTGGGTTATGCTGTATTGCTTTTAGCGGGCAATATTTTCGACGTTACCGGCTTGGTAAGCTGGGTAATCTTTGCTGCAATCGCCATACCATTGAATGTTTCAAGCATTCGCAAACAACTCATCAGTGGCAAAGTGCTGAACGTTTTCCGAAAAATCATGCCGGAAATGTCTACCACCGAGCGTGAAGCTATCAATGCCGGTACCACCTGGTTTGAAGCGGATCTGTTCAAGGGTGATCCAGACTGGCAGAAAATGCACAACTATCCGCAACCTCGCCTGAGTGCCGAAGAGCAAGCATTCCTGGATGGCCCGGTTGAAGAAGTCTGTCGCATGTGTGATGACTGGGAAACCACTCACGAGCTAACCGATCTTACGCCAGAAGTCTGGCAATATCTCAAAGATCATAAATTCTTTGCGATGATCATCAAAAAGCAATATGGCGGTTTAGAATTTAGCGCCTACGCACAATCTCGCGTATTGCAAAAACTTTCCAGTGTATCAGCCGTACTTTCCAGTACTGTTGGTGTACCAAACTCCTTAGGACCAGGTGAATTACTGCAACACTATGGTACTAAAGAACAACAAGACCATTATTTGCCGCGTCTTGTTACCGGGGAAGAAATTCCATGTTTCGCCCTGACTTCTCCGGAAGCAGGTTCTGATGCCGGTGCAATTCCAGATTACGGGATTGTTTGTAAAGGCGAGTTCGAAGGTAAAGAGGTGTTGGGCATGCGCCTTACCTGGAACAAGCGTTACATAACACTGGCACCAGTTGCGACCATTTTAGGTCTGGCGTTTAAACTGCGCGATCCTGACGGCCTGATCGGTGATACCGAAGAATTGGGTATTACCTGTGCATTGATCCCAACCGATATTGACGGTGTGGTCACTGGTCGTCGTCATTTCCCATTGAACGTGACCTTCCAAAATGGTCCAACTCAGGGTAAAGACGTTTTTGTGCCACTTGATTTCATCATCGGTGGTAAAGAAATGGCTGGTCAGGGCTGGCGCATGCTAGTTGAGTGTTTGTCGGTTGGTCGTGCAATCACCCTTCCTTCAAACTCAGCCGGTGGTGTAAAAACGGCGGCTTTGGCTACTGGTGCTTACGCACACATTCGTCGCCAGTTCAAACTGCCTATTGGCAAAATGGAAGGTATCGAAGAAGCCATGGGTCGTATTGGCGGAAACGCTTACCTGATGGATGCGGTAACAACGATGTCTACCGGTGCCATCGATTTAGGCGAAAAACCGTCGGTAATCTCGGCAATCTGTAAATATCACCTAACCGAGAAAATGCGCGAATGCATCAACGATGCGATGGATATTCATGGTGGTAAAGGCGTATGTTTAGGGCCAAACAACTACCTGGGCCGTGGTTATCAAGGCGCACCGATTGCTATCACAGTAGAAGGCGCAAACATTCTGACTCGCAACATGATTATTTACGGTCAGGGCGCAATCCGCTGTCATCCTTATGTATTGGCGGAAATGGAAGCTGCAGCGAATCCAGATTTTAATAAAGCGTTAGACGATTTTGATGCGGCATTGTTTGGTCACGTTGGTTTTACCATCTCTAACATGGTTCGCTCAATCTGGTTCTCACTAACGGGAGCTCGCTTTAAGAAATCACCATATAACGATAAAACCAAGCGTTATTATCAGTTGTTAACACGTTTTAGCTCTAATATGGCCTTCCTGTCAGATTTTTCAATGGCAGCGCTGGGTGGCGACTTGAAACGTCGTGAGCGTATCTCTGCGCGTCTTGGTGATATTCTGAGTTACATGTACTTAGCGTCTGCAACGTTGAAGCGTTTTAACGATGAAGGTCGTCAAAAAGAAGACGAAGCGTTAATGATGTGGGCCGTTGAAGATAGCTTGTACAAGACTCAACAAGCCATAGACGAGTTAATCAGTAACTTCCCAAATCGTGTATTTGCCGCTTTATTCCGCGTTGTGGTATTGCCATTTGGTAGTCACTTGAGCAAGCCTTCAGATAAGCTTGATCATAAGATTGCCAGAATCTTGCAAACTCCAGGCGCTGCTCGTGACCGCTTAGGTGCAGGTCAGTACCTGAATAAAGAAGATGGAAACATCATAGGCAAGCTTGAATTAACGCTAGACAACGTAATCAAGAGTGAAGCGATTCTAGCCAAGATTTCTAAGCAAGCTGGTAAGCGTATCCCGCTTATCAACCTTGATAAGCTTGCGGAAGAAGCGCTCGAGAATGGCTGGATTGATGATACCGAAGCACAACAGCTTCGCATCACCGAAGAAGGTCGTTTGCAAACCATCAATGTTGATGATTTCGACCCCATTGATTTAGTTGTTGATAAAGAACGTCATCTGAAAATCAAAGAAGGCAAGACATCCGTTAAAGCAGCATAATCTGCTTTAACAACTCAAAAGGCGCATCTTGCGCCTTTTTTTTATGTCTTATCAAAACGTTAATGACAAACTTTTCTTATAGGACTGAATTGGTTACTATGATTTTCGTAACTAATAAAGACAACAAAAGAGAGTCAACATGCGCGCTATTCCGTTGAAGCTTATCGCCTTAATTTTATTACTAACCGGTTGTTCTAACATTCGTATTTCCAGCAATAGTGGAGAATGGGTGGAAACAGGATTTCGCGCGGGAAAAGTTGAAACATACAGCTTCGAAGAATTAATGAGCTACAACCACAGATACTTAGGATCTCTCAACGAAGAATACTGTCATACCGACAACATAGAGCCTGCGCCTTCGTTTAAACATCTGGAAAGACAATTGAAAGCCGATACTCAGGAGCTGGGTGGCAACGCCATTGTCTTAGCCCCATGCGAAAGGCTCCGCAATTACGGTAGCTGCACAACATTGTTGCGGTGCCATGCAGGTGCTTATGTAATCGACTTCGATGGGGTTTAACCATCAAAAAAGGCGCTTAATTAGCGCCTTTTTGCAATCTGAATGGCATTACAAAGAGTTCAGGATTAAGATAACTGCTGCCTATTCTAACTTACCTGCGTTTCTGCAAATTCTTTAAACTGCTCCATATAACGATTCGACTGTTTCTTAAACATACCCGGCATTAACATCATCATTAATTTCACAAAACCACTGCATTTAAACTCATTTTTCACGATCCATCGAGTTTGGTTTTCCGATAACGGGATAAAGGTATTGTCCACCAAATTCCAGACATTATCCGTTTCATAAACACCACTGAACTGCTGTGGTAGCTGTTTAACCGTAATGGTTTCGGTCATCGCAATTTCTTTATTCCCCATGCGATACAATAATCTCGATTCAGTCCCCTCTTCTCCTGGAACACCACTAATGGTTTCGAAGCTGATCAGATCTGGCTGCCACTTTTTTAAATTGTGAGGGTTGTCGAACAGCTCTATAACTCTGTCGACGGGCAACGCAATATCGATTTCCAATGTGTATTTCATTCCATTAAGCCTTTCAATGTTATGATTTAACTATATAGTAAGATCCTCAATGCTACCGAGAAATTCCACACCTATATCGTTGCTTAAACGAATCCCTGCAACTTAGTACTATGCTAAAGGTGCTGTACTAACCGGCGTAATATTTGAGGTGAAGGATGACCAACAACAGGTTGTCGTCAATATAGCCTTAACGCTTTTGGTTAATACTTAATTTCGAACGCGAGCCTGACCGTTCTTGGTTCTATTGGGTGAAAATGAACATCTTCTACCCCGATACTTTCCGCCATTAATTTTGACTCATAAAAATAATCAATGTCGTGATCGCGGCTGTTAAACAAATTAAAAACATCGACGGAGACTCGCCAATTATTGTTGTCATAGCCTATCCGTGTATTCCAGCTAGCCGTCTTGCCTGAATACTCGCTACCATCTTCCGTTAGCGGCCGCTTACCAAAATAGCGAAAACGTAAACTACCAAACCAAGACTCGTCCATATGCAGATTTAGTCCGGCTTGAATGACATCTTTGACGGCGCCAGGAATTTGATTACCCTCTGTAGAGCTACCTTGAAAACTTGCATCGGTATAAGCGTATTCAAAATCGGTACTTAGGAATGGCGTAAAGTAATAGTAAGCCACCCACTCTATCCCTTGACGCCTGGAAGGTCTGGCAACCTCGGTGTTGCCAGCATCACCGACAAACAGTAGTTCACTATCAAGGTCCAGCCGCCACAATGCCAGCGACGTATTGATGGTGTCTCCAATAAATCCACGGATCCCTAGTTCATAATCGGTAGAGCGTACTAACGGATCGACGGTGTCGGCCATAGTTCCATCAATCGGATCAATGGTAATCGTCGTTCCCCTGGCATCATTTGAATGAAAGCCCTGTCCCGCAGAAGCATAGCCTTCCCAACCCTCAGTGAAATCATAAATCACGCTGGCTTTTAACGACAACAGGTCATCGCTGGCGGTTCCATCGTTGGCACTTAAATCAATACCAAAGCGATTGATACCGGCGGTATCAGAAACATCAAAATTCAGGTAATCGTAACGTAAACCAATAACCGTTCGAAAATCATCCATCCAGTGAATGCTATTCTCCCAATAGGCGCTTGTGTTGAATTGCTCTATTTCATCACTGCGGGTTACACCAAGTCGTTTGCGTGCTTGCGTCTGATACAGGCCAACCTCATCGATGTCATCATATCGATACTCAAAGCCTACACGGTTGCTACTCGGGTATTGACCAACAGCAAATTGAAACTGATATTCAAGCTGACCACCATACAAATGTCGCTGATCGACCTGCTCAAACTGATCGCCATTGGTTTCGTCATCAAGAAAATAGGTAAAATTGGACCAAAGATTCAAATCATAGGAAATCACATAGGCCGAACCACGCCACTGATCTGTGATCCAACTTGCACTCAAGCTATAACGGCTGGATTCACCACCAACGCTATCGTCAATTGAACCCAAGTCGTCAATAAAACCTTGTGTTACGGCTCTCGTTGGTATTTGATCGGCGCTATTCCATTGATTCTGATATGCCATTAATGAAAACGACAACTTGCCATTTTGCAATGCCTGCTCGTGTTTAAGCAGTACGTTAAACTTTTCAATATCTTCGTCGATATCCGTCCAGGGACCATCGTAATAATGACCTTCAACAGCAAACATTGTATTACTACGTTGCCCTGTAACGGCATTCATCAGTAAAGCCCGCTGATATCCATTCTCCCCTAAGCCTAAACTAGCGACGTTATGGTTAAGGGTACTCGCGGTTGTCATATGAACACCACCAGCACCGCTAAAATCGCCAATATCTGCGTAATACGCGCCTTTTTTATAGGCCAGTTTTCCGATGGTCTCAGGAATGACAAAGTTAAGATCGGTGTAGCCCTGTCCATGTCCATGGCTACGAAGATTCACGGGCATACCATCAACAAACGTCGCAAAATCAGTGCCGTGATCTAAATTAAAACCACGCAAAAAATACTGATTTGCTTTGCCACTGCCACTGTGTTGCGTAACAACCATACCTGGAACCAACTCCAAAACATCGCCGGTTCTGGACAAGGGTCTGATATGTATTTCTTGTTGCCCCACCACACCTTCAGATGCGGTTACCGCACTGCCTGACAGGTTAACCTGGCGTCCTTCAACGATGATAGTTTCGATATCTTGTTCAAACGTATAAGCGGCTGAGGAAAATTGTGACATAGCCAAAAAGATAAAAAACGTTTTCATTTAACATCCATGTCTTTAGTTAGGGATTATCCAGGAAAAATCCAATAGATTTATACAGTTGCATTAAAATATAGGACACGCTTTAAGATTAATACAGTCGATGAATCCTCGGTAAAAAAATTGAGCGTAATTATTGATTCTAAAAATTTGTGGATAAGAACGTAAGATACGCGCATTGATACACCTATGCTTAAACTTCAAAGATCTAAGTGCAAATATCTAGGCTCTAACCGCTTAGCTAAGCTCAAATAAAACAAATAAAAGGTGTTACGACAAATGAGCGATAATCGGGTATCAGCCTGCAAATAAACGGCTTAACATTCGCGCGATTTACCGTCATCAATCATTTTTCGGCAATAATCTCGATTGGCGCCACCAGATTTTGAGAAATATTTTCAAGCATATTGTTCATTTTCAATGGTGCTTTATCGCCCATCAATAAATGTAGGCCTAATGGTGGAGGGCCTCCCGCATTTGCAATCCGAGTCTGAAGTTCTGAAAAAAACTGTAAAGCAAACGCTCGTCGATTGGTTTCTTTAATGACATGAAATCCCGCTGATTGTAGCGCTGAAAGGTATTCTGGTAGCGATGCCACCGAACTACCACCCGGTTCACTTGCCCAGGGAACCGGAAATTTTAACGCCCCCTTATTGACCCTCATAACATCATAGATACCTAACTTACCGCCGGGTTTTAATATCCGGAAAAGTTCAGTCGCTAATGTTTTTTTATCTGCGATGTTCATGCCCACATGCATTAAATAGACTCTGTCGTAACTCTCATTTTCGTCACTCAATGCCAAGGCATTTTCAACCTTAAGCTGAACCTTGTTTGTTAGCCCTACCCACGCACAAAGTGTGTTGCCGGTGTCAACGAACTCCTGAGTCAAATCGATACCTGTGACCTGACATCCGTATTGCTGAGCGACAAAACGACTGCTTCCTCCTAATCCACAACCAACATCAAGTACCTTATGAGTTGGGTCAATATTGAGCTGGCTCAGAAACGCCTGTGTCGCCATCCGACCACCGATATGAAATTCATCTACCGGGGCCAAATCATCGACCGAGACGTCACTGACGGATTTTCCGAGTTTTTCGACACCAGACTGAATCGTTTCAATCAAGCTCCCATGCGTGTAGTGTTGAGTGACAATATTATGACTAGGCATCTAAATTCCCTCCTGCGGATAGTTTAGATTAACCTGGATAAGCGGGCAAAAATAGCCGATTTAAACTGTCAATCGAAAGGCGTTTTGCTTTAGTATAATGTTTCACTGATTGGTACGAAAATAAAGGCGTTCAATGAACAAAATAGAACGAAAAAAAGTGACGTTAATGAATGGTGCCACACCATTTGAGCCATTAGCAAACCTGACTAACCGGCTAGGCAGCGCACAATTATTTATTAAGCGGGATGATTGTACCGGGCTTGCCACCGGCGGCAATAAAACCCGCAAGCTTGAATACCTTATTGCTGATGCCCTACAGCAAAATGCGACAGTGTTAGTCACCATTGGCGGCATTCAATCGAATCACGCTCGGCAAACCGCGGCTGCAGCCAATAAATACCAATTAAAATGTGCGCTGGTACTTGAAAAGGTCGCGGGAACTGGCGGTGAAGATTATCTGCATAGTGGCAACCTATTGTTGGACAACATTCTCGGGGCTGACACGTTTATCGTCCCAGATAACGAGGACAGCCTGAACCATGCAATGTCTCTTGTTGAACAACTCAAAGCGCAAGGTGAAGTGCCCTATTTTATCACTGTTGGCGGCTCTGATCCGATTGGCGCCTGTGGGTATGTGGAGTGTGCATTTGAGCTAATGGAACAATGTGAACAGCAGCAAATTAAGTTAGATGCATTAATTCATGCCACTGGCAGTGCCGGAACCCAAGCCGGATTAATCGCCGGCATGGAGCTTTTAGATGCTGATACGCGGGTTATTGGCGTATGCGTGAGTAAGCCCGAAGCTGCGCAACGACAATTAATCATCAATTTATTGGAACCCATGAGCGAAGCTTTAGGTTTTAATTTACAATCCGCGATAAAACGCATTGAAATTAAAGATCAGTATTATGGTGAGGGTTACGGGATCCCGACGGATTCAATGGTTGAAGCGGTAAAAACCCTAGCGAGGCAGGAGGCAATTTTGCTCGACCCTGTTTATACAGGAAAAGCCATGGCCGGTATGTTGGATATGCTGAAAAAGGGCGAATTTTCAGATACTGAAAATGTCGCCTTTTTACATACTGGCGGCAGTGTTGGCTTATTTGCGTATAAAGATTGGTTTAAATAGTAATTAGGGTTAGATCTTGAGTTTCGAAAAATTTCCGTTTCCATCGTGGCTGTACTACAAAATCATTGATAAAAATAAACCAACTAACTTATTTTCATGAATCAAGATCTGACCGCGTCTATTAAAAATTGCCAATTGATCGAGTTAATTTTCACGCTTCCCTAGCAGAACCTAAACCCTTATTTGTATGAGGCAGAAGTTACTACCCCAGTTTTATCAAAATTAATGTCACAAGAGATGATGTGAAAATGAAGCGTACTACTATGAACAACGCGTTTACCCGATTCGGGACTGTCCACTTGGTAGGCAGATAAGTTCGCGGTATCCAATTGTTTGATAACATCTGAATAACTATCCCCTTGTTTGAAATTACTACAGAGGAAATAAATTTCTTTGCGCGCCTCATCCGCAAAAAAGGCGAATACAGCGACCAAAATAACGCTTATACCAATCCCATTAAGTTTGTGCACAACTCAGAGTTAGGGCCGAGGTTCATTTACAACATAGATTTTATTGATATAGTCATTCTATATTAATGAAATATAGGGCAGTAAATGGGCCTCTCACTAACTCCCTACGGGTGAGTTTTAAAGGCGTTTATCCTGCGTTACTGATTTTGACAATGGAGTGACCATTCTCTGCAATCAAAGCCTTGTCTAAACGCCTTTAAATTCTCACTGAGTGAGCAATAATTTAATGGGATTGGTATTATCGCGGTGGCGAAGAGTATTCGACGAGATTTGATTTTCATGTTTGCGTTATCCCTAATACAAATAGTGACAAAAGCGGCTAAAGATTATTAACGTTTTAATTTTACTAATAGTAAAAACAACCATTTACATCCTCTTCCTGTGTTATTCCTTAACATAACTTTTTTTAAAACAACTTCAAAATCCAAAAGCGCCCCTGACTAGCACCATCCAGACGCGTTCAGGATATGTACAGGGATTTACAATATGTCGAGATATCATGGATGGTAATATCTCGACTAAGCACGTCCATGTGCAAAAAAAAACGCCCCGATACCGAAGTAGCGAGGCGTTTATTTAGAAACTTAGTGGTAGATTACCAACCAGTTTTCTCAGTCAATGCTTTACCGATGTCAGCAAGTGAACGAACGGTTTTAACACCTGCAGCTTCAAGAGCCGCGAATTTCTCGTCAGCAGTACCTTTACCACCAGCGATGATAGCACCAGCATGGCCCATACGCTTACCTGGAGGAGCAGTAACACCTGCGATGTAAGAAACAACTGGCTTAGATACATTAGCTTTAATGTATTCAGCAGCTTCTTCTTCTGCAGTACCACCGATCTCACCGATCATAACGATTGCTTCAGTTTGCGGATCGTTTTCGAACATTTCAAGAACGTCAATGAAGTTCGTACCTGGGATTGGGTCACCACCGATACCAACACAAGAAGACTGACCGAAACCAGCATCTGTCGTTTGCTTAACCGCTTCGTAAGTTAGTGTACCTGAACGAGATACGATACCAACTTTACCTGGCTTGTGGATGTGACCTGGCATGATACCGATCTTTGACTCGCCCGGAGTGATAACACCTGGACAGTTTGGACCAATCATGCGAACGCCAGTTTCTTCAAGCTTCACTTTAACGTCAAGCATGTCTAGCGTAGGAATACCTTCAGTGATAGTAACGATTAGCTCGATACCAGCATCGATAGCTTCTAAGATTGCGTCTTTACAGAAAGGCGCAGGAACGTAGATAACTGTCGCTGTAGCACCAGTTGCTTCTACCGCTTCACGAACCGTGTTAAATACCGGTAAACCTAAGTGCGTTTGACCGCCTTTACCAGGAGATACACCACCAACCATTTGCGTACCGTAATCGATCGCTTGCTCAGAGTGGAACGTACCTTGACCACCAGTGAAACCTTGACAGATTACCTTGGTATCTTTGTTAATTAATACAGACATTATTTGCCCTCCGCAGCAGCAACAACTTTCTCAGCAGCGTCTGTTAAAGACTCAGCAGCGATTACGTCAACGTCAGAGTTTGCTAATACTTCACGACCAGCTTCTGCGTTAGTACCTTCTAAACGAACAACGACAGGAACGTTTACGCCTACTTCTTTAACCGCACCAATGATACCTTCAGCGATCATGTCACAACGAACGATACCACCGAAGATGTTTACAAGTACTGCTTTTACATTGTCGTCAGACAAGATGATTTTGAATGCTTCTGCAACACGCTCTTTCGTCGCACCGCCACCTACATCAAGGAAGTTTGCTGGCTTACCGCCGTGCAAGTTAACGATATCCATGGTACCCATTGCAAGACCAGCACCGTTAACCATACAACCAACGTTACCGTCTAGCGCTACGTAGTTCAGTTCCCACTGAGCTGCGTGTGCTTCACGCTCGTCTTCCTGTGAAGGATCGTGCATGCCACGGATCTTAGGCTGACGGTAAAGTGCGTTTGAATCTACACCGATTTTGCCGTCAAGACAGTGCAAGTTGCCTTCATCGGTAATAACCAATGGGTTGATTTCCAATAATGCGAAATCGTGGTCGTTGAACATGTTACCAAGACCCATGAAGATCTTAACAAACTGCTTCATTTGTACTGGGTTAAGACCCAATTTGAAGCCTAGCTCACGTGCTTGATACGCTTGAGGACCAACAAGTGGGTCAATCGCAGCTTTGTGGATCAGGTGCGGCGTTTCTTCTGCAACTGTCTCGATATCAACACCACCTTCGGTAGAAGCCATGAATACAACACGACGAGTACCACGGTCTACAACGGCACCTAAGTACAATTCGTTTGCGATATCTGTACAGCTCTCAACCAAGATTTTTGCAACCGGTTGACCGTTAGCATCTGTTTGATAAGTTACTAGGTTCTTACCTAACCAGTGCTGTGCAAATTCTTTGATTTCTTCTTTGGTTTTTACCAGCTTAACACCGCCAGCCTTACCGCGGCCACCAGCGTGAACCTGAGCTTTAACCACCCACATATCACCGCCGATCTTGTCAGCAGCCTCAGCAGCTTCTTGAGGGGTATCGCAAGCAAAGCCCTCTGAAACTGGTAAACCATATTCTGCGAATAATTGCTTCGCTTGATACTCATGCAAATTCATGGTGTTTTCCAATTATCGATATAGAAAAATAGCAGCGTTAACTGCCTGTAAAAAAATTGTAGCGATTATAAACACTGCAAGGCACTAGCGATAGTCCCTTACAGTGAAATTCCGAACAAATTTTGGTTAAAATTTAGATGTCTAATAGCAGACGTGTTGGATCTTCCAGTAACTCTTTAATGGTTACCAGGAAACCAACAGATTCTTTACCATCGATTAATCGATGATCATAAGAAAGCGCCAGATACATCATCGGCAGGATCTCAACCTTGCCATCTACCGCCATTGGACGGTCCTGGATTTTGTGCATACCCAGAATCGCTGTCTGCGGAAGGTTAAGGATAGGTGTTGAAAGCAATGAACCGAATACACCACCATTGGTGATAGTAAAGTTACCGCCTTGCATTTCGTCCATGGTTAATTTGCCGTCACGACCTTTAATCGCCAGTTCACGGATACCATTTTCGATACCTGCCATGCCTAGTTGGTCAGCGTCACGCAATACCGGTGTTACCAAACCACGAGGAGTAGATACCGCAATCGATACATCAAAGAAGTTGTGATATACGATATCATCGCCATCAATTGAAGCGTTTACCGAAGGGAAACGTTTCAATGCTTCGGTCACGGCCTTAACGTAGAAAGACATAAAACCTAGACGAGCACCATGGCGCTCTTCGAATACGTCTTTGTATTGCTTACGCAAGTCCATGATTGGCTTCATGTTAACTTCATTAAATGTGGTCAACATCGCCGTTGAATTTTTCGCTTCTAATAAGCGGTTTGCAATTGTCTTACGTAGACGTGTCATAGGTACACGTTTTTGGCTACGCTCGCCCTGTACTGCAACCGGAGCTGCTGCAGGAGTCGCTTTAGCGGCTGGAGCAGCAGGCGCTTTAGCCTTTGCCAGGTGTGCTTCTACGTCTTCTTTAGAGATGCGACCGCCTTTACCTGTGCCTTTAACCTGAGCGGCTGTTAGACCTTTCTCAATTAGTAAGCGACGTACTGACGGGCTGGCAATCTCATCACCAGCGGCATCTGCAGCGTCTGAAGACTCAACTGCAGCAACGGGTGCAGAAGTTGCCCCGGCATTTAATTGACCGATTAGCTGTTCACCAAGAACCGTGTCACCTTCGCCGTGGATGATTTTACCAATCACACCATCTTCTTCAGCAACAACTTCCAATACAACTTTATCGGTTTCGATATCCACCAGGTTTTGGTCACGAGTTACCGCTTCACCTTCAGCAACATGCCAGGTAGAAACCGTAGCATCGGCCACCGACTCAGGTAAAACCGGAACCTTAATATCGATAACTTTGCCAGCCGCGGTATTAGCTGCCGGTGCTTTTGCTTCGGCTTTTGCTTCTTTCTTAGCGTCTTCTTTAGCAGGAGCGGCTTTGCTGTCCGCATCCGATAAAATCGCCAGTAATTGCTCACCTAAAACGGTTGCGCCTTCCTGTTCAAGGATTTCTGTGACCACACCATCAGCAGGTGCTGGTACTTCCAACACGACTTTATCAGTTTCAATTTCTACTAATACCTGATCACGACTTACGGATTCACCCACTTCTACTTGCCAGGTCGCAACGCTTGCATCGGCTACTGACTCTGGTAATACGGGAACCTTAATTTCAGTTGTCATTAATTTATTCCTTACTCACAATTCTTTAACTGGCTTATTTTATCGTTAGCGCATCGTTGACCAATGCCTGTTGCTCTTTCACATGCAAAGACATGTAACCGACAGCAGGTGCGGCAGAAGCTTTTCGACCGGCGTAAGTTAGAGACGCACCTTTTGGAATTGAATTCCAGAAGTGATGCTGACTGCAATACCAGGCACCCTGGTTTTGCGGCTCTTCCTGACACCAGACAAAATCTTTAACGTTTGGATATTCGGCAATAATCGCCTTCAACTCTTCTTCCGGGAACGGATAAAGTTGTTCTATTCGGACGATAGCGACATCGTTTAACTCTTGCTTGCGACGTTGGTCAAGCAATTCGTAATACACTTTTCCGCTACACATCACGATGCGTTTCACTGCCTTCTTGTCTAATTCATCCACTTCATCAATCACGTTTTGATAAACGCCAGAAGCCAGCTCTTCTAAAGAAGACACAGCCAGAGGATGACGTAGTAATGATTTCGGCGACATCACAATCAGAGGACGACGCATAGGACGTACAACCTGACGACGCAGCATGTTAAACACCTGTGCCGGAGTCGAAGGTACGCAAACTTGCATATTATGATCAGCACATAATTGCAGGAAGCGTTCTAAACGTGCAGATGAATGCTCAGGACCTTGTCCTTCATAACCATGCGGAAGCAAAATCGTTAAGCCGCACAAACGACCCCATTTTTGCTCACCAGAAGATAGGAATTGGTCGAATACAACCTGTGCACCGTTTGCAAAATCACCAAATTGCGCTTCCCAGATCGTCAAGCCGCTAGGCTCTGCTGTGGTATAACCGTATTCAAATGCCAATACCGCTACTTCGGACAATACTGAGTCATAGACCTCAAACGGGCCCTGACCTTCACGAATGTGCTGTAATGGGAGGTATGTGCTGGCATCTTGTTGATTATGCAATACTGAATGACGGTGGAAGAACGTGCCTCGACCAGAATCCTGACCGGTAATACGAACTCGCTCGCCAAGATCAACAATGGATGCATACGCCAGGTTTTCTGCAAAACCCCAGTCAAGCAACTTCTCACCATTGGCCATTTTCACACGATCATCGTAGATTTTCTTAACCCGCGATTGCAACTTATGCTCACTCGGATAGCTGGAAATAGATGCCGCTAAGGCTTTAAGGTGATCAAGATCAATCTGGTGATCATATTCATCAT
Organism: Thalassotalea litorea; assembly: GCF_043642205.1. Classification (GTDB taxonomy): domain Bacteria; phylum Pseudomonadota; class Gammaproteobacteria; order Enterobacterales; family Alteromonadaceae; genus Thalassotalea_A; species Thalassotalea_A litorea. The sequence continues at coordinate 77,856 of NZ_JBHZSG010000009.1, read as the reverse complement.
CCCAGTCATGACCCAGATAAGGTGTCCAGTCAACACTGTGCTCTGTCATAGGCCGCCACTGTTCAACCGTACACTGACCTTCGTCTAACAACTGACGATAGTAATCGACCATTTCCTTGTTTTTGCTTTCAGTCAGACGATTTTCAGCAATCATCTTGTCGGCAAATAACTGACGAGGTGTTTTGTGTTTTTTGATCTCTTGATACATCAAGGGTTGCGTCGCGTTCGGCTCATCCGCTTCGTTATGACCGTGACGACGGTAACAAACCAAATCAATCACCACATCACGCTTAAACTTATTGCGGAAATCTAACGCGATTTGAGTCGCCAGAACGACCGCTTCAGGATCGTCACCATTAACATGGAAAATTGGTGCCTGAACCATTTTCGCGATATCGGTACAATATTCCGTAGAACGGGTATCTTCAGGTTTAGACGTCGTAAAACCAACCTGGTTGTTCACCACGATACGGATGGTACCGCCAACTTTATACGCACGCGCCTGAGACATATTGAACGTCTCCTGCACCACGCCCTGGCCGGCAATCGCACTGTCGCCATGAATCGTAATAGGTAAGACTAAATCGCCCTTATCACAATCACGACGGTCAAGACGTGCGCGTACTGAGCCCATTACAACTGGGTTTACAATTTCCAGATGCGATGGGTTAAACGCAAGTGCCAGGTGGACATTGCCGCCCGGAGTAATGAAATCTGACGAATAACCCTGATGGTATTTCACGTCACCTGAACCGATAACATCGATTTTACCAGCGAATTCGTCAAACAGTTTGCTCGGGTTTTTACCCATCACGTTAACCAAAACGTTCAGGCGGCCACGGTGAGCCATACCTAAAACCACTTCTTTGGTGCCATGTTCACCCGCACGGGTAATCAAGGCTTTTAACATTGGGATCAGACTGTCGCCCCCCTCAAGGGAGAAGCGCTTTGCGCCCGGGAATTTCGCACCCAGATATTTTTCTAAACCGTCAGCGGCAATTAGATCTTTAAGGATCTCCGTTTGCTGCTCTGCGGTATAATTTGCTCTTGATTGCGCCGACTCCAAACGCTGCTGAATCCAGCGTTTTTCACGAGTAGACGTGATATGCATATACTCAGCGCCAATCGAGCCACAATAGGTTTTTTCTAATGTTTCATGGATCTCGCCAAGTTTCATGGCTTCCTGACCTACAGCCAGTGATCCAACATTAAACTCTTTATCGTATTCAGATTTGGATAATTCGTGGTGAGATAATTCCAGATCGCGAACCCGAGGACGCTGCCAAATTCCTAGCGGGTCTAGGTTCGCGTTTTGGTGACCACGGAAACGATAAGCATTGATCAATTGCAGGACACGAACCTGTTTAGTGTCAGCTGGGGCGCTAACAATCTGTTGGGGTCCTTGCTTGGCTAACTCACGAAACTGGTCGCGAATTACCGAATGATTGGTCTCTACCTTAACCCCGTCAAGGGCTGGTAAATCGTCAAAAATTTTGCGCCACTCATCAGAGACAGAATGAGCGTTTTCTAAATAGGACTCGTATAGCTCTTCTATATAAGCGGCATTTGTTCCGCTTAAATGGGAAGACTCTAACCAAGCCTTCATTACACCTTCTGGCATTGCCTGTTCCTTTTCGGGCTAAAGCAACAAAATAAAGAATAATTAAGATGCCGGACTACACAAACATCCGGCACACTTTACTAAACCGCTCTTTGTAACAACATAGATTTAATTGAACCAATCGCTTTCGTCGGGTTCAATCCTTTTGGACAAACATCAACACAGTTCATGATGCCATGACAACGGAATACGCTGTAAGCATCCTGTAGGTCGTCCAAACGTTCATCTGTTGCCGTATCACGGCTATCGATAAGGAAACGATAAGCGTGAAGTAATCCTGCTGGGCCAATGAATTTGTCAGGGTTCCACCAGAATGAAGGACACGAGGTTGAACAACAGGCACAAAGAATACACTCGTACAAGCCATCAAGCTTTTCGCGATCTTCAAGCGATTGCAGGTGCTCGCGAGTTGGTTGGCTCTTGCCGTCGTTGATCAAATACGGTTTGATTTTTTCATACTGGTTGTAGAATTGTGTCATATCAATGATCAAATCTCGAACAACCGGTAGGCCAGGAAGAGGACGCAGAACAATCTTATCTGCTTTAACTTCGGATAATGGCGTAATACACGCCAGGCCATTCTTACCATTCATGTTCAGGCCGTCACTACCACAGACACCTTCACGGCATGAGCGACGGAATGATAAAGACGGATCCTGTTCTTTCAATAGAATCAGGGCGTCCAATACCATCATGTCAGAACCTTCAGGAACGTCCAACTCATAGTCCTTCATGTAAGGAGCATTATCTACATCAGGGTTGTAGCGGTAAATCGAAAACGTTTGTTTCATCCTTTTCTGCTCCTTAGTATGTTCTGACTTTCGGTGGGAAGGCTTCGCGATGGACAGGCGTCATATTGACAGAACGCTTGGTCATCTCTTCTGTTTCCGGGGTATAAATTGAGTGACATAACCAGTTTTCATCATCACGCTCGGTGAAATCCTGACGGGCATGAGCACCACGAGATTCGGTACGGAAGTTTGCCGCTTTTGCGGTACAGAACGCCGTTTCCATTAAGTTGTCTAGCTCCAGACATTCAATACGCTGGGTATTAAATTCTGATGATTTGTCATCAAGACGTGCGTGCTTAAGACGCTCACGGATCTCAGCAAGCTCTTTCATACCTTGAGCCATTGCTTCACCTTCACGGAATACCGAGAAGTTTAACTGCATACACTGCTGTAGATCTTTCTTGATTTGTACCGGGTCTTCGCCCTGGTCACAGCCTTCCCAGCGGTTATAACGACTTAGTGACTGTTCAAGATCCGATGCCGATGCATCTTTGCCGTTTTGTGTACCCGCAAGGTATTCGCCAAGGAAGTTACCAGCAGCACGACCAAATACAACCAAATCAAGCAGTGAGTTACCACCAAGACGGTTAGCACCGTGTACCGATACACAAGCGATTTCACCAACCGCGAATAAACCTTCAACGATGGTTTCGTTACCGTTAGTATCAATATTGATCGCCTGGCCATTAACGTTACACGGCACTCCACCCATCTGATAGTGACAGGTAGGAATAACAGGAATCGGCTCTTCAGCAGGATCAACGTGTGCGAATGTTTTCGACAAATCACAAACACCTGGAAGACGTTGGTTAAGGGTTTCACGACCAAGGTGATCAAGCTTAAGCTTGATGTGTGGACCCCATGGGCCGTCACAACCACGACCTTCACGGATTTCTGTCATCATTGAACGAGCAACAACGTCACGACCCGCAAGGTCTTTGGCGTTAGGGGCGTAACGCTCCATAAAGCGTTCGCCGTCTTTGTTTAGAAGGTAACCACCTTCACCACGACAACCTTCTGTTACCAGTACACCAGCACCGGCGATACCGGTTGGGTGGAACTGCCACATTTCCATATCCTGCATCTGAATACCAGCACGCAAGGACATACCAACACCGTCACCAGTGTTGATGTGAGCGTTAGTGGTTGACGCGAAGATACGACCAGCACCACCAGTGGCTAATACCGTTGCACGGGCTTTAAAGTAAACCACTTCACCGGTTTCAATATCAACAGCAGTACAACCGACAACGTTACCGTCAGCGTTTTTCACTAAATCCAATGCATACCACTCAGAGAATACGTTGGTTTTGTTTTTTACGTTTTGCTGATACAAACAATGCAATAGAGCGTGACCGGTACGGTCCGCAGCAGCAGCGGTACGAGCAGCCTGCTCACCACCAAAATTCTTTGACTGACCACCGAAAGGACGCTGGTAAACTTTACCATTTTCAAAACGAGAGAATGGCAGACCCATATTCTCTAGTTCGATAATCGCTTCCGGGCCAGTTTTACACATGTACTCGATTGCGTCCTGGTCACCGATAAAATCAGAACCTTTAACGGTATCGTACATATGATATTCCCAGTTATCTTCATGGGCATTACCTAATGCGACGGTAATACCACCCTGGGCTGAAACTGTGTGGGAACGTGTTGGGAATACTTTAGAAATCAATGCACAAGATTTGCCTGATTCTGAAATTGCTAATGCGGCACGCATACCCGCACCACCGGCGCCAATGACAATGGCATCAAACTCACGAACTGGTACGCTCACTTACACACCCCACACTGTTAAAAACACCGCCGCTACGTATACAAATAACGTGATGGTAAAAATAAATTGAAGAAAACCACGTAGTGCTGTGCTTTTTACGTAGTCTGTCAAAACTTGCCAAATCCCGATCCAGGCATGGAACAATACGGCTAGAACCGCGAGAATAGTGAATATTTTCATCGGCAGGCATGCAAATAGCGCCGTCCATGATTCATACGTAACATCATCAGAAATGATGAAGTAACCGAGCATAAACAAACTATACAAGGCAAGGATGATGGCACTGGCACGGATCAGAATAAAATCATGAACACCGTTGCGGCCTAAAGTTGCTACATTGTTTACCATAACCATATCCCCGCAACGACAGATAATAGAAGCCATAGGGCGATAACGACATTACCGCTAGTCTGGCCTGAGCCTTTTTCTTCCAGGTGGCCCATATCCATAATCAAATGACGGATACCGCCTACCAAGTGGTAGATAAGTGCTGAGACAATGCCCCAAATAATAAATTTAAAGAAGAAACCTTGCAGGTAAGACTCTATGGTAGCAAAGCCTTCAGCAGATGAGAGAGAAACCGAAAGGGCCCAAATTAAGATACCAACAGCGAAAAACATCATGACACCACTAACACGGTGCAAAATAGATGCTTTTGCGGCAGCCGGAAACTTGATTGTTGTTAAATCAAGATTTACAGGTCGTTGTTTTTTCACAGTTCTTGCCTAAAAACTAATAGTTCAGCTAGTTGTATTTCTATTTAAAATGGCAAGCCAAATTAAATAACCAAGTTTGTTATTGTTTTCTGCTTCAAACAAATTCCAACTCCCCTGAAATTTCTCTAAAAACAGATCCGCACGAATTATATATAGGTCTATATTGAATTACAATTTTATGAGGTTTTTTATTAGCTTCTGTCTACTTTTCAGCCATTTTTGAAGTAAAAACTCCAATTTTTGTCAAAATAATGGTTTAAATACTAAAGTCATACACAATTACATTGACATTTACCCGTAAAGTTAGAGTAGAATATCGGCAATTTTGTATTCGTGAAATTGACTAATTAATCATTTGTCTTGGATTATTATGATTAAATATTGGTATTGATGCGGAACCTGGTAAACGCCGATTTTGTATCAATGCGAACATTAGTTAATTTCAGAAATTAAAAATCTAACTAAAATTTAGAGGATATTTTTATGGCTGAATCTAAAGCCACGCTGAGCGTCGACGGTCAGGAAATTGCGGAGTTACCCATTCTATCTGGAACCGCAGGCAATGACGTTATCGACATCCGAACTCTGGGCAGCAAAGGTTATTTCACCTACGATCCTGGCTTTTTAGCAACTGCCTCCTGCGAATCTGAAATCACCTTCATAGACGGCGCTAAAGGTGTTTTACAGCACCGTGGTTATGCAATTGATGACCTGGCCAAGAAAGCCGATTACCTGGAAGTATGTTATATCCTGTTGAACGGTAAAGCCCCAAGTCAGGAAGAATATAACGAGTTTGTAAACATCATCACCAACCACACCATGGTGCATGAACAACTTGCACACTTCTTCCAGGGATTCCGTCCAGATGCTCACCCAATGGCTATGCTGTGTGGTGTCGTTGGTGCCCTATCCTCTTTCTACCACGACGATCTTGATATTTCTGACCGTAATCAACGTTTACGTTGTGCACACCGCTTAGTCGCCAAGATGCCTACGATTGCAGCCATGGCTTATAAATACAGCATCGGTCAGCCGTTTGTTTACCCTCGTAACGATTTATCTTACGCAGAGAATTTCTTGCACATGATGTTCTCTGTACCTGCTGAAGAATACAAAGTTAGCCCGACACTTGCTCGTGCGATGGACCGTATCTTCATCTTACACGCAGACCACGAACAGAACGCGTCGACTTCAACCGTGCGTCTAGCCGGTTCTTCTGGTGCTAACCCTTATGCATGTATTGCAGCAGGTGTTGCATCACTTTGGGGCCCAGCTCACGGTGGTGCTAACGAAGCCTGTCTAACCATGTTAGAAAAAATCGGTGACGTGTCCCGTGTCGATGAGTTTGTTGCTCGCGCGAAAGACAAGAGCGACCCGTTCCGTCTAATGGGCTTCGGTCATCGTGTATACAAAAACTTCGACCCTCGCGCCACGGTAATGCGTGAAACATGTCACGAAGTTTTAAAAGAGTTAGGTGTTCAGGATCCACTTTTAGACGTGGCTATGGCACTAGAGAAAGTTGCGCTAGAAGACCCTTACTTCATTGAGAAGAAGCTTTACCCTAACGTGGATTTCTACTCAGGTATCATTCTCAAAGCAATCGGTATTCCAACCAGCATGTTCACGGTAATCTTTGCATTATCACGTACCGTTGGCTGGTGTTCACACTGGGATGAAATGTTGACGCAGCCAGGCCAGAAGATTGGTCGTCCTCGTCAAAATTACACTGGTGAATTGAACAAAGAATTCACACCATTAGATTCTCACAAATAATCTAATTTTTGTGTTCAAAAAGGCAGCCTTCGGGTTGCCTTTTTTGTTTTAAAGGCGTCAAAATAGAATGCGTTTTGACGGTTATGGCCACGGATAGACGGTATGCCGAAAAGCACTAACACAAGGAAGTATGTAGTTAGAATAACGCACAAATACATGGATGTATGCAGGTAGAATAACGCAGGAGCAGTTATCGAGGAGCAGTTATCGAGGAGCAGTTATCGATGAGCATATTCTCGGTGATCGCCAGAGATGGTTGGCGACATTGTGAGAGAAATCCCGATGGTTCTTCTGTGTCTAGGTTTGAATATCAAATATAAATAGGTGTCAAAATCGATCTGGTTTTTGCCCAAAAGACTATATCAATGGGGTTTCTAGTATTAATTACCCAGATTGAATTCTGATAAATTTTAGTGAACTCTAGGGTAAATATAGGTGAAAGAGGCTAAATTAAGCCGCCAATCGTCACTCGGTTCACGAACCGAAATCCTAGTTTTCAACGCAATCCGATTCCGAACGCTCAACGTCATTCCGGACTCCGATCCGGAATCTAATAGAACGAAATTCTCTTGATTCTCTTCCGAATCTTGAACCTTGTAGCTACATTCACCATCGGATTAAACGAAATATGACGTATATTTTCAGCCTATTTCCGGAGCATACCTTAACCGCGAAAGGTGCGAATTAGCCGTGATTCAGCTAAAAATGACGGGAATTCTCTCTTTATCACTCTGTGGTTAGAATTTAAATAACTAACTTGTGGGTTTTTCGTATAAAAAACATGCACTAAAACGCTATTTTTTCCTCCTCCTCCGGTGATTTTGTTGATTATCAGGACTTTTTCTTTGCAGAATCACCATTTTTTGGCCAATTAACTTGTCGAAAAGAGTAACATCGAGCGAAATTTTAATAAAACACGACAAAACTTTCTGACTGTATTTCGAAATAATCTCAAACTTTCTTAGACAAAGAGCTCAACAATTGATGAATTATTATTCAGCAAATGTTTTAAATGCCGTTTTATCCGCAAAATAATGGCGAGAAACCGTAAACAGAACATCTCATTCGATGACTTTTTAAATCAAACAGCTTGTTATTTATCGCTTTATTGTGTTTTGGTTATTAAGCTAAACTTTAACTGAATATTCTTAAAGAGCAGACAGCGTTAGTGAGTGGTGAAAATAATCCAGATAACCATGGAGCTGAGCCGGTTATCCTGATCGTCGATGACGAGCCGGGCAATATTGATCTGGCTTCAAGCATATTGCGACCAACGTACAGGACTAAAGCCGCAACGAATGCCACAACTGCCTTAAAGATCATTAAGGCCGATGCCAATATTGACCTGATATTACTTGATGTAATGATGCCTAAAGTTAATGGCTTTGAATTATGTCGGCAGCTAAAACGCGATGCGTTAACCGCAAATATCCCGATTATCTTCCTTACCGCAAAATCTCAGGTAGAAGACATCACCGAGGGCTTCAAGCTTGGTGCTGTTGACTACATCACCAAGCCTTTACAACCCGATGTGCTTAGTGCCCGGGTAAAAACCCACGTGCAACTTCATCGCAGCCAAAAACTGCTGGCAGATCAGATAACAACGTTAAAAGAGAACGCCAGATTGCGAGAAGATATTGAGAGATTGACGCATCATGATTTAAAAGGCCCTTTAGGCGTGATCCTATTTGAGTTGAATAAAATTGGCGATAAACACGTCGCAAATTCTATTGAAGAGTCAGTAACCAATGTGCTTAATATGATCAATAATTCATTGGATATCTTTAAGATAGAAAATGGGACCTATCCTCTCAACCCGGATATGGTAGATTTAGAAAGGACGATCAATCGCGCCATAAAGTCAGTTCGATATTTATCCAAACCCAAAAATATTGCCATAGAACTCAACAAACCGGATGAGGATATTTATGCCCTGGCTGAAGACCTACTTTTCCTGTCTATCGTCAACAATTTGCTCAAAAATGCAGTTGAAGCATCTCCCGATAATCAGACAATTCGAATTACGATTTCAGGATCTGACGATATGGCTTGTTTCAGTATTGAAAATCAAGGCGCCATTCCTGAAGATTTGCGAGGCTCTATATTTGAAAAATATGCGACCTCCAATTTAGTGCGGGGTTCGGGCCTGGGGGCTTATTCTGCAAAATTGATGACCGAAGCTCAAAATGGCAAAATCTGCTTTAATGTGATTAACGAAGAAAAAACCCGGTTTGAAGTCAAGCTTCCTAAATACTAGCAAGATACTTTGTTATTAGTCTGTTTTCTTCCTTGAGCATGACCTGTGCATTGGTATAATTCCAAGTCCACTAAGTGATTTCCCACTCAGTGAGAATTTAAAGGCTTTAAGGCAAGGCTTTAATTGAAGAGAACGGTTGCATCATTTTCGAAATCAGCCAAAATCAATAGCGCAGGATATACGCCTTTAAAACTCACCCAGAGGGAGCTTATCAAAGGCCCATTTACGACCCTATATTTCATTAATATAGAATGACTATATCAATAAAATCTATGTTGTAACTGAACCTATGCCCTAACTCTGAGTTGTGCAAAAACTCAATGGAATTGGTATAATGCCGCCGATTTTAACTCGACCGTGAAAATAACATGTCAGATACTCAATTGCGCTTTGGCGGAATCGAACGCCTATACGGGAAATCCGCTTTTCAATACATTCAAAATGGCCATTTTTGCGTTATCGGTATCGGTGGTGTTGGTTCCTGGGTGGCTGAATCACTAGCTCGTACCGGGATCGGAACATTAACCCTGATAGATCTCGATGATATCTGTACTACCAACGTCAACCGACAAATACATGCATTAACGGACACCGTTGGTGAAAGCAAGGTTGAAGTTATGGCTGAACGTATACGCCAGATCAACCCTGATTGTAATGTTATTGAAATAGAAGATTTCTTAACCCTGGATAATTTACCAGAACGTTTACATCCGGGCTTAGATTATGTGATTGATGCCATTGATTCGGTGCCAGTTAAAACTGCACTTATTGCCTATTGTAAGCGTCATAAAATTCCGTTAATCACCATAGGCGGAGCTGGTGGACAATGGGATCCCACACAAATATGCATCAGTGACTTGAGTAAAACCTATCAGGATCCCCTGTTAGCAAAGGTGAAAAATCAATTACGTCGGCAGCACAATTTTTCCCGCAACACCAAACGAAAGTTTGGTATTGATGCGGTGTTTTCAACTGAACAATTGACCTACCCTGATGACGACGGTGAAGTTTGCCTGGCGAAACCAGACAGTAAAGAATCGATGCGATTGGATTGCAGAAGTGGCTTTGGCGCAATTACCCATGTTACCGCAAGCTTTGCATTTTTTGCAGTGAGTCGAGCCCTGGATAAATTTCTCAAATCAAAAGCGAGAAAGCTAGCCGAATCGGCTTAGCCGCTAAATTGCTCACAATTTATCAGCGCTAATTTTGCTTAACACAATATCAAACTGACCATTGAGCTGTTTTCGTTTCGGATCTTTGCTAAAATCGACCACTAATTGTCGTTGCTCTTGTTCGCTAAGTTCGAGCAATAGCAGGTCCTTGTGGTTTAATGGCTCACCAGAGAAGTACATTTGCGTTGTTAATTCCCGGTACCCTCGCTTCGCGATCTTAAAATGCACATGCGGTGGTCGTATCCATTTACCATCCGCAGGATAAGGGCCGGGCTTTACACTTAAAAATTGATAATTACCTTTATTGTCCGTTTGCAAGGTCCCCCATCCTTGAAAATCTTTGTCAATTTTAACCCTGCGTTGATCCAACTCATGGTGATATTTACCAAAACTATTGGCTTGCCAAATATCAATTAGTGCTTGGGGCACAGGATCTCCAAACTGATCCATTACCCGGCCTGAAACCATTATCACCTGCCCTTCGGCTTTTTTGGTATGCCCCTTAATATGAGTAAGATCCATATCGACATCCAATTGACCTCGGGTTGGATAAAATGGCCCTTCCGTTTGGCCTGGGGTTAATAATGACTGGGGGTTACTTTGCTGGCGAAAACCGGTAGCCAATAGCAGACTGGTCGCTGAGAGCGCACCGATTTTGAGAAATCGCCGCCGAAACTTTAACGCTTGCTTTACAGACATTACCACTAACTTCAATGAATAAAGACTTATATAGGTTTAGGTTAAAAGGTAAGAGAATACAAAGATCAGGTTGCGCTCAGAGTTAGCTCGCAGGTTTCAGAACAGGCACAAACATATTTTGTTCTGACACCTTTAGTTACCGTAACCACCTTTGCCACCTTCTTTGCCTTGTTGCGAAAACCACTGGTTTTCCAACGTGTCGCCGTTAATCAACTGCTCATAGTGCCAATGATTCTGGGCAAACAACGTGAATAACGCTTGCTCTAACTGATAAGGCTCCTGCCCGGCGTGATATTGAATTTTAAATTCATGGCGTTGGGTTGCATCAATGGATTCAACCACAGGTAATGCTCTGATTTTATTGAGTAGGCCAGGTAGTTGGTCGGAGCAACGCAACGTTAGCGTCTGCAATTGCATAGCACTAGCATGCACCTGTGAGATTCCCTGATTGGTGCCAGGATTTGCAAAATTCTTAGACAATGTAACCTTGCCATCTTTTAAAAACATAACCCGCGGACAAATTCGCTGTAATTGCTCTAATTGGTGTGAGCTAATGATCAAAGTCGCGAGCTCTTTAATGTCTACCAGAATATTGGAAATTTGTCTGGCATAGTCTGGATCCAGACCCGCCGTTGGTTCATCAAGTAATATAACTTCTGGCGAGCCTAATAAACTCTGGGCAATGGCCAGACGCTTTTTCATACCATGAGAAAGAATACGACTTTTCTGGCGACTGTATTCTTTTAAACCAGTAAGTTCCAGAACCCGCTCAACATCGCTCCGAGCCCACTTTGAACTCATTCCCTGTAGTTTGGCGAATAATGTTAATTGTTTCTCAATCGAAAAGTCTGGATCAAATTCAGCATCTTGTATTAACGCCGATAGCTTTGACAAATGTTGATAACTGCCGACCGGGTCACCGATAATATGCACTGAGCCACTATCGGCCTTAAGAAATCCGCAGATAATTGAAAACAACGTGGTTTTACCCGCGCCGTTAGCACCAACTAAAGCCACAGGTTCCCCGGCGTTAATCTCAACACTAATGTTATCCAGCACCTTGTGACTGCCAAACGATTTGTTGACCTGATTTAAACGAATCACGGATTTCATAATATCCCTTATCAGCTCAGCGAGCGCACTCTAAATAACAACAAAGACAGGCCTAAATAGACAACCGATTGCAACAGCGGTTTAACCAGGTTTCCCAATTCCGGCCCTTGCTCTCCAATCGTGGCAAATATCCCCAAACCAGGCAGCAACAATGACGATTGCAAATGTATTTGCCATTGCGATAAAAACACATAATCGAAAAATGGCAGCACTAAATACATCAACATCAATATTAATAGGACTTTCTTTCCCGTTGGCATTATCACATTGAGAAAATTCGTGAGGGCAATAAACGACATCATCCAGATAACCAGAAAGAAAAAGGTATTTAACCCCTGATTCAGGCCTTGCTCGAGTAATCTGGGGTCGCGCCAATTACTGTAAATCAGGGTAATGATGACGAGTACGGACAACAATAGGGTAAAAAAGCTCGCGTATCCGAAAAAGCGTCCCAAAATAAACTCAGAGCGCCGAGCTCTGAGTAAATAAAACTTAATTGTGCCCCGTTGTCGATCACTGGCGAATTGGTCACTACTAAGCAATACACAGGTGAATGGCAATAACACCATTGCGGCAAACCAAAAAACCGATAGCTCTGCCACCGGCCATTGTAAAAGTTGTTTAAAGCCAAGATCACCCAATACCGATCGGATAACGGCGGCATCTGAAGAATTGGCGATCAAATCAACGGCGGTTCGAATCGGATAATGAAATATCAATACCCAAGCGGCAAAAAACGTTAACAAGGTCAGACGCCCGGAGCCAGTAACGAATACCCGCTGCCATTCATGCATACTGATTTGCAAAATTCTTTTCAAATCATAAAGTTTCATAGGGTTAGCATACAAGATGATAATACCAGTGTTAAGTTTCGATTTGTAAGTGGCTGTTACAGCCAACAATGTTAGACTTATAGCATTGGCCAACCAACCAAGTCTGACACATGATTAACGCCCTATTATTCCGCAACCTTCTAATCATTTTCGTCCTATGTTCACTGATGGCATGCAAGCCAGCATCTGATCCTGTAGCGAATACATCTGACACACCGCCAGCTTCCCCTAAGGAAAACACATCAGAAAAGCCTGAGAAAGATATGGCGACATTGCAAGGGGAAGTGTGGTACCGGGAACGTATTATCTTACCGGACAATGTTCGTCTTGAAGTGTATCTGGAAGATGTTTCGAAGATGGATGTCGCAGCAACCGTTATTGCCAGTCAACAATATGACCGCCCCGGCACAGCACCCTGGTCGTTCGAATTGGAATATGATCGTAATCAAATAAACGCGAAAGGTCGCTATGCAATTCGTGCCAGAGTGATGGAAGAACAACGATTGCGCTTTATCAATACTCAGCGAATTGAAGCTTTTCCTACCAACGGTGGTCCGGTAAAAGTGCTTGTCCAACAAGTAGCAGCACCGGCAAGGCCATCCCAACAAGCAGATAATGAAAACAATGAAAATAGTCAGATACAGCTAAAAGACCCATCCGACCTTTCGATGTTGCCATTAACCAGCTCGCAGTGGATGCTGGAACAGATAAAAGGTAAAAAATCTGAAATAAAAGTGAGCGAGAACCAACACCATTTAAGCGTCGATGATAAGGAAAAACGCATCGCTGGCAATTCCGGATGTAACCTGTTTAATGGTTCTTATCAGTTAAAGGATGATAACATTACTATTGGTCCTTTGATGTCGACGCGCATGGCATGTCAGCAAGACATCATGCAGGCGGAGCAGGATTATCTGCAGGCATTGCAGAACGCGCGCTTTTATCAACTTAACGATACACACTTAATTCTGCTCGACCAGCAAAGGAAGGTATTACTCAAATTCAAACAACATAGTGACGCTGAATAACGCTAAGTAATGATGCTATTGAATGACTCTTTTGTATAGCGCAATAATGTATAGCGCAATAACCGAGGCTAAGCGTTGAGAGTACAACAAAACTCAAGTTGCTCGCTAACCAAGTGGCTTTTCAGCCATGATTGCCAGCAGATTGTTATCGGGATCCCGCAAAAATCCGAGCCATAGTTCATGATCGGGCATTTTCGCCGCAAGTTGCGGTTTTTGTTCAAAATCTATTTCCTGATCTCGTAATTTGTTAGCGTAGCTGTCAATATCGTCGACCTGATAATAGATCACTGAGGTATGGTGGTCCTTTTCATTGCCTTGCAGTTGAGTAAGCATGATCCGCGTATCACCCGCCTGAATAAAAGCCATTGCAGGGAGCACATCGAACAGTAAAGCAAGCCCTAACACATCACAATAAAATTGTTTTGCAACGTTAACGTCACTAACGGCTATGGCAATTTGACCGACTTTTTTGATGTTTGCCATCGGCAAGGTTCCCCTCTATAAATTCATTTACATTAACGCAAATTCCACCGCCGCCTGGCAATGCAGTTCCGTGGTATCGAGCAATGGCAATGGCGAGTCTTGTTGCTGAATAAGTAAACCAATTTCGGTACACCCCAGAACAACTGACTGTGCTCCATTCTCAGCAAGCGTTGCAATAATCTTCAGGTATTGATCTTTGGAACGGCTATTAAACTCACCTTTTACCAACTCCTGGTAAATAATATCATGCACGACCTGCCTGTCTTCGCGCGGTGGTATCAGCATCGCAATCGCATATTTTTCAATGATATGTTGTTTATAAAAATCCTGCTCCATGGTGAAGCGGGTACCGAGCAAACCAGATTTTGTATACCCTGACTTCTGTAAGTAAGCACCCGTTACGTCAGCGATATGCAGTAGTGGTATGGATATACGTTGTTGAACCTGATCGGCCACTCGGTGCATCGTGTTGGTACAAATCAATACAACATCGGCACCGGCGAATTCAAGTTTTTGTCCACATTCAGCCAGTAATTCGCCGGCTTTTTGCCAGTCACCCCGTTGCTGAAGCCATTCAATTTCAGCAAAATCAACGCTTATCATAATGATTTTAGCGCTGTGAAATCCCCCTAATCGCTGGTTTACCAAACGATTAATGCTTTCGTAATAGCTGCGAGTTGATTCCCAGCTCATCCCCCCGATAAGACCTATGGTCTTCATACGATGTCTTCCCTGCTTAGCTAATAAATTTTGGCGCTATTGCTGGCTATTCTCATTCTTATCGCGATTCTTCGCCAGTTCTTTTACCCGTTTCACAATCGCTAACAAGCCGTTGCCACGAGAAGGACTTAAATGCTGAATTAATCCCAGTTCATCAAACATCGATCCGAAGTCCAGGTTGTCAATATGTTTCGCACTGCAGCCATTAGTTATCAGCAAGATAATGTGTAACAGCCCGCGAATCACTCTGGCATCACTATCCGCCGTATATGTTAAGCTTGTCATATTTGTATCAACCATTTTTAACCAGGCATTGCTTTCGCATCCAGCAACCAGGTATTCATCAGAGCGCTCGGTTTTTGGCATTCGAGGCAGTGCTTTTCCGAGTAACATAATTTCACGATGCTTAGCATCCCAGCCTGTAGCTTGCGCGAATCTTTGTTTAAGTGCTAGCCAGTCAGGAGAATTCTCTCCGCTGTTCTCGTCCGAGCGGCTAGGTGCGTCTGCATTAACATCTTCCGCTATAGGTGCAGCGTTTGAATCGGATTGTGGCGATTCACTTTCGCCTTGTTCAGCCATATCCGAGACTAAATATTCATTAATGAATCGTACCAATATATCGACTTCCTGCGCAGAGTTATAAGGGGCAAGTGACACGCGAACCGAGCCCTCTAATTGCAGATGTTGCATAAGTGGCATTGCACAATGGTGACCGCTACGAACCGCGATCCCTTTACTGTCTAAATATGAAGCGAGATCCTGATGGTGCTGAGATTTAAGGGTAAAGCTGAAAATGGGCAAATCTGGACACTCAGCAACCAGCCATTGCAAACCCGGGATAGCAGACAGTTTTGTATAAGCATAGCTAATGAGCTTTTTCTCATGAACAAGCGCCTGTTGATAGGGTTGAGCCATTAAAAAGTCGATACACGTCCCCATTGCGATAACCGCGGTAAGGTTTGGCGTCCCGGCTTCGAATTTATGGGGAATCGCATTAAGTTGAGTATGCTCAAACGTGACCTTCTTGATCATTTCCCCGCCATACTGGTAGGCAGGCATAGATTCAAGTAGGTCTCTTCGCCCATAAAGCACCCCTAACCCTGCCGGGCCAAACATTTTATGGGCCGAAAACGCCAGAAAGTCGACATCTATTGCTTGCACATCAATGTTTAGGTGAGCTACTGTTTGCGCGGCATCAAGCACCGTAATGGCATTAACCTGTCTGGCTTTGGCAAACAAAGGCTCTATCGGGTTAACCTTGCCAATTACGTTTGAGGCGTGGTTGATACACATAAATTTGCATTTGTCCGTCACTAAAGGCAGAGATTTCGCCACATCAATTCGGCCTTTGTCATCCAAAGGCAAAATCACTAATTTGGCATTGCATTGCTTTGCCAGCTGCTGCCAGGGAACGATATTGGCATGATGCTCAGCGACGGATAGTAAAATTTCATCGCCTTTAAAGACACGTTGCGGACCAATGGTCGACGCCAATAAATTGATCGATTCGGTCGTGCCCTTAGTCCAAATAATCTGTTCACTGGCCGGGGCATTGATATAGGCTGCTACCTTGTCCCTCGAATTTTCATAACAAGTGGTGGCTTTTGCACTTAAATGATGGGCGCCACGATGCACATTTGCATTACTCTGCTCGAGTTGGTTAGCAACGGCCTGTATAACCGGCAATGGTTTTTGCGTGGTTGCAGCATTATCACAATAAATTAATGGGCAACCATTAATAACCTGCTGAAGAATGGGAAATTGTGCACGAAACTCTGGCAATGAAAATTGTGTCATATCGATGGTGTTTAAAAGCCTATTTTTGCCTGGTTTCAAATTATACCCTAACAAACAGCATTTTCTGTGTGACAAATCAGGATTTTTTACACTTTAGCCAGCAAAAAACGAGATACAGGTCTATAACTAATAGTGTAAATAAGCTAGAGACATAACAATGACGATTTTTTCCTGGTTCAATCAAAATAAAACCCAGCAAATCAGTGATTCAAACAAAACTAGCACAGGGAATCGGTTGTTGAAAGACAATCTCATACCACTTCACCATCGTGGTAAGACTATGTGGCCTGTCGCCAGAGTACGGCTGACAGAGGTAAAATCCAGTTTGAACGATACATCCCCCACTGAAACAGCGCTTGTGGAAACCGTAACGAGTATCACAGATATTTCAGAACGACTTGATGCAAATCTGGCTGACGAAAAGTACGTAATTAACGATTAGTTTTTCGTCGGTTGCGGTTGCAATACTGGCTGGTACGTGGATGTTTTCATGGCAAACTTGCCTGCATTATTGGCGTGTATTTGCTGATAAGTGCTGGACAGAGGCAGACTATTGTAACGCATCAATCCCCAGGTGTGTTCCGGTTTAAAACTTGCCCTACCCTGTTTTTCGCAGGTCTCGGCAGCAAACAAACCGACTTCACCTCGATACTTAGCCGGAGTGCCTAGTACTCGTGTACCGTTGATCATTTGGGTGATCGGCGTGGTTGGCTTAATCAAACTGGCCCAGGGCACAACCGTCAATACCTCCCGACGCGCATCTTCTTCGGATGGATATTCTGTTCTTGGGTTGTTATCGACAACAATATTTTTGGCAACTGCGCTAAATGCTTTCACCTCACATACCTGATGATTTTTAGGTAATGGATATTCATCAATAAAGCCTATCAAGTGCAGTAATTCATGTTTAACAACATCTGCGTCATCCTGCATATCCAAATACACAACCCCATGATTAACATTGGCTCGGCCAGCGTCTGACAATACGCCGATATAATCCACTGCATATTTTCTTCGATATCGAGACAACGCATTGATATCACAGACTAATCGGCCGCTAGTTGCCGCTTCACAATTTAATATCGATTGGGGAATATATTGCGGCGTAAATAAGCAGAATTCCTGCAAGAAAAACGGATCACGGTTTATGTTTTCAATCAATTCGGTTAAGCGTTGTAATTTTGACAATGAACCCGCAAAAAATTGTACGGAAGTGGCACAATCGAGTTTATTTTGATAGTCAGACTTTGCCATATTGTCCTGCTGCCAAAAATCGGCAATGGCAAACCCTCGGGCAGCCGCAATCAATTCATGCTCAGGATTTAGCTGCTCGAGCAGCCTGATGTTTTGTTGAATATCATCACCTTGCTCTAGTGCAATGGTTAATTGCAGCATTAGCGCCAAAAATAGTTCAGACTTATTATCCAGTTTAGCGATGAGCGTTTTTGCTGCCGCAAATTCCCCATCACTCATCAATGTTAACGCTTGTTTCTCGATAGCCTGAGGATACATCAAGCGAACAGCTTGCCCTAGCCAAAGCTCTGCTTGTTGGTGTTGCTTTTGTTCACGGAAATAACGAGAAAGCGCAAATGCCGTTTCGCCGTTAGTCTTAGCGTGAGCCCGGGATAAACGAAGCCATTGCCGACTTCCTAACACAAGCTCGTCAATATTGTGTTGCTGCGCTTGAGGATGGTTGAATGAATTACTAAGCTGATGCAGGAGGGAATTTTCTGGGTATTGAGATGATACCGAATTTAGAGCTGTTGCAACCCAGAATGGTTTACCGCTAATGACCAGCGCAAATGAAATTACGATAACCACAGTCATTATGACAACACGCAGGGATTTCACAGGTGGCGACTCGAACTCATTGGTTTACCGACTTAGAAAATACCAATAATTTACGCATTCAACAAGCGTAATACCAATTCCCCTAAGTGTTTTCCCACTCAGTGAAAATTTAACGACGTTTAGACAAGGCCTTGATTACCGAACTTGGTCGCTCCATTGTTAACATCAGCACGGTCATCATTATAAATTAGAGCGTATGACAAACAATGGACGTTGTTATTCCCTGTCAGTTGGCTCTTCAATCGATTCGCTGGGCTGCGCGACATTAACCTGGAGCAATTCCAATTCAAGTTTTGCATAGCGGTGCTCAATAAACTCATAAACATTGGTACTCAATGCAAGTTTGAAGTAATTGGCTGAGTTATTGGGCAATGCCATTATCTGGTTGTATTTACCCAAATAAAAGTACCCTTCGCACAAGCGGTCGGTTAGTTCTTTATTGCTGGTAACGCCAATCGTTAACTCATCAATAAATTCACCTTCACTCATTTCCCCTAAAAACAATCGCAGAATATTATTGGCCCAGCTATTGTGAGGCAAGCTATCGTAGTTATCCTGAAGATTCACTTTCGCTCGTTCAGGATCAATTTGGTATTCGACCAGATACAACCACGCCATACGATAGGGATCGAACTGCTCCTGGAGTTGAAATTTTTGAATGTCTTCGACTGCCATTTCCGGTCGACCGCCATAATACAAGGCAATACCACGGTTTAAATAGGCATATTGGTGTTGCGGATCTAATTCAATCGCAGAATCGAATGCCTCATAAGCAAGGTTGAATTCCTGCCGCTGGGTATGATGAATGCCCATAAAGTTATAAGCATCAACCAAATCAGGTTGCAGACGCAGTGCCCGTTGAAAATCGAAACTGGCCAACGAACGTAGTCCAACGCTATCAAAAATAACGCCGCGATCATAAAATAACTTTGCCCGTTGTTCTTCGGTGACTTCAACTCGTTGAATAATCTCCGATAAACGCGCTAATGCTAATTCACTTTGTGGATTAATCGCCATCGGTTCAGCGATAACCAAATTGGAAATCCCTTGAGATGAACTCGACGTTGTCGTACATCCTTGAGACAAGCCAAGCAGTGCTAACAGTACGACTGAAGTCGCACGACGCGCAATAAGATTCAAAATTTTCTAACCTGATCCATTTAACATATTCATTACATTATAAATAAAAGGGAGCTAAACAGCTCCCTTTTTTCTAACAAAATTAATTGTTTGATTTATTTACTCTTCAGAAGCAGGTGCTTCAGCAGACTTTTCTACCGCTTCTTTCATGCTCAAACGAACACGACCCTGGCGGTCAACTTCAAGCACTTTAACCGTTACTTCCTGGCCTTCACTCAAATAATCCGTAACATTATTCACGCGCTCATCAGAGATTTGTGAAATATGTACCAGACCATCTTTACCTGGAAGTACGTTAACAAACGCACCAAAATCAACGATGCGAACGACTTTACCGTTATAGATAGTACCTACTTCAATTTCCGCAGTTAATGCAGTAATACGAGCGATAGCATCTTCAGCTTGCTTGCCATCAGTGGCTGCAATCTTAACCGTACCATCGTCTTCAATTTCGATGGTCGTGCCAGTTTCTTCGGTTAATTGACGAATAGTCGCGCCACCTTTACCGATAACGTCACGGATTTTGTCCGAGTTTATCTTCATTGTGTGGATGCGAGGAGCAAACTCAGAGATATCATCGCGATGTGCATTGATAGCTTCGTCCATTACGCTAAGGATGTGAATACGCGCACCCTTGGCTTGATTAAGAGCCGTTTGCATAATGTCCTGAGTGATACCTTCAATTTTGATATCCATCTGCAATGCAGTAATACCTTTTGACGTACCCGCAACTTTAAAGTCCATATCACCTAAGTGATCTTCATCACCTAAGATGTCTGAAAGAACAACGTGGCTGTCACCTTCTTTAACTAGACCCATCGCGATACCTGCAACAGAATCTTTAATCGGAACACCAGCGTCCATCAAAGCAAGTGATGTACCACAGACAGAAGCCATAGACGATGAACCGTTTGATTCAGTAATCTCTGAAACAACACGCACAGAATATGGGAATTCTTCAATGGTAGGCATTACCGCAAGGATACCGCGTTTTGCCAAACGACCGTGACCGATTTCACGACGCTTCGGAGAACCGATAAAACCTGTTTCACCCACACAATATGGAGGGAAGTTGTAATGCAACATGAAGTTGTCTGTCTTCTCACCAAGAATGGTTTCTACACGCTGAGCATCACGCTGTGTACCTAAAGTCGCAGTCACTAATGCCTGAGTTTCACCACGGGTGAATACTGCAGAGCCGTGAGTACGAGGTAAGACACCAGTCATTACATCAAGCGCACGGATCATTTCTGGATCGCGGCCATCAATACGAGGAGCACCAGATGTGATTCGCTCACGAACGATTTTTTTCTCTAAATCGTGTAACAGATCTTTTGCATCGCCCTGGTCCAGCTCTTCGCCTTCCGCAAGGTCAGCAGTCAGTTGCTCAATAACTTTAGATTTGATTTCGCCAATCGCTTCATAGCGTTTCGCTTTTTCAGTGATCTGATAAGCTTCGGTAATGTCCGCAGACGCCAATTCAGCAATCTTAGCAACAAGCGCTTCATTTTTCGCTGGCGCTTGCCATTCCCAAGATGGGGTATTTACTTCGGCAGCAAACTCTTTGATCGCATTGATCGCAGTCTGAGATTGCTCATGACCGTATACCACGGCGCCTAACATCACTTCTTCAGATAATACTTCGGCTTCGGATTCAACCATCAGTACTGCTGACTCTGTACCGGCAACAACTAAGTCCAGTTTACTCTCAGCAAGTTCAGCCTGAAGTGGGTTTAATACGTATTTGTCGTTGATATAACCAACGCGAGCCGCACCAATTGGACCACTGAATGGAATGCCAGAAATTGCTAACGCTGCTGAAGTACCTAACAAAGAGATAATATCAGGGGCGATTTCAGGGTTGGCAGAGACCACGGTAATAATAACCTGAACTTCGTTTGTGAAACCTTCAGGAAATAATGGGCGGATTGGACGGTCGATTAGACGAGCCGTTAACGTTTCTTCTTCCGAAGGACGACCTTCACGTTTGAAGAAACCACCAGGGATTTTACCCGCGGCGTAAGTTTTTTCTTGATAGTTAACCGTTAATGGGAAAAAGTCCTGGCCAGGTACGGCTTCTTTTTTACCAACAACAGATACTAGTACGCTCGTATCATCCATGCTTGCCATGACAGCTGCGGTTGCTTGACGAGCAATAACTCCAGTTTCCAGAGTTACTTTATGCTGTCCGAATTCAAATGTTTTAGTAATCGGAGTCACTTTCTTTTCCTTATCTTTTAATACCATCTGGTATTAGGTCTGTATTTTCATATATTAATTCGAGGCTAATTATACGCACTTAAATTGTGAATGCCAGCAAAACAAAATGATGGGACAAACCCGGTTTAGGAATTGCGAGTCAGATTTTTTGTCGAGTGCCAAAATGACAAATAATCTGACCAAAACCACAGGTTCGAGCACCTGATGCAATGCGCATTGTGAATGACCGGTTCAACTTAAATTGAGTTTCTGGAATTTTAACAACCGTCTAAAAATCCCTTAGGTGCTCAGATGTTGTTTAAAGAAGTCCACGGTTCTTTGCCAGGCGAGTTCTGCCGAACCTTCATCATAACGAGAGGTAGAATCATTATGAAAGCCATGATTGGCGCCCTTGTACATATGCATTTTATAATCCACGTCATATAGTTTTAGGTCTTCTTCATATTCCGGCCAGCTAGCATTGACGCGCTTATCTAGCTCCGCCAGTTGGATCTGCATTGGCGCTTTAATGTTTTTACGAAGTTCCCGAAGTGCAGGTGTGCCGTAAAATGGCACGCCCGCATTTAACGCATCCCCCATTGTCGCGGCTAACATATTGACGATGTAGCCACCAAAACAAAAGCCCACTGCGCCAAGCTTACCGTTGCTCGACGGGTGGTTCTTTAAGAAGTTTGCTGCAGCGATAAAATCCTGTTCGATTTTAGCTCGATCCATGGAACGTTGCATGGTCCGGCCTTCATCATCATTGCCCGGATAGCCCCCAAGAGGATAAAGCGCATCAGGCGCCAACGCGATGAAGCCTGCCTTTGCCAGGCGACGTGCTACATCCTTGACATACGGGTTAAGACCACGGTTCTCATGAATCACCAGAACAACAGGCGCCTTACCGTCAAGATTACTTGGCGTAACTAAATAGCCCTGCCCTTCACCATGTCCCTGTGGCGATGAAAATTTGGCATAGGTTGCTTTAATATCCGAATCATTAAAAGAGACTTGTTCCGCCTTTGCATAATTTGGCAGTAAAGAAGATGTCAATACACTCATCGTTAAGCCAGCGACCGCAAGACCCGACAATCGGGTAAGAAAGGTGCGACGGTCGATTAACCCGTGCGCGTATTCGTCGTACCAGTCAAACGCTTCCTGAGGAATTTTATGCGGCTGCATTGATTCTGAATGTTTATTTTTTTGAGTTTCCATGTCGCTACCTTAATGAGTTTTTCGCATCGATACGTGAAGTTTGTGACGAGGATCATCCTTAACTCGGCCTGGAGCCGTTAGTAATATTCATTAATATAGAATGACTATATCAATAAAATCTATGTTGTAACTGAACCTCCGCCCTAACTCTGAGCTGTGCACAAACTTAATGTGATTGGTATAAGTTGTTCACGAGTTAAAAGTTTTTTAAAAATATACTATTGCACGCTGTTTTAACAAGTGCAATTTTACTGCGCACCATTGAGGCGTAAACGGGCAAAATCTAAACGATGAATTTGCTAGGAGGTTTTCAGGAGTTTTAAGAGGTTGCCGGCATAAAGCGGCGAGAAAAATGACTAACGTACTTGTAAT
The DNA here is from genome assembly GCF_043642205.1 of Thalassotalea litorea. Lineage (GTDB taxonomy): Bacteria > Pseudomonadota > Gammaproteobacteria > Enterobacterales > Alteromonadaceae > Thalassotalea_A > Thalassotalea_A litorea. Next base: position 54,293 of record NZ_JBHZSG010000009.1, on the reverse strand, counting down.
GACGATCTTTTGATTCGCACGTTGTTAATGGCCTTATTGAAACGTTAAACCATTAAAAACAAAAAAGGCCGCAACAGCGACCTTTTTGCAAGTTCAAAGAACTTATTCTTAGCGACGTAGACCTAAACGAGCGATAAGATCGCTGTAACGAGCTACGTTTTTACCTTTAAGGTAGTCAAGAAGCTTACGACGCTGGCTAACCATGCGAAGTAGACCACGACGAGAATGGTGATCGTGGATGTGCTCTTTAAAGTGACCTTGAAGGTGGTTAATTTGTGTAGTAAGTAAAGCAACTTGTACTTCTGGTGAACCAGTATCACCTTCAGATTGACCAAATTCTTTAACGATTTCAGCTTTTTGTTGTGCCGTTAGCGACATAATAAACTCCAAATAAACTTAGCCAGACCGATCACTAATTCAGTCCGACTGACAAAAGAGGCGGTATTCTAACAAGATTTACCGCCAGTGCAAGTAAATAATCCCCATTCCCGCATAATTTAGCTTACATAGACGTAGAGCAAGATGACAATGCAAGGGCATGTTGTCTGAGACTAAAATGCTTTTATCTTATTAGCTGTCCTGATCATGCTCGACAACCAAACGCTTCGGCGCCAACAAGCCATCATTATTTAATTGACCAACACCAATAAAACGATTTTCTTCTTCAATGACAATTTTCATTAAACCTGACTCGTTCAATCCTGGTACAAGTACCGGATTGCCATGGCGCAGGTAACCGGCCATTTCCTTATCAACATTAGCCATTGGCAGTTCAGTAACGGCAGTATCCATAGGTAACAACAATGGTTCGAGAACGGTTGAAGGACTTATGTCTTTTTCTTTAGCATCCGCCAATAACTGTTCTAATGTTTCCAACGTCACCATTTTGTCTCTTGGATAATGACCAACCGAAACCCGGCGTAGCATGCTCACATGAGCACCACAACCTAATCGCTCACCGAGATCATCGACGATAGTACGGATATAGGTGCCTTTAGAAACGTGAATTTCCATATCCACTTCATCACCTTCAAAACGCAATACATCGAGTCGAAACACGGTAATATCCCGTGCTTCTCTTTCCACTTCAATGCCTTCCCGCGCATATTTATACAAAGGTTGTCCCTTGTATTTCAATGCCGAGTACATCGAAGGTACCTGTTTGGTGGTGCCCCGAAAATAATCCAAAGCTTGTGCCAATTGAATTTCACTGACATTTACCGGCTTTTCAGAAACCACATCCCCATCGGCATCGGACGTCGTTGTTCGAATCCCAAGCTTTGCGGTCACAATATAAGTCTTATCGGTATCCAGAAGAAACTGTGAAAACTTAGTCGCTTCACCGAAACAAATAGGCAACATTCCCGTTGCTAAAGGATCTAGTGCCCCCGTATGCCCTGCTTTATTTGCAAAATAGATACGTTTTGCCGCTTGCAATGCATGGTTTGAGGACATGTCATAAGGTTTGTCGAGTAGCAATACGCCATCGACCTGACGACCTTTTCTACGTCTTGCCATTGAACTTAGTCCTGCTTATCTATGCTTGGCTCATCTTCGCTATCGCTGTTCTCACCGGCACGACGTTTGTCTTCCGACACGGCTTTGTCTACCAGCGTACTCATCCGCACACCTTCAACTAGCGACTTGTCATATTCAAACCGTATCTGCGGCATGATGCGAGCACGCAGACGCTTGGCAAGCAATGAACGCACATAACCAGCAGCATCCGCCACGACTTTCATTGCAGTATCGATTTGTTCCTGGTCATCATTGAAGAAGGTCACAAACACTTTTGCATAAGCCAGATCGCGGGTAACTTCAACCCCTGACACCGTCATCATTGATAAACGAGGATCTTTAATTTCGCGCTGCAAAATCGTCGCAACTTCTTTTTGTATTTGTTGAGCAACCCGATCAGTACGGGCATATTCTCTCGCCATGAGAATCTCCATTAGGTATCTGCAACTGCTGGCCACCGGCCGTGCCGCAGAGAATTTTATCTATAAAAAATGGGAGCTAAGCCCCCATTTTTTTATCATACCAATTCCATAAAGTAGCATTAACCTTGTTATGTCATGCTACCCGGTAAAAAATCGTTATTGAAACTGGTATCCAAGTGGAAGCAGCATTACAGAGTACGTTGAATTTCAACCGTCTCAAATACTTCGATTTGATCACCAACTTTAACGTCATTATAGTTCTTAACACCGATACCACACTCGGTACCGTTGCGAACTTCTGGTACGTCATCTTTAAAGCGACGTAGTGATTCCAGTTCACCTTCATAGATTACCACGTTTTCACGAAGTACACGGATTGGCGCACTACGTTTAACGATACCTTCGGTAACCATACAACCGGCAATCGCGCCAATTTTCGGTGATTTGAATACATCACGAACGTCAGCAATACCGATGATTTCCTGTTTAAATTCAGGCGCCAACAAACCGCTCATGGCTTGTTTCACTTCATCGATAAGTTGATAGATAACGCTGTAATAACGTAAGTCCAGATTTTCAGCTTCAATCACTTTACGCGCAGATGCATCGGCACGTACGTTAAAACCAACCACAATTGCGTTTGATGCTGCAGCAAGTGAGGCATCAGTTTCAGTGATACCACCAACACCTGAGCCTACAATCTTAACCTTAACTTCGTCAGTTGAAAGTTTTACGAGTGAATCAGAAATCGCTTCTAATGAACCCTGTACATCCGATTTAAGAACAATGTTTACTTCAGAGACATCGCCTTCAGCCATATCGGTAAACATGTTTTCAAGTTTCGCTTTTTGCTGGCGAGCCAGCTTAACATCACGGAACTTACCTTGACGATACAGAGCTACTTCGCGGGCTTTACGCTCATCTTTTACAACCGTGGCCTCATCGCCAGATTGTGGAACGCCACTTAATCCTAAAATTTCAACAGGGATAGAAGGACCGGCTTCTGTGATTGAACGACCTAGTTCATCACGCATCGCACGAACACGACCGTATTCCAGACCACAAAGTACGATATCACCCTGTTTTAAGGTACCTTCCTGAACAAGAACCGTTGCTACCGGACCGCGACCTTTATCAAGTTTTGATTCGATAACGACACCGTTTGCCATCTTATCGACAACCGCTGTAAGCTCAAGGACTTCAGATTGTAGTAATACTGAATCCAATAGTTCATCAATACCCGTACCCGATTTCGCAGATACGTGAACAAACTGTACATCACCGCCCCAGTCTTCTGGGATAACATTGTGTTGGGATAGCTCGTTCTTAACACGATCAGGATCCGCGGTTTCTTTATCCATCTTGTTAACAGCGATGATAATTGGTACCTCAGCAGCGCGAGCATGCTGAATCGCTTCGACCGTTTGTGGCATTACGCCATCATCGGCTGCGACAACGATAATTACGATATCTGTAGCTTTCGCACCACGTGAACGCATTGAGGTAAACGCCGCATGACCCGGAGTATCCAGGAATGTGATCATCCCGTGACCCGTTTCAACGTGGTACGCACCAATGTGCTGGGTAATACCGCCGGCTTCGCCTGCAGCAACCTTAGCTTCACGGATATAATCAAGTAATGAGGTTTTACCGTGGTCAACATGACCCATGATAGTAACCACCGGCGCACGACTCACGGACTCACCTTCAGCACCACGATCTTCAAGAACCTGCTCTTCCAGTGCATTTTCTTTCACAAGTACTGCTGTGTGGCCCATTTCTTCAACCACTAATTGCGCAGTTTCCTGATCAATAACCTGGTTAATGGTTGCCATGGCACCCATTTTGAACATGGTTTTTACGACTTCAGCGCCTTTGATTGCCATCTTATCGGCAAGTTCAGCAACCGAGATAGTTTCACCAATGCGAATTTCACGTTCAACCGCTTTTGCCGGTTTTTGGAAACCGTGCTGTAACGAAGTCGGTGCATTTAATGTACCTTTACGACCTCTGTTTTGACGACCTTTCGCACCTTGGTCTTTCGCTTTTTTCTTACGACGACGGCGTCCACCACCTTCATCTTCACGATCAACAGTATCTTCGGCTTCTTGTGCATAAACAGAAGAAGTTACGTGAACCACTTCCTGTTCTTTGCGTTTACGTTCGGCTTCCTGCTCTTTCCAACGGGCTTCATTTTCTTCTGCCAGTTTGGCCGCAGCTTCTGCTGATTTACGAGCTTCTTCTTCCGCTTTCGCTTTCGCTTCCGCTTCTTGCGCTAAACGAATACGTTTCTCTTCTTCGTTTTCCTGCTTCTCAACAACCGGCTCTTTGGCTTTTTCCTGTGCTTGAGCTTGTGCACGAGCTTTGGCTTCTGCATCGGCTTTCGCTTTTGCTTCGGCTTTCACCTTCGCTTCTTCAGCAGCTTTGGCTCTCGCCTCTGCTTCAGCTTTTGCTTTGGCTTCCGCTTCAGCTTTCGCCTGAGCTTCTGCTTCGGCTTTTGCCTTGGCTTCAGCTTCTGCCTGAGCTTTTAATTCCAAGTCACTCGCCTTCACATAGGTGCGTTTTTTACGAACTTCAACCTGGACTTGTTTCGCCTTGCTACCTGAGCCGGTAGTAATGGTCGATTTTGTCTTTCGGTTAAGCGTCATACGCGAAGGTTTATTGCTTGTCGTGTCACCGTGCTGTTTCTTCAAGTGATCTAACAAGGTTTCTTTTTCCTTCTCAGTCACACTGTCACTGGCACCTTTTTTAATGCCAGCGTCGGCCAACTGTTGCAGCAATTTTGCTTCATCAGTGCCTATATCTTTAGCAAGTTGATTTACGGTTACATCTGTCATCTAATCTTTTCTCCTTGCCAGTTCTTATTCTTCGTTGAACCAACAAATATTACGTGCAGCCATGATAAACTCTGCAGCTTTCTCTTCACTTAGCTCTTCGATATCGGAAATCTCATCCACACCCTGTTCCGCTAAATCTTCCAGAGTGATCACGCCGCGACTGGCTAAAACAAATGCCAGATGACGTTCCATACCTTCCAAGTTCAATAAGTCTTCTGCAGGCTCTGCACCTTCAAGACTTTCTTCACTTGCCAAAGCTGCGGTCGTTAGTGCACCTTGTGCACGTTCACGCAACTCTTCAATTACTTCTTCGTCTAAGCCATCAACTTCCATTAACTCGCTTACAGGAACATAAGCAATTTCTTCCAGCGTAGAGAAACCTTCTTCCACCAACATAGTGGCAAAATCATCGTCAATATCCAGTTTCTCAGTAAATAAGGAGATCACCTTATCATTTTCCGCCTGATGCTTAGCATTCATGTCTTCGATAGTCATCACATTCAATTCCCAACCAGTTAACTGGCTAGCCAAGCGAATGTTTTGACCACTCTTACCAATGGCCATGGCAAGATTGCCTTCTTCAACAGCGATGTCCATTGAATTAGCATCTTCATCAACAATGATAGAGGCAACTTCCGCTGGCGCCATCGCATTGATAACAAATTGTGCAGCGTTATCGTCATATAACACGATATCGACACGTTCACCGGCGAGTTCGCCAGAAACCGCCTGAACTCGAGAACCACGCATACCAACACAAGCACCCACAGGGTCAATACGCTTGTCGTTAGACTTCACTGCGATTTTAGCCCGAGAACCTGGGTCGCGTGCGGCGCCCTTGATTTCTAGCATTTCTTCACCGATTTCAGGTACTTCAACTCTGAATAGCTCGATTAGCATTTCCGGCTTAGCACGGCTAACAAACAATTGTGCGCCTCTGGCTTCCGGTTTGATTTCGTATAACAAGCCACGAATACGGTCACCTGGACGGAACACTTCGCGAGGTAGCATTTCATCACGGAAGATTACCGCTTCAGCATTGTTACCAAGATCCAAAATAACACTTTCGCGGTTGGCTTTTTTCACCACACCTGTGATGATTTCACCCAATTGGTCCTGATATTCATCAACAACTTTCGCTCGTTCTGCTTCTCGAACTTTTTGTACGATAACCTGCTTCGCCGTTTGAGTCGTAATACGGTCGAATTTGATGGATTCGATTTGATCTTCTACCCAATCACCAATCTGAATATTCTCATCTTCAACCTGGGCAGCAGCCAGGCCGATTTCAGCATACGGGTTTTCTAAAACCTCACCGTTATCTTCAACGACCTGCCAGCGACGGAATGTATCAAATTCACCGCTTTCACGATCAATACTTACGCGAACCTCAATGTCACCTTCGTACTTTTTCTTAGTCGCAGTTTCCAAAGCGGTTTCCATTGCTTTAAAAATACTCTCGCGCGGCAGAGCTTTCTCGTTTGAAACCGCATCAACAACCAGTAATATTTCCTTACTCATCCTAACTAGCCTCTCTTATTCTTTATACAACTAAAACTTGGCTATTAAGTTAGCTTTTGCCACATTGGCAACCGGTAACTCATAACTCTCGCCATCAACCTCAACAATCAGGTTGTCACCCTCTACCGCCTCAAGGATCCCCTTGAATTTACGACGGCCGTTTAATGGCATACCAAGTTTTACATCAACAGTTTCGCCTACTACATCTAAGTAATGGGCTTTTTCAAACAATGGACGGTCAACTCCCGGAGAAGACACTTCCAGGTTATATTCGGTACTAATGGGATCTTCAACATCCAAAACTGCACTCACCTGACGGCTCACATCTGCACAATTATCAACATTGACACCATTTTCATGATCGATGTACAAACGCAACACTGAATGATTACCGGCACTAATATATTCGATACCTAACAGCTCCATACCGGTCATTTCAACCGCAGGGCGTAACATTTCAGTCAGTTTTTGTTCAAAATTGCTCAATCACTATCTCCAAAAACAAAAAAAGGGCATAAAGCCCAGTAAAAAACACCATAAGCTGAATCGTTTTTTTGCTAAAACTGCCTTTTTCGATACAACCTAGTGGCGTATGGTCAAAATAGGCAAACAATAAAAACGAAAAAGCCCCAATCTACACGGGGGCTTTAATACTGAACCCTTTGTGTTACTAAATTAGCAAGCTAATTCAGTCCCGAAAACCAGTAATGTATCTGCTTAGAGTCACAGTCAGATATCAGTTTACGGCAAAGCTGCGGCAAATTATAAAGGCTGTTGCACAAGATCGCAATAAGAAATCTTTATCCAACGGCAGGTTAACTCAGATAACCTAACAAAACGTCTAATTAGGCAGATAAAATGTCGCGGGTTTCATTCGAACAATCTGCTGCTTGTACTATCAGTGTCAACATTCCATTGACTACGCACAAGCCAACAGAGATTATTCCTCGATTCTATCGACTTCAACAACGTTAATCTCGACGGAGTAACAGAGCATAAGCCATGCCACTTAGTCATTATCTCCTTTTAACAAGGTGATTTCTGCAAACACACTTGCGTTTTTATAACCTTGGTTCATGTCGCCATTCACCGGCTCAATAGGGTGCGATCCGATAAAATGTTCACGCTGCTTAGAACCATCGTTATCACAATAGGCCAACATAAAGCCCATCTTCTTACCTATGGTTAGCGTTTTCGGCGTATTGGCTTCAGGGTTTCGATAATCATAACTATCGTCAAACACAAGAATTTTTGCCTCCCAGACCATTTTATTTGGATCATCGAGCTGACGTCGCCACACGGATTCGACATGATGATTTAACAACAAGAAGTTGTTTTCATCTTCTTTTTCTCTTGGTCCCATGTCTGCAGACTGATTGTCGAGGCTGACGTGGTAAGCAAACGCATTAAAATTATGGGTATGCTCACCTCCCGAAGCGTCTTCATCGATAAAAATTTCCAAGGCATCGTCATCCCAATAACGATGCAAAGGATCTGGATGCTGATCGAACAACACATCATCTACAATCTCTGCCAACAGATATAAGCCATCGGTTTGCCACAATAATTTGTAGCGCCCGGAGAAATCGGAGCGACTGGGCTTTTCACCAACCCAAACATGGTTCAGTAATTGCCAGTTGCCCTGCTGCCAGGCATTATCATCACTGTAACCATCAATGATGATAGCGCTGTTGACTCTTGGCACAGCCAGGGTTGCCCGCTCGGCCTGTTTTTCACTGGCATCTTGCTGCGCCTCTTCGGCAACAACACTCTGCGTTGTCAAAAAGCTCACCAAAGCCAGGCAGCAAGCTGCAAACCATTGGGATTTTAACTTAGGTTTTGTGTTTTGATGTTGTAGCTTCACCCTTCCCCCTTATTCAGAGAACCCTTACCCGCAACTAATCATCGCTGTGCATCACAAAGCTAATCTGCTCAACCATATCCTGCATTGACTGATTACCATCAATAATCACTATCGGCTCAGAAGAGCTAATTTTTTCAAAGTCTTTAAACTGACTCATTAGCAGCTTTTCGGAAAAGAAGTGTTGTTTGCGCTGCACTAATCGCTTTTGCAGCACGTCTTTATCGACTTTTAAAAATACCGCTCTGACATTAAATGGTAGCTCTTCAAAAGATTGGCGTTGTAATTTTCTTAACCCGGAATACGCGAGGACGCAATGACGTTTGCGGCGCGCCTGAGAGCGCAGATAACTTTGAATGGATTCAATCCAGGGTTTGCGTATTTCATCCGTTAATGGCAACGCTTCGGCCATCATTTTTTTAGCTTCATGGGTATGGAAACTATCCGCATCAATATACTTGTAGCCATAATGGGCGGAAAATTCTTCCGCAAGGGTCGATTTTCCAGATCCACTGACTCCCATCAGAATAAACAGATTGGGCAACTCAGGATCCAGTGGCTTGTATTTGTTCAAGGCTTTGGATTGTTTTTCTGACCAGGCTAGTACGGTTTTTGACTGATGAGGCTTTACCGTGGTCGCAACTTTGCGATTAGCCTTTTCACTCTCCCCTTTATCACTGCTCTGTTTAGTTTCGCCCTGTGGAGCTGACGAATTCACTTCGCTCACGTCATTTTCGGGTAGTGAAACCTCTTCTGGTTCCGGCGCCTCTGGCACAGGTAAATAAAGCTGTACGCGTAAATGGTATTCGGTATCCGCTTTGAGGTTTTTCAGCACATTACCTTGAACCACTTTACCATCCAGGGTCAGGCGCATCGGCTTATTGGCAGACTCCTGGGTATACTCAATACGAATGGTCGCACCACGGAATTTGCGAATAGCAGACACGCGATGCCATCCCGCGGGAAATTTCGGCGCGACCAGTAGCCCTTCTCGATGACCTTTCAAACCGAATAATTCTTCAATAATACAACGATAATACCAGGCAATCGTGCCGGTATTGATCAGCTGACTGGAACGTCCGGCATAGGCTTCTAGATTATCGACATTGCCGCGATAATAGTTGGGAATGAAATTACCAAGTTGCTGGCGTTGCTCGTAATTCTGGCTAGAACTAAGCATCTGATGCAACCCGCTAAACGCCAGATCCGATTGGTTTTGCTGGTACAAACCATAGATATGAAAAATACTGGCATGGTTATACACGGAGCCATTTTCCGCACATCCAGGGAACTTTTGAGTTAAACGACCAATATCCTCGCGCATTTGGGTATACGCGGGAGCCAACATCATAGTGCCGGCAGGCGTTAACAAGTGGCTTTCGATAGCTCCTTGAGAATCGAAAAACTGTTTTTCATCGGCAGCACCGGCAAGCCAGGCCCAGGATTGTGGATTAAGAAAAATCTTGCCTTGTTGATCAGCATTTACGCCAAATGGTTTACCAGCATCCGTGATACCACGGCTATACCACTGTCCATCCCAGCAATGCTCGTTAACGGCTGCGTTGATGGTCGCCGATAAGGCGGTAAATTCATCCGCCTTAGTTTGGTTAAATGGTTTAATCAACTGCGCTGTAATTTGCAGTGCCCAGGAAGTCGCTAAACTTAGCCAGGTAGAAATACCCTTTCCTTCAGCACCCGCCATATTTAAAGGATCACACCAGTCCCCTTGGCCTATCAAAGCCAGGTGACGATCATCGAGATTGGTGATCAGATACTCCATTGCCAGTTCTAGATGCTGGGCAACGGATACTGATTCCGAAGAATCTGCAAAGGGGATATGTTGTTCAAGCAAGGCGTAATCATCGTGTTCGTCGAGATACGCTTGCATCGTTATTGGTAACCAAACATTAATATCCTGATGTGGAACCTGATTTATGTATTTAAGCTCTGCGTTTTCATTGATCAATATGCCATCCGGCAACGCACCATTGCTGGCTTGTTGTGATAGCGCCAGGATAATACGCTGACGTACGTTTTTTTGATTTAAGTAACCAACCCCAATCAGATCTTGAAGAAAGTTACGGGTTTGTGGATCGGTAGTCAGTCGTTGCAACTGGCGATGATAATCCATTTGTTTGGGTAGCCAAACAGAGACAAACTCATCAAATTCACTGTCACCCGTATTGATTTGGATTGGCGCATTTTTGACACGCGCAGCCTGGCAATTAACACTAACTTGTTTTTCCAGACTGGATTGTTCCGCAAAGTAAAACTGCTTAATATCTTGAATTTGCGCCGTGTCTTTTGCTAACCCAAACAGCACAGGCAACTGGCCATGTGCTTTGGGAGCCAAGGTCATCGGAAATTGCTGCACGGCAATGGGCGTTTCATATTCTGCCGACTCACACCCAAGCTGTTCAGCACACACCCCATCAGGATTGTGCAAGCCGCCTTCACCTTCAAACAGGTTAAGGTTGGCACTCCAGCTCAGCGGCTGGCGGTCACTTAACATAAAACACGTGCTGGCTAATGCTTTGATTTTTTCGTAATCCGCCAGTTTCTGATAGGGTCTGATAGAGGTAGAAATTACCGCGCCTAACTCTGCGTCAAAACCTGCTGACTGATTCATCCACGAGTGATAACCAATGCTAAATGCCGGATAAATACTGAGCTTACGCTCAACATCACTGAGGTTTTCAATAGCCAATTGCCAGACTTCAACAGCCAATTCACTATCGAGTGTCACTTTCAAATGGCAGTTGAGCGCCATATAACGCACCTGCCATTCAAGACAATCGGTACCAACGGTAAATGTAAAGTCAGCGTCTTTTTGACGAACCGGTTCATAAGGCAAAGAAAAAATTTCATTGCTCGTTTCGTCTTTAATATAGAAAAATCGTCCGGGGTGATGGGCGAAATGTTGTTTTTCCGGTTGTATAAATGTCGTTGCTTCCAGCACCGGAGATGTCGAATACGTGCTCGGCTCCGGTTGCATAACTATAGCATTGGCATAGCCACGACAATTTACTTGTAATAAGGTACTCGGATTATAAAGATAACCACTGGCACCAGGAATTCGTGTGGGGGACGTTAAGTGTAATTGATGCTGTTCACTGTCAATGTGATAGCAAGGGTGTTTATCTTGACCCATGATTCAAAAGTTCCTTTCGTTTTAACGTCAAATCCTGTTGGATAGATTGTAAGGTATTGGCATTCAATGGATAAAAATAAATCACCAATACCGATAACAAAGCAAAAGCAGCGGGCAATAAACTCATAAGAAGCACAATGCCCAGTTCCGAACCTGCCGATTGCTGCTGGTTTGCCTGATAGCCGAGGGAGCCTAAAATCCACCCCATCACACCACCGGCAAGAGCTCCGCCTAATTTTTGCGAGAATGCTGCGGCAGAAAATATCATAGCTGTTGCTCTTCTACCATATTTCCATTCAGAAAAATCGGCAGTATCGGCATACATCGAAAAAACCAGCGGCGACTTAGGCCCCAGGCATAGTCCAATTAAAAACTGTAAGCCAAAGATAAGTAACAGGTTTTCTCGCGGTACGAAGTAAAATAGCGTAGAAAAGATCACCACTAAGGTCATTAACACCAATAGTAACTGGCGCTTATCTAAGATTCGAGTAAGTAACGGTGTAATCGCCGCTCCAATGGCTAGTGCAATCATGTAAAGCAAGGTAAATTGGCCGATTAATTCTTCCCGGCCAACAAAATATTTTAAGTAGAAGGTACCAGAACTTCCCCGCAATGTGATTGTCATCATGATAATCAGCGCTAAAGAAAATAGTACGAGCCAGGGTTTGTTGTGCAACAGATCCTGGATATCTTGTTTAATGGAAACTGGCTGAGCATTGATGGATTGCACCCGCTCTTTCGTCGTGGCAAAACTAATGATAAACAATATTGCGCTTAATAATCCGTAGATCAACATGGTCAATTGCCAGCCAAGTTTCTCATCGTCCCCCCCTAATACGCTTACCAATTCGGGCGTGAAATACGCCACAACTGAGCCACCGGTAAAGGCGCCGATAAAACGAAAACTGGTCAATTTAGTACGTTCTTGGGAATCCGATGTGATCACCCCAAGCAGTGCTCCGTATGGCACATTAATAAAGGTGTATGCCAACATCATGAAAATATAAGTGCCATAAGCCCACAGCAACTTACCAGTATCGCTTGTATCCGGTACCGTGAAGGTGAGCACGCCAGCGGCAATCATGGGAATTATCCCCCACAATAAATAAGGACGGAATTTTCCATATCGAGTTTGTGTGCGGTCGCTTAGAGCTCCCATTAATGGGTCAGAAAACGCATCAATAATACGAGTAACCAGCATCATGGTACCTACGGCAGCGGCAGGTAAGCCAAATACATCCGTGTAAAAAATAAACAAAAAAACATCAAACACCCGCCAGTAGAAGTTACTGGCAACATCGCCGCACGCATACCCCGTGCATTCCTTAATTGATAGTTTGCTATTCGCGTCCTGAACCATAACACTTGCCATCCTGGTTATTTTTTAACCTAGTTGACATGAATTTTTTGCATCTGTCCAGAACTATATGTCAGCACAACGACAGGTATGAGCAGCAGCTACTTCCCCCGACAAAGGTAACATTAACCTTTACTCCGGCGTTATCTCCGACTCGTTAAAAATTCCTCTCAGCCCTCTATTTCCAAGGGAAAAATTTAAACGTTCAATAGACAGCCAGAGTCTTTTTTGGGCAAATAAATAAAGTTTTAAATAAAAATTAGTGATTGTGAAAATATTGTGGTAACATGCTCTCGCCTTCTGAAGGTACTATAGTTATTTGTTACAAGCTTTGATCCAATTTTTGTTTATCTTCTAGATATCCATGCAAGATTTTGTTTATATAGCCACTTCCAATAGTTAGTTCCTCTCGGCAATACACGTTGCGTATGCAACACAATTTAATTTTTTAAGGAATATTTATGTCTACTGGTACCGTTAAGTGGTTCAATGAAGATAAAGGTTTTGGTTTCATCACTCAGGACGACGGCGGCAAAGATGTATTCGTACATTTTCGTGCTATCGCTTCTGAAGGCTTTAAAACGCTAGCTGAAGGTCAAAAAGTAAAGTTTGACCTAGAGCAAGGCCAAAAAGGTCCTCAAGCTGCAAACGTTACTGTTATCTAAGTAACGGGACTGAACTCGTTTCAGTCGCTTGAATTAAGGTCAGAGTTCGCTCTGGCCTTTTGATTTATCCTACTCCCTGATTTCTTGTCGCATTATCCTCTCCCCCATTACACAAGAATCCACTGGTTCGATCTTTCAATTACCCTAACATTTACTCTGATTTTGTTCTAAATCTGTTTTAAATGCGCTCTGCAATAATACTGTCATATTTCTCAGTTAATATTGAGTCTATTAAGCATTTATCCATTAACAAACTAAACTAAAGAGAAATAAATATTAAAATAAACAAAAACGAGGACAATTATGTCGTATCAATATAACGGGCAAGAATTACATGTAGCCCCACCTGTAGAAAATGTATCTGTAAATAATAATAAAGTTATTTTTACCGACCACAATGGCGCTAAAGCGCTAAAACTCAATAGCTCAGTCGACACCCAAAAATTTCTCAACTGGTTGCTAAACAACTAATTACGACGCGTTCGTAACCTCGCTTTGCCGGAAATTGTGTTCCATACCACAACTTCCCCAAAGCAAGAACCAGGTTTAATCGCCAATCCCTCCGCAACATACTCATTCAACACATTTCGAAAATATCAAAACATTTCAATATATTACCCAACACAAGTGCAAACAGCTAAGCATCTCTGTCAACATCCACACCGTAAACATAAAAAAGCCAGCATTTATCAATTAAAACCAATTCCATTAAGTTTTTGCATAGCCCAGAGTTAATAATACCAATCACATTAAGTTTGTGCACAACTCAGAGTTAGGGCAGAGGTTCAGTTACAACATAGGTTTCGTTGATATAGTCATTCTATATTAATGAAATATAGGGTCGTAAATGGGCCTTAAGGTAAACTCCCTACGGGTGAGTTTTAAAGGCGTTTGGACTACGTTACTGATTTTGGCTGTTTTTGAGAGCGGAATAACCATTCTCTACAATCAAAGCCTTGTCTTAAAGCCTTTAAATTCTCACTGAGTGAGCAATAATTTAATGTGATTGGTATAAAGGTTCATTTTAATCATAGATTTCAAAGATATAGTGGTTCTACATTGATGATATCTAGGGTCGTAAATGGACCTCTGGTAAACTCCCAAAGGGTGAGTTTTAAAGGCTTTTAAATTCTCACTGAGTGGGGAACACTCAGTGGAACTAGAATAACTTATTGAATTAAAGGGTGATAATCGGGTCCGGGGTGCCGTCCGGGTCATTTCCGGCTACACCATCGGTAGAAGGATTACCATTACTTAGCATTAAAACAGCACACGCTGCGGGACTTGCCATAGACGTTCCTGACATTGTCGCGGTTCCGCCATCCTTGTAAAGTGACAAAATGCTTACACCTGGTGCGGCATAATCTACTGGTGGATTACCAAAATTTGACCAGGAAACCAGACTATCATCGGACTGGGTCGCGGAAATTGTGTAAACATTTTCGCCATTGGCTCTTGCCGGCGTTGAATTGTCAGCATGTTGGCCGTCGTTACCCGCTGCAATCGCAAAAATAATACCATTACTCGCGGCGGCAACTACTGCATCGTCAACGGCTTGATTGACACCGCCACCCAAACTCATATTGGCACAATCGCCAGGGGCCGCATTTTCAGCAACATGATCAACGCCAGCGATGATTCCTGACCAGGAACCAAAGCCTTTACGATCCAGGACTCTGACAGGCACAACGGTCGCACCTGCTGCAACACCGACGACACCGATATCGTTATCAATGGCGGCAATGGTACCGGCAACATGAGTACCATGACCATCAAGATCATCCATGCTGTAATTTTTACCATCTTTAATCGCAGTAAAACCTCTATCGGCATCAATATTTAAATCAGGGTGATCCAAATCAATACCCGAATCGATAACCCAGGCAGTATAACTGCTACCATCCACCGGACCGCCAACTCTGGTTACACTCCAGGGTAGGACTTGTGGATCGGGGTCGGGATTTGGGTTTGGCTTACCGCGGTTTGCACTAACCACACCATCAGGTGTGAAACGCGTCACGTTAGCATCATTGGCGAATGCTTTTTGTGCGGCATGACATGGCATATTAATTGTCATGCCTTTGATAGAGTGTTTGTAAACATGTTTAACACTAGAACCCGCACGTTTTGCCAGACCATGAGCCAGGCCATGAACATTTTGTTTGGCAACCGCATCATTAAATTGCACGATACACTGGTTTTCAACACCCTGTGACGCAGAACCACCATAAGTTGGCGCTTCTGCATGGGCTGCTGAACTTAACACCGCAATCACTGCGGAAGAAATAAGCGTTTTTTTCATTGTTTTGTTCCCTATTTATTATGTTTTAGGGGCCTCACAATAACTATGTGAACAGCATGGCCGTACATTCCCGGTATGGAAATATATTGGTTTGAGGGGGCTGTCACCTTTACTTATCTAGCATCAATCAGGTTCACGAAGAAGCCAAATAAAGCGCGCATTACGATACGTAGCGACACTCAATAAAGATGCTCTAAAGCTAGCAATGAATTATGTAGATGTAAACATAAAATTTATAAATATTAGTAGGTTATAGACTTTTTCGATTGAAAGCCATCATCAATTCGCATAGGGTTTACGGATAAACTGACCACCATCCCGGCAACGACAATGAAAAGTGTAAGTGAAACATGCGCAATAAACACAGGGGGTGTATACGCGTTAATTAAACGCAGCAAAGTCGCAGAACAAATTGAGCAAGCCAGGAAGTTTTCTTTAGCGACAATTTATACATCATTGTATTAGCAAAAAAGCACCATGGGCCTTATCATACCTGCCATTATCTCATCATTAAGGATAGCTATGCCTTATCACATCATTGAGCCAGCTGCTTTTAAATCCCTGCCCTGGAAAAATGGTAAAGGTTCGACCATCGAACTGGCCATTAATAACGGTGCGACACTCGATAATTTTGACTGGCGCCTGAGTATGGCCGATGTCGTTGATGATGGTCAATTTTCCGATTTTTCCGGTTACCTGCGAAACTTGATACTCATTAGAGGCAATGGATTGACGCTCCGTCATTCTCAACTCAACAACCAACAAAATGATCAACAGCCACAACAGATAGACATTCTAAATCAGCACCTTTCCTTTGCTACCTTCGATGGCGCAAATAAAACGGTTGCCAAATTACACGATGGTGCGATTACCGATTTCAATGTGATCACCGCACATGATGTATTCAAAACCCGGGTTTCAACCTATCCTACGCATATTGCAGTAACGGATACCATTGAGCATATCGGTTTTGTTTACGGCTTGAGTGAAGCGCTTTCAGTCACGTTAGGCGATGCAGATAGCGCGCCATTGTCATTAGCTTCCGGGCATTTATTGCAGGTTAGCGCCACTACCGATGCTCCTTCAGCTATCACCATCACGGGTGAAAATTTTATTCTAATACAGTTAACGAAGCATTAACCGGCGAAATACAGATAGGCAATAAACAACACCCAACTCAGTGCTAACAACGACCAGGGCAAAAGTGCCGCGGTATTTTTAGCCGTATCCTGTTTAGTTGCTGCGTCATCCAATTTTTGCGAGTTACTTTTCAGGTCTCGTTGTTGCGCTTTTAGGTTTTGCTTTCGTTGCTGATCTGCGGAACGAGCACGCTTTTTTTGTTGCTTTTTATACTCGGCGATCCCCTTTTCGATGCCTTGGGCAATCAATTTTGTTTGCTCTTTGGTTTGCCCCGGCTTTTGATTCGCTTTGGCAACGCTCATAGCTTGCGCTTGTGTTTCTTTAGAAATAGTTTGTTTCATTGTTCTGGTCTTCTGCTTAGGTTTGCGCTTATGTTTGTGCTTGTACTAAAAGCTACCTTGTATCGTATCTATACTGATTGATTCGCTTATCGTGCTTATCTTGGTTATCTTTAGTTAATTGCCACGCTGATGTTTTGGCACAAAATTCAGTACTGATACAGGCACCGTCTTTTTCACCGGAAACTCCGCAAATTCCCGACGTTCAATAATATGCCCAAGGCGTGATTCAATCGCACATAGTTCCCTGAAATTATCTTTGGAAACCAGCGAAACCGCTTCCCCGGTTGCGCCAGCGCGGCCGGTTCTGCCAATGCGATGAATATAATCATCGGCCTGAGCCGGTAAATCATAATTAATTACCCGCTCTAGCTGGCCAATATCAATGCCTCGCGCCGCAACACCGGTTGCTACCAGAAAGTCAATATTGCCCTGCTTAAAATCTGCCAATATGTGTTCACGATTCGCTTGAGTGCGACCGCTATGAATACATTCGGCTTTGATACCGCGTTTTTCCAACTGGCTAACTAATTTTGCCGCCCCATGTTTAGTTTCAATAAAGATCAGCGCTTGCTGCCAATTTTGCTCTTTAATTAAAAAGCTCAACAAGGCCGATTTATTGGTTTTATCCACCGTCACTAACCATTGACTGATCGCTTGATGGCTCACCTGCTTTGGCGATACTGAATATTCAATCGGCTTGTGGATCGTACGTTTAGCTAACGCTTTCACCTGATCTGACATGGTTGCCGAAAATAGCATATTTTGTCGTTTTTCTGGCAATCGCTCAACAATCTTATTTATGTCTTCAATAAAGCCCATATCCAACATGCGATCGGCTTCATCGAGGACTAAAAATTGCAATTCGTCAAAATGCAGCGCGCGTTGATGGGCAAGATCTAATAATCGTCCTGGCGTGGCGACAAGGATATCCACGCCCCAAATTAAGGCACTTTTTTGGGCACTGGAGTCCACGCCGCCATAAACCGCCAATGACGTCAGTGACAGGTTTTCGGCGTATTGTTTTACGGCTTGTTCAACTTGTACCGCCAACTCCCGCGTCGGTGTTAGGATAAGCGATCTGATCCGTTTACCCCGCAGTTTATGATCTTTGTTTATTCGCTCTAAGATCGGCAACACAAAACTGGCGGTCTTACCCGTTCCCGTCTGCGCTGCAGCAATGATATCCCTACCTGAGAGCGCTCCAGGAATCGCTTTTTGTTGAATATCCGTTGGTGATTCATAGCCTAACTCAGCTAAGCGTTCAACGATGGGTGCGGATAATCCTAATTTAGAAAATGACATATGTGCCTATGTATAAAGATACAATCTCGAAATGCTAGATTAGCAGGACGATTAAAGGTGGGATTATAGCAAGTAATGTTCTTGGGAGTATGGGAAAGCAGGATTAGGTTTCAGGTTTTAGGTTTCAGGAAGCAGTTAAGTCAGATTATTTAGCATTGCCAGCAAAATAATCACCAAAATCAATATACTGGTTTTATCCTTAGCTATTCAACAAGGAGTCAGTCTTTCAATAGCAGGGATATCAAGATAATCATCGTTGTCCCGTTCAAGCGCTTGCTTGCGTCGCGCTTTTGCGCTCTCTACCTTATCAAGTTCAACCCCAAACACCTCGAAATACGCCTGACTCATCAAATCTCGCCCCTGCTCAGCAGTTATTAACCCCAGAAACTGGCCCGCATGCAAAAATCCCTCTACCCGGCCCTTTTCCTTATCAGTCGTTTTACCCTGAGATTTACTTTTCATGAAAAGGTTGGTCAGTTGCTGAGTGGCTTGAAGAGCAAAATCTTGTTTGTCCATAGATAAAATCCCTGTAATGTAGGTGGCGATATGTAAACGCTCAATTGAAATGATTAACATGGATAAAAAGCACTGCAACTATAAACGAATCCTACCCATAAACAGGAATCAAAACACAACGCATCCATGCTGTTGATTGTAAGTGATGGATTACGACACTTTAGCGAGCACGGCTTAACCGATAAATCAGCACAGCGGCCTTTTCGATGTTGTTCGAGAAGCTGGTCATATCCGCAACTTCGTCTTTGGTATGGCCACAACATCCCATAAGACCCAAACCATCTAATGCCATATCCACATGATTGGCGGCAAATGAAATATCCGCGGCGCCGGCTTTTCGTGGGTTGGCGGCAACCACCTTGTTGTAACCTAAGTCGGTGCTGGCTTGTGAATAAAGCGCCAGCAATTGTTGGTTGCCCTGATGGGGCGACATCGGCGGGTAACCGTCTTTAAACGTTAATGTCGCTTGAGTATGCGGTAGACTTTTGGCCACAATGGCCTGCATATCTTTTTGTGCCTGTTGCAATTGTGCCAGCGATAGTGCCCGAATACCGCCAATAACTTTGGCGTCTTTGGCAATAACATTGGATTTGCCAAATGCAGTGCCGCTGGACGTTTGCGGATCATGGGAAATTGTCGTGCCACCGACAAACATACCAGGGTTAAATGTCAGGTTTTCCCGTTCGGACAATTGTTCCTGAAATTGCGTCAGGATACGGGAAGCTTCAAATATCGCGCCATAACCGATGTCTTCTCTGAAAATTTGTGAAGAATGTGCCGGTTTTCCGGTAACCGTTAATTCCCAACCGATAGAGCTGCGCCGAGCCACCATTGCGGTATTGATATCGCTATCGCCATTTTCAAATCCCAGGGCGATATCGGCCCACTTACCACCATCAATAATAGCCTTTTTCGACAGCGACAGAGGCCGACCACTGCGCTCTTCATCACCCGTCATCACCACACGAATACTGACGTTGTCTAATAAGCCAGTGTCCTTTAGTGCTTTTAAGGCCGCAATAATAATCACATCGCCGCCTTTCATATCGACAATGCCGGGGCCCGATACTTTATTATCGGCCAGTTGTTTATATTGCTGAAACTCATCGTTTACGGCAAATACCGTGTCTAAATGGCCAATCATCAAAATTTTAGGCGCATTCGGCTCACCACTGATTTTGCTCGCCTGCAAATGCCCTGCCCGTTCAAAGCCATCACCGCTTAGCCATTCGACCTCAAAGCCGAGCTCAGTAAATTGCTTTTTAAACAACTCGCCAACCTTGCGCACCCCGGAAAAATTCATCGTGCCACTGTTAATGTTTACCGAATCCTGTAAAAGCTGTACGTGTCTGGCTAGATCCGCCTGTACCGCACTGACTATGGCCTGTTCATCTG
Source organism: Thalassotalea litorea (assembly GCF_043642205.1). GTDB lineage: Bacteria > Pseudomonadota > Gammaproteobacteria > Enterobacterales > Alteromonadaceae > Thalassotalea_A > Thalassotalea_A litorea. The sequence goes on along the minus strand of NZ_JBHZSG010000009.1, from coordinate 33,965 downwards.
CGTTCAGTTTATTAGCAGCCAAAGTCGAAAAGGATAAGGCGGCGGAAAAAAGGCCGAATGCAAAAAGTAAACCTGAAAGTAACCGATTGATATTTTGAGTCATTATTCGCTCACAGTAAAAACATTAGAGGGTAAAGGCAATTAAAGTAAACTCACCTTACCCGCCTAATCAGACGTTGTCCAGAGTCAAAACAACCGGAATTTTTTAACATTACTGGCATGTCTTGGGCCCAGTATCAGGAGTGACAAAATGTTGTCCGCCTTATAGATTATTTTTCAAATTCACGAGTTTTTGAATATTACCCACTGCAGCAATCAAATAGTGACACGCTTGTAAGTACCCCTGACGGTGAAACCATTGTACTTGCTCCGCATTTAATTGACTGAGCTTCTCTTCATTAACGGTATACATGCCGCCCAGCTGATGGTTTTCGCCGCTTTTTAATGTCAGGGTTAATTGCACCGCGTCGAGCAGGTCATTGGCAAGCAAGGCTTGTATAAATGCTTCATTTCTATTCATCGCCGGTACCAGAGAAAACACCATCTGACTGGTTTGACGCAAATAACTGCTTGGAGAGCCATCCACTTCGAACAAGGCTACGCCATCGTTGCTCGATACTCTCGGGCTTTCCATATCAATGGTCAGTACCAAATTTTCAGGGGTTGGTGATTCTCCCTCCCCTTTAATTCCGGCCATAAATGGCTGACGACGAAAGTGGGCAGGAATATATTGGGAAGTCCATGAATCACCCTGCAAAAATAGATTTTCCTGAGAGTCGATCCCCAGTAAAGCATGCATGGAAAACTTGCCATTTTTTGGGTCCTTAAACAAACAGACGGGAAAGTCTAATACCAGTGATTTCAACTCATCGGCCAAAACAGGAACCCGATTGACCGCCTCACCGAAGTGGGCACCATGATCCGTGAATACACGTAACTGATTATGCTCTTTGTTATTTAATACCGTATACATTGTCTAAATACCTCAGGTTATATTTTTGCCAGCTGTTGTTGAGCAATGGCGTTCAACAAGGTTCTATTGCTCGGCATTTGAGCAACTAATTGTTTGGTTTCCATCGCGTTTTTTTGCATCAATTGCAGCGCCTGTTGCTGACTATGCAGGGATAAACCCGATGGATTGGCTTGGGTATGAAAGCCCATGCCATAGAGGACGTATTGATAACTGGCTGCGGGAAATACTTCCTGAGCATAAGGAAAATCTTCATGCCAGGGAGACTGGTACCGCCACAGGGATAACATCTGCTGCAAAGAATCCGGAATGAATTTCGGGTTTTGATTATCGATCCAATATTGGCTATCACGCCGTTTGCTTAACAGATAATGGAGTTTTAGAAAATCGATAATGCTTTGCCAACGATATAAGAACAACCGATTAAATCGATTGGCAATCACATCCATGGGCTCTTTGACTGCGGGTAATTGCTGTGCGATAAACGATGCAGAAATCTCGACCAATAATAGCGCGGATGCTTCCAGAGGCTCTAAGAAGCCCGCGGATAACCCCACGGCGACGCAGTTTTTATGCCAAAATTTTTGCCTGTGGCCCGATTTAAAAGTAATGGGTCTGAAAGTCAGCTCTGCGGCTTGCGCTTCGGTAAGATGCAGATAGTCGAGCAATTGTTGATGAGCCTGATCGTCACTAATGTAATCACTGGCGTAAACGTGACCAACACCGCGACGATTGGCTAGCCCAATATCCCAGATCCAGCCCGATGTTTGCGCGGTGGATATAGTATGAGAAGCAATTGGACTATTTTTATCCGGATAAGGCACTTGCACCGCTATCGCCTTGTCATTAAATAAGATGTCCTGGCAGGATTTAAACGGTATCTTAAAGTGCTCACCTATCAACAAGCTTTTAAAGCCAGTACAGTCAATAAAAAAATCGCCTTCAATCGTCTGGCCATTCTTCGTGATTAACGATTTAATATCGCCATTTACATGGCTATTCACCGCTTCAACATCCGCATAAATATGTTGGACATTTAATTGTTCAACACAATGACGCTGTAAAAATTTGGAAAACTTTCCAGCATCGAGGTGATAGGCATAATTGGCCACGCTATCGTATTCGGGCGTACTTATTAATTTTGGTGCAAGCCCATGCTCACATAATGCCCCTTGGCTGCAGACACTATTCGCAAAATCAGGGACTGTGTTATGCATGGCCTGCAACGATAACCAGTGCTCAGCCAGATTGGTTTGCTCAAAATCTTTAGGTAATACCAGAGGGTGATAATAACCGTCATCGGCTGCCCCGGTCACCCAACCACAAAACTTTGCGCCTTGCTTAAAAGATACATTACATTGGCGGATAAATTCGGTTTCATTCACCCCCATCGCCTGCAACGAGCGACGCATCGTCGGCCATGTTCCTTCTCCAACTCCGATAATCGGGACGTTTGCTGATTCCACCAGCGTGATCCGGGGTGGATTATGATGGGCCCTGTTAAGTTTTGCCGCAATGGTACCGGCAGTGATCCAACCAGCGGTACCGCCGCCTACAATGATTATTTCCCTGATTGGTTGTGACATAACATAGCCTTTTTTGAATTATTATTTTTGTATTAATTTTACATTATGTGGAGTGGTTAACTCCTGTATAAGTGGCTGCTCAACAAAGCCTAAGCCTTGATGAACAGCCAATTTTGATCGTTTAATTCAACGATCAAACACACCGGAAACGGCAGTTAGAACGTGTAACTGATCCCCAGATTGTAACGCGGACCATATTGCTCAGCCGATAGCAACTGCTCTTCAAAACGGCCATGTCGGCGCGCCGTTTCATCGGTCAGATTCAAGCCATCAAACGTAATGGTCAATGCCTCTGTGATGTCGTAGCTCGCGCTCATATCCAATTGTCCGTATGCTTCTGTGAATGTAGGCTCGTTGCCCAGGCTCAACAGAAACTCATCTCGCCAGTTATAGGCGAAGCGGATTTGGAAATTATCCCCTTCGTAAAAACCAATCAGGTTACCAGAATCACTTAAACCGGTTAACGCGATAGTCTGTTCAAAGTTATATGGATCAAATGCCTCGTCACTGTCTACTAAGGTATAGTTAGCAACAGCCCCGAATCCGGAATCTGCAAACATATATTGCACGTTGAATTCCCAACCATCAACAACCCGGTTTTGAATATTGTCCGGCGTTGCTACTTCCCAGCTAATAACGGGATCGGATGCCTGGCTTAAACAAGCAGGGTTAGGTGTCTCTGACGCATCTGGGCAACCGGACCGTGGATCAACACTAGGATCACGTAGAGGGTCACCGTTAACATCATTGATAGCACGGTTTTCTGTGCCAGCACCAATAAAGTTTTCAACATATTTCTTGAAATACCCTACTGAGGCATAGCTCCCGTCATCCAGATAGTATTCAACAGATACATCGAAGTTATCGGATGTGATTGGCAACAGGTTCGGATTACCTTGCGAGGCATTAAATGGACCACCAGGGCGTGCATTGACAACCGTCGCCGGAAACATTGCGCTAATCCCGGCACGAGCTAACGTGCGGCTATAGGAAAAACGAGTCACTAACTCATCGGTAATCGTCATGCTAACATCAAGGTTTGGCAAAATACGGGTATAATCACCGGACAATGATTGTTCAGAAGGCATGTCATCAAATACCGGACGTAATTCCTGAACATGGCGGTAATTCATCGCCACTATGCCATTTTGGATGGAGTATGCCGTTACATCGGTTGATTCATATCGTACACCGGCATTCATCTTAACCGGCATATCATTGAATTCTGTATCAACATCGACCGATACATACAGAGCGGTCGTGTCTTCAGAAATACCATTGGTTCTAATGGACGGTTCAACAAACTTTCCTTCGGCTGCAACAATATCAATAAACTGATGAACGTTGTATTGCGGGATCAATGGGAATAGATTTTCGGTACCCGGAAATTGATCAGCGGTATCACCCAGTTCAATAAAGTCCAGATCAAGATTGTCCAACGGCACGTCGACAAACGAGAATACTTCACTTAAGTAGGTATCTACTTCATATTCGGTGCGAACCACACCAAAATTGATACGGGCCAGTGCACTATCGGTACCAAGGTTTTCCCAACTACCGGACAGATGATATTGCTTGATATTGTTTTCCATCTCATACCCACGTTTTTGGTATAAATCAGAAACAATATTTTGTTTTGCGTATCCACCGCCAGGGAGTGAAGAGTCGTCAACAATAATCGCTGGAATTTCACCATCAAAATCCGCACCAATCAAGGCGACCGAACCCGGAGGGTTTTTCAGGTTAGCCAGAGTCTCTGCGGTTTGACCATCCGGGTTAGAATGAGACGTAGAATCGTGCAAATCAAGACCAAAGGACAAAGAATCTGTCGCTTGCCACTCAATATTTACACCAATTGAATCGTTTTCTTTCTCTTCATAATATTCCCATGCCCAGAAATTCAATTCATCATCCGGATCACGAGGGTCAATCAAGGTGCCGTTTACATCCGCTGAACCCATCGGGCTATCAAACCAGAACGCCATACGATTTGTCTGACTCACTTCTTTCAGGCGCGACATGGTATAATCAACCGTCGCCACTAACCCGTCGAAAGGTTGAAATTGCAGCACAGCTTGTGCATTTTGGCGTTCACGTTCCGTATCGAAATGTTCTACCCGTGCAGTCCAGGGTGTCCAAATTGCCTGCTCTGGATTTTTGCTGGTATCTATCGCGCTTTTATCAACATTATCCGCACTTCGATTTCGTACCCAACCGTCAGTACCAACAACATCGGTGTGACTGTCACGTTCAGAATGCGATGCAGAAAGAAGCAAGCCCAAGGTACCATCGAGAAACGTACTGCTGATCATGCCAGAGATTTCCGGCGTAATATCATCACCGCTTTCAACACTGGTATCGTAAATGGCTTTCGCTGAGGCAAATGCGGTGAATTCGTCATAATCAAATGGACGAGCCGATTGAATATCAATCGTCGCACCGATGCCACCGGACGATACGTTTGCCCGCCCCGTTTTATAAACATTCACGCCAGAAACACTTTCCGCAGCAATTTCACGGAAATTAAAGCTTCGGGATATACCAGCAGACTGTAATGCCGACGAGTTTGGCATTTGTCGACCATTTAAAGTAACCAGATTAAAATCCGGTCCAAAACCACGTACGGTAACCTTGTTACCTTCGTTATTAGCCCGGTCAATGGATACACCGGAAATCCGTTGCAATGATTCCGCCAGATTTGTGTCGGGTAATTTACCAATATCTTCAGCGGTTATGGCATCGACAACACCGTCAGAGTAACGTTTTGTCGCAGCCGACTTGGTCAAGGCACTGCGAATTCCCTGAACTTCGATGACCTCAATATTCTGAGCATCTTCCCCAGAACTTTCTTGCTGGGCATATGCTCCACCACTCATTGCAACCAACATGGCAGCATAGAGCGTGCTTTTTTTAAATGTACTTTGGTTCATAGTTTTACCTATCGGTTATTTTGTTGTTATAAAATGGCTTTATAAACCTCAGTCGACAGTCTGTCTGGCTGTACAACCAACCGGATTTATGACATTCACCCTTCCTTATATATTTAAATGTTAACAATTTTAATGTCGTAAAAAAGTGCCTGTTAGCACCTGGATGCCCTCCTTTGTCGGTTAATTCATGGGGAAAACGTTAAAGATTGAGTAGTATTTGTCTGCAAACGCAATTTTCTTAATTCACTGTCCGAGGTCAAATAGAGAAGCGTTTCATTGTCCGCAAATGCCAGATTTGCAGTAAAGCCCGGCAAGTGAATGCGGGCCAATAGTTGCTGGTTTTGGTCAAATATCCAAATACCTCCAGGGCCAGTTGCAAACACCCAGCCATTACTGTGCACTTTAAGTCCATCCGGGGCACCCACTTCATTCGTGGATTGCTCTGGTTTATAGAACAACTCTTTCGCCAAAATATCCCCCTGTTCACTTAAACGATATCGATACCAGGCTGGCTGATGTTGATCAGAAACCGCCACATAGAGCCACTTTTGATCAGGCGATAAGGCTACGCCATTGGGAAATGTCAGAGAGTCATCGACCAAGGTGATTTCACTCTGATCGCCGGTAACGTTGTCAGTAACACGGAAAACACCTTGAAAGCTAAGCTCTTTAAGAGGGTCGTTGAGCTGTCCCGCCAACCCATAAGGAGGATCGGTAAAAAACAACGTGCCGTTGGCATGCACTGCACAATCATTGGGACTGTTTAATCGTTTTCCCTGATAGTCACGCATTAACACATTTAGGTCTGGTTTAGTGTCAATAGAATGTGCCTGTGGTGATTGGTTTAATAATGCTACCTGCCTTGTTCTCGATTGCATCATCAGCAATTGACCTTTGCCATTACGGCACAGACCATTGCTAAACCCAGAATCCGTTAAAAATTCCGTTAAGCCGCGCTTTTCATCATAACGGTAGATTTTATTGGCAGGGATATCGCTAAACAGCAAAAAATCCTGGTCTGCAAACCATAACGGTCCCTCTGCCCACTCAAAACCATCGGCAACCACAGTATAATTCTGACTGATATCTAATAACTGCAGAGCCGCTTCATCGTAAATGGAATAAATACCCGTGCGCTCAACCGCATTCACCTGAGCGCAAAAGATCATTACCGAGGTTATCCATAAACCGGCAGAAAGGAGCACTTTCCAGGTTACAGAATCAAGGTGTTTATGGCTCATTGTGACCATACCTGCGCTGGTACAAATTACGATTTACCTGACGCGCCGCATCTACCAGCGGCGTATAGGGAATATCGGTAACGGAAACAAAGCCTACGTTGTAGTTCTCGCCATCTAACGCTCTGCCAGTTAATGGCGAATCTATATATTGAAACCAATGAGTGCCAACAAAATACGGATTATCAATCGCACTGTTAACATATTCCGCGTATTTCTTGCCTCGGTCTTGTTGGCTGGCTGCATGGATTAGACCAGGGTTGAGTAACCCAGAATCCAGGGCGCCATTATGAAATTCACCGATGATCGCGGGTTTGTCTATTTCATCGAGAAAGCGCCAAAAATCATCATTAATGACTTCCTTGTAATAGTTGTAGCTAACCACATCTACGACTTCCGACGCCGCTTTTCTTAATTCCGGTGTCATGCCCCAATCTGCAAACCGAACACCCATATATAGATGATTCGGCATAAAGGTTTCCATGGCTTGATTAACCACGGTAAAATACTGCAAGCCAAATTCATAAAGCATGGTAGACAAGTCGGCGACCACGCTCTCATTGAATTCCCTTAATTCAAAACCCGAAGCAAAGCTATCCCAGGAATCCAAGTTGATTTCCCAGGCCTGGTTGAAAGCCTCTATGGTCGAATATTTTTGTTGCATTAATGCACTAAAATGGGCTTTGGTCGGGCTACTTTTCCGATCCAGCCTGAGTGCATTTATTGGAATCGCAAATTGGCTTTTATATTTGCCCATTTGTCCCCAGCTTTTTTCATTATCAATAAAAACACCGACACACCAAGGGCTGTCATTTACTTCATCGGCCACCTGCTGCACGGTAACCATGGCTCGTTCTTTAAAAACCGGATCGAAAGGATCCGGCAAAGGCGACCAATAGTCATTGCCACTACTGACCGTTTTAAAATCACCAATAATCCAGCCATTAGCGAAATAGGGATATTGCTGCATCGAGTAAAAACTGGGATCAATCCAGTTACCAAATGAAGTAAAGCCCCAGGATTGCATGCGTTTAATGGTCGTGTCTCGCCATTTCTGTTCAGCGAGTTGAATATTATTGGTTTGATATTTTCGGGCTAAATTTGCCTGATAAAAACTATAGGTTTCGCCTTTGTCGATGGCACCGGTATGAACCTCGCGGCGATAGCCAAAATGTTGTCCCATTGGCGATTCATATTCGGGTAACCAGGTAAACATCTGGCTACGCATTTTTGACGTTTCATAACGGCTAGGCCAGGCATCTTTTGGGGCACGGTTCAAACCAATAGAATCTTCTGGGGTGAGATCCCCTGGCTGGCGCTGCTTGATATACGTTGCGTCAAAGTCGTAGCCGGTTATGGTAGACGTGTTCGCCATCCGCACATTGGCAATGCCATTAGAAAAAAACAAATAGCCTTCAGGATCTACCAATGACCATTTGCCCTGATATTTTTCCACTCGATAGTAACCGCTTGCCTGTAATTTTGGTCCCAGTTTCCAACCATTAAACTTACTGCGATCCGCAATGTCATTCGATGCCAGCGAACTTTGTTCCTGCTCAGCAATCGCTACCAATTGGTCAACGCTATGCACTTTATTGGTAAATTCCTGCTTAGCATTCTGACCAAATTTATCCACTAACCCGATTAGGTAGTTTTCATCCATAGCGTTTGGTTGAACCAAGGTAATATCATCAAAGATAAGTGTTTTGTTTTCCGCCACCCCAGTGACTTTAAACCCAAGACTCGCCACCTTGCTTAGATCGATATGTTTATTGCCATACCGCCAGATAATCGGCTGATAGTTATCTTTCCAACTAAATGGATTTGAGCGAATGCCGGTTTCAATCTCCAAATCCGGCCCCGATAATTCGATGAGATAACGTTGAGATGATTGCGCCGGTATCGCTACGCTACGGTTATGCGCTACCCCGTGACTATCTTTAACCGACACATACAAATGTACCGACGACAACTCTGGATTTTCAATATTCAGAGCAATACCAAAATTGCCCTGATTGCTCCAATCCCAGTGTTCATCAGGCACGAATTCAACAACCGATTCATGGTTAGAAGCGCTGGCAAACTCAATTTTCACCGCCTGTCCGTGCTCTGATGCAAGCAAAGATTTATTGGCATTATGTACGTTTACCTGATGCAGCGTGGCTTCATCATCAAAATTCAATAATAATTTGCTACGAATCTCTTTGGTTTCGGACACTATGTCGGGCGCAGAAGGTTGATGACAGCCCGCAAACAATAAGCTTGTCGTCAATACGCCTGTCGTGAATAACATCTGCAATGTAGAAAGGTTGCTCATGGCAGTTTTTTCCTTGCTTGCCTTAGCTTCATAAGGACTTGTTAATTAATGTTACTCCAAGAAGAAGAGGTTGATTTAAAAATCAACCTCTGCCGATTACTGGGTACCTAAACGTTTTTGATACATAGATGCAGTTACCTGTTGTACGGCTTCAATCAACTCTGGATAAGGGGTATCCGTAACGTTAACCAGGCCAATATTGGCATTTTCACCATCAAAAGCGCGACCGGTAATGGGTTCATCAACGTATTGAAACCAATGCGCCCCCACCATATACGGCTTTTCAATAACGCTCTGCATATACGCTTTGTATTTGCGGGCGCGATCTTGTTGGTCGCTGGCATGGACAATGCCCGGGTTATACAAACCCGAATCGGTGGCCGTACCGATATGGAATTCACCGATAACAACCGGCAGATCAACGGACTCTAAAAATTTCCAATGATGTTCCTGAACCCCATCCTCATAAATATTAAAGCTAAGTACATCTGAGTATGTCACCGATGCTTTAATAATTTCATCAGGCATGCCCCAGTTTGCCATGCGAGCCCCCATATAAAGGTGATTCGGCATAACCTGTTCCAGTGTGTTGTGCACCACAATAAAATATTGTTCGCCTAACCGGGTTAATAATGCGGATAAATCATCAACGTGCGCTTGTGTATAGTCGTCAAAAGTTGCACCTGAGGCGAGTTGCTGCCAACTAGTAAACTGGGTATTCCACGCCTGATTTAACTGAACAATGGTGGAATATTGCTGCTGCAACTGCACCATAAATGCCGCTTTCGCCGGGCTAGATAGAGCGTCCTTGGACAAGGCATCCAGGATCACGCCATATCTGGCTTCGACACTGCCCTGTCGTTCTCCCCAGCTTTTTTCATTATCAATAAAAATACCTGCGCACCAGGGCGAATTTTTCACCTGTTCAGAGATCCGCTCAATGGTGATTTTTGCGCGTTGTGCAAACACGGGGTCGAATGGGTCTGGCATCTTGCCCCAATGATTCACTTTTCCTGAGAGCGTCTGAAAATCGCCGATTATCCAACCATTGGCAAAGTAAGGTACCTGTTGTGCACGATAAAATTGTGGATCTACCCAATTACCAAACGAGGTAAACCCCCAGTGTTTCATGCGTTTCATCGTAGTTTCATACCAGCTTTGCATAAAGTCATCGCCATATTTTCGTTCTAAATTGGCGCGATAAAAATTAAACGTTTCGCCATGAGCAATAGGACCTTTATGGGTGCTACGACGATAACTGTAGTGCTTGGCCAGCGACTGATCATAACTCGGCAGCCAACGGAACATCTGGTGTCTAAGCGGCAACGTAACAAAGCTGGTCTGTTGCGTTTGTTCGGGAATATTGACGATACCGATGGAATCCTCCGGGGTCACTTCATCTGGGCTACGATAGCGAATACTGTCATCTTTATAATCCACTCCGGTTAATGTCGACAAATTGGCCATCCGCACATTAGCCGGCCCATGGGAAAAGAACAGATAACCTTCCGGATCTACCATCCACCACTTACCGTCGTGCTTTGCTACCCGAAAATATCCGGTACCTTCAAGTTTTGGACCCTGACTGAACCCACCAAACTTTGATCGTTGTTCGGCATAGGCATTGTTTCTGAAATCCTCGATTTGTTGTTTGGCCTGAGCAACCAGTTCCGCATCGTCGGTTACGTGAAGTGAGGTTTGCACCTTGGTATTTTGACCATATTCATCAACAACGTGTTTCATCCAGTCAGGATCACTTTCTGGATTTTCTCGAATGCGGATATTCGATAACGTTAAAGATTGGTCATTCAGCAAACCAATAGTAAAGAACCGAAGTTGCGCCAACGAAGACATATCAACCTGACTCGCGCGCCAGGAGCGCCAAATCATCAGTTGGTCCTCGGTTTTCCAGGGTGGTGCGTCTCCCCACATTCCCGTATCCGTAAGTGCCTCTTTGCCAGACAATGGAAAATACACGGTTCCCGAAAAGCCCACTGGAATGCTAATTGAACGTTTTTGGACATCTTCGTCTGGATTAGCGATTTCAAGGTAAAAGTGAATGGACTCGGTACCTGTATTGGTGACATCAAAGGCAAGATTGTGCGCTGGTAACACCGACAATTGCCAGGGAGATTGGGGGGTTAACGTGACAGCAGATATATGCTCTGACGCTTTAAATTCTATCTCGAGTTGGTTTTGCTGTTGGCTGATTTTAGCGGTTTCAGCGCTGATATCGGGAACGTTTCCGGCGTCATCGGGTCCGAGTAAATCGAGCAACACTTGTTCTTGTAAAAACACATCCGCGTTCTTATCTGCCAAAGGCGGCATGCTATTGCTGTCACTATCGCTACAGCTACTCAGGCATGTAATTAAGCCTGCAATTACCACCGACTTTATCGATAAACGTTTGGTTTTGTTTTGGTTCATGACATTTAATCCATAATCTGTTCATAAAACCAACTTACATTGTTAACAATTAACGATCAACATATTCCTTTGTATTGCTTGTTTTTAACTCGCCTGCAAACCGAGTTTGATTAAACCTGCTTTAAAAGATTTGTCTTAACATGCCCTTGTCATGCGGGCTTTTGAATCAAAGACTCCCGATAGGGTTTCATATGAGGAAATATTTGTGCAATTTGCTGTTCCGACAATTGCCAGTGCTCTGCCAGCACGTTACCAATCCAACCAAACATATTCGATGTTGGCATCAAATCCCGTCCAGCCAGTAACTGCTCGGTTTTTAATCCCGGCCAGGAGCCTAATACCCTGCCACCTTTAACGGCGCCACCGGCAATAAACATCCCACTCGCGGTGCCATGGTCGGTTCCTGCGGTGCCATTTTCTTTAGCGGTACGGCCAAATTCTGTCGCAATCATCACCACGGTCTGTTGCCATTGTTGTCCCAACGAAGATTGCAATGTCGCCAACCCATCATCCAACTGCTTTAATTGCCTGTCGAGACGGTTACCCTGACTATTGTGGGTGTCCCAGCCGCCTAGCTCCAACATCACGCAATCTGGCCCTTTATCTGCAACCATTATCTGCCCCGCAGATTTGCACAGCTGCATAAAATTCCCCTGACGACGCGTCACTATATCGTCATCCACAAGTCCTTTTACCTTTAATCCGCTTTGTAAGCTTTCATTCATTCTAGGGTGGTACTGGTACAAATCCTGTAGTGCCGAATACAAAGACTGATCTCCATCTTTCAAATTTGACGGGAACCAGGTATCAACATTTGCTGCACTGCGCAGACTGATGGGAACAGTTCTTGAAACTGCCAAGGCAGATTGATTGTTCACGGCAATGGCGCGCGCCAACCAACCACTATCATGATCAATGTTACCAAGACCGCTCTCCAGGAAATCCTGAGCGTCAAAGTGGGAGCGCTCCTGATACCCTGACGATACCGCAACCACAGGTAATAATGATTTTTGCTGATACCACTTGTGCATAGTGCTAAGCGACGGATGCAGGCTAAAACCACGTGCCAACGGCAGTAGCGGCGAATGAAAACTGGCAGAAAGATTGGGACGCAATTTTCTATATTGGGGATCGAATTCAGGCACTATAGTATGCATAGAATCCAGCCCACCACGAAGCATAACCCAAACAATTTTCGGACGACCTGCCTGTTTAGCGTCACCCGTAACCCTAGTCGCCTCGCGTGCGAATATATTAGCTCCAGGAATTGTTAACAGCGCCATGCCACCTCCCGCCATTTGCATGAATTTGCGGCGCGATAGCGTTTTTTCCTGACCGGTGTTCACGTTCGAACGCTTGTTATTAGGCATCATGGTTATCTCCACTGAAACTCAGGGCTCATTAAAAACAACGCGATGGATTGTTCCCGACTTTCCGCTCGCATCACACTGTTATAGGTATGTTGGCTAACTTGCGAACCTAATGACGTGCTCAGAATCTTCTCGATTTTTTGCCACTTTTGATAACCACCAACCATCGCAGACCAGTCAATTCGCGCCATTAACGCACTTGGACCCAGCCAATCTTCATTTTTATCACTGTAACCAGCGGGGGAATTTGCATTGAATGGTTGTTGACCTAGGTTATTCAACGAATACCGGAAACTATTTTGTTTCACTTCCCGAATCCCAAACGCCCGATAGGAAGAGATAACAAATTCCCGTGGCGTTTTAAATTTTTGCGGTTCAGCAATCCAGGATTCATCGGCTCGAAATAATGTCGTCATAACCGATTTGATATTGCCATCGGTTTCACGCCAGGTCTGTTGCATTTTATCAAGTAGAGATTTTGGCGGATTCTCAGAAACAAAGTGAAACGCCAATTTTCGGCAGATATGTTTCGCCGTCGCGGGGTGAGTCGCCAGATCTCGTAACATTTGCTCTCCCTGACTCATGCCATTTTGTCGGTAGGAACGCCCCAATAACGTGCGTTTCCCCGGTTCATGGCCATAGTTGCGAAACACAAAACCATTGCCCTCTTCCCGTTTCGGATGCTTGACACTCCAGCCAGAGATCCCCTTAGCGAGCTCAATCACGTCTTGCTGCGAATAGGGGCCATCAACACCTAGCGTATGTAGTTCAAGGATCTCGCGCGCCAGATTTTCATTTAACCCCTTGCCTCGTTTCTTTGCGGCAAGAGAATTAGGTCCAAAAGAACGCTCGTTATTCAAATACATCAGCATCGCTGGATGTTTTGTGATTGCCAGCAACATATCCTCAAAACGGCCGATTAAATTAGGCGCGATGGCCTCACGTTCCAGGGTTGTGGCAAGGCCAGCCATTAAGCGGTTATTGGCTGTCACACTAAAGTGATTGGAGAAGAAATCAAGCAGACGCCAACTGACACTATCACTCGACTGTATAGAACGTATTAAACCATCGGCGGAAGCGTTCTGTAAGGTTTTCCGGGAAAAATTTTTCGGGATTTCATCGTCGCCAAAGTCGATATTTTGGTTGGATTTTTTCTTGCGTTGTTGCTGTTGATATTGATAAAAGGCATGAAGCACCTCATCAGAGCCTGGTAACGAAGGGTCAAACTCCACGGTTTTCAATTGGCCAATCACCCAGCCTTTAGCATCCCGCTGAGCTTTTAGCATTTCACCTTGTCTGGCACCATATCCAAAACGATTAGTTGCAATTAACGCCCGGTTAAGCGAATGCGTTTTCATATTTTGCTCAGACATCGTTCTGCCCTATATTCCTTATTGTTTTAACTATTATATAAACCGATTTTATTTAAGATTGCCAATGCCTTTACGCAAAATTTACGTCCTCCTTACTAGGCTATGTGTTCATACCCAGATTTAAAGCAATATGCCCGCAACCAAAAACCTCGTTTTTGTTAAAGTTTATCTTTGCTGCCAGGTTCATTAGAAAGGCAGGTATGAAAAGCTATTGAAATGAGTGTAAACCGATTTACTTTTGCATCATCTAAGTCAGAATTGGGTCCGATAAATAACAATAATCCGTTGGTATTCAAATTTAAATTTGTTAGGGTGACGGAATTACGATGTGAGTTAAGAGAATAGCTCGCAGTCATAGGGTATTCGGCACCATAATGAACCAATACCAAGCATCCATACAGAGGTTTTACGATAATGCGTATTCACGCTTGCCAGTGCCAAGAAGATGGCATTTCCATTGAGTTTTCCGATAAAAAAACCGCAGAATTCAGCTTGTTTTGGCTTCGGGATCACAGTACCGATGCCAAAAGTCTGAACCCCAGCACATTGCAGCGGGATCTGGACACCTTTAACATGCCTGTCCCGAAGCTAGCGCAGCAACAATTATTAAACGATGGTACGGTATTACAAATTCACTGGCAAAACGATGCGACATTAACCGAATTTACCGCGGATTTTCTGCATGCCATGGCATATCCATGTGTGCCAGAGCCTGGTTATAAACTTTGGGGCAACGAGCTTCAAGACCGTGTCCCGGATTTTGATTTTAATCAGATATCGCAAAGTGACGCCGCGTTTTTACCGGTAATCGATGCCATGGAAAGTTTTGGTATTGTCACATTTTCCTATGTACCAACAGATATGAGCGCCACCAAAGCCCTGCTTGAAAAAATTGGTTATATTCGCGAATCGGTATTTGGCGGCCTGTGGGATTTTTCCAATAATCAGGCCCACAGCGACAGTGCTTATACCAGTGTTGGTATTGGTTTGCATACCGATGGCACTTACACAATTGACCCACCAGGGTTGCAATTATTGCATTGTCTTGCCTTTGAAGGTGAAGGCGCGTTCAATCAATTTGTTGATGGTTTTAAGGTCGCACAACTCATTAAAGAACAAGACCCACAAGCCTACCAAACGCTCACTCGCATTAGAGTACCGGCCCATTATATCGAGCCCGGTATTCAATTAAGGGGCGAACATGCGGTGGTACGTCAAGATAAGAACGGCCATTTTGAGCAGATCTGTTTTAACAATTTTGATCGCAGTCCGTTTAAATTAACGGCTGAAGATGAAAAAGCGTTTTATCATGCCTATGGTAAATACCAACAATTAGTCAATGATCCGGCGCTGCAAATTCAATTTCAGCTACAGCCCGGTAAAGCGGTGTGGTTTGACAATTGGCGTACTTTGCATGCAAGAACCGCGTTCAGCGGATTTCGCCATCTCGCCGGTGGTTATACGAACCGTGAAGATTACATCAGTAAAAAACTTACATTACGAGGTCAGACACCATGGCAGGAATAATTGATCTACGCAGTGATACCGTCACCCAACCGACTCAGGTTATCCGTGAATTAATGGCAAGCGCGGTAACAGGCGATGATGTCTATGGTGAGGACCCAACAGTGAATCAGCTGGAGCAATTTGCCGCGCAATTGCTCAATAAAGAGGCCGCGATTTTTTGTCCATCCGGTACTCAAAGCAATCTGATCGGCTTGTTGGCCCATTGTGGCCGTGGTGACGAGTACATTGTAGGCAGCGCCGCCCATACGTATCTATACGAAGGCGGCGGAGCAGCGGTATTAGGTAGTATCCAACCACAACCATTGAATTTGAACACCGATGCAACTTTCGATCTGCAAGCGCTGGAAAGTGCCATTAAGCCTGCTGATATTCATTATGCCAGAACCCGGCTGATTTGCCTGGAGAACACCCACAACGGTCGTTGTTTACCACAAGGTTATACCAGCAAGGTCAAAGCCATCGCTGATAAATATGGCCTGGCAATGCATTTAGACGGTGCCCGCTTGTTTAACGCGGTCGTATCTGACAACTCCACAGCGGCGAAATTAAGCGAAGATTTTGACAGCGTTTCGATATGTTTGTCTAAAGGCTTAGGTGCGCCGGTAGGTTCCTTGTTAGTGGGCTCTGAAGCCTTGATTAATGAAGCCCGACACTGGCGCAAAATGCTCGGCGGCGGCATGCGCCAGGCTGGTATATTGGCCGCTGCAGGCCTTTACGCATTACAACATCATGTTGAACGGTTAAATGATGATCATCAACGCGCCTCACAATTGGGTAAAGCGCTAGGCAATATCGATGGGGTCACCTTAAAGTTCGATCAGGCATTTACCAACATGGTGTATGTTCAGGTCAGTGCCGAGATGAAAGCCAGCCTCGACAAATTAGCGCCGGCTCATAATGTCATTCTTCCTTCGGGAGAGCAGATGCGTCTGGTCACCCACTTAGATGTTGACGATGAGGACATCGACACCATCGTTAAATTATTCGAGAAAGCCGCACAATAACCGCGAAGATACTACCCGTGCTGATGCCCGTACAGGCATCCGTACGGGCATCAGCACGGGTAAAATTTCACACTTTTCACGCACTGTCTTTCACCCCAATCGTTAAAGACAGTATTTGTTCAAGGTATAAAAGCTATGCAAACGCCCGTCTATTCCTACCCGCAACTGTTTATCAATGGTCAATGGCTCTCAAGCGCCAGTGCACAGCCCCACATTGACGTTATCAATCCTGCAAACGGCCAGATTGTTGCAACAACAGCCAACGCCAATCAGCAAGATGTAGACCGTGCAATAAGCGCGGCAAAATCGGCCTTTGCGCATTGGTCTGTAACAACCGCTGAACAACGCAAACAATGGATTCTGGCAATTGCAGATGAAATGCAAAATCGTTTTTCGGATTTAACCCGGGCGATATCGCTAACCATGGGTTGCCCTTATGAAGTCAGCAAAGACGCGCAAGTACAAAGCGCGATAGACGCGTTTCGAGAATTTGCGGATTTAGCTCATGTAGCACAAGGGGCGGAAACGGTTGGAAATGTGATCCAAAATCACCTTGCCGTTGGCGTCTGTGTATTGATTAATCCATGGAATTATCCATTATCACAACTCGTCGGAAAACTCGGGCCTGCCCTGGCCGCTGGTTGCACTGTCGTCGTAAAACCTTCTGAGCAAACCCCTATTCAAGATTTGATCATCGCGGAAATCATCGAAAAGATTGGCTTACCTGCTGGTGTATTCAATGTCATTACCGGCTATGGCGCTGACATTGGTAGCCACCTTTGTGCTCACCCGGATGTGGATATGGTGTCATTTACTGGCTCCACCGCCGCAGGGGTAAAAGTTGCACAGGCCGCAGCGCCGTCGGTTAAACGGGTATGTCAGGAATTGGGCGGGAAATCGCCCTATATCATAACCGAAGATGCGAACCTGGAAGCCGCAGTGCGCTATGGTGTGGAAGATGTTATGTTTAATAGCGGCCAGACCTGCAGCGCGTTAACCCGAATGCTGGTACCGAAAAGCCAATATCAACAAATATTAGACATCGCCAAACGAGTCTGTGAAGAAAATATCGTCGGCGACCCAGCAGATCCGAAAACGACCATGGGGCCGTTAAGTTCAAAGCGCCAGCAACAACGTGTATTAGAGTATATCCAGACTGGCATTGATGAAGGCGCGCAATTGCTTACCGGAGGGTTTGAATTGCCAGAAGAGTTACAGCAAGGCGCCTATGTGATGCCAACGATTTTTACCGATGTCAGCAATGACATGACGATTGCCCGCGAAGAAATTTTTGGCCCGGTGCTTTGCATCATCCCCTACACAGACGAAGAAGAGGCCATCAACATTGCCAATGATACCATTTATGGTTTATCTTCATCCGTTTACGCAAAAGATCCACAATCAGCCTTAGCGCTCGCTCGTCAAATACGAGCCGGGCAATGTTTCATTCAAGGCGCATATTTCACCACCAAAGCTCCCTTTGGCGGCTTTAAACAATCGGGTAATGGTCGAGAATGGGGACTGGAAGGACTTAAAGAGTTTTTGGAAATACAATCGATAATCACCGTCTGATCACCGATTAGACGATTGATTGCAAATCGGATAAGTTGCAATCAATCACGTCAATGTAATTTACAGTGTTTTGCCAAGATAAACTAAGGTTTTGTAATTTATGTTAAAAATTACTGGTATGGGATTTGCTTTCCTATGAACGAGTGATTATTAAGGTCTTCGTAGTCTGATACCTTTGCCGTTCGCTTAACGATTAATTTAATGTTTGAGTAAATTGATACGGAGCACTGTGATGACATCATTGAATACGACGCGTTGGTTGCTAACTAGTGTTGTAATGTTTTTATTGCTGCTGTCGCCATTGGCAACAGCGCAACTTATCGAAGCCGATGCGTTTGCAGATGGCGATAATAAAGCCTTCACCTTAGATCTACCTCGCTACAACTTAATCTGGCTTGATGCGTCACAAGTGTTAAATCTTGATAAAGACGAAATTCAGTCTTTGCTTAACGACGGTCTTGCAAATGCCGGTTGGCGCCTTGCAAATTACAGTGAAGCACAAAAGATTTTTTCGTTCTTATATTCTGAACGTTATGAAACCGATCCCAGCAGAGAATTCCCATTTATATGTTTATCAAGCTGCACAAATGTATTTTCGGATAGTGAAAATGGGTTGATTTGGCCGACTTATCAGGAAATTATCGGTTTCGAAGCGCTTGCGGATGAGCAATTCATACACACCTTTTTCACTTCCACCCGAGGATATGAATATTATCCATTTGAGTTAGCGTTAAATCTGTTCGCACCAGGACAAGATTTCGCTGAAAACCCTCAGTGGAGTTACGATGATTTTTACTATCACTCCTATGCTTCGGATCACCCAGGTATTTTACGGAATTACTACCAAGTACCGGATCTTACCAATTATCCAAACCCTTTCTCTTTTCTTCTGGTGGCCTCACGCGACGGTGAAGATACGCCGGTACCTGAACCAACCAGCGCATTACTATTTTTATTTGCCGGTTTCTTATATTTTAGAAAGCTTAAGCAATAAACGTTCTTTACTAACGTGATTTACGTCGTATCGGCTTACCCGGTGCAGCGTCAACCTTGAGCATCTCATTTTCAACAACAAATTTGCCATTAACTATCACGGTGGTGACGCCTATGGGCGTTTTATTTGGCGTTTCATAGGTAGCGCGATTTGCGACAGTGTCGGGATTGAAAATGACAATATCCGCATCCATTCCCGGCTGCAAACGACCTTTTTTCTTCATCTGCGGCACAAAGTCATCGAGGATGTCTGCCGGCATGGTACTCATTTTGTTAATGGCCTCCGATAGAGTCATTAGTTGCCTTTCGCGAACATATTCTTGTAGCACTTTAACAAATGAGCCACTTGAACGAGGATGCGCAAAGGCATTGTCAGGAATTGGCCAATCACTGCCTTGATAATTTTCTACCTTTTCACCATCAATCAGCATCCAGGGCATGGAATCGGATTCGATAAGAACATCATCATGAACAACAGATTTATCTAACAACGTCTGTTCCTCTGGTTTACTCTCATCGAGAAAGTGCCAGGTTATCAATGCGCCAGGATTATTTTTACGAAGCTTTCGAAAAGCACTGTCATTTAAACGCTTTGGTCGGTATTGAATACTCTTATTCTGGTATCCGGTTTTTTGCTGCCACCCTTTTGTTGAAAATAGTGCTGCACCGGCTACGGTGCTGGCGGCTCCCCAAGGGTAGGTTCCGGCACTAACCGGTATGCCTTTTCCTATGGCCTTGTTAAACAATTCTAAGGTAGCATTTATATCCCGCAATGATGTACTGTTGATATGACAAATATGCATATGTGTGCCGGTAAGGGCGGCGTTAGCTATCAATTCTTTGACAGCTTCGAAGCTGCTTTGCGGTTCACTGTTACTGGCATACCGCACATGAGTGAAAGTAGCGACTTTGTATTTAGCCGCCAGCTTTGACAATGCGAAATATTCCTTTTGCCCATAACCCGGCGCATAACCAGCGTTAATACCAATACCCAACGCTCCATCTTTTAACCCCTCTTCAACCAGCCCCATCAACCGTTTGAACTGCTCTTTATCGGCTATTTCCTGTTTCCAACTTTCTTCTCCTTGGGCATTTTGAAAATACTCAAGTTCAGCCTCCGGCTTGGTGTCGGTAAACACCGAAATCCGGGCAAATGTCCAGGCAACAGAGGCGCCATAATGAATCGGCAAATCTTTTCTCTTCTGGGCTCGATACCAATCATCAATGGGTAAAACTCCCGACTCTAACTCTAATGCGGTTGTTACCCCCTGCACTGCCTGCATCCTGTAGCCGGTAATATTTTGACCATGATGATGTAAATCAATAAAACCAGGCGCCACAACCTGGCCACTGGCATCAATAACCTTATCGCCTTCGAGAGCATTTTCACTGATCACGGCAATGCGCTTACCGTTAATCCCAATATTTCGTATGGCATCCAGTCCAGAGTCTGGGTCAATGACTCGACCATTACGAATAACCAAATCGAAAGAGGAAAATGCCTGCACCTGACTTGAAGAAAACCATGAAATAGCAGCGACAACAATGAATAGAAAGCATGATTTACTCACTGGCACAACAACACCTTTACTCCAACCAGAACACATTAACTATAGCCGAGAGACTAGTCATATAAAGATGAAGCACTACGACTTTCAACGATATGTGCACGGTCGATGTTGCTTAATTGGACCTTTAGCAGGGTTTTTCGGTATCGATAGAGATAATGGCAGAGACGAACCAGTTTCATTTAAAAATGAAACCCCCAAAGCGTTACTATCAAGCCACCTTTAGGGTTAAAATCACTTGTAATGCGAAGGGCAATGCTTTTTCGTGTAACCTGCCAGAACCAGCTATATCTAAAGATACAATTGGATGCTCTATTCCGAGGTTGTCGGATCAATAATGGCTTTAACTTCAGAGATTGAATTGGCCTCAAATCCACCCTGCTCTGCATGCTGTTTAATTAAGTCTTCGTTATCCGCAATATACACACAATAGACTTTATCGCCTGTTACATAACTTTGTACCCACTGTATTTGCGGGCCCATGTTTTGTAATACACTGCAGGACTTTTGCGAGACCCCTTGCAAGTCGCTCTCAGACAAGTCCCCTACTCCTGGAATTTCCCGCTCTATCACATATTTTGGCATCGTTACCTCCTAACTAACCGGTCACCTAGCTTAGAAGTGACAAATCAAAAATCATGCTAAAACTCATATAACACAATGAGATAAAATTAAATTTAGTCACCGACAGCACTAATCGTCAAGATTAACAATAAAAAACGCCGCTAAATTAGCGGCGCTTTATCAAACGGATGTCGTGCCTTAAGGCGAATAAATTAGTTGGGCAAATACTCGTAAGATGCCTGTAAACCAAGCGGCAAGCCCAATCCCCAATAGGCCATCAGGAAAATGGTCCAGACAATCAGGAAACTAATGGAAAATGGTAACATCATTGCCGTTAAGGTGCCGATGCCGGCATTGGTCACATAACGCTGACAAAACACCACCACTAATGGAAAGTAAGGCATTAGTGGCGTGATGATATTGGTGCTGGAATCACCGATACGATAAGCCGCTTGTGCTAAATCTGGAGAAATCCCCAACTGCATCAGCATCGGAATAAATATTGGTGCCAGTAAAGCCCATTTTGCCGACGCTGAGCCGACAAACAGGTTAATAAAGCCCGTTAAGATAATAATACCTGTAATGGTAATGCCGGCAGGTAACGCCATTTCTTTTAAGAATGCTGCGCCTTTTACCGCCAACAATACACCAAGGTTCGATTGGCCAAAAGCGTATATAAATTGGGCGATAAAGAACATGATAACCAGGTAGTAGCCCATGCTCGACATTGCCTTTGACATGCCTTCGATAAATTCTTTCGAAGTTCTTATCTTGCCGATGATAATGCCGTACACCAGGCCTGGAATTAAAAACAGCAGGAAGATTAACGGTACAATTGATTTCATCAACGGCGCCGCAAAGGCAGTTAATGTGCCGTCGTCAGCACGCCATGACGAATCGGCAGGATAAGCCGTAGCAAATAAAACGCCTAAACCAATAACGATAGCGGCCATGGCCCAACGCAGCGCCTTACGCTCTTTGTCTTCTAAAGGTTCCATCGTTGGTAAATCAGACAAATCACCATCTAACGCATTTTTTGCAAGTTTTGGCTCAACAATTTTATCGGTAATAAACCAACCAAGGCTAGTAACAACAAGCGCAGAAGCGGTGGTAAAATAGTAATTATTCAATGGGTTTAATACGACATTCGGGTCGAGAATTTGTGCACCAGCCTGAGAAATACCCTGTAGCATTGGGTCGAGAGCCGATGGCACAAAGTTCGCCGAGAAACCACCGGATACCCCAGCAAACGCCGCAGCAATACCCGCTAGCGGATGACGACCAGCCGCATAGAAGATAACCCCTCCAAGCGGAATAACCAGAACATAACCAGCATCAATCGCCGAGTGACTGATAATACCCACCAGGATAACCATAGGGGTTAGCAACCAGGTCGCCGTTTTAGCCATGATCGCCCGAAGACCGGCATTAATAAAACCGCTATATTCGGCAACACCAATACCTAGCATTGCCACTAATACCACACCGACCGGATGAAAATGCGAGAAATTAGTAACCATAGAGGAAAAGAAAACGGCTAAGGCATCGCCGCTCAACTGGTTTTTCACCATAAGCGCTTCGCCATTGCGAGGATCTACGGCGTTAAAATCGACGCCCGCTAACGCCCAGGACAGCCCCCAGACAATGGCAAGCAAGGAAATAAATAAAGCAGCAGGATCGGGTAATTTGTTCCCCAGAACCTCGACTTTATCGAGAAACCTCTGAACCAGGGACGGTTGTTCTATTGTGGCTTGAGCTTCACTCATAACACATCCTATTTATTGTTTTTATGAAAGGAAGGTTTTCATACTAACCAAGTTTGCCACGTTGCTCAATTCAAAGGGTTAAGAAATGCCATAATGAAACGCTGACCACGTGAGTCCTTTTCGTTGTTTCGATGCTTTTTCACGATGCCTTGTTGATTATTTTTCTATTGGCTTTTAATAAAGGAACATTTGACGACGTTGTACGCATATAAGTACACAATTCCGTCGCGCATTGTCTTAACTAGATTAATGTTGAAGCCTTCTTGAGTGCCAATACTTGTCTTGCCAATAATAGTCATTCAAGGTTGAAATCATCACGCCTTTTTTGGTCGAGGCGTGAATAAATTTATCGTCTTCAAGGAAGATGCCAACATGGCGAGTGTTGCGTCCCGTTTTAAAAAACACCAGATCTCCCGGGCGCAATTGCTCTTTAGAGATCTCCTCTCCAGATTTTGATTGCCGCTCTGTGGTTCGGGGCATCTGTATACCCAAACGATCTCGATACGTTAAATAAACAAAACCCGAACAATCAATACCATTTTTACTCAATCCCCCTAATCGATATGGGATCCCTTGCCACTGCCGATATTGTACATACAACTGTTCTTTTATCTGCTTAGCATTGTCATACCAATCAGTTTCCGCCGATACAGACGCTGAAATTGCATCTTCTTGTTCTAGATTTTCAATCGTGGTGACTTCATTCGTTTCGGGTATCGAGCTACAACCAGATATGACGATAAATAACATAGCAGTTAGTAAGGTACGGAGTAAATTGGGTTTGGATACCGTAATATTCATAGGTCTATTTTGACTGTCATCCAAAGATGTTGATACCCAGTGAATCATTGAGCGATTGGCAAATACGTGGGTATGGTTTTGATTACCAAAGAAATGACATAATAACTAAGATTACAATATTGCGCACTTGATTGTTCGCTTGATAGTTGGTTTGATACTGCGCTTGATAGTTGGTTTGATACTGCGCTTGAGTGCGCACCTGTCTATCACATAATCCGTGAACCATCATCCACGTAACGCTGCCATTGCCCTGCTATTATCTTGTCAAAAACCTGTCATCAATAAGCATGGATGCAATAAGAATTAACAAATACCCCGTTGGGAATATTTACAAAACCTTGTTTGCAAAGCATTATGCATAATTGTGATACGCACTATGAACCATTGTGATACAAACTTAGAATCCTTTGCGCTCCAAGGAATATGAGTAAATCGCACAAACGAGGTCGAAATCGTGAATCCTTAATGCTTAATGCTTAGGCATTTTATTCGCGGGCGGCCAATCCAAGCGGATCGGCCAGGATAAAAAACGTTATTGCCTCACCCTCAAAGTTGATGGTAAAGGTCAAGCGTTCAAAGCATTATAAAAGCAGGTTCGGTGCACATCGTTCATTGCTGATGAGCCAATCAAGCTGAGTAATACCAATACGCCAGAGCAATGGCATGATGGTCAGCAAATACTGAAATCAGGAAGTTAACAGGTTATGAGTCACAAACAAAACATCCCGTTTAAGCCGCTAAACATCGCAGTACTGACGGTATCGGATACCCGCGATGAAAGTAATGATACCTCCGGGCAGACCCTGGTCGAAAGGGTTGAGAGTGCCGGACACAAAGTCTGCGAGAAAGTCATCGTTAAGGATGATGTATATCAACTTAGAGCGATTGTCTCAACATGGATCGCCAGTAACCATATACAAGCGGTAATCGCCACCGGTGGAACAGGCTTTACCGCCAGAGATAACACCCCGGAAGCATTATTACCCTTGTTTGATAAATCGGTTGAAGGCTTTGGCGAAATCTTTCGCCAGATTAGCTATGATGAAATTGGCACATCTACAGTGCAATCGAGAGCGCTAGCAGGCATCGCCAACGGTACCGTTATTTTTTGTGTTCCCGGTTCGACCAACGCCTGCAAAACCGCATGGGATAAACTTATTAAAGAACAATTAGATGCAAGCCATCGCCCTTGTAATTTTGTGAATCATTTAAAAAATATTGATTTAGTGTGTGATTCGAGAAACTAATGAATAACGATAAAAGCGTACAACAACTGACCCACCTGAACTCGCAAGGCGAAGCCAATATGGTGGATGTCAGTCATAAACAAGCAACCATTCGCACCGCGACTGCAGAAGGCTATATTCGCATGTCTGCCGAGACGTTAGCCTTAATCGATAGCGGTGAACACAAAAAAGGCGACGTATTTGCCGTTGCTCGCATTGCCGGGATCCAGGCCGCAAAAAAATGTTCGGATTTGATCCCACTTTGTCACCCATTGATGTTAACTAAGGTACAGGTGGATTTTACCCTGGATAAAGTCAACAATCAGGTCCGCGTCGAAAGCCTGTGCCGACTTACGGGCCAGACCGGGGTAGAAATGGAAGCCTTGACCGCTGCGTCTGTTGCCTGTTTAACCCTGTTTGATATGTGTAAAGCCGTTGACCCTGGCATGCTTATTCATGGCATTCGAGTGCTGGAAAAGCAAGGCGGTAAATCTGGCCACTGGCAATCTGACAATCAAGGAGCATGTTGATGATAAAAGTCATTTTCTTTGCCGCGTTGCGCGACAAACTTGATTGTGATGGATTAACCATAGAGACGACTTCTGAGATCACGTGCGTCGCGGATATCAAGCAATATTTGTGTCAAAAACATCCACACTGGCAGCCATTTTTCACGGAGCAAAGTATCTTGTCAGCCGTTAACCATACTATGGCGGACGAATCCTTTGCGGTTACCTCTGGTGATGAAGTCGCCTTTTTTCCACCGGTAACCGGAGGCTAAGTTGACGGATTTCATTTCGATTCAAACGCAAGACTTTTCGGTCGATGAACAATTACAGGCATTAGAAGCAAATAATGTCAGTGATGGTGCTACGGTTATCTTTACCGGCCGTGTGCGCAATAAAAATGACGGGCAGCAAGTGCATGGTTTATATCTGGAACACTACCCCGAAATGACCGAAAAAGCCCTGGCAAGGATCATTGCTCAGGCGCGACAGCGTTGGCAAATTAACCGGGTTCGGGTGATCCACCGAATTGGTCAGTTATCAATTGGGGAACAAATCGTCTTTGTTGGCGTCAGCAGTGCCCACCGGGGTGACGCCTACGCTGCCAATGAATTTATTATGGATTATCTTAAAATCGAAGCGCCCTTCTGGAAAAAAGAAACCACCGAACAAGGTGACAAATGGTTGGATGCTAAACAACAAGATAACCAGAAAGCCCAATCCTGGTAACCGGGCGAAACCGCTTATGTTGACAACAACTATCCGCCCGGCTTCGCAACTAAAACGGCACAAAATTAGCCAATTAAGTCTTTTGTATGTCGGATTAGTGATTAGCATATTTAGTTTGGTTAGCGCCCCGGCTAACGCGCAAAAATCAGAAAAAACCAATGAAGTCGTGCCATTAAAAATTGCCGTTGCGGCCAATTTTTCCCATGCATTAAAACAAATTTCCCAACAATTTCATCAGCAAACGGGTATCCCGGTCAGTATTACGGTGGGTGCTACCGGAGGGCTTTACCAACAAATCCGTCATGGCGCACCCTATGATGTTTTTCTTGCCGCAAACGCGCAACATCCAAAATTACTGCAACAACATAAACTGGTGCTCGAGCATTCTCTAAAGCCATATGCTATCGGTCAACTCGCCTTTTTTGCGACCGATAAGGCTTTTACCTGGCAAAATCTACCCACGACCTATCATCAGTTCACTAAATTTTCGATCGCCAATCCAACCCATGCTCCCTATGGGAAAGCCGCCAAACAATTATTGAAAAATATTAATATGTGGTCAGCGCTGACGCCCAAACTGGTGCAAGGCAACAATGTTGCACAAAGTTATCAGTTTATCCGCGCGCAGGCCGCCAGTGCAGGCCTGGTTGCAAACAGCTTCTTGATCGAACATCAACAAGAGATTACGGCCAATGTGGTCCCGCAGCATTTATACGATCCGATTGATCAATATATGCTAATTCTCAAAACCAGTAAGGTGCCTGAATCGGCTAAAGCATTTCAACAGTTTTTACTAAGCGAGCCCATTCAGGAAAAAATATCTAAAATGGGATATTATCCGGTTAATCATCTATTAAAAAGTAACCCCTAAACATGGAAAGTTATTGGTCACAGGACATTCTGGCGCTGTTAACCACGTTAAAAGTGGCATTCGTCAGTACTGTGATTTTGTTGCTTATTGGCACACCGCTCGCCTGGTGGTTGGCAAAACTGCAGTCGCGCTGGCGGGTGTTGATTGAAGCGTTAGTTGCCCTGCCGTTAGTGTTACCGCCAACCGTGCTGGGCTTTTACCTGCTGATCGCATTTTCTCCACAATATTTACCCGGTCAATGGTGGCAAAGCATCACTGGCCAGCAACTTGCTTTTAGTTTTTCCGCCATCGTTATTGGCTCAGTTATTTACTCCCTGCCCTTTGTTGTTCAACCTTTGCAAAAGGCGTTTGAGCAGCTTGACCATTCACTATTAGACAGTGGCGCGACACTGGGCGCGGGTCCATTCGACCGGTTTTGGCATATTGTATTGCCGCTTTGTAAAGCCAGTTTTATTACCGCTGCAACCTTAGGATTTGCTCATACGGTGGGCGAATTTGGTGTGGTGTTAATGATTGGCGGCAATATAGCAGGTGAGACTCGCGTCCTTTCTATTGCCTTATTCGATCATGTCGAAGCGTTTGATTATGCAAGAGCGCACCTGTTAGCTATTGGTTTGTTAATCGGCTCCATTGCCGTGTTAGCATTGGTATATCTGTTTAACTTCTCTGAGCAATCACGACAAGAATTGTCGAATCACAGCGGGCAAGAACTATGACAGTACTTGATATCGGGATCCGCTGTGAGCGTCGTTCATTTCAACTAAACGTGAACCAACAATTTGAACTATCCGGAATTCATGGCATTTTCGGACACTCGGGGTCGGGTAAATCCACCCTGTTGCGATGTATCTCCGGTCTGGAAAAATCAGTCCGTGGTCATATTGTCTGGGATCATAAAACCTTGCTTAACTCTGCCGATAATTGCTTTGTCGCAGCAGAGAAACGTCGCATCGCTCATGTTTTTCAACGTAGTTGTCTGTTTCCCCATATGACAGTACAAGAAAATTTAACCTTTGCGATTAAGCGTCGCGTTAAAGACACCATTCCCGTGGCAGAGATCATTGAACTGGCAGGCCTGAAACCATTATTGTCTTCAAAAGTCACGTCCCTTTCCGGTGGCGAACAACAGAAAGTGGCACTGGCACGAGCCATATTGTTTGAGCCCGATTTACTGCTGCTTGATGAGCCACTCAGTGCGCTCGACAGACAAAATAAACGTCAGCTTTTATCTTTGATCAAGCGCTGCCACGCTCACTATAAAATCCCCATGTTATATGTCACTCATGCTATCGATGAGTTGCAACAAATTGCCACGGATATGAGCGTATTGGAACGTGGCGAACTCAAGCTAACTGGCTCAGTTCACAACGTGATACACCAGCTAAACAACAGTGCGATGATAGAGCAGCAAACCAGCCTGTCATTAACCGTTGCCCCACAAGAAGCGCAAGCTGGCGGCTTGACACCATTGCTATTTTCTTCGCCGGCAAACGCTGGTGATAAAAGCACCGCCCATAGTAAGCTGTACATGTTAACCACAAACCTGGGTGATACTGCCAAGCCCTTGCAAGAGCAGTGGCGCCAACAAGACTCACAAGAACAGCAACCGCTGCGCTGTTTCATTCTCGCCAGTGATCTAAGCTTGTGTACACAAGAGCCTCAGAACAGCTCCATCGTCAACCAGTTACAGGGTGAAATCACCGCGATTGAGATAAACAACCATCAGGCACTGGTTCGGGTGAATGTTAATGAACACCCATTTTTTGCCAGTATCTCGGCGTTTTCGGTAAACACGCTTAACCTTGCCATTGGCCAAACGGTATATTTGCAGTTCAAAGCCAGTGCGATAAAAACCCTGTTCACATAAATCTCTGGTCAAAAAGTCAAAGGTATTATTTTGCTAACAACACAAGAACAACTTCGCTATAGCCGCCAGACGCTGGTATCTGATTTTGGAGAATCCGGACAAATCGCCTTACAAAACGCCTGTGTTTTGGTGGTCGGCATTGGTGGTTTAGGCAACCCCGTTAGCCAATATCTGGTTAGTGCTGGCATTGGCAAGTTAATTTTGTGTGATGGCGATAGTATTGACGTATCAAACCTGCCTCGACAGATCTTGTTTGATGACAGCGTATTGGCCGACAATAAGGCCGAAACGGCCGCCAATCGCCTGGAGCAATCAAACCCTGAGTGTAATATTGAAGTGGTCGATGAAATGCTCGATGACGAGCTGGCCGATTACTACATTGCTCAAGCTGATATTGTTATCGATTGCACCGACAGCGTTGCCAGCCGTTATCTGCTTAATGCCTGGTGCTTAAAGCATCAGACACCACTGGTTATCGGTGCGGCAACCGGCCTTGATGGCCAGCACTTCTTTATCGACCCAAACACCCCAAACAGCGCCTGCTATCAGTGCCTGTTTCCGGAAACGGAAAAAGCACCGGTACAAAATTGTCAGACGATTGGGATTTTAGGTCCGGTATTGGCAATGGTCGGGGGGATGCAATCCTTTACTGCAATTAAATATTTAGCTGGCATGAAAACTTTCCCAAATCGTCTGGACCTATTCGACGGAACCCAACAAACCTGGCAATCATTTAAGGTACAACAGCAAAATAACTGCCCTGCGTGTTCAAGTAATGAATAATTCCCGTCATATGCGGCAATCAAATCAGTGCTTGGTAAGAACTCTTCGCATCAATCGCCGCGTTCCTGCGTTCTTGATAGATTTCAGGCGCTAAAACAATGTAATCATACTGCCTGAAACTCTAACCGAGTATGTGATCAAACAATTGCACATCAACCTGCTCTCCGGCAGAGCAACCCGAATGCTGTTGGCTTAAGACGATATAACAATTGGCTTTGCTTATCGAAGATAGTACCCCTGAACCTTGGTGCGACAACGGTGTCACCGTCAATATGCCGGCTTCTACCGATGCGACTCCTCGCTGAAAATCCATGCGGCCGGGACGTTTTTTAATGGCCATATTGGTGGTAGCTTTTAATGTAAGAGGGGCAATTTGAGCCGCGCCAGACATCTTCATAAGCGCAGGCACCACCAATTGATGAAATGTTACCGTAGCAGAGACAGGATTCCCTGGTAACCCAAAAAATACACTGTCTGGTAGATTTCCAAACGCAAATGGCTTACCCGGCTTCATTGCCACTTTCCAAAACTCAATTTGGCCTAATTCATCAAGCACGTCTTTGGTATAATCCGCATCCCCAACTGAAACCCCACCAGTACTGATCACCGCATCAGCCGTATTATTTGCCTGGATGAAGGCATCGCGGATTTTAACCGGATCATCACCAATAATGCCAAAATCAATAATATCGACATTGATGCGCTTTAACATCGCAATGATTGCATGGCGATTACTTTCGTAAATGTCACCCTCATTAAGCGTATCGCCCGGCGATTTCAATTCATCTCCGGTGGAAAAGATGGCGACTTTGGGTTTTTGGTAAACACAGACTTTATCGATACCCAGTGACGCTAAAAGGCCAACATCAACGCTTTTAAATCGGTGACCGCAAGAAAATACCGGTTGGTTTTTGCCAATATCTTCCCCAGCTAAACGAATATGACTGCCAAGTTTTAGCGCTTGCTTTAAGGTTATCTGTTTACCGCTGACTTGCACATTTTCCTGCATTTCCACCGCATTTGCTGATTGCGGCACGACAGCGCCGGTCATAATGCGAATGCACTGTCCAGCAGCCAACTCGCCTGTAAATGGCTGTCCTGCCAGCGCAACACCGACCACAGTAAACTCCGCACCCGCTTCGATAACAGCATCTGACAACTTGCCGCAAATGGCATAACCATCCATTGCTGAGTTATTATGCGCGGGCACATTGATTGGAGAGATGATTTCGTGAGCAACAACACGCATATCCGCATGGGAAATTGAAATATCTTCAACCGTGTCGATTGGCGCAATATTGTTCAAAAGTTTTGCTAATGCATCTTGCATGGGCATTAGATTTGGGGCACTACAGCAGTCAACCATATTTATTCTCTTCTTTGCCAGATTGTCTTTAGTGGGTCGATGTTCACGTTCAATTGATTGGGATAAATCAGGATAACGATCCTAAGTATATCCTTGTTAATCATCCCGCAATGCGGTGCTTTATGCGATACGTGATGGACTTACGGTAAAAATAAGCACGTTAACAACATATTGAAGCCATTGCTCTACCCGCATTATGATCACTATTTGCGTTATTTTCTACAGCCAGAGAAAATTATTGCCCGTACAACAATTGATATAACAAACGATGTAACGATCTGATAACCATCACATTCCCTTAAAATGTTAACCGTAACAAGGCCAAAACCGGTGTTCACCTTAAAAAATGTACGGACAAGGTTAAACAATTCAGAACGCAAATTTACATTTTCACCCAAGATATATCTCCTGGTTTTACACAGTAACTTTCTGATTTCTATCGTCAGCAAAACGTTGATAAGACCTATATTTATCGGGTTCGCACCATGCGCCAGCTTTTTGCAAATAACTCGCTCAAAACGACAGGTAACAGTTGATAATGGCATGAGGTTCTTGCAGAAATCGAACGATTATACTCATCCCAAATTGCAACATAACCCGATCCATACAGTGTTAATTCATTGGATTTTATGACGTTAAAATCAAATAAAGTAACTTGACGAGACTATACTGTATTTCGCAATCAGATCTTCAGGTACGCAGTATTCCTAAAGTGCCATTGTTTGAATTTTTCATCGCTATGCAGCCAAAGCCGACTTGGTTTTCCTGCTAAATAACAAGTGATAACAAACGGTTATTTATCAACGTATGAGTTCGTGAAATAGATAACCTTTCAAGAAAGCGCCTAAGTGGCCAAGAATAGCCACAATTTGAGGAGGATAAACTTGTCATGAAATTGGTATACATTTTTTTCATCGGACTTTTGTTGATCAATTTTTCCGTTAACGCGCAAACCCGCCCCAATATTGTTTACATCAATATCGATAATATCGGATTTGGAGATCTGAGCAGCTACGACGGAGGCCTCACGCGAGGAGCCAGTACACCGAATATTGACAAACTAGCTCAAGAGGGTTTCAAGCTCTGGAATTTCGCACCTGAGTCACAGTGCACCCCTTCTCGCTCCGCACTGATGACGGGACGCTACTCGATCCGATCTGGCACGCATACAGTAGCTTTGGCAGGGACTGACGGCGGACTCGTCCAATGGGAAAAGACTATTGCTGAGACCTTGTCCGAAGTGGGATATGCCACCGCCATTATGGGTAAATGGCATATCGGTGCCTCCGAAGGCCGCTGGCCAACCGATCAGGGTTTTGATATCTGGTATGGTCCCGCACATTCCTGGGACGAAGCGTTATGGGCTGATGACCCGTGGTATAAACCTGAGCGTGATGGTATCTCGTATATGTACGAGGGCAAAAAAGGCAAACCTGTCGAGACACGGGAAAAGCTTTCCGTCGATCTTAAAGTGAATCTCGATGTGGCATTTTTAGAGCGCAGTAAGAAGTTTATGAAGGCTGCCGTCAGTTCGGGAAAACCCTTCTATCTCTACTTTAATCATACCTTGATGCATATGCCGGTGATACCTCGTGACGAGTTCAAGGGTAAGTCTGGGCGAGGAGACAATGCCGATGCCCTCTTACAATTAGATGCAGATGTCGCTTCGCTAATGCAGATGATTGATGAACTTGGGCAACGAGACAATACGATCGTGGTCTTCGCTGGTGAAAACGGTCCCGAGCACATGGAACCATGGCGAGGGGACGCTGGCAGGTTTACGGGGTCATATTTCTCAGGATCAGAAGGTAACCTGAGAACACCCTTTATCATTCGTTATCCCGGTGTCGTGCCCGAAGGTAAAGAAAGCAATGAGATAGTACATATCACCGACACCTTCACCACATTAGTCAAATGGGCTGGTGGCAAAGTACCTGACGATAGAGTGATTGACGGCGCTGATCAACGTGCATTTCTCGAAGGCAAGACCGGGACTTCGGCAAGACAAGGTTTCCCGTACTGGATGGGTGAAACGATGTACGGTGTAAAATGGCAGAATTTCAAGGTTGTCTTCGTTCGACAAATGAATCTCGCACAACCTAAAGAGGTGCTTGCGACCCCGCACCTTATCAACCTGGATGTAGATCCCAAGGAACAGAAAGCCTATGATTTTCCGTATCTGCATACCTGGGTAATGAAACACGTGGCGGAAATTCTGACCGACTTTGAAGCGTCTCAAAAAAGAGAACCATTCATCCCACAGGGTGCGCCATTGAATTACGTCCCTGGTGCTAGCGACGAGAATTAACGCTCTTTTTTGAAATCTTCGCCTGATGCTAGTTAAACCAATCACATTAAGTTTGTGCAAAACTCAGAGTTGGGTCGAGGTTCAGTTACAACATAGATTTCATTGATATAGTCGTTCTAAATTAATGAAATTTAGGGCCGTAAATGGACCTTAAGATAAACTCCCTACGGGTGAGTTTTAAAGGCGTTTGGACTACGTTACTGATTTTGGCTGACTTTGACCGATGTTGAGATAATGGAGCGACCATTCTCTGCAATCAAAGCCTTGTCTAAAAGCCTTTAAATTCTCACTGAGTGAGCAATA
>NZ_JBHZSG010000008.1:35283-112537 GCF_043642205.1 Thalassotalea litorea | reverse complement strand
AACGAGCGATTAGGTCGCCTTACTGACTATGCAAGCAACATACTTTAACCAGATGGTTGAGCGTCTGTTGATCGCTCTAAGCAGCCGCTAGCGAACACCTAATTATCAACAACTTACGTTATTTAGGGCGACGTCGAAAATGTGCCACTTGCAGTCATTAAAGTCTATTAAAACTTACGATTTACTAAAGCAAACTTACCTTTTACTCTCTGTCCTCGCATGCGTTCACACCAAAATTTATAAATAGGATAAATTAAAGCAGAACCTATCAAAGAAAAAATAAAGCCTATAAATCCGTACATTAAAGAAGAGAACCAAAACATTGTATTTTCAAAACCTGCATCAGTGAATGTACTGGTTACAATAAAATGAAATGCTATTGAAAAAGATATGGCGACCCCAAAACAAACCCAAATAGCTACAGCCATAAAGGAAGTAAAATTTAACTGTATTCTCGCTTCGTCGCTAAAGTTCTCTTGAACATCCATATTGATTTCCTATCCCAAAATATTTTGAAGCATTGAATTTGGCTACGACTGTAGATCGCTCACACCAGCCGCTCATGACTGTTAATTGGTTTTTACCATAAGCTTTGTTAGCTCATCAAAACTATTAGCAATCTTTACAGCGTATCTAGATTCCATTCCAATAGCTGGCAGAGTAAATATTTCTCCGGCGTTATTTACTGCTAACAATTCGTTACTGCCGCTATCGCCAAATCCGATAAATTCAGGAGCATAATCCTTAAAATTATACTCCAAATTAAATTGCTCTAATTCTTCAGGCTTCCAGAGTATGTACCATAGAGGATCAACTTGTAGTTCACCTTCTATGTAACCACTTTGAATTAGATTACGTATTTTTTGTTTTAGATCCATTTTGATAATTAACAGTTTATTATTGAGCCGAATCCGTGGTATCCATTCAAAGTAACCTGAGTGACTGCAGTTCGCTCGTAAGAGACATTAACCTTTTCAATCTGTTAACGTCAAATTTGTGCCAACAATAGTCCGTTAGCAATTGCTAACATACGAAGATATAGAGGTGTTAACGCCATAGTCTCTTGTTATGTGTAATTTTCAAAAAAGAGCTCTAAGTATTCTTTTGCTGACTCTAATGAAGGCATCATCGCTTTTTCATTTTTCACAGACCATACGGGCAGAGAATATTGGAAATCACTCTCTTTTGAATATAAGTAAGGGAGATAGATACCCTGAATATCTTTAAAAATAACTAACAATAAATCAGAACGGAGCTCTTCGAATTCTACTTTTAAATTATCGTAAGCAGCACTGAACCAAAGTGCTTGATATTTTTCTTCCATGCTTCTATTACTCGTAACAGTTAATTATTTAGTAGGCTCAGTAATATCGATAACAAGAATTTTTGAACGGCTGTTGCTTGCACTTGTTAGGAGGCACTTATTATTTTCTCGAAGTTGTTTATTAACTGCTCTAATGGCAAGTCAAAACCCGATAGATTTTTACCGGCTAAATTTAAATTAACAAATCTATCTTTTTCTTGGAGAATAGGCAGAAGGTTTTTTTTGAAATCTGACCATGACATTCCCTTTGGCTCAATATCTTTAAGTAAATCTGGATTCAGTTTTTTAAGCCTTAGAATTCTTGATTTGGAAGACCAAAGTGGGAATGACACTTTACCACCTTTAACGTCGAATTCTAAAGCTCTACCGTCAGAATATTCACCGAACCAAAGAAGATCATTTTCTGTGGCTTCTTGATAAAACTTCTCTATCTGCGCGCCTACACTCATTTCTAATGACTCCTAACAGTTTATTCTTTTGACAGTAGCTGAGTGACTGTAGCTCGCTCACTAGAGACATTAACCTTTTCAGATAGTTAACGTCAATTCAAGACATACCAGCAATAGCCAACCAAGTCTTAAACTCACACTTGCATCCGGTGAGACATAACGTCGCAACCACACCCTATGAGAGCCGCAGCTCGCAGTTGTCACCCGGTGAGACACAAAGTCGCAACCCCACCTTACGAGAGCCCCAGCTCGCAGTTGTCACCCGATGAGACCTTTAGGTCGCAATCCCTTCCCTTTTCATGCCAAATACGGTAGGTTAGTTTTTAATCAGAAGGGAAATCAGCAAACAGGACGTTGCAGGCAACGCACCGCTGAATTCTTAAAATAATAAATTGCGCTAAATCACTGAGGTTGCCGTGCCAGTCGACCATTTTATCAACGAAAAAATCTCGCAGCTGATGTACTACCTGAATGCGTTGTTAAAAAATGAAGTACATCCAACCGAAATCAATCTGTTTATTTGGGACTGCTTTGAAGAGTGGAACGTCCTGAAAGTCACAGACGATACCCCAAATAACGCCAGAGAACGTGTCTTCTGGCATTTGATGCATGAATTAAAGTTAGGTTCAGGCTCATTAAACGATCTGGAAAGCGACTGGAATCTCAAGTTTGAGATTGAAACCTGCATGGAATTTTTACAAGGCCAGGGCCGCTACCCGATGCACTGTATTGGCTGGCGTCCAGTTTAAATTCTGAACAGTGACGTGTAACGCCTAATTATTGAACACGTCCCTCCTTCTCATTTACATTGTGCACCTGTTTCTCTTGTCTGCGGGCCTTATAGTTTGCTAGTCTCAAGGCAGCGCTAATAATAAAGACCAATCGACGTGCAATCATTCCGACAAACGCTTTCGTATTTTTCGAACCCTAAATTGTTAACCATCTTTTGTTTTGGTATTGCCAGCGGTTTTCCCTGGGTACTGATTGGTTCGGCAATGACCGCCTGGCTTACCGATGAAGGACTTAGTCGTTCATCGGTGGGGTTATTCGGACTCATTTTTGTCGCTTATTCCATTAACTTTCTTTGGTCTCCCCTGGTCGATCGCGTCAAACTACCACTTCTTGGCAACTGGCTGGGGCAACGACGTAGTTGGATATTGTTAACCCAAACGGTCATTGCCGCTTGTGCCTTTTCCCTGTCGTTTTTTGACGCAAGCAGCCAGCTTGCAACCATGGCCTTGATCGGCATGTGTCTGGCAATCAGCTCAGCGACGCAGGATATAGCGATAGATGCCTATAGAATTGACGTGCTCGATCATGATGATGCCAGCATGGCCGCAGGTTCAGCAATGGCAACATCGGGCTGGTGGACCGGATACGCCGGGCTCGGCGCAATTCCATTTTTGCTTATCGATCATTCCAGCCTGTATTGGCCAAATGTGTATCTGGTTTTGACTCTGTTGATGTTGTTATTGATGATCACTGTGTTTGTCGTGGTAGAGCCACAAACCAATCGTCAGCAACAGCAGGATAGTATTCAACAGGCATTTTTAGCTCAGGTGCCTCAACATCCACTGTTAAGTTCTGGGGTCATCGCCTGTATTGGCTTATTAATTACTTTAATCGCCTATGCGGGATTTGGTTTTCCGATCTGGCCAGAGCAACTCCTACCTCGCAGCAATGCAGCGGTTGCCAGCACCCTAATTGGCATAGTTTTGTTGGTCACGATGTTTTACTTGCTAAAAGCGCTGCATCAGCAACCGGCAAACAGTGCATCGACCATGCCTCAAGTAATCAAGGTGAATGGTTTTCACCACTTAATTGCCTGGTTATTGACAACGCTAGTCGCGCCGCTACATGAATTTTTTACCCGCAATGGCACTCGGTTTGCGCTATCGATATTGATGTTTATCTTTTTGTTTAAGCTCGGAGAGGCCTATCTTGGGCGAATGAGTTTAGTTTTTTACAAAGAAGTGGGTTATACCAATACCGATATCGCGGTCTTTTCAAAGTTAATGAACTGGTGGGTTACCATCTTATTTTCATTAATTGGCAGTATTTTTACCATTCGCTTTGGCATCATCAAAGGGTTATTTATCGGTGGTATTGCCATGGCGTTGTCGAATTTAATTTTTTCGGTGATCGCCTTGACCGGTCCAAGTCAATGGTTACTTGGCATTGCCGTGCTTGTAGACGGCTTTACCGGCGCCTGGGGCTCTGTTGCCTTTGTCGCCCTGTTATCGGTGCTTTGCAATCGGACGTTCACTGCCAGCCAATATGCGTTAATGGCATCGATCGGTACCTTTGGTCGGGTAACACTCGGCTCTTATTCCGGGGTCATCGTCGATAGTTTAGACGGTAACTGGGCATTATTTTTTGTATTAACCGCATTAATGGTGATCCCTAGCCTGATATTTTTGTATAGCATTAGAAAGCCATTAGCGAAGATAATTGCAAGCAACAAACAAGCGAGTTAAGCTTTTAATATCAATCAATAAAACAACAATCAGGTAAGTAACCCTATTATGATCCGATTATTTTTCCTAATTCCCATCGTCATGTGCCTGGTTTGGTGGTGGTATTTGAAAAGTCATAATTACACCGCCAAACAGGGGTTCAGAGGTTTTATGTATATCGCCGCATTTAATGCCATCATTATTGGTTTTTTCACCTTGATGATCCACCTCACCGCCGAATAGTCATACCAATTGTATAGTGTTAAGCGTAAGGCGCAATTAATAAAAAACCGGAGCTAGCTTGCTCCGGTTTTTTTTATGGTCATAAACAATGTACATTTATGCCGTTTGATTTATGTATTTTGATTTATGTGTTTTTGGGATCGCTCTCTCGCGACGCTGGGTTCTGTGAAGGATTTTCGGTTTTCACAATTACCGGTTTGGCCATCATAAATCCGTCATCCGTTAAGCGTTTCCAGCCCCACTTAACCCATTGAATAAACGTAAAACTTAGCCACATAACCCAAAGTAACATGACGGCTTTATACACCAGTATCGGTAGACTCAACACCCATATCTGTGGTGTCAGTCCAGCGCTTTTATCGCTGAACCAGTTCAGGCTCCAACTATGGGACTGATTGCCAACAATGCCCATGTCCGGGGCTGAGAGCAAAGCTACGGGAATAATACCGACCAGTCCGACAAGTGTCGCCATCGCTAGCAGTGTGATCCCTATCTTGCCGAGGTTATACCGTCGCCAGTGCGACTCGGTTTGTGGCCGTTGATAAAAACGAAGCGCGGCAAATGTCAGAACGATCATGATAAATACCGACCAGTTATTGGTACTGATACCTAAACCCAACAATAACCATTGCCATAACGACAATGGCGCAAAATTTAACTTTGACAACAATAGGGCCGCTAACACAAATACCACTAATTCGCCCCAATAAACCACAGCCGGTCCAATGCTCGGTCCCGATGTAAATAGCAACCAGCGATCACCGTTTAATGGCATTTGACTCTTGATATTACTGACTGGCACTTTGAGATCAAACACCGGAAACTCACTATGGACCGTTAACCCCTGGTTACGGCTAAATGCCAATCGATATTTATGTTGCCCAGGGGATATCGGTAATACCAGTTGCTGTTGTTGCAATTGCAATTGTAAACGCCGGCCATCACTTAAAGCTTCGGTGAGCTCATATCCTGCTGGAATATCAATGCGATGCTGAGCGGCTTTGGTACTGCGATAATCAAATTCAAGCTCCAATTTAGCCAGTCGCTTGCCCGGCATCCAACGGATTTTGGCATTATCAATTGCCAGGAACTCACCTTGTACAGCCTCAGGTCTGCTGACATTAAAGGTTAAGGTTTCACCTCGTTGCGGTAAGAAGTTAAACTCGAAATAATCATCACCACTCATCTCATAGAGAACCTGAGGCACCCCTTCAAGTGATAGCGTCCAACTCGGACTTGCAATGATCCGCCATTGCTCAATATAGCTATCATTGTCTGCGGCTTGCCAGGCGAACTGAGTGACTCTGGGAATGTTGGAGTGCCAGCTAACCGAATCTTCGGCAGCCGACATTGTCACACTGACCTGATTATCTTTAACCACGACACCTGCACTAAACACCTTCTCTTGTGGTAGCAAAGCAACATTTACATTTATCGCTCCCTTACTTGGCGCCACCCTTTGCACTTCGGTTTCCAGACGCCAGTTCTCGTCAAAATACAGGCGACGATTTACCTTTACAAAAGGTTTAATGCGTTGTTTAACATTACCCGCCGGTTGTTGTTCATAGTTGCTTTTGGGTATCAGTTCTAAGGTATTGTGAGTTAGCTTATTACGGTGAACTCCGGAGATTTCCCAGCCGAGAACCTTCTGCCTGACCGTTTGCGGGCGCTCATCAAAACGAATCGCAATGGTGTCTTGATGGAAGATTTCGCCTTTAAGCTCAATTTGATGGATACCGGGTTCGACCATTAAGTAGGTCTTATCCTGACGTTTTAATAACGCCTTGGCTCGCTGTTCATTAATTAACACCTGCTGCGCCCGCCACTGCGGTGAACTTGGTAAAGCGATAGCGACCGATGCTATTGCATGCACATTCAACATTAACGTTAGTTGCTGTTTGTCAATAACCAGATCAACCGATTGCACGGTCGCGCAATCCGGATCGCACGTTGCAGGCTGCGCCAGCTTTTTTTGTAATTCAAGCAAGAGCTGTTGATCCGGAAAGCCTGCGGCGTGCAGTGGCTCAGATATCAACGATGTGGTCATGGTAAGTAAGCCAAGTACACCAAATCCTAACACGGATTTGCCTTTTGCTTTGCTCTTGGTGACATTACCCTTAAGCCAGTTTTTAACCTGCTCGCCTGAAGCAAAACTGTTTTTGAGCATGAGATAAAGCATCAGCAATAACAGACCTAAGCCACTCAAACGCAATAGATTGTATATGGTCGGCGACAGTATCAGCAAATGAATTTGCTGGCCCTGTTCGACCGGGCTATTCCATCTTGCGCTATAGGAATTCCAACGCCACTGCGGACGTCCGGATCCAGCTTGCAGCGGTGCATTGGCCTGATAACGAGAAATTAATTCGCTGCGTTTTACACGTGACCCGGTCACCTCGATGCGCTCGAATTCATCGTCTGCGCGCTTGCGCTTAGCGGCGGCTTTATATTCCGCATCCGCCAGGCGTCGCTCTTCTAATGCCTGTGGCGCAAAAGCTTCAACCGATGCGCTTCGTTGCAGCTTATCAGCGACATATTGGTGTTCAAGCTGCGGGTAAACTACCAAGCGCAATTGGGTAGCCATAAAGTAAGCACTGGCTAACAAGGCTATCAACACCGTGGTTTTGGCTAAGGCCTTTGCAATAAAACCAAACCTTGTTGTATGGATTTGGCGCTGCAAGGCCACAAACAATAATGCGACACCAATGGCGATAACCGGGGCACCCGGTTCATGATAAATCAATACCAGAGCAATCATGCTCAGCGCCGCGATAGGTTTATTGAATAAACTGGCAATCAAGCCGGTGATCAATAAAACCACAAAGCTATTCCAAAGGTTCCATTTATCCAACCAGGTGTTAGAGGTATGGTCAGCACCAAATAACGCAAATAACCGGTACGATGGCGGTAATTGAATGGCATAGTTGATGGTATCAAAGGATTGCTGCCAGCCGGTGATATTAAACGTCGAAATCGAGGTGATTTGTCCCTGAGCATGAATATCCAGATGGTGATAACGGTTTTCAATACCGCGCACCTCATCAACCTGACTGACCAATAAGGTGCCGTCCTGATCTTGTCCGGATTCCAGACGATAAGGGCTGGGCATGGACAGGCGCCAGTTTTTGAGCATTTTGCCGGTTAAGTGATCCCGAAACGTAAATCCCTGACCATCAAAATTGAGCCACAGATTGCGTTGCAACATCAGCTGATTGCGGATCTGGGCCGACATTCCCCGGTGGCTAACGTCAATGTGTAAATTCGACTTATCATCTAGCAGATAGCCCGGCAGTTCTTGCCATTCACCTGGTAACGTAGCCTGAGAGGTATCCGCTGGCGCCGGGCCAGTGATTTTTGACATGCGAAACGACTCATCTGGCGCATACACCCAGATTTCCTGTTCTGGCCACGGTGAGGTTATCCTTGGTCGGGTAATCGTCAGCTGGTCTTGTCTTGCTCTGGCCTGTATTTCCACTTCCCAGTCACCTGGTAACGCCTTGATATGCAATTGCCCCTGGCCATCTAAATACGTCGGGAGATCCGATTCAATGCCCGTTAGGGTAAATCCTTCGGGTAACGCCTGGCCAAGATTTTCTTCCCTTGCCTGACCATACACCTTTAAGGTCAGCAAGGTAGTTAAACTCAGATACGGTCCATCTTCCAGCAAGCGGGTAACATCGATGGTCATTTCATTGGCCTCAACGCGAGCAAGCTGTGGCGCACCAAGCCAGAGTTCACCACCTTCGAGGCGAAGGTTTTCTTTTTTGTCACCATTAACGCTTAGTTCAAATAAAGCCGTTTGTGGCGGGATCCCTAATTGCTTTGGTATGTGTTGCCAGTGAAATTCACCACGGATCTGATAATCGCCTTTCGGTAACAATACATGCGGTCTTCCCTGATGACGTACAACCGCGACCGTTTTTTGGTTTGCGGTAACATTTTCTGGCCACACCCAGTTATCACCAGGTAATGCCACCCAACTTTCCTTATTCAGAACCAGCCAGCGCTGGGAAAATTCACCGGTATTGGTGTTTAAATCGAGAATAAGGGGAGAATTCCAGGCGCAAATATGATGGCTAATGTTATTAAATGGTAAGCGATTTATATTAGGACACTGCAAGTCCTGAATATCGGCTTGCACCCATGACTGCCAGGGTTGCAAAGACTTGGGGATATCCTGCAGATTGCTATTTTGTGCAGCCACTGGATTGCTAAGCGGAACCACCACCGCAAACAGCAATACTAAGACGCGTGCAACATTTTCCAAAAACCGCATACCAATTCCTTTTAAAAAGTCGAATAACGAGTTCATCAATCGTTAAACTAACAACAAAAACGTGGGTTAACAATAAGTTAATAACCAGCATCGATTAGCCCGTTGATTGCCGTTCAATAGCTATCAAGCGTTCAGCGAATCCATCGTGTTACCCTGATCGCATAAAAGCAATTAGGTTGCGCTACACGTTGCTATACTGTACCCTGCAGCACCGCTATTAAGTCCCTGTACCTGGGTTCATTTTCTTCCACATTGAGACATCTATGAGTTTTGACACTCTGGGCCTTAGCCCGGCAATCGTAAAAAATCTAGCGCAACAAAATTACCAAACGCCAACCCCGATACAGGAGCAGGCGATTCCTGCGGTGCTCTCTGGCAAAGACGTCATGGCGGCCGCGCAAACTGGCACCGGTAAAACCGCCGGTTTCACTCTGCCAATACTAGAACGATTGAGCAAGGGAGAAAGGGTTAAGAGCAATCACATCCGAGCATTAATCCTAACCCCTACCCGCGAATTGGCCGCTCAAGTGGCAGAAAGTGTACAAACCTATGGAACCGGTTTAGATCTTTCTTCGGCCGTGGTATTTGGCGGTGTAAAAATTAACCCACAGATGATGCGCCTGAGAAAGGGGGTCGACATTCTGATCGCCACACCTGGTCGCTTACTGGATTTGTATCAGCAGAATGCGGTGAAATTTTCTCAGGTAGAAGTATTAGTGCTCGATGAAGCGGATCGCATGCTGGATATGGGCTTTATCCGGGATATCAATAAGATCATCGACCTGCTACCGAAAACGCGTCAAAACTTATTGTTCTCGGCAACCTTTTCCGATGATATAAAAGCGCTGGCTAAAAAGCTGGTTGATAATCCGGTCGAAATTTCCGTTACCCCGGCAAATGCAACTGCGGTAACCGTAGAGCAATTCGTATACCCGACTGACAAGAATAAGAAACCCAAGTTACTTTCGTATCTGATTGGCCACCATAACTGGCAGCAAGTATTGATCTTCTGTAAAACCAAACATGGGGCAAATCGCTTAACTAAGCACCTTGAAGCCGATGGTATTAGCGCTTTAGCAATTCATGGTAACAAAAGTCAGGGCGCGCGCACGAAAGCACTGGCACAGTTTAAAGAAGGCACCATTAGAGCATTAGTGGCAACAGACATTGCCGCTCGTGGACTGGATATCGACCAACTACCACAAGTGGTGAATTTTGAGCTTCCCCATGTCGCTGAAGATTACGTGCACCGTATTGGCCGTACCGGTCGTGCTGGTAGCACGGGTCAGGCAGTGTCGTTGGTGTGTGCCGATGAATTTAAGTTATTGGTCGCCATTGAGCGTTTGAGTCAAAAGCTCATTCCTCGCGAAGAAATAGCGGGCTTCGAGGCCGCAAATCCGTTGCCAAAATCCCACGACATTCGCCCATTCAAAGCGAAAAAGCCGAAAAAAATAAAACCGCCAAAAGTTGAGCATCAAGATGGTCAACGCAGTGCAGATGTTGCCCGGGGTCATAAACCACCGGGGCAAAAACGTCCCGCAAGTGCGGATAATCCTTATGCAAAAAACACCTCCAATCGTCGTCGAGGCAAACCTGGC
Organism: Thalassotalea litorea; assembly: GCF_043642205.1. Taxonomy (GTDB): domain Bacteria; phylum Pseudomonadota; class Gammaproteobacteria; order Enterobacterales; family Alteromonadaceae; genus Thalassotalea_A; species Thalassotalea_A litorea. The sequence goes on along the minus strand of NZ_JBHZSG010000008.1, from coordinate 102,191 downwards.
GGTAGTGCATCGAGCAAACCAAGGCGGCCGGCAAAGTCTTCTTAAGCGATTTTATCCAGGTCCTTAAAGGAATAGCGTGGTTAGTCGCGATTAAATCAGGTGATAAGATTCAGTTGCTTAGTTGAGATAACTTCGCTATAAACGAAGCATCACCTCAGCAATCAAGGCTGACTGCATGCAAGACAGATTTGTAAAGGGCGAAGTCATCGACATTACGCATTTCGATGGCGGTTGTTTTGCGATTAAAGCGAAAGCGAATATACCGCCCTATTCTGCGGGTCAATTTACTAAACTAGGTTTAATGATTGATGGCAAGATCGTCAGTCGAGCCTATTCGTTTATCAGCCATCCTGACGATGACTACCAGGAGTTTTATCTGGTAGAAGTCGCCGACGGCATTCTCTCGCCAAAACTTAAAGCGTTAGCGCCTGGCGATGAAATTTTTTTATATAAGAATGCCAATGGGTTGATTACCCACCAACGGCTGCCTGAAGCCAATAATCTGTGGTTTTGGGTAACCGGTACTGGCGTTGGTTTGGCATTGTCTTTAATTAAAGATCGACAGATCCAAAAAAAATATCAGGACTTTGTTATTTTGCATGGCATCACCGATGCAACAAAAATTCACTATCAACAGGCACTTGCTGACCTCGGGGAAAACGTACACTATTATCCCGTCGTGAGCCGAGATCCCAGCACCAATCTACTGCAAGGTCGCATCACCCACTTTTATCAAGGGTTGCAAGCGCATATACCTCAACCACTGGCGCCAGAGCATTCGCACATTATTCTGTGCGGAAATCCAGCAATGATAAATGATGCAAATGCGTTACTAACAGAACATGGGTTTGAGAAACACCGCACCCGAACGCCCGGCCATATTACAATGGAGCGTTATTGGTGATGGATAATTTAGCTTCAGTTAAGATTAGAAGCGCTTTTTCTTAAGCTTGACGTCAAGTCCATCGAGATTGGTGTCATCGATGGTCAGTTTAAATTTCTCGCCGTTCATACGGTTACGAAACTGCACTTCTTCACCATCTTCTTTATCAACATCATAGCCTTTAACTTCACCGTCCAGTTGCCGGCGGGTGATACGTGCGGCCTGATTTTCGCGAGTACCTTTTTCAATTTCAATAACCGCTGTTAGCACTTCGTCACTGCCCTTTTCCTGAAAAGACAGGGTGTAAGAACCATCTTTTTTGGCTTTTCCATCGAAATAAATGCGCCACTCATTAGAATAATCATCCGCATAACTGTTAACGCTAAACACGCTGCACAGTATAACGATAAAGGTGGCAAGCTTTAGTTGCTGTATTTTCATAACGACCTCAAATAACAATGGAATTACAGGCTAAAACTATAGCAGAGAATCGTAATTCGACACTTGCATTGCGATATAAAAACCTTAGCATTTACCAAGATTAGCAACGGATATTGGTAACGATTTGCCTTAGGTTATGTCCGTCCATACTGCCAATTCATTGCCATTAGGATCATTGAAGTGAAAACGACGACCACCAGGGAAAGCAAATAATGGCGTACTGATCACACCGCCATATTTGACAATTTTTTCTTCCGTGCTGGCAATATCACGACTGTACAACACGATCAGGACCGAGCCGGTTTGCTGACGACTTTGACAATCTGCCTGATAAAAACCGCCATCAATTATGCCATCGTTAAAGGCAAGATAGGTATCGCCATACTCGGTGAATTGCCATTGAAAAACCTGCTCATAAAACTTGCGAGTATTTATTAAATCTCTGGCTGGCAGTTCCAGATAATTGATTTTCTCGTGCTTGGGCATAATGACTGACCTTATCGGTTGTTGGATTTGCGTTAAACGTAACATTAGATGTGACAACAAGCCAAGCTTTGGAACCAAGGCCTTTGTTGGTCAATGCCAGTCATTCTATTCTCCCCTCGCCATCCACGACAATTAACTCTTTTAAAAAACAGACATTTACGTTAAGTTAGCCGATACAAGTGAACGATACCCTATGGGGCGAAGTATTGTCAGCTTGATAAATTGCCACTGAGTGACTCTCACGATTTCTTACTTATACCAATCACATTAAGTTTGTGGACAACTCAGAGTTAGGGCAGAGGTTCAGTTACAACATAGATTTCATTGATATAGTCAATCTATATTATTGAAATATAGGGTCGTAAATGGGCCTTAAGATAAACTCCCTACGGGTGAGTATTAAAGGCGTTTATCCTACGTTACTGATTTTGACAATGGAACGACCATTCTCTGCAATCAAAGCCTTGTCTAAAAGCCTTTAAATTCTCACTGAGTGAGCAATAATTTAATGTGATTGGTATTAAGTGCTCGCGCGATAGCGCACGTATGTTGCATTGCGCCGATTTGAATCGACAATAATTTTGAAACAATCATATTTAAAAAATGGAAGGTAGTAGAAAATGGAAATATTCGATAGCGTATTCACCAGTGATAATTACGGACTGATCATCATCGTTTGTATCATTAGCCTTGTACTTTGGTTTTTGCCAGCAATGCTGGCGTTACTCTTTAATCGTAAGCACTTTAAGCTAATCCTTGTCGCGTGTATCCCTGCAGGCTTTTCATTAATCGCCTGGAGCGGCGTATTAGTGTGGGCGGTAACAGGAAAAGCGGTTGAAAAGTATACCAAAAAAGAAGAACCTGGCACTTAAGGTCGGTGGTTTAGTGCATTAAACCACGATCAGATGTTGGGGATTTATACCAATCTGACCAGACATGGTTACGCGGCAATAGCACGTGTAATACCAATCACATTAAGTTTGTGCACAACTCAGAGTTGGGCAGAGGTTCAGTTACAACATAGATTTTATTGATATAGTCATTCTATATTAATGAAATATAGGGCCGTAAATGGACCTTAAGATAAACTCCCTGCGGGTGAGTTTTAAAGGCATTTATGCTGCGTTACTGATTTTGACCGATTTTGAGATAATGGAATAACCATTCTCTGCAATCAAAGCCTTGCCTAAAAGCCTTTAAATTCTCACGGAGTGAGCAATAATTTAATGTGATTGGTATAAAAGGAAATGTTGTGAAGCAACGGTCAATTCATTGACAACGAATTGGACCGGTTAACATAGAAGAATTGAGTACGACAGACCTGCCGTACTCAATCGATTAACGATTTATCGATATTGCCGCAACTTGGCGTTAGCCGACAAGCGCAAGCAATACCCCGGCAGCAACCGCTGAGCCTAAAACACCGGCAACGTTTGGTCCCATCGCGTGCATTAACAAGAAGTTTTGCGCATTAGACTCCAGACCTACTTTGTTGACAACCCGGGCAGCCATAGGCACCGCAGAAACACCTGCGGCACCGACCAATGGATTGATCGGATCTTTGGAAACCTTACTCATCAATTTCGCCATAAGTACCCCGGCGGCAGTACCTATGGAAAACGCAACGGCACCTAGCGCGAGAATCCCTAATGTTTCAGCATTTAAGAATGCATCGGCGCTCAACTTAGAGCCAACCCCTAAGCCAAGGAATATCGTAACAATATTGATTAACTCATTTTGCGCCGTCGTACTTAAACGATCCACCACACCACATTCACGCATTAAGTTACCCAGACAGAACATGCCAACCAATGGCGTCGCCGCAGGCAAGAACAGAATTGTCATCATCAATACCGCTAATGGGAATATAATTTTCTCAAATTTGGTGACATGACGAAGCTGTTTCATTTCAATCTTACGTTCTTTTTCATTCGTCAGCGCTTTCATGATGGGCGGCTGGATGATCGGCACCAGTGCCATATATGAATATGCGGCAACGGCAATAGCACCGAGTAATTCCGGAGCAAGTTTAGATGCCAGGAATATGGCTGTAGGCCCGTCGGCACCGCCAATAATGGCAATTGCGGATGCGTCTTTTAGGGTAAAATCAAAGCCCGGGATCATATTCAGGGCAATCGCACCAAATAATGTCGCAAAAATACCAAACTGTGCCGCGGCGCCAAGCAATAACATTCTTGGATTCGCAATCAAGGCACCAAAGTCGGTCATCGCACCAACGCCCATAAAGATCAATAACGGAAAAATCCCGGTATCAATCCCCGCATCATAAACGTATTTCAGCAGCCCACCAGCTTCGGTAAAACCAGCCAAGGGTATATTGGTCAGTATTGCCCCAAAACCGATAGGTAATAGCAGCAAGGGTTCAAACTTTCGGGCGATTGCCAGATACAATAATCCAAGGCCAACGGCCATCATGATCAATTGCTTGTAATGAAAGTTTGCCAGTCCCGTGGATTCCCAGAGGGTAATTATCGACTCCATAGTAACTGCCCTATCCTAAATTCAGTAATGCATCGCCAACGGCGACAGAATCACCTTCTTTGACCAAAATTCCAGTAACCGTACCAGGGGTGACTGCGCGAATTTCAGTTTCCATTTTCATCGCTTCCATGATCATCACCACATCACCGGCATTAACCGCTTCGCCTTCACTGACCATTACCTTAAAAATATTACCGGCAAGTGGGGCATTTAACGTTTCGGAGCTATCAACCGATGCCGATTGTTTAATCGCATCATCACCAGCGGGGGCAATATTCTCAATGGTACCGCCTGGCGCTACCACAACGTCATAGACTTTCCCGTCAACGCGAACAGAATAACTTTCCGGACCACCTGAACCAGAACTTGTCGCGGTAGGTGCCGCGGCAGTTACAACATCATCTTTGCTTGGCACAGGTTCAAAGGCATCAGGATTATTGCGGTTTTCCAGAAACTTCAAGCCGATTTGAGGGAACAAGGCATAAGTTAAGACATCATCAATGCTCTCTTGTGCCAGCTCAATGCCCTTTTCAGCGGCCAAACTTTGCAGTTCTTCGGTTAGTTTATCCATTTCTGGTGTTAATAAATCTGCGGGACGACAGGTAACGGCTTCCTCGCCTGCCAACACACGCTCTTGCAATTGCGCGTTTACGGTATCTGGTGTCGCACCATACTCACCCTTTAATACACCAGCCGTTTCTTTGGTAATGGATTTATAACGCTCACCGGTTAATACGTTAAGAACCGATTGGGTACCTACAATCTGTGACGTTGGGGTTACCAAAGGGATATAACCCAAATCTTTACGGACTTTAGGTATTTCGGTTAAGACTTCATCAAGCTTATCAGCAGCGCCCTGCTCTTTAAGCTGACTCTCCATGTTGGTTAACATGCCACCTGGCACCTGCGCCAGTAAAATCCGTGCATCAACGCCTTTCAGGCTACCTTCAAATTTGGCATATTTTTCACGTACATCGCGAAAGTAAGCTGCGACTTCGGCAAGTTTGACCATATCCAGGCCGGTATCACGCTCGCGCCCTTCAACAATCGATACAATGGATTCTGTGGGTGAGTGACCATAAGTCATACTCATTGAAGAAATTGACGTATCGATGACATCAACACCTGCATCGATTGCTTTCATATGGGTTGCAACACTTAACCCCGTGGTTGCATGACAATGCAAAGCAATGGGTAAAGAAACTGATTCTTTGATGCCCGCAATAAGCTCTTGAGCATCATAAGGGTTTAGCAGGCCGGACATATCTTTAATACACAGAGAGTGTGCGCCCATGTCTTCGAGTTTACGTGCCATGGTTAACCAACCCTGTAGAGTGTGTACCGGGCTCTCGGTATACGACAGTGTGGCTTGCGCATGTGCACCAACTTTAACCGCCGCTTTAATCGCGGTTTCCAGATTGCGGGTATCGTTCATTGCATCGAAAATGCGAAATACGTCGATGCCATTAACATGTGCACGCTCAACAAACTTTTCGACCACATCGTCTGCATAGTGACGATAACCAAGAATATTCTGACCACGGAATAACATTTGCTGTTTGGTTTTTGGCATTGCCGCTTTTAGCGAGCGAATACGATGCCAGGGATCTTCACCTAAATAGCGGATGCATGAATCAAACGTTGCGCCACCCCAGGATTCAATCGACCAAAAACCGATTTCATCCAGTGTTGGAGCGATGGGTAACATATCCTCCAATCGCATCCGAGTTGCCAGCAACGACTGGTGGCCATCTCTTAGCACGAGTTCCGTAATACCTAATGGATTAGTCATGCAATACTCCTATTTAGTTGTTTTGTTTTTTCTGTATTGGCTGATGGCCGACGTGATGGCAGCGACAACTGTCGCTGGTACGTCACCGTCGCGGGTGGTATTGGTTGGTACATGTCTGGGTAGCTTTTCCGGTACCTTAGCGTCTGGAAAGTTGCGCGCAACCTTGGCCAAAAGGTTAATCGCAACGATCAGCAAACTCAAAAAGGCAAAGACAAACACCATGCCGACGACCATTAATGAGCCGGCTTCCATAAACGTTTCAGCGATATTTTCCATACTGCATACCCGTGACTAAAAGAAATAGAATAATCACTCCAATTTTTTTAATCAATCAACATTTGTCAAAAGTATGTAAAAAAAATGCATAAAAAATAACGAAATGAACAAAAACGGTGCACTTGTTGATAGATTTCTAAGCAATTTGCACACAATAAGTGCTTGATAAGGCGTTAATAATTTTTTGAAAACAAGATCGAATCGGAGTCTAAAGCAGCATTTGAAGAAAGCTAACGTCAATAAACATTTTTCGATTTTTACCAGAACAGGTGGATGAGAGAATCATCGAGTAAATTTTGGACTAACAACTGATGAAAGGGGATAAAGGGAATAAAGGCGACAATGCAAAAAAGGCAGAGTTTTCACTCTGCCTTTTTCATAACCACTTAAAGAAGTGGCGGACACGGCAGGAGTCGAACCTGCGACCGCCTGGTTCGTAGCCAGGTACTCTATCCAGCTGAGCTACGTGTCCGCAAAACTAGCGCTATAAATATAGCTGTGTATATGTCAAAAGCGAGTGCTGGATAACGTTATCTAACGCATTAAACGCTTTTATAAGTAAAAAGGCAGAGCTTTCACTCTGCCTTTTAGAAAATGGCGGACACGGCAGGAGTCGAACCTGCGACCGCCTGGTTCGTAGCCAGGTACTCTATCCAGCTGAGCTACGTGTCCGCATCAAGTGTTACAGTTCTTGTTACTGTCCTATTTAACACGTTAGGAATCGTGCCGGCGCAAGGCGCTGGACTCTTATATTTTACCACTTAGAAGAAGTGGCGGACACGGCAGGAGTCGAACCTGCGACCGCCTGGTTCGTAGCCAGGTACTCTATCCAGCTGAGCTACGTGTCCGCAATCGAATCGCCATTTAATAAATTAAATGGCGGTGAGGGAGGGATTCGAACCCTCGATAGGGTTTAACGCCTATACTCCCTTAGCAGGGGAGCGCCTTCAGCCTCTCGGCCACCTCACCGATGGCGTGCATATTAATAGATTCGAAAAATAAGTCAAACGATTTTTTCGGATTTATTTCTGTTTGCCGATTATTCAAACAACCTGATGAATATTCACGCCAAACAATGCTGAAAGGCTAGTTTACGTGGTCTTTTTCAACGAGAAACCATCGCATCGATGGTTAATGAAAAATGCCAGCTCGAGCGCTATTACAAAGGCAAAATGATAACATCGCTGATCCCCGCCATGAACAAATAATTGGCGGTCTGGGTATTGCTATAACATTCCCGTTAATTCGCCCTTTTGTCTATCGATACGATAGCCAGTAAAGGGAAAAAACAGACTTGTTTTTACTGATTACCGACGTTGTCTTCATCCCCTTTTTCAGCCTGTATTCGCATGTAAATTTCTTCGCGATGTACTGAAACTTCTTTTGGGGCATTGACGCCGATACGAACCTGGTTACCTTTTACTCCCAAAACTGTAACGGTGACGTCATCGCCGACCATTAGAGTTTCTCCAACCCGTCTTGTTAAAATAAGCATCCGTTATGCTCTCCTTTAAATTAGAAATCACGCTAATGTTACCAGACTACTAATTCATTAAAAATAAATTAACCGAATATTTACTTAACGCCTTACCAAAATTTAGCAAACAATATGGAAAATAGTTATTAAATATCTAATTTAATCAAAAACTTTTTGTGTAATGCCTGAACAGCGCGTTGTAAGTCACTCTCTACAACTAACACAGAAATCTTGATTTCTGAGGTACTCACTAAAAACACTTTTATATTGGCCTGCGCTAAGGTCGCAAATATTTGCGCCGTAATGCCGGTGTGACAGCGCATGCCATTACCAATCACCGACACTTTTGCCAATTGTTGATTGCCCTCTATGTCAGTAAGACCCAATGTCCCCACTAAACCTTGCAAACATTCTTGCGTCTTACCAAAGTCCCTACGATGCACGGTGAAGTTTAGATTCATTTTACCTGGTTTAGTACAGGACTGAACGATCATATCCACTTCCACGTCTTGATCGGCCAGTTCTGAAAAGATGCGCGCGTTAAGTTCAACCAACTCAGCATCGCTGCTCAATGAAAACATGGCTTCATCTTTATGAGCGGTGACTGCACTGACAGGATTGGTAGACGCCGCTTCTTGTTGAAAATCTATCATCGTGCCCTCCCCAGGCATAAAGCTCGATAACACTCGCAAAGGCACTTTAAATTTACCAGCATATTGTACCGAACGCGTTTGCAATACTTTTGCACCTGCACTGGCCATTTCTAACATTTCTTCGAAGGTAATTGACTTTAAACGCCGCGCGCTAGGATCAATTCTGGGGTCAGTGGTATAGACGCCATCAACATCGGTATAAATCTGGCATTCTTTCGCTTGTAACGCTGCCGCGATTGCCACTGCCGACGTATCGGAACCGCCACGGCCTAGAGTGGTGATATTATTCTCATAATCAACCCCCTGAAAGCCAGCAATGATAACAACGTGCCCCTGTTCCAATTCGGCTTTTAGGCGCTTGTTATCTACATCTATGATACGCGCATTATTAAAACGATTATTGGTGCGTATGCCGATCTGGTGACCAAGAAAGGAGACAGCAGAAAAACCCTGTTGGATTAATGACATGGCGAGTAGTGAAATTGACACCTGTTCACCACTGGCCAGTAACATATCCAGTTCGCGGCCACTTGCTGCCTTATCGATAGACCGGGCGAGGTCCATTAAGCGATTGGTCTCTCCCGACATTGCCGAAAGCACGACAACAACCTGATGTCCCTGTTGGCGAGTGGCGATTACCTGAGATGCTACGGCTTTAATACGATCGGGGGAACCGACAGAGGTTCCCCCGAATTTTTGAACAATAATTGCCATTTAGCGGTGTTTAAAGCTTTTCCGTTAACCAGGCCTGAACCGACGCTAACGCTGCATCCAGGTTTTCAGGTTGGCTACCGCCCGCCTGAGCCATATCCGGGCGGCCACCGCCCTTACCACCGACCTGTTGCGCAACCATATTAACCAGCTCTCCGGCTTTCACCTGAGCGGTTAAATCTTTGGTCACACCCGCAATTAGGCTCACTTTAGGACCATTGGCAAGGCCAAGCATCACGATGCCGCTGCCCAATTTATTCTTAAGATCATCGACCATATCGCGCAAGGCTTTTGGATCACTGCCTTCAACATTGGCGATAAGCGCTTTGACACCGTTGATGTCCACAGCTGTACTGACTAAATCCGATCCGGCCTGTGCCGCCATCTTTTGCTTCAGTTGGGTAATTTCTTTTTCGAGCAGTTTCGCTTTTTGGATCATTTGCTCGACTTTGCCAAGTGTATTGGCACTATCACTTTTGACCAGAGCAGAAATGGCATCTAAGGTGTCAGCCTGAGCATCAATAAACGCCAGTGCAGCTGCGCCGGTAACCGCTTCTATGCGGCGAACACCAGCAGCGATACCTGCTTCAGAAGTAATTTTGAATAAGCCGATTTCGCCAGTTTGATTAACGTGAACACCACCACACAATTCCGTTGAGAAATCGCCTAAGGTAACCACTCGAACTTCATCATCGTATTTTTCACCAAATAGCGCCATCGCGCCTTTGGCTTTGGCTTCATCAATCTGCATCAACGCCGTTTCACGTTCACTGTTGTTGCGAATCTGCTGATTCACCAACTGTTCGATGGTGCGAAGCTCTTCATTCGTCACCCCTTCAAAATGAGAGAAGTCAAAACGAAGTTTTTCGTTATCGACCAAAGAACCTTTCTGGGTAACATGCTCCCCTAATACCTGACGCAACGCCGCGTGTAGTAAATGGGTTGCTGTATGGTTTTTTGTGATCGCTGCTCTACGCTCGGTATCAATGCTGGCTTTTACACGAGCATTTAATTGAATATCGCCTTGAGCAATACCATGATGGGCAAATGCATTACCTAATTTCACGGTATCGGTTACGGTAAATTCGCAGCTGCCAGTGCTGATCACACCGGTATCACCAACCTGACCACCAGACTCCGCATAAAACGGCGTGTTATCCAGAACAACCACGCCTTTTTGGCCGGCTGTTAACGTAGACACTTTACCGTCTTCGTTAAACAACTCAACCACAGTGGCGGAATAGTCGCTGTTGGTATAGCCCTTAAAGCTGGTATGTTGCTCCGACTTTAACTGTTCATTGTAATCGGTACCAAACTGGCTCGCTTGCTGAGCACGCTCTCGCTGTGCCTGCATGTGTTGTTCAAAACCCGCTTCATCAATTTGTATGTCCCGTTCGCGGGCAATATCGGCGGTGAGATCCGCAGGGAATCCGTAAGTGTCATATAGTTTAAAGACATCGGCGCCGGCAATTTGTTTACTATCAAGATTGGCGATAATATCTTCAAGCAACGCCATTCCACGATCCAGAGTACGACCAAACTGCTCTTCTTCAATGCGTAAAATCTTTTCGATAACCGCCTGCTGCTTCACCAACTCAGGGTAAGCTTCACCCATTTGCTCTGCTAACGCGGCAACTAACTTATGGAAGAAATGCGTGGTCGCTTCGAGCTTGTGACCATGACGAATTGCACGGCGAATAATACGGCGCAATACATAGCCGCGGCCCTCGTTAGAGGGCATCACACCATCGGCAATCATAAAGCTACAAGAGCGGATATGATCGGCAATAACTTTGAGTGAATTGTGAGATAAATCGTCAACGCCAAGAAGTTCTGCCGCAGCTTTTATCAAGCCCTGGAAAATATCGATTTCATAATTAGAATGCACGTCTTGCATTATTGCAGCAATACGCTCTAGCCCCATCCCAGTATCCACGGAGGGTTTGGGCAGGTTTTCCATGGTACCGTCGGCCTGACGGTTAAACTGCATAAACACCAGATTCCAGATTTCGATAAAGCGATCGCCATCTTCTTCCGGGCTACCTGGAGGTCCACCCCAGATATGGTCACCATGATCATAGAAGATTTCCGTACATGGACCGCAAGGGCCCGTATCGCCCATCGACCAGAAATTATCTGATTCGTATTTTTTATCTGCTGACTTGTCACCGATACGAATGATTTTTTCTTCTGGCACACCAATTTCTTTGGCCCAGATATCAAACGCTTCATTATCGGTTTCGTAAACGGTAACCAATAACTTATCTTTGGGAAGTTGCAATACCTGCGTTAAGAACTGCCAAGCAAAGTGAATGGCATCGGTTTTAAAATAATCACCAAAGCTGAAATTACCCAGCATTTCGAAGAACGTATGGTGGCGAGCGGTATAGCCAACGTTTTCCAAATCATTGTGCTTGCCACCGGCACGGACACAACGCTGCGATGAGGTTGCCCGGGTATAACTGCGGGACTCTGCGCCTAAAAACACATCCTTAAACGGTACCATGCCGGCATTGGTAAATAGCAAGGTCGCATCATTACCTGGAACCAGTGAACTACTGGGCACTATCTGATGTTGCTTGGAAGCAAAATAATCTAAAAATGCCTTACGAATTTCGGCACTGGATCTAACCGTTGTAGTCATCTAATCGTCTCTGTCTTTCTGATAATACGTAAATAAAATAATGTGTTTCATCGCGCTAACTGGTAATCAGTTCAATAACATGATGTTGTTCGAAGCCACGGTACAGCATAAACCGTGAGCGTTTAGCACGTTCTTTGTCGTCCAACGCAGGAGCCACACCATAACGTTTTTCATAAACGTTGGCTGCCAGGGTAAACCAATCAAGTTCCTGTGAATGGTATACGGCTTGAATAATATCGGCTGATAATCCCTTCTGCTTTAATTCAGCGCGAATAAACTGCCAACCAAAGCCTTTTTGGACACGTTGGCGAAACATCGCTTCGCCATAACGCAAATCGCTTTGAATATCTTGCTCTTGCAAAGCATCGAGCACGTCATCAATATCATCGCCAGTAAAGTCTTTTTGCAACAGTTTTTGTTTTAATTCAGCCTTGGAGTGCTCTCGTCTGGCAAGCATTCGATAGGCCGCTTTTTTCACGTCTTTATTGAACACGAACTTATATACACCAAATATTGCCAATTAAAAAGCCAATGGTGGCCATATTCTACTCGGATTTTGCGGTAAATGAAAAGATAAAGCCGGGTCAGACCCGGCTCTTTAGTAACAATTATTGATTCTAATCGTCCAGATTAGGGCCTAACCAACGTTTGGCCTCTTCAACACTCATCTGTTTACGCTTGGCATAACTTTCTGCCTGCGACTTATCAATTTTGGCCACAGCAAAATACTTGCTGTCTGGATGGGCGAAATACCAGCCACTGACAGCGGCCCCTGGCCACATGGCATAGCTGGAGGTCAACTCCATGCCAATGTGCTTTTCGACATCCAATAACGACCAAAGTTTCCCTTTCTCGGTGTGCTCTGGACAGGCAGGATAGCCGGGTGCTGGACGGATGCCCTGATATTGTTCGCGAATTAATGCTTCGTTATCAAATTGTTCGTCAACCGCATAGCCCCAATAGTGAATACGTACCTGCTCATGCAAATACTCAGCACTGGCTTCCGCTAATCGGTCGGCGACGGCTTTTAACAAAATGCTATTGTAGGTGTCATGCTTTTCATCATAGGCTTTGACAAGTTCGTCAGCACCAAAACCTGCCGATACTGCAAATGCTCCGATATAGTCTTCAATATCCTGATCTTTGTCGGCGATATAATCGCTTAAGCAGCGATTAAACTGACCGGCCTTCTTCTCAGTTTGCTGACGAAGCTGGCATAACGTCATTAATGACTGTTGCTTATCAGCGTCGCTAAACACCTGGATATCATCGCCTTCGCGGTAGGCGGGAAACAGGCCAATAACCGCTTTAGCTTGGATCAATTGCTTGGCTATGATGTCATCGAGCATGGCATTGGCATCATTAAAAAGTTTCGTCGCTTCTTCGCCGATTAACGAATGCTCCAGTATTTTTGGGTACTTACCCGACAGTTGCCAGGTTAAAAAGAAAGGCGTCCAATCGATGTAATTACGAATAACGCTCAAATCCAAGTCGTCGATAACGGTGATACCTAGCTTATTCGGTTTTTTCGGCGTGTAATCAGCAAATGATAACGGGAAGCGATTGTCCCGAGCCGTGCTGATATCCACCAGTTTAGAGCGTGGTCCTTTTTTCTGATGACGTTCACGAACCGTTTCATATTCGCGACTCATACGCGCCAGCAGCGGCGCTTTTAACTCGTTAGATAGCAAGGATCCGACTACGGATACACTGCGCGAGGCATTAGGGACGTATACAACACCATGATCATAATTTTGCTCAATTTTCACCGCGGTATGTGCTTTTGACGTCGTAGCCCCGCCAATCAACAGCGGAATATCAAAGTCCAGACGCTGCATTTCCGACGCCACGTGAACCATTTCATCAAGGCTAGGGGTGATTAAACCGGACAATCCAATGACATCGACATTTTCTTCTTTGGCCACTTGCAGGATTTTTTCACAAGGAACCATAACCCCAAGATCGATCACATCAAAGTTATTACATTGCAGTACGACACCGACAATATTTTTCCCAATATCATGGACATCACCTTTAACCGTTGCCAACAGCACCTTACCATTGGAGCTCACTTCGGTTTTTTCCAGCTCTATATAAGGTTGCAGATGAGCCACGGCCTGTTTCATTACCCGGGCAGATTTAACCACCTGCGGCAGGAACATTTGCCCTTCCCCAAACAGGTCACCCACGACATTCATCCCGTCCATCAATGGGCCTTCAATCACATCCAAAGGTCGCGTTGCCTGAACGCGCGCCTCTTCGGTATCTTCAACAATAAATTCATTGATGCCTTTAACCAGAGCATGCTCGAGACGCTTGTTTACCGGCAGCTCTCGCCAGGTAAGATCCGCTTTACTGGTACTCCCAGATTTTTGCCCCCGATATTGCTCAGCTACATCCAGTAGCCGTTCTGTAGCGCCGTCATCTTTATTTTGCACTACATCTTCTACCGCGGTTAACAGATCCTTGGGGATATCCTGATAAATCGCCAGTTGCCCGGCATTAACGATTCCCATATCCATGCCCTGCTTTATGGCATGATAGAGAAATACCGCGTGAATGGCCTCGCGAACCGGATTGTTACCCCGAAATGAGAATGAGACATTGGATACACCACCGGAAACCATGGCATGGGGCAAGGTTTTCTTTATGTGTGCGGTGGCTTCTATAAAATCTACCGCGTAGTTATTGTGCTCTTCGATACCCGTTGCGATGGCAAAAATATTCGGGTCAAAAATGATATCTTCAGGCGGAAAGCCGATGTCATTGACCAGAATATGATAGGCACGCTGACAGATCTCAACTTTTCGATCCCGGGTGTCGGCCTGACCGACTTCGTCAAACGCCATCACGATAACCGCAGCACCATAGCGGCGAATAATATTTGCCTGCTCGCGAAACGATGCTTCTCCTTCTTTTAAGGAAATGGAGTTAACGATACCTTTACCCTGAATGCATTTTAATCCCGCTTCAAGAATGTCCCATTTCGACGAATCGAGCATAATCGGTACCTTGGCGATATCCGGCTCACCAGCGATGAGATTTAAAAACGTGATCATTGCGCCTTTGGAATCCAGCATGCCTTCATCCATATTGATATCGATAATCTGCGCACCGTTTTCCACCTGTTGCAGCGCAACAGCTATCGCTTCATCATAGTTTTCTTCAGTTATCAAACGCCGAAAAATCGCAGAGCCGGTAACATTGGTTCTTTCACCAACATTTAAAAATAAACTGTCCTGGTTGATATTTAATGCTTCTAAACCAGATAGACGACACGCGACTGGCTTTTCAGCAACGTTTCGTGGTGCGATTGATGCTACCGTATCAGCAATGCCTTTAATGTGTGCGGGCGTGGTACCGCAACAGCCACCAACAATATTTAGAAAACCCGATTCTGCCCATTCCTTGATGTGTGCATTCATGTCTTCTACGGTAAAATCATATTCACCAAAAGCATTTGGTAAACCCGCATTCGGGTGGGCACTAACGGCCGACTCGCTGATGCGGGATAACTCTTCGATATACTGACGCAGCTCTACCGGGCCAAGAGCGCAGTTCAGGCCAAACGATATCGGCCTGGCATGTCGCAGAGAGTTGTAGAACGCTTCTGTGGTTTGCCCGGATAAGGTGCGACCGGATGCATCGGTTATAGTACCGGAAATCATCACCGGTAAGGCCTGCCCCATAGCCTCAAACACTTCTTCTAAAGCGACAATGGCGGCCTTTGCGTTTAGCGTATCAAATATGGTTTCCACCATAATCAAGTCCACTCCACCTTCTATTAGGGCAGTGGTAGATTCAATGTAAGCATCTTTGAGTTGATCAAAGTCTACGTTACGAAATGCGGGGTTATTAACATCTGGAGAAATCGAACACGTGCGGTTAGTTGGTCCTAACACACCAGCGACAAACCTTGGTTTGTGCGGTTGCGCAGCGGTCACTTCATCGGCTACCTGACGGGCGATTTGCGCTGCCACCAAATTAATTTCACGAGAGATATTTTCCATCTCATAGTCAGCCATCGCAATGGATGTTGCATTAAATGTGTTGGTTTCGATGATATCGGCACCTGCCAACAGATACTCGCGATGGATATCCGCGATTATCTCAGCTTGGGTCAATACCAGAAGATCATTATTACCTTTTAAGTCACACGACCAATCTTCAAACCGCTGGCCGCGAAAATCCGCTTCGGATAATTTATGATTTTGGATCATGGTGCCCATCGCTCCATCGAGCACCAAAATTCGGTTATCTAATTGTTGTTGAAAAAGATTAGTGGTGTTGGACATTACTGCGAATTTCCTGTTTCTGAAAATGGACCATCGACATCCAGGACGTATGGGGTAATTTGATAAACGTAATAATTTAACCAGTTGCTAAATAGCAGACTACCATGGCTGCGCCAACTGTTAGCGGGTTGTTGCGCAGGGTTATCCTCAGGAAAATAATTTAGCGGAATTTTTGGGGATAACTTAGCCTCTAAGTCACGATAATACTCGTCCTTTAACGTCGTTGCATCATATTCTGGATGGCCAGTGACGAACACCAGTTTTTTGTCATGGCTAGCAACCAGATATACGCCTGCTTCTGGCGATTGGGCAAGAATCGATAGATCTTCGATACCGCCATAAACCTCAGGTTTAACTTCACCAAAACGAGAATGCGGCACCAAAAACGATTCGTCAAACCCGCGCGTGAGTTCTTCATTAGGAAGTTTGGTCCAATGTTTATAGACCCCTGATAATTTTTCAGCTCTTAATTCTCGATTGATCCCGTAAAAATGGTATAGCGCAGCATGGGCAGCCCAACAAGAGAACATGGTTGAGGTCACGTTGGTTTTCGCCCACTCGAACATCTCGCAAATTTTATCCCAGTACAACACTTGCTCATAATCGATTTGTCCGAGCGGCGCACCGGTAATTATCAGGCCGTCATAATGCTTGTGTTTGATATCATCGAACAGACGATAGAATTGATCTAGATGGGCCTTTGGCGTGTTTTTCGATTCATTTAAATGCAGTCGCACCAATTCTATGTTGATTTGTAGCGGCGTGTTGGACAACATTCTGAGGATCTGGATCTCTGCCTCAATTTTGTTTGGCATCAAATTCAGTATCGCCACCTGCATCGGTCGAATATCTTGATTGTTGGCGCGATTGTGGGACATGACAAAGATATTTTCATTCCCCAATACCTCCAAGGCTGGTAACTGATCGGGAATTTTTATTGGCATGCGGGATCTCCACGGAAAAACGAAGAGCCCATACTACTGAATCGAATGAGACATTTCAACATCTAAACGTATAGACGTCTAAAGCATTTTTTATCAAACTGTAAACAAACTGATTAAAATATGTAAAACTGCAAATCTATTTTATGCATTCAATATACCCTCGGATAAAACAAGAAAATTAAGGCTACATTATGAAGTACATAACTCTATTATTTTGCTTAGTGTTAAGCATCTCAAGCGCAACAGCGCTTGAGTTGGCGGACTTTACCCGCCACATGCAAAATGAACAGGCAAAAATTTCACCAGATGGTAAACACATCGCGATTCGCACATTACACGAGGGTGAGTACGTTCTTGCTTTTGTTCGCACAGATGATAAAAAAATGACGTTTACATTTAAAATGTCTGGTAAGCAACAGGTCGGCGATTACCACTGGGTAAATAATGAGCGCGTTGTTATTGAAGTATTATCCACTTACGGAGTCTTGGGGCAAACCTATAACACCGGGCGTTTGTTCGCGATCAACTATGATGGTCGTCGCCCTAAAGCCATTTTTGGTATGAACCAAGCAGTTACCGAAGGTAAAATCACCCGAAGGAAAAAAGTGGGTAACGGTTGGGCTAGCCTTCTCTCCCTCTATGATAAAAGCGATAAAGAAATCATTATTAGTATTCAGCCATGGAAAAGTCGTTATTTAGAGCCTAGTCCGGCAGATGTTATTAAGCTCAATGTTTACAATGGTAACCAGAAAAAAATCATGCGTTCACCTGGACGGGGTAATGACATTTTACTCGACCATAACGATGTTGTTCGATTCGCAACGGGCATTGAAGGTTATGACGAAAGTCGAGTTTACTACCGTGAACCTAAGGGCGAATGGCAAGATTTTGTCACGGATATCGAGGCAGATGAAACCATTATTCGAGGGTTTAGCGCCGATAACAATAAGGTTTATTTCACCGCGTACAATGATGGCGACACAGGAACACTGTATGCATATGATCTTAAGCATAAAACAGCCAATAAAATTTATAAAAATGACTTTGTCATTCCTACATATTTTCTCAGCAACTACCAAAATGTGCCCTATGGTATTCGAATTGATGAAGACTATTCGAATTATATTATTTTCGATAATGAAGTAGAGCATGCAAAGTTACATCAGAATCTATATAAAGCGTTCAAAGGCGACTCTGTTGATATTGCCAGCTCAACAAAAGATGGTGAAAATCTGATTGTATACGTGCGTGGCGATCGCAATCCTGGCGCTTACTACTTATACAATACCAATAAAAACCAGGCACGATTCTTATTTAATCGCGCGGATTGGCTGAAAAAAGAAAATCTGGCGGTTGTTGAACCTTTTAAATTCAATACCCGTGACGGCTTGACATTAAACGGCTATCTAACGCTACCAAATGGTAAAGAAGTAAAAAACCTACCTCTAGTCGTTATGCCTCATGGTGGACCTCGCGCTCGCGACTACTGGGGATATGATTTCAGAAGTCAGTATCTGGCGGCTAAAGGCTATGCGGTACTGAAAGTTAACTTTAGGGGTTCAGCGGGTTTTGGCGATAAGATCATGCATTTGGGTGACAAACATTGGGGCTCTGACGTTCAATATGACATTATCGATGCCACAAAATGGGCAATAAAGTCAGGTATCGCAGATGCTAATCGAATTTGTATTTCTGGTGGCAGTTTTGGAGCATATTCTGCATTACAAAGTAGCTCAATAGAACCTGACATGTTCAAATGTACTATTGGATCATCAGGTGTTTATGATTTAAAAATGATGCACAGCAAAGGTGACATACCTGGCGGCCTTTATGGTTCAACCTACTTAAATGAAGCAGTAGGGCAAAGTCCTGAAATACTACAAAATCAGTCACCCGTTAATCTTGTGTCTCAACTAAAAGCACCAGTTCTGTTAATTCATGGTAGTGCCGATGTGCGCACACCAATCGAACAGGCCGAGGCTCTGGAAGAAAAACTGATAGAGCATAATATCCCTTACGAAAAGCTTTATATTGATAACGAATATCATGGCTTTATCGTTGAAGAAAACCGATTAAAAGCCGCAGAAACTATCGTTAACTTCCTTGATAAACACATAGGAAGCTAACCTCATCGGTAAAGTCATGCGCTGTGGTTTTGCTTAATGTAAACGTGCAGCGCATCGACACTATTTCTTTATCGATGGGCAGGAGGCACAAAAAATACAGACCAGCAAACGCCTTCAGTATGGCGTTATACCATTTCATTAATATAGAATGACTATATCAATAAAATCTATGTTGTAACTGAACCTCTGCCCTAACTCTGAGTTGTGCACAAACTTAGTGTGATTGGTATTAACTATATGGCTCATAACGATATCGATGCCCAATAACAATAACGTCATAAAACAAAAAGCCGCTCAATTGAGCGGCTTTTTTATAAAGAAAGTTAAAGTTTAATCTTCGGTTTCAGCTTCTTGTTCTTCGCTTACCTGATTAGCCGTCAATAACATGGCTCTGAGTTTGGCATCGATATCTTTCGCCATAGCCGGGTTTTCCTGCAAGTATTTACAGGCATTGGCTTTACCCTGACCAATACGTTCACCACTGCAGCTATACCAGGCACCCGCCTTTTCAACCAACTTGTGCTTAACACCCAGGTCGATTAACTCGCCCAAATTATTAATCCCGGCACCATAAAGAATCTGGAACTCCGCTTGTTTAAATGGTGGTGCAATCTTGTTCTTCACCACTTTCACGCGGGTCTCATTACCGGTGATTTCATCACCTTCTTTAACCGCACCAATACGACGGATATCAAGGCGCACTGACGCATAGAATTTCAAGGCATTACCACCTGTAGTGGTTTCTGGATTACCGAACATTACACCAATCTTCATACGGATTTGGTTGATGAAAATCATCATGGTATTCGATTGTTTCAAATTACCGGTTAACTTACGCATCGCCTGTGACAACATCCGCGCCTGCAGGCCCATATGGCTGTCACCCATGTCGCCTTCAATCTCTGCTTTTGGTGTAAGAGCAGCTACCGAGTCAACAACGATAACATCAACGGCGCCAGAGCGAGTCAACATATCGCAGATTTCTAATGCTTGTTCACCAGTATCCGGTTGAGAAACTAATAAGTCGTTAATATTTACGCCTAGCTTTTCAGCATAAATGGGGTCCAGCGCATGTTCCGCATCGACGAAAGCACAGACTTTACCATTGCGTTGTGCTTCGGCAATAACTTCTAAAGTTAGTGTGGTTTTACCACTGGATTCCGGACCGTAAATTTCAATTACCCGCCCCATTGGCAAGCCACCCGCACCTAATGCGATATCCAATCCCAACGAACCCGTTGAAATGGTCTCTACATCCATGCTACGGTTCTCACCCAGCTTCATAATCGAACCTTTACCGAACTGACGCTCAATCTGGCTTAACGCCGCTGATAAGGCCTTTTCTTTGTTCGTATCCATTAGTCTCTCCAATCGTATTCTTATTTATACCGTAACTTTGCTCAGTATACTGTATAATCGTACAGTATCAATAGCTAATTATGAAAAAATTATAAAAAAGCAATACAACCATAACTAATACATTGAAAATCAATGGGTTAGGCTCAAGCCAAAACATCCGCCCTGCTGTTTACATTCTATTTACGGCTCTTTATAGCGTTATTTACAGTGTTGTTATCCAGTAGTTCAAATCCTTGGAATTTGTATTTATTACTTTCTATCGAGTCACAAATCTTTTAACATCAATTTCAGTGATAAAATCTCAGTCCAGCGCCTAGAAAACGGGTGTCTAAGACTCCTGACAAATAGAAAAATTAATGACCCAGAATCCCGAACAATTTTCAAATCACACCCCTATGATGCGCCAGTATCTATCGATTAAAAGCGAATTCGAACACATCCTGTTATTTTATCGAATGGGCGATTTTTATGAATTGTTTTTTGACGATGCCAAAAAAGCAGCGGATTTACTGGATATTTCATTAACTGCCAGAGGCAAAACCGGTGGCAATGCTATCCCTATGGCTGGTGTTCCGTATCATGCGGTAGAAAATTATCTGGCCAGATTAGTCGCCCTTGGTGAGTCCGTGGCGATATGTGAGCAAGTTGGTGATCCTGCCACAAGCAAAGGTCCGGTCGAACGTAAAGTCGTGCGGATCGTCACCCCCGGCACATTGAGTGATGAAGCATTGTTGCAAGATCGCCAGGACAACCTTCTGGTTGCCGTATTCGCGCAAAATGATACGTTCGGTGTATCCTACCTGGATATGAGTTCAGGAAAATTTCATTTGTGCGAACCACAAACGCAGGAACAATTAAGCGCAGAATTACAGCGCCTTGCTCCGGCAGAATTGCTGTATCCGGAATCGTTTCCATACCCAGAACTTTTATCCCAGTATAAAGGACTTCGACGCCGACCTGACTGGGAATTTGATCACCAAACAAGTTATAAATTGCTAACCAAGCAATTTGAAACCCGTGATTTGCAGGGTTTTGGTGTTGAACATTATCCAAGGGGTATTTGTGCTAGTGGCTGTTTGCTGCAATATGTTAATGACACGCAACGAACCGCTCTGCCTCATATTCGCACCCTAACCGCACAATCTTATCAGGAAGCGGTGATCCTCGATGCGGCCACGCGCCGTAATTTGGAATTGACCGTCAACCTGGCGGGAGGTTATGACAATACCTTATCCAGCGTTCTCGATAGAACCGCGTCGCCTATGGGATCACGGTTATTTAAGCGTTGGTTACACAGCCCGCTTACCAACATCGATAAATTACAACGCAGACAAGGCGCCATATCCACCTTGATTGACCAGGATATCTTTGCAGATTTACACGATGTCATTAAAGGCGTAGGTGATGTTGAACGAATAGTCGCGCGTATCGCTCTGCGCAGTGCCCGGCCACGAGATTTAGCAAGGCTGCGCAATGCGTTAGGTTTACTACCCGAGATTCAACAGTTGTTAGCGGATGCACAATTACCTGCTCTGTTACAGGAATTACAACTCGCCTGTCAGCCAATTGATCATTTACATGACCTGTTGACACAAGCCATTGTCGACAACCCTCCGGTGTTGATTCGAGATGGCGGTGTGATCCGGGAAGGATATCATCAGGAATTGGATGAACTTCGTGACTTAAGTCAGGGAGCCAGTCAGTTTCTCGCCGATTTGGAAGAACAAGAACGCCAGCGCACCGGTATTAGCAGCCTGAAAGTTGGTTACAATAAAGTCCATGGATTTTTTATCGAAATCAGTCGGGCCTCATCCGAGCAAGTGCCTGAGGAATATATCCGCCGGCAAACCTTGAAAAATAACGAACGCTATATCACCGAAGAGCTTAAAGAGCACGAAGAGAAGGTATTAAGCTCGCAAAGTCGCTTCCTTGCCTTGGAAAAGCGTCTTTATGATGAGCTGTTCGATCAATTGTTACCGAACATCGAGACACTGCAACAATGTGCTGATGGGCTTGCGACATTAGATGTATTGGCAAACCTGAGTGAACGTGCAATCACTTTAAATTACCAGCCACCAGAATTGTGTGAAACCCGCGTCATTGATATTAACGATGGCCGTCATCCGGTCGTTGAGCAGGTCAGCGAACAGCCATTTATTGCCAATCCGGTTTCACTAAACTTACAACAACAGATGTTAATCATCACCGGACCGAATATGGGTGGTAAATCCACCTATATGCGACAAACCGCGTTGATCGTTTTGTTGGCCCATATTGGCAGTTATGTACCGGCACAACGAGCTAAAATTGGTATGGTCGATCGAATTTTCACCCGCATTGGCGCTTCGGATGATCTCGCCTCAGGACGTTCAACATTTATGGTGGAAATGACTGAAACCGCAAACATCCTTCATAATGCCAGCGAAAAGAGTTTAGTCCTGTTGGATGAAATTGGTCGTGGTACCAGTACCTACGATGGCTTGTCACTAGCCTGGGCCTGCGCTGAGTATCTGGCGCAAAAAACCCAAGCCTTCACCTTATTTGCAACCCATTATTTCGAGTTAACCCAACTTGCGGAACAACTAGATTCACTGGCGAATATTCATCTGGATGCGGTAGAGCACGATGACAATATCGTTTTTATGCATGCGGTGCAAAACGGTGCTGCCAGCAAGAGTTTTGGCCTTCAGGTTGCGCAATTAGCGGGTGTTCCTAAGTCGGTAGTGAAACGGGCAAAACAGCGACTTAAAGAACTGGAAGCCGCGGATACCCGTGCAACGTTACAAGCGCCGGATAGAGCATCAACAGATACGCCGCAAGTTACATTCAGCTTCAATGAAGACCATCCGGTCATTGATAAGCTGCAGGCCCTTGATGTGGACGCATTAAGTCCCCGTCAGGCCTTACAATATTTGTATGAGTTAAAAGAAACGCTATAAAAAGCGATAAGAAAGAGCCGCGAACGAAAGTTATCTTTTTCAGGAAGGCGAACAATTCAGATAATCGGCGGCACTTACCTTATCTGCACAGCTTGCGTAGCAAAAACGGCTAAACTCTCTAAGATACCTATCGAGGCTATAGCCGTTTAAAAGGTCTTATAGCCTGAGGTCTACTTCGTCTCGGGGAAGTACATATTTTAAATCATAAATGAAATGACCCCGTCTTCCCCATTGTCGAATTTCATCCGTAGTCAATTCCAGATATTCACGGTGGGCAACGGCAAGAATAATCGCATCATAGTGATCATGTTTAGGGCGAGACACCACGTCGATACCATAGAGTGATCTCGCTTCCTCTTTATTGCACCAGGGATCGGTAACATCAACGTTCATGTTGTATTCATGAAGCTCTTTCACAATATCGATCACTTTCGTATTACGAAGATCCGGACAGTTTTCCTTGAATGTTAACCCCATCACTAATACGTTAGCATGCTCAACCTTAGCATGCTGCTTCATCATATTTTTCACCAATTGACTAACAACATATTCGCCCATGCCATCGTTTAAGTGACGACCAGCGAGGATCATTTTCGGGTGGTAACCAATATCCTGGGCTTTTTGGGTAAGATAATAAGGGTCAACGCCAATGCAGTGGCCGCCAACCAACCCTGGGCGAAACGGCAAAAAGTTCCATTTTGTACCAGCAGCCTGCAAGACTTCCAGAGTATCGATATTGAGTTTATTAAAGATAATCGCCAGTTCATTAATCAATGCGATATTAACGTCCCGCTGAGTGTTTTCAATTACTTTAGCCGCCTCAGCAACCTTGATGGACGACGCCAGATGGGTACCCGCGGTTATTACTGACTGATAAATCTCATCAACTTTTTGAGCGATCTCAGGGGTTGATCCTGATGTGACTTTTAAAATTTGAGTAACCGTATGCTGCTTGTCGCCTGGGTTAATACGCTCTGGCGAGTAACCCGCAAAAAAGTCCTGGTTGTAAGTTAATCCTGATACTTTTTCAATAACCGGAATACAGTCTTCTTCGGTAGCACCCGGATATACCGTTGATTCATAAACAACGATATCCCCTTTCTCCACCACTTTGCCGAGCATTTCACTGGCTTTGATCAGAGGTGTTAAGTCTGGTTGTTTATGTTTGTCGATTGGCGTGGGTACCGTTACTACATAGAAGTTACAGGCTCGTAAATCTTCTACGTCCGATGTAAAGGTTAAGCGAGAAGCGCTTTTTAAGTTTTCAGGGTTGACTTCAAGGGTACTGTCTTCACCGGATTTGAGTTCGTCAATGCGAGATTGATTAATATCAAAACCTTTGGTCAGATACTTTTTACCGAACTCTACGGCGAGAGGCAGCCCGACATAACCAAGGCCAATAACTGCGATTTTTGTAGTTGTAAAAGGCATAGCAGACTCTTAATGTTACTGTTTGTTCTTATTAATGATGAGTATAGAAGAGAAACCGCAACCTGCCATTTCTACTGTCAATTTTTTTAACGATAAAGCCAATAAATTCCTAGGGTTAAAGCACCGTTAAAATAGCCCGACGCCCCATCACTATGCGATGCTGAAAGACTTTATTGTTGAACCCTTTTGTCTTGAGTTATGTTCAATGTTGTATGTGCATCGCTGTACGGGCTGATACACAGGCGTGTTTATCAGTCAGGTTTTTCGTTGTTCGCTCGCCATGACTTTTGCCAGTCCTTGCTTCCAGTCACTTGGGCTAACCTGCCACTTTTGAATGATTTTATCGTTACTCATCGCAGAAAAAGCCGGTCGTTTTGCCAATGTTGGGTATTGAGTTGTCGTTATCGGTGCGATGTCAGGTAACTGTTGGATCAGCGCTTGATCCTTGGCCATATCAACAATTTCCCGGGCAAATTGATACCAGGTTACTGAAGAACAACCATTGTAATGATAGATTCCCCACTGCTTGGTCCCGTTTTGGATAGCGATAACCATTTGATAGATGACTAAAGCCAGGTGGCCGGCGTAGGTTGGGTTGCCGACTTGATCATTAACGACATTAAACTGACGTTTTTCCCGGGCAAGACGAATCATGGTTTTCACGAAGTTTTTGCCATATTCGCTAAACACCCAGGCAGTACGTATGATCACAAAACGGCTCAGATAGGTCATGACTTCCTGTTCACCTAGAAATTTACTCATCCCATAAACGCTTTGTGGATCAGTCTTTTCGCCTGGCGTGTATGGAATATCAGTATTGCCTGAGAACACGTAGTCGGTGGAAATGTGGATCAAAGGAACGTTTAGATTCGCGCAGGCCATAGCCAGGTACTTACATCCTAGTTGGTTCACGGCAATGGCTTGATCACGGTCTTGTTCCGCTTCATCGACCTGTGTATAGGCGGCTGTATTAATCACCATATCAGGGCTCACCATAGCAAACGCCTGTTGCACCGATGCTCTGTCGGCAATATTTAATTGCTGCGATGATAGAAAATGCCAGGTAATCCGCTCATCGTGCTCTTTTTCCGCATCGACAACATCTCTTAAGCAAGATGCTAATTGTCCATATTTTCCTACGACCAAAATATTCATCGTGTTCTTTCCTTAGAATGTCATTATTAATTTTCGCGACTCTTTTAGGTCGCAGGGATCAGCACTTAGCGCAAAAGCCATACACAGTTAACGGGGCAGATCTTGCAAAGGTAAGGCACATTTGTCTTTTTCAGAAAGCTGCACGCTGCCTAATTGCTCGACCGGCCATTGGATATCAAGATCTTTGTCATTCCAAAGCAGCCCGCCTTCGTCATTAGGATCATAAAAACTTGTGCATTTGTATTCGAAATCGGCAACGTCGGATAAGACAACAAATCCATGGGCAAAACCAGGTGGGATCCAAAACTGCCGTTTATTTTCCTCGGAAAGGATCTCGCCATGCCACTGACCGAATGTAGCGGAGTCCTTTCGAATATCGACAGCGACGTCAAATACTTCGCCACGTACAACTCTTACTAACTTGCCCTGCGGTTTTTTTACTTGAAAATGCAGTCCGCGCAAAACCCCTTTACGCGACCTTGAATAATTATCCTGTACAAACTCCTGTTCAATACCAACTTTTTCCCGGTAGCGATTTGATTGAAAGGTTTCGAGAAAAAATCCACGATCATCACCATAGATTTCCGGTTCAATGACTTTTAAGTCAGATATTTTTGTAGAGATAACTTTCATTGTAATCCGCTCCTAACCCCATCGGCATAAGCGATGCCAGGTACTGTCCATATTCTGTCTTCTGATAACGGTTAATCGACGTTTGTAGTTGCTGTGAGGAAAGCCAACCATTTCGAAAACCAATTTCTTCCAGACACGCCACTTTCAGGCCCTGACGTTTTTCTACGGCCTGTACAAAGTGGCCGGCTTCTGCGAGGGAGTCGTGAGTCCCGGTATCTAACCAGGCACAGCCTCGACCTAAAATAGTCACGTTGAGTTCGCCTAAGCGCAAATATTCATTATTTATCTCAGTGATTTCCAGCTCGCCACGCGGAGATGGTTTAATGTTCTTGGCGATATCGATAACCCGATTGTCGTAAAAATACAGACCGGTCACCGCATAACTGGATTTAGGAATTTTCGGCTTTTCTTCAATGCTGGTCGCTTTGCCTTCGGCGTTAAACTCAACCACACCGAAACGTTCAGGATCTTTGACGTGATATCCGAACACCATGGCACCGGTTTCAAACTCTGTTGCTAACTTAAGTTTGTCGGTAAAATGCTGGCCGTAAAAGATATTATCGCCGAGTACCAGACAAACATTGGAGTCACCGATAAATTGCTCACCAATAATAAATGCCTGTGCCAGACCATCTGGGGAGGGTTGTTCCGCATATTGCAACTCAAGGCCAAACTGTTGGCCATCACCAAGTAAGCGTTTGAATCCCGGCATGTCCTCCGGGGTTGAAATAATTAACACTTCTTTGATCCCCGCCAGCATTAAAACCGATAAGGGATAGTAAATCATCGGCTTGTCATAAACCGGTAATAACTGCTTCGATACACCCATCGTAATGGGGTGCAATCGGGTTCCCGAACCTCCGGCAAGAATAATTCCTTTATAAGGTTTCATGATACTGACTATCTCCTAGCCTGGTTAATTGATATTTTCCCGAAAGTACGCGCTGCCACCAATCCGGGTTGTCCAGATACCACTGAACGGTTTTTTCAATGCCCGATTGAAATGACTCTTTAGGTTGCCAATGTAATGAATTTGCAATCTTTGACGCATCGATTGCATATCTCTTGTCATGTCCAGGCCTGTCCTGAACATAGGTAATTAATTGCGCATAATCTGATATACCATCAGGCTTGGCTGAGACCTTGCGATTTAAAATATCGCAAATCGACGTTATGACTTCGATATTTTGTTTCTCGTTATTGCCGCCTATGGTATAGGTTTCACCGACATTTCCTTCTTTGACAACGGTCAATAACGCCTGGGCATGATCATCTACATAAAGCCAGTCACGGACTTGCTTGCCATCGCCATATACGGGTAAAGGTTTGCCTTGCAGTGCATTCAAGATAATGTGAGGAATGAGTTTCTCGGGAAAATGATAAGGGCCATAGTTATTCGAGCAATTGGTGATTAATACCGGAAACCCATAGGTTCGCCCCCAGGCTCTAACCAGGTGGTCACTACCAGCCTTAGAAGCTGAATATGGACTGGACGGTGCATAAGGGGTTGTTTCGGTAAATTTGGAATCGTCAGACTCTAAGTCGCCGAATACTTCATCGGTGGAAACATGGAGGAATCGAAACGTAGATTTACGTTCTTCAGCCATGCTTAGCCAGTATTTTCTGGCACACTCTAAAAGGTTACAGGTGCCAACAACATTGGTTTTAATAAACAGAGCCGGACCATCAATGGAGCGATCGACATGGGATTCTGCAGCCAGATGCATGATGGCATCTGGCTGATATTGGTTAAGCAAAGCCGTAAAAAGCTCCGCATCACAGATATCACCTTTGATGAATTGATATTGTGGCTCACCCGTTTTTGCATCTTTTTGTGTCGTTAGATAGGCAGGAATTGATTCCTGATTGCCGGCGTAAGTTAAGCAATCGTAATTCAACACCTGATCTGATGTGTGTTGCAGAATGTGCCTGATCACGGCGCTACCGATAAATCCGGCGCCACCTGTCACGATGATTTTCATAAAATGTCCATACCAAACGAAGCATTGAAACGAAAAAGTGTTTCGTTATGCAAAATAATCACGTTACAAACAGGGAATGTTTTTCAAGGGAGGTAGTTGTGATCCAATGTGCTATTCAAAGAAACCTGAATATAGACCACTACGTTGTAATGACTTATCCCTTAAGCCCGTTTTTTGTTATTAAAAACAGTATAGAAGAGATAACAGAAGTCGCCATAAACAACGCCATAATCATCCTACAAAATCACAGAGCAAACGCTTTAAGTTGTTGGATTTAAGTGTTTTTATTTATTTCCAAGAAGATTGTATGAGGCCTCGACAGAAGCGAAAAGTTGCGGGTAATAGTCTCGAAGTACGGGACCTAATTGTTGATATGCTAATTTAACTTCCGGGCTGTTTTTACCGACGGCATAGGCATTTTTCAGATAGCTAACCATTTCCATATCAAATTCCTGCATTCGCCATTTCAACATGGCTAATGCGGCCCAGGTACCCGGCCAGGTTGGTCGCGTCGAAGTAGATTGCAGATATAGCTGTTTGGCTTGGCGCAACGCTGTCGCTCTGGGTTGCCCTATTCCCTCATCTGCCCCCCACTCTAGTATCTGCGCTTTGATCTCCAGATATTGATTGTGGCCAGAATGAAACAATAACGCTTTGTTGGCATAATCCAGGGCCTGACGATAGTCTTCCTCATTGATGAGCTGGGTGTCAATTTGCCAGCGCTTAACTCGCACTTCCGCTTGCTTGAAATAAATGTTTGCAAGTCCATAAGAGCTTGCCAGCAGCGTTAAAATCAATAATGGAATAATCAAACATGCTTTTTTCATTGATTCAAAAATCCCATCAAAGCGCGTACCTTTGCCCATCACAATACATATCGCCAAGCACCGTGCTCAACAATGGGCACACTTAGGCCTGTCAAGCACTTAACTATTGTAGCCATATTGATCGTAATAGCCTTCAAACGCCTGATAGGCTTGCGCTTTATTCATATCAACCCGATTCAATACAACCCCAGAGATATCCACGCCAGAAGTGCGCAGACGTTTCAGGCCTGCTTTGATTTGCTGTTCTTTGGTCGCTTCCGCTTTGACCACATAAATCAGGGCATCACTTACGCCTGCAATCAAAATAGCGTCACTTACCGCCAAAATCGGCGGAGTATCAATAATGATTCGATCATAGTTGCTTCTCAGATTGGCAATCAAGGATTTGAATTTCGCACAGGATAATAATTCTTGCGGGTTTGGCGCCATATCTCCAGCCACCATAATATCCATCTGATTATGTTTATCATGCACAATACATTGTTCTAATTCGTGGGTACCCGCAATATAATTTGCCAGTCCAGGTTGTGTTTTCGCGATAGAAAAGTTCTTCGCAATACTTGGGCGGCGCATATCCGCATCAATGATAATGGTTTTTTGTAACTGACCAATCGCATAAAACAAATTCGAGCTCAATTGCGTTTTGCCTTCACCGGGCAGTGTCGAAGTAACCGCGATAGTTTTTGCCTGAGACTCAATATTTAACATTTGCAAACTGGTACGGATAGTCCTCACCGCTTCACTAAACCCATGCTCTTTGTCCTGCAAATAATAATCCGCTGGCAGCGACGCAGGGTCTTGCTTATTCTGTCCGTTAATGATTTCCCGCAATGTCCGCGATTGATTGCCATCTTTATGCATCGCAATCAAAGGAATGATGCCTAACAAGGTTTGCGACAACTTTTGTTCGACGTCTTCGGCGCTACGAATGGTAGCGTTTAACGCCTCTAATAGCAGAACGCAGGCCACACCGAGCATCGACGATAGCATCATCGCTAATACCACGACCAACTTCTTGCGAGGCTTGGACGGAGCATATGGCGTTGTCGCTGGATCAATAATACGACCAACCGACGTTTCAAAACCTTCTAGTTGAGCGGTTTCTTTTAATCTTGAGAAGAAGGCCTCATATAAATTGCGATTGGTCTCAACATCCTGAAGTAAATCACGATGCTGGTTTTCAATCCGGGTCAAACGTTGAAACTTTGCTTTTGCGGTTTCAATGGCCTGATTAATTTGCCTCACTCGCTGTTTCGCCTGACTTGTATCAGTACCCAGGCTGCGAATTAACAACGACACTTGTTGCTCAATATTGGTCTGTGCTTTGGCAAGCTCAGCATTTACCGCGATCATTTTCGGATGTTTAGGTCCGTAGACAAACGCTAACTCCTGTTTTTTCGCTTCTATCGATAATTTTTGCTGCTGCAGGTTTTGAACCGATGGGTGATTGAAAATCTCCGGCACACTATTGATGTAGTCCAATGACAAGCCGTTTTCCATTTGCGTGTTTTGCAGCAATGAGCTAATTAATTCACTTTGATCGACCAGTTGCTGAGCGCGGGTAAGCTCTCCAGAAAGCTCTTCTAATTCTCGAGCCGCCAGGCTTTTAATGCCGCGTACATCTACCAGCGATTCTTGTTCCTGAAACGCTGCCAATCGCTCCTCTGCCGTCTCAAGCTTTTGTTTTAAGCCTGACATACTAGCATTTAACCAGGTCGCGGATTTTTCAATGCGATCAAGGTTTACGTCCATATGATTATCAAGATACGCTCTGGCAATGGCATTGGCTAAGGTTGCAGCCAGTTCCGGCGATTCAGACTCAAAACCAATCGTCACCACCTGGGTCTTTGACACGGGTGACGCTGACATATTGCCCCAGACATAACCAATTACTGCGTCGCGTTTCAGACTAGCTTTTTCTGCCGTCGATAAGGCCGGTGCCGGTGGTTGCGGATTGACTAAGTTAACAATCGTTTCTTTAAGGCCTGGTTTATATTCTTGGGGCTGGTTGAAGAAGGGATGCTCCGTCAAATTCAGGGTATCGACAACCTTTTGCGCCACCTTACGGGAGCGAATAATCTCAAGTTGTGAATAATAATACTCTTGGGCATTGGTCGATTCGCCATAGACATCGTCAAGTTGTAACACTCGATTTTGTTCCGCTTCTAATAGCAAACTGGCCGATGCGACATAAATGGGGGTTTTTGATGACATCACCATAGCCGTTAGCATGGTAACCATTGCCGAGAAGCCAATAATAACCAGTTTATGGCGCCAGACGACGCGGATCAGTTTCCCTAAATCAATTTCGTCATGATTAACATAATCGCCGCCAGACTCGGAGGTTATATTGGCTGGAGTATGATGCCCCTTATTACTTAACGTCACAGGCAACTCCTAAAAGAAACTTTGCTTAATGGAAATAATGTCACCCGGACCAATCAGGGTGTGCTGGTCTATGGGTTGTGGACGTTTATCATCAACACCACTTTTGACAATATAGATTTTGTCCAGCGAAGCCCGTTCGGTAAACCCACCGGCCAACGCGGCAGCTTTGGCGACAGTCAGCCCAGGTTGATAAGGGTAGCCTCCGGGCTTTTTAACTTCACCGTCAATAAAAAAAGGGCGATATGTAATGATACTTACCGACACATTGGGGTTAATCAGGTAATCGCCCTTTAACCCTTGATGAATAGCCTGTTCTACTTGATACAGAGTTAACCCCTGAATGGTAATTTCTCCCAAAAATGGGTAGTTAATTTTACCACTGTCATTTAATAGCAGTTCCCGGGAAAGTTCTGGTTCACCATACACCTCGATGGCAATTTTATCGCCACTATCGATACGATATTCCTGGACCTGGATTTTCGAAGCGTTAGCACTAAATCCTGAAAAAATGATAATCAACAGCCAGGTGAAAACCAGGGCTTTAGAAAGGTAAGTTGAGCAAGAAGAGTGAGCTATCATGGAATGTACCAACTTCTATTTTTCTACGACTAAGGCTTTAAATAAAAAAGCCAATCTATTTATGGTTACAAAGATAACAATACCGACACGGTAAAATGCGTACCCGAGTAATCGAAAATTTCCAGATTACTGTCTCGGTCGGTATAATTTACAGCTGCGATAATATCGATGTTTCGTCGCATATGATAATGCGTTTTAAGGTTATACACGCCATTATCGTCTTCGCGCACTGAACCATTATATTTATCATGGCTGGAAGCGATATTAATCGTGGTCGACAATCGTTCAAGCCATTTATGATGCCAACTTAAGCCAAAATAGGTGTTATCAATGGAATTACCCTGGCCTTTTTGTTCGGTGGTCTGTCTTGAGGTTGAAAAATCAAAATTCGAATAAGTTAAAGGTGTCCAAAGTACACCAACAAGCCAGCGCACCCCGGATGCTTCACCGCGATTTTGAGAGTCAAATTCTTTACGCTCGTAACCTAACTTCGCATAACCTGTGGTTAACCTCGTTGATTCCCACTCCACTCCCAAATAAAAACCATCCTGTTTGCTATCTAAGTTATCCGGCTGAAATGGATCATCCGCATAATTGAAGTTGCGAATGCTTAAATCAGCGGTTAACTGAGTTTTGCCGGTAAGGCGGCGAAAGAAGGTTGCGCCAATTTCGTTCATCGAATATTCCCGCCAACGGGTAAAATCGATTTCACCTGGATCCAATCCGTTACCAACTTCAAGAATGTCAATATTGAGGTCAGATTCATAAACACTTTCCCAGGACACATCCCGGACATTGGCTTTCAAATCAATTCTGGCAACCGCCGACAACGCGCCATAGCTATAGACCGCTCCGGCCTCGCTGACGGTGAACTGTGTAGGCTTTTTATAATATTCGCCAAAGCCAATCGAATAACCATCGCCACGTTGCTCATGATCAATGATATAATCGCCAAAAATACGGAACCGATTATAACGATCAAGCACCCACTTAATATCGCCGTTTAGGGCCTGGTTTGTATAATTATCATCAGAACTTGCATAGTAATAAGCGCTATCGATTTCATAGGAAAACTGATAAAGATCGCCACCATAATCTTTCTCCAAAGCAAATTTTGGTTTGATTTGGGTGATCCAGGAGTCAATCTCTTCTTTGCCGGAACCGGCGTTTAAAATATTAGAATCAAAGCTCTGCTCAACGGCAACCGTTGGCATGAAATCAAATCCGCCAAGTTTCATTACCTGAGGCTCTACCGCAGCTACCATTCCCGAATAAGCCATCAAGAAAAGCAGAACAATATTATTCTTTTGCAACATCATATTGGGGGTGACATTCTTATTATTAGCGCTTAAGTGTATGGTAATTAATTAGAGAGGCAATCGCAACGATTAAAAAAACATCAAACAGACTTTGGTTACTGGTACTGCGGGTGTTTCGTCTGAGGTTTTTAAGGTCGGCTAAACTTGTCCTTGAGCGGCATTTGATTAAAATCGAAGCGGCAAAGCCAGGCCAGACAAAGAATAATAATAAAATAAACAGAGTTGCTTGGGGATTGCAGGTTAAAGTCAACACTTATATGCAATAACATCGCGATTATTGCCATCTGGCATCCAACCGAAGTGCCGCGGATCAAGCTGCGCTTGCGATGCTTCATTGCCCAAAACGCATGTAAAAACGACAATACAACAAGCGCCCCGATGATCAGCGTGAAGATAATCCCATATTCCACAACAAACTGAACATAATCGTTATGGGCATGATCGTAGAACCCTTTAACCTCCTGTTGTGCAACCCGCGGATAGACACTATAAAAACTGCCGGCACCGGTACCGGTTAATGGAAATTCTCCCATCAAGGTTAAACTGTCGAATGCGACATTGTCCCGAGTTTCCGCAGCCAGACTGGTATTTTCAATACGGTGTTTCACCTTTTCAAGGCCAAACCAGCTCCCCAGGATCAGTGAATCAATAATTAATACACTGATAAATAATAGGATCATGGGTTTACGCTCTGTGCCTGGCTTATTTCTATGCACCCAGATACATAACCCTAAGGTTAAGGTCAAAGAAACAAAGAAAGCGGCATTTCCCATGCGCGAATGGGATAACACTAAGGCGATAACCATCATGGCTAAACTTAACCGCAAAATCAGTTTTCCCGATGAATAGCTTTGCAAAAACCGCATCAAAGCGCTCTTTTGGCTTCGCTTTGAATGGGCAAATATATGGGAGAGTAGCCAACCGGTTGTCATGCTGGCCGATAACAGCAAAAAGTTGGCAAAATGATTGCGATAGATAAACGTGCCGCTGGCATTGCCTTTTAGGCTGATGTCATAAAACCAGGCATAACCGTTGCTTTCTAAAAGCGTCATCACACCATAGCTCGCTTGAAATACGCCGGCGCTGATGAGTACGAATAACAGATAACGAAGTTTAGCGATGGAATCGATGTGCCAAAAGACTAAGCAGGCAATACTCAGATAAGACAACGATTTAATTGTCATAACTTGACTTTGATAAGGGTCAAGAGAGATGGGGAGCCAAACTGAGGATTGATTTTCTAATCCACCAGGTGCGATTAAACTGTGCAAATGCACCGCTTCTGGATTAATGAATTCTACGAAATAGGAAGGTAACGGCAAGCCTTGAAAAAGCTGCCAAGCACAAAATAACGCGAGTAAAAATAAAAACCACCGATAAGGACGTAACCGAGACTTTAACCGCTGCCAATCAGAAGTAGCCAGGCACCAAAGCAACAGCATAAAGCTTAGCACTTCCATCAGTGCCCACGCCCAAGGGCGATTAGATCCTAACGGAATGGGCAACCAGAAGATTAAAACGAGGAGCAGATAAAACTGTAACCCATGAGACGATTTAAGAATCATCTTCATCGAAGATACTCCACCAGGTAACGATTACATCAATAATGCAAGGCGTTAATCCACCAACACATTAATTTGAAGACACGGTAATTTGCCCAGAACCCAAACCACCATTACCATTCCCGCCCCCTAATGATTTAGGGGCATGCGGTGGTGCTAAATTCAATTTACGTCGAGTTTGGTCGATTCTTTCTTTGGCGGTGCGCTCATCTTCTTTTTTCTGACTCTCAGGACTTTCTGATTCCTGCGCTACCGCTGCAGATTCAGGCAACATAGTCTGTTGCGTTGTCTGAGGCGTTGTCTGCTGAGCATTGACTGGCTGAGACTCGGTCGCTGACAAAGCGGACGCGGTTACCTGTGCGGCAACCTCTTCAGAGTTCGATGTTTGCTCGGCATTTGCGTGTAATGACACAGCCCCAACAAATAAGCTTGCGAGCATTGGAAGCAACGTGTTTTTCGCATTATTTAGATTAATCACTGACATACAAGGGGCTCTAATTATTATTAATTGTGATTGATTATTTTTCAGTCTAACAAGAAATATTGTGATTGAAAACTCATGCTAACAAAATCAATTTTAACCTGACGCTGCACTTAAACCAGGCAGATGAGTCATTCGTTACTCACCCGCCCAAAAATTTTGCCTGCTTTCGCGATCCGAAGCCAGTTTTAAATGACGAGCAAAATGTCTCATTCGCCCCTTTAAAATACCAATTATCCCATTAACATCGTAGGTGAAAGCAATTTGCCCGGCGCTATACCCAGATAATAACCGACGCACCTTGTACCAGGATTTTCGAAGTCTGGAGCTATTACAGAACAACTCAATACGTTTTTCGATATGCTGTGCACTTTTTTGATAATCCCGAGTCACCGCTGTCGAATCGTTAAATAACAGCTGTAAACCTAACAAAGCTGCATGTAATACATGTTCCTGGTTTGCCATTTGAAAATGCTTTTCAACTAAACGCCAATCGATATCGTCATGATAATGAGCTAGTAAGCTGTGCAAATGAAAAAACTGTCTTAAATCCAATTGTTTTTCAGCATACCCTAAATGCGATATTTCACTGTGAGCGATACACATGACGACTTGCATGGTAGGACTTAATTGTTGCACATAAAGTGCTTGTCCAAGTGCTAATGGCTGCACCGATTGTAATATCTGTGCATTGCTCAGTACCGTGCTCGCCGGGTATTTTAGCGCTTGTTTGTGAATTTCAACCCGACACATACTCTCTGGTAAGCAAAGTGACGGTGCATGATGGTGATTAGGCGAATGCAGCGCGTGGGGCGACTCATCAGTTTGATAACCATGGCTTTGCAACAATTCAAACGCCTGCTGCTGTTTATCGTCTGGGACCAGAATATCGATATCGCACATATACCTTATGCCAGGCGATGGATAGGTAGAATTAAACAAACTTGCCGCGCCTTTCAGTAACGTTTGTTCGATTTTGGCATCATCCAATAATTGACAGACGCTTTGCGCTTCTTTTTTTATATCGATATTGCGCTGGCGATATAAGGTACTGACTTCATTTAAATATTGTTGCAGGATGTGAGGAAGTTGCACGAATATATTGAGCTTTTTCAAACGATAGCACAAGGCACTGGTAAGCCAGTAATGATTGGATAATTCGATGATCGGCAGATACAGCTCTTCGGTTTGCAGTGCGATGATTAAATCATGGTCGATATCCGTAGGCTTAGTATTTGCTGAAATCAACAACCCTAAATCTAAAAAGGTCCGTCGCGTTATTTTGATGTGCTTAGCGCCCATAAGTTATTGCCTATATTAATAATTTATTCTAATCGGATCAGGGGCTGGTATTATTGGGGGCATTACTGCCATTAAATGTCAGTATTCATGGTTTTAACATACCCTTTCAGGCCCGATATTTAAAGAGAAAAAGGCGCTTTTTGTTATCTGGCCAGGATTTGTTCAAATCTTCGATATGCCATTTTTGAAGATGTATAGGTTAAGGTTTCGCAGCTCGACTTGGAAAATAGTGTGACTATTGCCATAACATCAGCAAATGCCAATTCTTTACCTACCTGATAACCGCCCTGGGTCATCAGCTCTATTGTATCAATGACCGTTAGTGGCGTGATCAATGGTTGTTGTGGATGGTGTGGATTTGCCTTCAAATCCTGATCCGGCGTAAAATTGGGCGCAATAAAATGTAATGTTTGTGGTTGCGCGTTTGATACAACCGGTTTTGGCTCGATGAATCCATCACAATCAGGCCAAACGTATTTGACCTGTCTGCCATCTTTTAGATGCCACACAGGTTGTTGCGTTATATGTGGATACTCTGCCCTGACTTGTTGCCAGGCACCGCGTTTGATGGCAATAGGCATCGGGATGGTTAGGGGTTGAAATTCGTCATTAAATGCAATCATTTCATCGGAATGAACGAAAAAACCTCGCTTGGCTAAATACGACGTCAAGGTTGACTTACCCACCCCTGATTTACCTGGTAATAAAAATACATGCTCCCCTTTTGACAGCGCCGCGCCATGAAAGCAAAATCGAAAAGGCGTGCTTTGAAACGTCAGTATTTGCATCCGCTCAATTAACACGGGAGCAACTTGATTGAATGCCAATTTAGACTCGATTACTTGAGAGTTTGAAACGAATTCGAAGAGTTCTACTTCACAAGCGTTACAATCATTAGCCACTTCGTAAGTCTTGCGATAGTTTCGAACAACAAACTCCATCATCACCGATTGCGAAGAAAGCTCTCTAGTTAGCAATACGGGTTCTAATAAAGCAGCCAGAACATTTCTTAATTTTTGTTGTTCGATAAAAAGCTTAAACCCGACAGCGCCAATTTCAATACATAATGGTTCCACGAATTCATCTTTATTGCCTGAATCAGTAAATAAGGGATTTAAAGGTTGATACGGGATATTTTTAATTTCAGGATACAAGCCATCAGAATATGTCTCGGCTTGTGTAGTCTGGATTTCACTAGGGTAATGGTTAACGTCTTTGGATGATTCATAGATATCCGAAACTACACGATAGCTAGCTATGATATCTTTCTTGGAAACACCACCTAACCGGGAAACTTCAATAAGACATTGGCTTTCATCAAAGCCAAGATCGATAGCAAGTAAAATCGCTATGCTTGACGATTGGAGTTTATGTAAAGTCTGAGTAGTTGCGCAATATAGTAATCCCTTTTCCTCTTCGACAAATAGACTTAATTGTTTATTTGCCAATGAAACAATTTGCATGGCATACCTTTGCATACAACTGGAGAGCAGTACTTTATTCTAGACAATAATGATTAACCAAACCCCTTCGGCTTCGGATTAGAACATGCGGCTGGAGGATTAGGCCTGGAACAGGCTGTTGAGCTTGGCGCAGCCGATGTTTTAGGTGTCATTAACGCTGTGACCGCTAAAGGTGTGATAGCCGCCAACTTTCCATATTTTTTCATAAACTGACGCCGCGCTTGCTCGGGTGTCAGCTCGTCAATATTGGTATTTTCTTGTTGTTGTTCGCTATTTTTCATTACCGCACTCTCGTTATAAGTTTAACTTATTGAAACTTATGGGGGTTAACCTCATGCTGCACTATCTTAAAAAGGATCCTGTTGAAAAGCAAGGACTAAGAAATTCGCATGATAAGTAACCTAGCATGCACATAGATAGACCTTGCCCGTAATTTCGCCAACATAAAAGGTAGGTTAATAAAAAAGGGAGCCTAAGCTCCCGTTTAACTACCAGATTTTCACCCGTTTTTCCGGCGCAATATACATCTTGTCGCCTTCCTTAATACCGTAAGTTTCAACAAACTCCGGCATATTGGATAACGAGCCTAATGTCCGGAACTGGCCTGGAGAATGGGAATCGGTAGCTACGCGCTGGCGCATGCCCTTTTCAGTACGCTTGCCGCGCCAAACCTGTGCCCATCCCATAAAGAATCGCTCGTCACCGGTTAGGCCATCAATAACCGGCGCTTGTTGGCCGTTTAGAGAGTTTTGATAGGCACGATATGCTATCGTCAGACCGGATAAGTCACCAATATTTTCACCGAGTGTCAGTTCACCGTTAACATTCAAATCGTCAAACACCTGATAACCATTGTATTGTTCAACCAATTGATTAGCTCGCTTTTTAAACTCCGCTAAATCATTTTCGGTCCACCAGTTTCGCAGGTTACCTTCGGCATCATAACGACTCCCTTGATCATCAAAGCCGTGTCCCATTTCATGGCCAATGACCGCACCTATGCCACCGTAATTGACCGCATCATCCGCTTGCATATCAAAAAACGGTGGCTGCAGGATTGCCGCCGGGAATACGATTTCGTTCACCGTAGGATTATAGTAAGCGTTCACTGTTTGCGGGGTCATATGCCATTCCCACTTACGGATTGGCCCATCAAGCTTTTCCAATTGTTTTTCAAAGCCTACCAAATCCGCACTTTGTAAGTTGGCAATCAAGGTATCTGCATGAATGTTAATGGAAGAATAATCTTCCCATTTATCTGGGTAACCGATTTTTGGGGTAAAGGCCGCTAATTTAACACGTGCGGCTTTTTTGGTGTCTGCAGACATCCAGTCCAGGCCGTCGATACTTTCACCATAAGCCACGCGCAGGTTTTCAACCAACTCTGTCATTCTGGCCTTTGCTTCAGGTTTAAAGTGTTTCTTCACGTAAACTTGTGAAATTATCTCCCCTAAATTGCCATTGATTAAGCTGACACCGCGTTTCCAACGAGGTTTTTGCTCCTGCTGACCATTGATGTTTTTACCATAAAACTCAAAATTTTGCTGATCGAGTTCGCTCGTTAAATAGGACGCGTAACCATTAATTACTTGCCAGTTTAAATACGTTTTCCAGTCTTCCATCGACACATTACTAACTAACTCGCCAAACCCTTTAACAAAGTCAGGTTGGTTAATGATTATATCTTTTTGGTCACTGACTCCGAGCGTTTTCAGCCATGCAGTCCAGTTAAACTTATCGGTTGCGGTGTTTAATTCAGATACCGCAAACTTGTTATATCGCGCTTCACTATTTCGGGTTTGTACCCGGGTCCAGTGTAATTCTGCAAGTTTGGTTTCAAGCGCCATAATGGATTTAGCCGCCTGTTTACCGTTTTTCATGCCGGCAAGGGCAAACATTTTTTCGATATGGGCAACATAATCGTTACGCATATCTTCAAAGCGCTGTTCTTGATTAAAATAATAATCGCGATCCGGCAAGCCTAGTCCAGAGTGCCATATATGTCCGGCATAACGAGAAGATTGCTTTGCATCAATACTGACGTAGTAATACAGAGGTGAGTCCAGACCAGTAATTTGCGATTTCGCAAAATAACTGGCCAATTCATCTTTATTCGCAAGTGATTGTATTTCATCAAACAAAGGCTTTACCGGTGTCATACCT
The DNA here is from genome assembly GCF_043642205.1 of Thalassotalea litorea. Classification (GTDB taxonomy): domain Bacteria; phylum Pseudomonadota; class Gammaproteobacteria; order Enterobacterales; family Alteromonadaceae; genus Thalassotalea_A; species Thalassotalea_A litorea. The sequence goes on along the minus strand of NZ_JBHZSG010000008.1, from coordinate 61,378 downwards.
AATGCATTTAACCGGGTCTCGTCCATGTATGACTTAAACAAATCCGCAACTTTCTGCTCATCGCTGCCTTTTGCTAAAGAATCAGAGGCCGCCAGCTCTTCAATTATGGCCCTGACATCTTCGTCGGCTTTATCTCGCAAATCATAAAATGAGCCTATAGCCGTTTTATCCGCTGGCATCGGATGCGAATCTAACCAACCACCATTAACATACAAGTAAAAATCGTCCTGAGGACGTACGGATTTATCCATATTAGCTTTTTCAATACCTGACGTTAGCTTGGTTTTTTGTGTCGTTATTTCAGATGTTTCAGGTTTAACATTACTGTTCGCAGGTTCGCTATTGCAGCCACTTAACAGCAAAAAGGACGTGCATAATGCGCCCGTGATCATGGTTTTCATTTTTGTCTTCCAAATTAATGCATGGATTTAGTCGAGATTGATATTACGTTGAACAATCAAGTTGGTCTAGGGGATCAAAAATTTTGTTACAAAAGAAAGGGTAAAGGGACAGGCATGGAGAGAATTTAAAAACCACCGTCGTGTCGTAATAAGGTTTAATTGTTGGAGATACGTTGCGCGTCGAACGGATAAATACAGAGTGTGTTTTCGATGTGGCATCGCTGTATTTGCAATACCCCGGAGCTTACATCTTCGACCGGAAAACCATCCATGGTCTCCCGATTAAATTGTGCGGACAGACATTAAATCTAATCGATATAACCATTGTCGATGAGATAATTTACCACCTGAGTGGCACAGGCCAGGATGTCCTGTTCAGCGGTTTTTACGTGAATTTCGGGCGCCGCAGGTACATCGTAGTCTGAATCAATCCCGGTAAAATCTTTTATTTCCCCTGCACGTGCCTTTTTATATAGCCCTTTAGGATCCCGTTGTTCGCAAATCTCGATGGGTGTATCGATAAAAACTTCAACAAACTCACCTTGCTCTAATAAGTTTCTCGCCATATCCCGATCAGACTGAAACGGTGAAATAAAGGCCGTAGACACGATTAAACCTGAATCGACAAACAATTTTCCTACCTGACTAATTCGACGTATGTTTTCAATACGATCATCGTCTGAAAAACCAAGGTCACCATTTAATCCATGTCGCACGTTATCGCCATCTAACAGGTAGGTGTGACACTTTCGCTCAAACAATAGATCATCAACGGCATTGGCGACCGTAGACTTACCTGAACCACTTAAACCGGTATACCATAGCAGACAGGGGCGTTGTTGTTTTAATCTGGCACGATCAGATTTACTCACCTGTTGAGGGTGCCAAACCGTGTTTTCTGTTTTCATATTCATTCCTTTTTATATGCGATTACCTTGCTAATAATTTAACCAAGCAAAGCGATATATGAATCTTTGGATTCGGTTCAAATGTTAGTAACTATCAATAATTGAAAGCTCTTCGCAGTGTTTCTCGTTAAAACGGAAACACTTGCGGGATCATAAATAACACTACCGCGATATACGTCAGGGACACCGGAATACCGGCTTTAACGAAATCTTTTAAACGGTAATTACCGGCGTTGAATACCATAACATTGGTCTGATATCCATAAGGGCTGATAAAGCTGCCGCTTGCGCCAAAAGCAACTGCCATGATAAATGGTAGCGGATTCACACCCAGACCAATTGCAATGTTATAAGCGATGGGGAATATCAACGCGGCCGCCGCATTATTGGTGATTAACTCGGTCATAAGCAAGGTGATAATGAAGACTGCGGCAAACGCGAATATCGCACTTTGTCCAGACAAAAAGTTGTGAACATGAAGTGCAATAACCTGAGATAACCCTGTCGATTCCAGCGCGGTTGCCAGTGTTAATGCACTAACCACTATGACCCAAATTTCCAGCGGAAATCTTCGTTTGATTTCGTTAATGCTAAGACAACGTGTCGCAAATAACGCCGCCATGAAAAAAATCAGACATTTTAATAACGGGACTTCAAATATGACCGAGGTAGAAATCGCCCCCAAAAATCCAAATAGCGTAAATTTATCGCGCCAACCAGTGAGCATGTTGTCCGGTTTTACCCCGGTGATGATGTAAAAATTCTTACTTAAGTTGGTGCGGGTTATAAAATCTTTACCAACCGCCAACACCAGAAAGTCTCCTGATTGAATTACCAGTTCGCCAAGTTTTCCGGAAAGCGTAGCACCCTCGCGGCGAATGGCTACGACAGCCGCATCGAAGCGTGCGCGAAAGCCCGCTTGCTTTAACGTCATGCCAATAATCGCACTACCTGGCTTAATCAGCACCTGAGTCAGATTATCCCGCAATAGCCCATCTTGCTCAGCAAACAGCTTCAGACCATCAAATTGCTGCAAAATAAAGACTTTTGAGATATCTCCGGTAAAGATTAATTTGTCTCCTGGTCGCAGAAACTCTTCCGGGGTGACCGGTGAAATCAAATGCCCATGACGAATGATTTCTACCAAAAACAGTGAATCGATATTTCTTAACCCATTCTCTTCAATCGACTGGCCAATCAATTTAGAGTCTTCGGTAACTTCGGCTTCTACAAAATAATGTTTTTCGCTTTTCGTGGTGGCTTCGGTAAACGGCAACGTTTTAAGGCGAATAAACAAGACTATTAGACAAGCAATAAGCGCAGTAAGACCAATCAGGGTGAAATCAAAAAATTTCAGCCCAGGCAAGCCTTGATCGATCAGCATTGAGTTAACAATCAAATTGGTAGACGTTCCTACCAGAGTCAAAGTACCCCCCAATATCGCTGCATAGGACACAGGCAATAATAACTTTCCTGGATTTATAAATTTGTTGTTTTTGATTGGTGATATTAACGTTGCAACAACCGCGGTATTATTTAGAATCGCTGACGCCAGTGCGGTGCCTATCAACGTTCGCAGGTAAGATTTAAATTTATGCTTAGAAATCATCCTATTTGCGAGAATGCGCAGAAAACTTGTGCGTTCCAGCGCGAATGAGCAAGTAATTAGCAAGATTAGGGTAATTAACCCTGGATTAACGGCATTGGTGAATATTTGTTTGGTACTAACAAATGAAAAACTTAAACAGACGATAGTAGAAACTGCAAAAACGCGTTCGGGGACATTTTGAAATTTAATCAATCCTGCAAAGGTGGCGATAAATATACCCACCATAAACCATTGATCAATATTTAGCATGAATAGCCTATGACTCTTGTCAGAACCGGTACATTAAACTGACAACAATTTTCGACCTGAGTTCTAACTTATTGTAATAATTCGTTTAAGATAACGTATGAGTAATGGTGTGGCAAGTAGAGAAAGGCCGGTCTCAAACCGGCCTAAGTAACTTTCGCTCGAGCCTGACTTAGATAGCTTTACAGTCCCACTCTGGGAATGTACTACGAATAAAGGCATTTAAATCTTTCTCTGCCTGGGTATATTCGCGAACATCGCTACTACCTTCATCTGCAACGACAGTGTCTGTGATCATACCGGCGCCGACCGTAATATTAGTCAAACGATCGATAATCACAAAGGAACCTGTACCCTGCACTTTAGTGTACTCATCGATGACTACCTGAGAATTCGTCTGCACGACACATGAGGCTATCTCATTAAGTTGCATTTCGCTTTCATCAATGTGTTCCATGGTGTTGACATCGATTCGATAGTCGATCTTATTCACCCGTCCGTAGGTATTCTTGGTGCCTATCTTAAACTCGTATTCCTTACCTGGTTGCATGGCAGCATCGCTCATCCATACAATGGTTGCTCTGAACTTATCAGATGCAGTGGAAAGTTTGTTGGATTTGACCAGGACATCGCCTCGGGATACATCAATTTCATCATTTAGCGTAATCGTTACCGCTTGGCCAACGGAAGCTGATTCAAGATCACCATCTGCTGTCACGATACTCTTTACCGAAGATGATTTTCCTGACGGCATAGCGGTAATCACGTCACCGACATGAATGATGCCACCGGATATGGATCCACAAAATCCGCGAAAATCCAGATTAGGGCGTGTCACATATTGGACCGGAAAACGAAAATCTTCGGTGTTTTTGTCAGAATCGACTTTCACCGTATCCAGTAGTGCCATCAAGGTTGCCCCTGGATACCATTCCATATCATCAGACTTGTTTACGACATTATCGCCTTTTAGTGCAGAGATAGGCACGAAACGTACATCAGGAATGTCCAATTGTTCGGCAAAGGTTTTGTAATCTTCTTTAATTTTACGATAAACGTCTTGTGAGTAATCCACCAAATCCATTTTATTTACCGCAACGATAATATGCTTTATGCCAAGTAAAGAGCAGATATAGCTGTGGCGTTTGGTTTGTGTTTGTACGCCATAACGGGCATCAATCATAACAATAGCGAGATCGCAGTTTGATGCGCCTGTCGCCATGTTGCGGGTATATTGTTCGTGGCCTGGACAATCGGCAATGATAAATTTACGTTTTTCAGTGGCAAAATAGCGATACGCCACATCAATGGTAATGCCCTGCTCTCGTTCTGACTGCAAGCCATCGACCAACAAGGCTAAGTCAAATTCTTCATCCGTTGTGTTGAATTTTTTAGAATCTGATTTTATTGCTGCCATGTGATCTTCAAAAATCAATTTCGAATCATGGAGTAAGCGGCCGATCAGGGTCGATTTACCATCGTCAACGTTGCCGCAGGTTAAAAATCGAAGCATATCTTTATTTTCATGAACTTTTAAGTAAGCTTCAATATCGGTCTCAAGTAAGGTTTGTTCGTTCATTGCGTTCATCATAATTTCCGTGAATTTGTCGCTCTATTGCTCAATACTGTCGTTTTCTCGAACTTAAACACCTAGTGTGCTTAAGTCATCAACGCTGAGCTTTAGAAGTAGCCTTCCATTTTTTTCTTTTCCATCGAACCGGAAGAATCGTGATCAATGACACGTCCCTGGCGTTCTGAGGTTTTTGTCAATAACATTTCCTGAATGACTTCAGGTAAGGTTGTCGCTTCAGACTCAACAGCTCCCGTTAATGGATAACAACCAAGGGTACGGAAACGAACCATTTTTTGCTCTGGAACTTCACCTTCTTTTAGCGGCATACGATCATCATCGACCATAATCAACGTACCGTCTCGCTCAACCACAGGGCGTTTCGCAGAAAGATAAAGCGGAACGATTTCGATATTTTCTAAATAGATATATTGCCAGATATCCAGCTCTGTCCAATTTGACAATGGAAAGACACGAATACTTTCGCCTTTATTAACCTTGCCATTGTAGGTATTCCAAAGTTCAGGGCGCTGACTCTTCGGGTCCCAGCGATGGTTTTTATCTCTGAAAGAATAAACACGCTCTTTCGCGCGAGATTTTTCTTCATCGCGACGGGCGCCACCGAAAGCCGCATCAAACTGATGTTTATCCAGCGCCTGCTTTAAACCCTGAGTTTTCATAATATCAGTGTATTTTGCACTACCGTAATCGAACGGGTTTACATTGGCTGCTCGCCCTTCTTCATTGGTGTGAACGATCAAGTCCATACCATATTTTTCAGCCGTTTTATTACGAAATTCAATCATTTCTTTGAATTTCCAAGTGGTGTCAACGTGCATTAAAGGAAAGGGTGGCTTTGCCGGGTAAAAGGCTTTCATCGCCAGGTGCAACATTACCGCAGAATCTTTGCCGATAGAGTACAACATAACAGGGTTATCAAATTCAGCAGCGACTTCCCTGATGATATGAATAGATTCAGCTTCCAGCTGTTTGAGATGTGTTAAGTTCATGAGTAACCGATATTGTTATTAAAATTCAAATTCGAATGGCTTAAATTATTCCATAATTTGCCCATTTATACTACGAAAGTTTCGAAGCAAATTATTGTATTCGTGTATATGTTATAGCTCATAATCATTGCTAGAGCGAATGCTTTAAATAATTGAAGCCTACAAAAATAAAAAACCAGCCCGGAGGCTGGTTTTTTTTGTTCAAACATCAACGGAGAACTTAAATCTTAACCTTTTTACGGTCAGCAGTATCTTTGATGTACTGCGCCCAGCTGCGAGCAGCTTTACGGGATTTAGGGTCTTCCTGAGCTTTTTTAATTGATGCATAAGCTTCTTTAAACTTTTCCTGGTAGAAGTATGCTTCCGCCATGGTCATGTATACAGAACCTTTATTATCAATGCCCAAGTCAATGGCTTTTTGTAGTGCTTTAGTCGCTGCATCATACTGCTCTGACTGTTGCAACAAAAGACCTTGACGTCGGTAATGTTTCGCATCGTTAGAAAGCTTCGCCGTATCACCGAAATATTTCGCTGCCGTCTTCACTTCCTGAGCCGCATGGAATGAGTTTGCCATGGTAAACATGTTCTCAGTCGTGCGCGGAATCAAACCACTATCGATATACTTTTCCATCAGCTTAGCCGATTTAATCGGTACATCGTTATTAGCGTATAGATTCGCTAACATTTTGATTTCTGATTCTTTCTCCAGGAAACCTTGTTTGTAAGCCAAGTCAAGTGTGTACAATGCGCGGTCATAGTCTTCAACTAAGGTGTAAAACATACCTAGCTGAGTCCACCACGTTTTGTTCTCAGGGAACAATTGCAACACTTCTTCAAGAACTTTCACCGACTCTGGGTACTTCTTGCGCTCGTAAAACGACGTAAGTTTCAAGATATATGGATTTTGATTTGGCTCTTCAAATAAAGCAATGGCTTTATCGGCTGGCGCAATCATTTTATCCAGTTCTTTCAACTCATAATGAGCCTGAGCAATTTTTACGTAAGCATTGGCATCTTCTTCGCCGGTATATTTCATCCAGGCATCGTAGTTACCAAGTGCTTCGCGATACATTTTTTGTTGAATCTGCAAGTCGGCAAGCAACTTGAGAGAATCAGCATGCTCTTTATCGTTAAGAACGTCGTCTTTAGTCGCTTTTTCAAGATACTCGACGGCTTTCGCACTGTTTGCGTCACCACCTTTAGTGGCGTACATATTAGCGATAAAGCGATCAACATAGGCACGGTCGTATTCTTTAGACGTTTCAATTTCCAAAAGAATCACCAGCGCATCGTCGATACGGTCTTCGGAATAGGCTTCAAAAGCTTTTTGAACTTTCTTACCTACGGATTGACCAACGATTTTCGTCTTTTTCTTTGGCTTTTTTGCCTGCTGCTCTGCAGCAGCGACTTGCGTCGCTACTGGCAAAGTTGCGGTGGCAACAAAAGCAACCAGTAAGGATGAACTAATAAGTTTTTTAAGCATTACTGTGCACCTCCGTCCTGGCTCATCTTGAAGTCAAGCTGAACTGTCATACCTGGTTGTTTGATAGGTTTACCATCAACAATTTTTGGCTTGTATTTCCACTTACGAAGGGCGCGTTTAGCTTCCTTATCGAAAATACGTTTAGGCTCTGCAGCAATAACCGATACGTCTTCCACACCGCCAACTTCGTTAATGGTAAAGCTCAGCTGAACCCAGCCTTCCTTACCATCACGAGCCGCTTGAATTGGGTATTTAGGCTCAATTCGAACGATTGGCGTTGCTTCACCGTCGCGACCAAATCCTGCACCTGGACCTTCCATCCCGGCAGAAGCACCGGATAATTCAACACCAGGGACGTTAAACGACAACCCTGCGTTGTTATTACTTGTGTCAGGCTCCGGAGCTTGTGGCTTCGGCGGAGTCTTAGGTGGCGGTGGCGGCGGCGGTGGTACGCGTTTGCGCTCCTGAACACTTGATTTAGGTGGCGTAGAAACGATGTCGATGATCACTTGTTCTTGATCACCAGCGTTACGTTTTGCTCCACCTGAAATCAGGAATGCCATGAAGACAAACAGACCAAAGGTTACAGCCACGCCCAATAGTATTGACACTAAAAAGCGAACCATAATTATGCACCTGTTGCTGCAGCAATAGAAATCTTATCGATTCCTGCATCCTTAATTGCATCCATCACTTTAACAACGACGCCGTGACGAGCGCCTTTGTCAGCCTGGATGATTACTATATCCGTTGGTTGTTCAGCAAGTAGCTTTTCGATGTTCGCAGAAACACGTTCAACATCAACTACACGCTTGTCCATCCAAATCTCACCATTCTCACGAACCGCAATAAAAATGTTCGCAGACGGTTTCTTACTTGCATTAGCCGCTTTCGGCTTTTGCACATCAATACCAGCTTCTTTAACAAACGAAGTGGTTACGATGAAGAAGATAAGCATAATGAAGACGATGTCTAGCATCGGCGTCATATCAATTGCCGCTTCTTCTTCTTCACGAGTACGTTTACGTCCCATTAGAAAATCTCTCTAGTGATGAGGCAAGCTATCGACAAGCTTGGCCTTGGCCATTTTAACTTTGCCATCCAGTCGAGAGCTGAAAAACACTCCAGACAGGGCTGCAACCATACCAGCCATCGTTGGGATTGTAGCCATTGAAATACCTGCAGCCATCAAGCGCGGGTTACCCGTACCTTGTACTGCCATAATCTCAAATACTGCAATCATACCGGTTACGGTACCTAACAAGCCGATAAGTGGACACATAGCAACCAAAGTTTTAATGGTTAGCATACGTGCGTCTAATATCTCTGCCGCTTCAGAAATCCATGCATCTCTAATTCGATGTGCATACCAGGAAGTTGTATCCGTACGGGCGTCCCAACGCGCGATAATATCACGCTTCATCTTTGGGTAGACCGAAGTCAAAAACCAGTACTTCTCAATCATCAAGATCCACATTAAGAAGAGTGCCAAGGCGACGAAGTATAATACGAAGCCGCCTGTCGCAATAAATTCCCTGACAGATTCCCAAAGTTCTATCAGGAATAACATTATTGTTTCTCCTTCTCGGCGATTGAAGCAACGATACCCGCGCTTTGCTCGTCAAGGATGTGGAAAATGGTTTTCGCACGACCAGCTACGATGCTGTGTACAAGAATTAGAGGTAATGCAGCGATTAGACCCATAGCCGTTGTAACAAGAGCCATTGAGATATCACCAGCCATGATCTTAGGATCTCCTGTACCGTATAGTGTGATTGACTGGAACGTACCAATCATACCAACAACCGTACCTAGTAGACCTAATAAAGGAGCAATTGCAGCGAAAATCTTAATGATGTTAATTCCGCGCTCTACCTTAGGTGTTTCGCGTAAAATTGCTTCATCAAGTTTCAATTCAAGAGATTCTGCATCGATGTTTTTGTTTTCTTCATAAACAGTCAACATACGACCCAATGGGTTGTTTGTATTCGGTTGTGAAGTATTTTTAAGCTGTGACTTGATCTTCGCACCAACAGCGCCAAGGAATACCATACGCTCAATAGCGATTAGGAAACCAAGAATAAGAACTGCAGTGATTACGTAACCAACCGGTCCACCTTGGTGATAACGTTCAGACCAGGTAGCCTTTTGAGTTTCAAGCTTTAGAATTTGACCTTTTGAAGGGTCAATGAACAACGGAGCATAACCAGATGCGTTATCAAGGAAAGGAGCAACATCGCCAACGGCAGTGTCAGGTTGCTTACCTAGCGGCTGAATTTGCTTCTGTTCGTCGTTATAGTTTAAGTAACCTTGATCCGATAGAAGGTTGAAAGAACCAACACGGGTAACCGTTTGGTTGGCTTTGCCACCGTCAAGCATAGTAACTTCAGCGTCGAACGTAGACACTTTACCAGATTCAGTCATTTCAGTTTGAAGAGCAAACCATAGTTCTTCAAGCTCAGAAAGAACTGGGATTTCTTTCGCGTTGGCCAGTTTATCAAGAACCGCTTCACGGCCTGGATATTCTGCACTTACGATAGACGTAGCGATACGACCATAAGCATTACCAGATGCACGGCGTACAACACCGAACATTTCACCTAAGTCACCTTTAGCCGCTTCTAGCTCAGCTTCTCTGGTGGTCAACATGGTTTCATTGTCAGCGAATTGCTTAGTCAGGCGAGCGTTACGATCTTGCTCAGCTTTTAACTCTGCTTTCGCTTTGTTTAACAACGCTTGCTTGTCGGCACGTGCTGATAGGAATTCTTGCTCACGTTGTTTATCAAGTTTGGCTTCAGATACGCGATCTGATTTCACTTGCTTTAACAAATCGTCAAGCGTGTTAGCTGATGCTACAGACATACCTGCAGTCAATACTAGAGTTGCAGTGATTACTGCGCTTTTAATCATAGTTTTCATTATTCACCAGCCCCCGCTGCATATACTGGTAGTTTAACGAGATCAGGAGCAGTTTGTTTACGCGCCATACGAATTGCTTTAGTGATTGGGCTTAGGTATTCATCTTCCAAAGCTTTCCACTCACGCGAGCTGTGTTCCCAGATCCATGCGTTTTTCAAATCAAGAGATTGAGCAACTAAGACAGTACGACCCATATGAACAAAATCTACTGTAATGTTCGTGCCTTCAAATTCAAGGTCACCTTGATAAGCAGAGAACATTGAACCGTAGTCGGTTTCAATTTCGTACGCTTCAAGTACTAAACGAAACTGCTCAGCTACAGAGATACCCTGGCGTGACATAACGTCATTAAGACGTGCAAGACGCTCAGTACGGTCTTTCAGGTTCACAGGGATATCAAGCTCTACGAATTGCTCCAAAGACTCAATCATCTTGTACATTAGAGGAACCACACCTTTCTTGGTTTCCTGAATTGTACCGATTTGACGTACTAGGGAATCAATACCAGCTTGCTGGTCATTAACAAGACGTTGAACGTGATCGTTATAAACTTTCAGGTTCTCTGTTTCGTCAACAACAGTACGATACTCAGCAAGTAACTCTTGAGTTTGATCGTAAATGTTATTGATCTTAGTTTGAGATTTAGCAGAAGCTTTAACGATGGCAGCTTCGCCGTTTTGTAGTTCGTTCAGGCTGGCTGCGGAAGCAAAATTGCTACCTGCCAAAGCCATGGCGCCAACAATCGACGAAGCGATTAGGCTTTTCTTGCTTATTTTGGACATAGTTCCCAACCAATTGCTATTTAACTTTAATCACTACCAAAAATGGTGGTGCTGAATTTAGGTAATTCAGTGCTCAGTTGTTGTAAAATAGAAACACAATCTTGTTAACCTAATCGCAACAAATAAATGCGACCAAGTTGCCAAAATTGTTCTTTCTATTCTGCTTTTTTAAAATTACAGCTGTATATAAGACAATAGCTTGACGTTAAAGTCAAACAATTTGCTTAGCACACCGTTAGCGCTTAAAAATTAACCTTTTATCGCTTTTTTTTTATTAAAATCTGTCAATAAACACACAAAAACAATATTGACATAAACCTTTTTTACTAACTTGTTCGTAGTAAGTCAAATTTAAATAGAATATTGGTAGTCTAAATTCTCACAATATCAGGTAAATTATGGACGAAAATAACCCGGTTTTATCGTCTGGTGGGGTTAACTCTAGTTTAACAAATAGGCTTTTGCTAAGCCTGAAGCCGGGATTTTTTCACCTTGTCCGTAAAAAGAATCGCAAGCAAAGACACTTAGTCTGGTTCAAAAAGTATTGAAGTGAAAAATGACATTGAGTGACGACGGAAAGATGTTATTGGTCAAACGTTCAGTTTGTACATTTTAATGCTCCTCCACGGTAAGACGATAATCACGTTACAACCGAATTAAACCACCAGATGGGAGGCCAATATTCAACAATCGCGATTACTATCCGAAAGAGTACGCAAAGCCCATTAAACCGGGAGTCGTTGTCCGACAATGGGAATTAGACAAGGCGAATCTCATTGCCACGTAATCGTATTGTGAGCAAATAGCCTGCTAAAAGGTTGACAACAAACGAACCCTCGGCTTTAGATCAACGGTAACAACGTTTGAAAAAATTAAAAAACGCCAGAATAACTGGCGTTTTTTAATTCCATAAAACCATTAGAATGTGGTCGTAATACTAAACTGAAAGTACTGACCCGTTACATCATAGGCTTCGGATACCGTATTAATCCCGGTACCGCCACTAGCAAAACCCTGACCAGCAAACGGCGGTTTCTTATCAAACAGGTTGCGCACATTGAGGGTCAGGTTTGTAGAGTCGGTAACATACCATGTCGCAAAGATGTCATGGTATACCACCGATGGAAATACATTAGATTCTTTCAATGCTTCAAAATTCGTAAAATTGAAATTATCACCATTGGTCGAATCTACTGAAGAGTCCCAATAACGCATCCGCCACGCAAATGCCCAGCTATCGAGTTGATAACCAAGATTTAGGTTAGCACGATTATCAGGCGTAAATACCTGACCGGTAAAGTCTATCTCAGAACCGTCTTTGATTCCGGTCTCTATGTACTCAATCAAATGATTCCAGACGAGGTCCGCAGAAAAATCACCAACCCCGGTTTCCAGTCGATAAGACAGCTCGATATCAATCCCTTGAGTGTCCAGATTGTTTTCATTCGATGTACCCGAGTTAACTTCGGTCAAGGCACCATTTCCATCTCTTACCGCGCCCACCTCACCCGCTTCATTACTACAGGTCGAGTCAAAAACACTCGGGTCAACATCGTAACAACGTGACAGAACCGTTGAACGCACGGTCGTGGCAATCGCATCCTCGATAGAAATATCGTAGTAGTCTACGGTCATTGATAGACTATCGATAATCTGCCAGACAAAACCGGCACTAAAGGTATCCGCAGTTTCTTCCTGAACACCTGGGTTCCCGCCTATCGTCCCGCCAGTACCTTGTGATTCAATTTGGGTGAGTTCAAAACTTCCGGTAGCGGCGACCCGAGCAGCAACTTCCGGAATGGACAAACAGTTCGCGCGAATATCAGGGTCTATCGCATCGGAACCATCAGCCTGAAGGTTATTACAGGGGTCAGTGACACCTGCAAACGTTTCACCCCTGCCACCATACAAATCAGCGATATTGGGCGTACGCACTGCAGTTGCAAAAGACGTTCGAAGCATCAAATCCTCAAACGGTGAGAATTCCAGACCTAAATTCCAGGTGGTTTGACCGCCAACAATTTCATGATCTGAATAACGCGCTGCCGCATCAACAATCAGTGCATCGAGGATCGGTAAACTGACCTCGGCGTAAATATCATTGGTATAAAAACTACCGTCGGTCGGTTCTGCTTTATTGGTGCTGGAAGCGCCTGTCTGAGCTAAATCTCCGGGTTGAAAGATGCCCTTTTCCAGTCGGTGTTCGACACCTGCTGCCATCCCCATGTATCCACCAGGCAATTCAAACGGCAATTCTCCCGCTATACTTGCACCCGTAACGAACTGCTCTGCCTGACCAAACACTTTCGCCGGTACCTTAATGTAATCTACCGCTGCCGGTGTAATAGTCCCAGCACCAAACAGATTTAACGGTACACAGCCTTGCAATACAGCAAGATCATTTCGACATTTCAGGCCGCCCATGCCATCTTCAACGACATCAAACGCCAATGCTGCCCGTTCAACGTTAACCTGACCGCCATTCTCCTGACGTTGGTCTGTTTTGCCCCAGCTAACAAAGGCATTCACAACCCAACTATCGCTGATATCCCAGTCAAACCCAGAAGCGATACGAATGGTATCACGTTCGACATCGGTTGAACGCGGCCCGAATTCCACCATTCGCCTTACTAGGCCAGGTAAAGGGCTGTCCAGAGTTACCGGCTTCTCGGGCGTACTTTGCGCTAGTAGGGCTTCTTGCAAGCCGAGAGGAACCATAGGATTACCAATCAATAAACCCACTTCCCCGCCGCGATCTGGCAGATATACGTCGGTGATAGCATCAAAAGGGACAGGCTCAATGGTTGAGTCATTAGTTTTTGATGTATTCCAGTTCACCTCAGTGAACATTTCCACATTATCAGACAGCTCTTGTTTAATATTAAAAGCTGCATATTTTCGTTCTATCGGAGTTACTAACTGTCGATATTCGGCACGATTAAATCGATTACTGTCCGTTTCATGGGCACCATCAAAGGGCGTACCATCGGTATTGAAGCCGCCAACGCGTCCAGCGGGGGGAAATGAAGAGAAAAACAAATCGATAACTTCATTACCCTCGTCAAGAACGATAGCCTGATCAAATTCGGAGAACTCCCGATCCGACGACTTTAATCCTTTATCGTCATCGTAACCGATTGCCATGGTCACGCTACCAGTATCCCAACTGTTACCTGCGGTCATGTTCACCGTATACTTTTCTCGGTCGCCTTCCGCAGAAATGCCGGTTTGGGCGTTTAACTCGACCCCTTCAAAATCTTTGCGAGTAATTATATTAACGACTCCGGCAACCGCATCTGAACCATACACTGCGGAAGATGCACTTTTTAAGATTTCAATGCGCTCAATCATTGAGGCAGGTATCGCATTTAAGTCAACCGCATAGCCAACTGACGGCGAGACACCAGATACAAAGCGTCGACCATTAACTAATACTAAGGTTCTTGATTCACCAAGATTACGCAATGCCGTTGTATTCAAACCCACGGAACCGGTAGTGAATGAGGTGTTGGATTGATCGGAACCAGCAATGGCGACTGGCGATTGGTTTAACACATCAGCAACGTTTAACGCACCGGTTTCAAGAATATCATCCCGACCGATGACTGTGACAGGTACTGGTGTTTCTAAATCGGTTCGTTTAATACGTGAACCCGTAACTTCAATTCGCTCGACTTCTTCAACTTCATCTTCCTGAGCGTAAGCAGTTGTTGACAGTGAACTTAACGCGATTAATACAGCACTACTTAATATCGTCAAAGAACACCCGTGAAAACTAATATAATTAGTATTCATAGTTTCTCCCCGGACCTTTTTTGGTCTTATAATTTATTTAAATAAAAATACGATAAAACAGAGTGTTACGAACTAGAACATAGTAAAGCTTCGGCTAAATACCAAATTATTGGTTCGAGAACCATTTTTACAAACTAGTCCGTACATTTATCAGACCACCAACCTTAAAAATAAATTTCATATCCATAACCTACTGATTATTCGCGCATTCCCACCCTTGCCACAGCCATGAGCACAGTAAATTCCCTGATCACTTTAGCCACGGAAACAGAAGCACAAAGCCGACGGCCCGCACTTTACACATAGAGTTGCTCGTTTATTAAAAAACAATGGGAAATTGGGTGAAATGATTGTCATACCAATCACATTAAGTTTGTGCACAACTCAGAGTTAGGGCAAAGGTTCACTTACAACATAGATTTTATTGATATAGTCATTCTATATTAATGAAATATAGGGCCGTAAATGGACCTTAAGATAAACTCCCTACGGGTGAGTTTTAAAGCCATTTATCCTGCGTTACCGATTTTGACAGATTTTGAGATAATGGAGCGACCATCCTCTGCAATAAAAGCTTTGCCTAAAAGCCTTTAAATTCTCACTGAGTGAGCAATACTTTAATGTGATTGGTATAAATATCCAGGCAAAATTGACCTGGTTTCTTTTGCAAATTATTTACGGATGGATTTGAAAGAGTTCGATAAATTCAGGCTATTTGGTTTGAATATTTTATGAGTCAGTACAGAAATCAGTGTCAAGACAGGATATTAAACTCAGCAGTTGCAACGAAATATAGCTTTTTATCGCTTTAACAGCGTGCCTACAAAAATAGCCGCTTGAGACTAAATTTCTTATTTTAAAAGGCCATAACTAAGTTTGGCCATAGGATTAAGCATTCTGTGGGCACCTTCTGGCAAGGTTAACCAATGGATAGATTAAAAAGACAAAAAACGAAACTGAAGAGATGAGCCCTGTTATAAACGTAACGAGGGTTAAGAAAGTATATTCGCCGTTAATACTCTTAGCCAATGGTAAAGTTACTGTAGCATTGAAAATCACCAATACCTTAGCTTTAGCAGATAAGTTAGATCAAAAATAACCTTGAAGAATAACCCGCTTACTGAATCTTAGTGCTAGATAATTAAACAGCTTTAGTCGCTGTCTTTACATCTCCGTTCTAGTGCCCGCCTTTCTCTCCAATAATTTTCCAACCGATTAGTTGCTGTTTGTCATCTAAAAATACCTCAGACTCTTTAACTAACAGGCCATTATTAGCGAATAGCGCCATCAATTTTTGCATGCTATTTGCATCGACGGCAGCACTACCGAGGTCACTAAGTCTAACCATAGAGCCCGCCAATTCGTTTTCAAATTTATTGAAGAACGTGTTTATCATATTTAAATCCCGACACCCCAACACGGCCTTGGCAAACATAGGAAAATTAGTTGCGATAAATGCATCTTTGTTATCTTCGCTAAGCTTAGCCACTTTGAGATTCAATTTTTTCCTCAATTTCTCAGCCTTAACACTGGATTTGCCATGTCGAATAAGCTCTTTGCACAACAGTTTAAGAACACTCAGTGGTCCTTTATCCGATTTGAGTGCTCGTGACATCTGTAAAATTTCGATATTGGGCTTTACGATGATTGATTCGGGGTGATGACAAACAAACTGGAATTTCCCTTTATGGTCGAGCACTCTGGTAACTTCTTTTATCGTTTCTGCAGGAGGACAATATTCAAGTCCAAATTGAGACGTTACTGCGGTTATCGAGCCGTCTTCAACCGGTATGTTTTCTGCGCTAACACCTCCAATCATCGTTACCTTATTTTCGTAACCAGCTAACGTTGCGGGTAATGAGACTAAAGCCAAATCGATTCCTGTCAGGAAAGGCACTTCGCTCGGAGGCTTGCCATTGACGCATAAGTCAAGTAGTGCGCCGTTTCCGGTTCCTATATCGACAACCGTATCTGTTGCTGTTAACGACGCGAAAAATTCGTCCCAAATTTCCTGCAACGGCCCCTGATAATTTGCTTCAATGTCTAAACCAAAAGAAGTCAAGTGACCTTGTTGCCAATATTGAGTCCAATAATTACTCATAAAAACGTTCCACAACTCTATTTACAAAATGCCCCTTAAAATAACAATGAACTTACCCTTATGCTAGCGATAATAATAAAAAAGGCCGCTTAAAGCGGCCTTTTATTACTTACACTAGGAAGTCCAGTTTTTAGAACTTGATAGTATAGTTGGCGCGGTAATCACGACCAAAGTTGTTGTATAGGTTTTGGTCTGTCCACTGACCGAAAGAGTTCAATACAGGATCTTCGTTTGTTAAGTTAACAACTTGAAGAGTCAATGCACCGAAGTCACCTGCATCATAAGTGAAAGATACGTTGTGGATTAACCACGAATCTAACTCACCTTCTTTAACAAGGTCTAGAGTATCAGAATCTACATAGCTGTTCTCATATGTAGAATCTGTATAGTTCATAGTCCAAGCTGCAGAGAAGTCACCTAAAGCCCAACCAAACGTGGTTACAGACTTGAAGTCTGGAGCACCTTCAGTACCAGCATAGTTGTACTCATCACCGTAGTCGAAGATGAAAGAGTTAATGGTATTGAAGCGGAAGTCACCGAAACCAGTTTCGAAACCAGCGTTGAAAGTCACATCTAGACCTTCAATGTTCAATGTACCACCGTTAAAGTAACCAGTACCCGCTTCTAGAAGCTTACCATCTAGCGTACGGATTAGGTAGAAAGTCTCGTCAGAAACATCTGTACCTGGGGCAACAGCTTTGATCTCACCTTGAGCTTCATCAGTCAATAGAGACTGAACAGTCTTAGTTGAGATAACATCGTCGATTGCTAAGTTAAAGTAATCGAACTTAACACCCATGTCATCAGTGATATCCCAAGCAACACCGATGTTAGTGTACTCAGAAGTTTCTGCACCTAGGTCAGGGTTTGACTTGTAATAAGTATCAAACTGCTTAGCGGCAGTATCACCAGCTGCATAGTCGATTGCAGATTCTGCAGAGAACGTAGTTGCAGCATTTAGTTCATCTAGACCAGGAGCACGGAAAGACTCAGAGTAAGATGCACGCAATACTAGACCGTCAAGGATTTCCCAACGAACAGAAGCTTTAGGTGCAATGTTATCACCAAAGTCAGAGTAATCATCGTAACGAGCAGCTAAGTTAACTTCGATTGAATCAGTGACCGGAATCGCTGCTTCGTAGAAGAATGCTGTGATATCACGCTCACCTTTTGCAGAGTTACCAGCAGAACCACCGATTAGACCTGTTTCAGATTGACCGTCATAGATATCAGCATAAGTTTGCTCCATGTACTCACCACCAAAGAAGTGAGCAACTGCGCCGGCAGGTAATTCAAATAAATCGAAACCGATACCGAAGTTATACTGGTCAAATGATGAAGCCGAGTTTTGAAGCGTTGTTGCTTTCATGTTTGCAACACCTTCTTCAGACGCAAGATCAATATCGTTAGCGATATTGTGCGCTAGGCCACCGTAAGACAAGTAATACTCGCCCACTGATTTGTTATCAGCGATATTCTTGTGGTAGTAAACTTCCCAAGTCGCATTACCCCAATCAAGCTCACCACGGAAACCAGTCAAATAATCCTGACTATAATCGTCAACATTACCGTCACGAGTACCGATACCAGTCCAACGGTAGTAACCCGTTGTATTTTGGTATGCATTCATTGGGTCATAAGCTCCTACTGCAGGAACGTATACTGGGTTACCGTCTTCGTCAAATACAGGAGCGCCATCTTCGTCAACTCTCTGAATATCACTATCGATCGGCTTACCTTCACTATCGTAATTGTAATATTGGTAATCGCCATTATTATCCTGGAACATAGGAGACCAAGCATTACCTTCAAACGCAGTACCGTCTAGTTTCGCGTCATAGAAGCCAGCTTCGTCATTTGAGATACCATAAGGGTTCTCTGGGTTTTCATAACCCATGTTACGCCATGGTGCAGCTGGTGGAGCATAACGACCGAAAGAAGAGTTCTGAACGAACATTGCACGACCAAACCACTCAACGCCATCAGCGATTTCATAGTTTGCGTCTACGAATAATGTGTTACGGTCAATAGATGCCGTGTTATATGAAACGTTTGCGTAAGCATACATACAGTATGTAGAGCCAGGTGACCAGTCACTATCTGCACTTACTTTTTTAAACGTACCTTCACCAAACTCAGACACTTTGTCATCACATGTAGTTGATGCCATTGCGCTTGAGAAATCAGGAGCGGCTACAGTTGAACCGTAAATTGACCAACCGTCAGTTTCAGCGTACGCCTGAATATTACCGTCGCCATCAAAATCAGTCATTTTAGCGGCAGTATATGAACGAGCACCGTCTGAAATACCTAAACGCTTCTGATGATCGAATGCAAAGGTGATGTTACCTTTATCTGTAGAGTAACCACCTAGAACTGAGAATTCACTTGACGTAGTGCCTTCATCTTCAGAACGTTGGCCTGCACCAACATTGAACTCAAGACCTTCATAGTTTTTCTTAAGGATGATGTTTACAACACCAGCAATTGCGTCAGAACCGTATGTAGAAGAAGCACCATCAGTTAAGATTTCGATACGTTCTACAGCAGCAAAAGGAATTGAGTTTAGGTTAGCTGATTGACCACCAAGCGTTGGAGAACCAGGCATACGCTTACCGTCTAGTAGAACTAGAGTACGGTTTGAGCCAGCACCACGAAGGTTAACTGTCGCTTGAGATTGAGCAGAGCTACCAGAACGCTCAGAGAAAGAACCGAAAGAGTTAAATGAAGAGCTTCGAAGCGCATCAGCTACCGTGAAGTTACCTTCAATTTTGATATCTTCTGCAGTCATAACTGTTACTGGAGAAGCACCTTCAAGGTCTGTACGCTTGATGCGTGAACCTGTAACTTCAATGCGTTCTACTTCTTCTTCTTCAACTACTTCGTCAGCTGCAAAAGCATTTGCAGAGATTGCCGCAGTTGCGCTTGCACCAAACATAAGGGCAAGACGAACTGATTTAGCAAGTTTATTATTGCTATACATGTTTACTCCCTGGACCACTTAACGTGATTCGTTTTGTTAGAATTCAGAGCTATATTGCTCTGTAATTATTTTTTATAATTAGGCCATACGACCTGATCTGTCGGTCTCGATATTAAACCGATCAACTCAAACAGGTCAACTAGTTAAATAACAAACAGACAAGATTTTTTACAATTTGAAGCTAGTTAGATACATTTGACCACATAAAAACTGCATAAAAAACCTCCAAAACGACATTTTTATTAGGCTTTATAGGTGTTAACCAATCCTTACAGTTCGAGCAAAACGCGCTAAAAACAGAGGTAAGACACTGAAACAAAACCAATATAATCGAAAGGAACTGTAAATAAATGCATCGGTTTAATATATTTCATCCATAATTACCTATTCAGCGTAAAATAATTGTCAAACTGTACAAATTTGCACGATTATTGAACATAACAATAATTCATTTGGGCCAATGAATCAGACCTGATACAATTCTCAGGTCCAAAACCTCAGAACGATTTTTAAGGGTGCCGCTGACACTTTTAGTTCTGCTCATATCCAGTTTGCATAAAGATTACGGGTGACCATTGGAATTTTTTTCCGATCCAACATTAATAGTAACGCTATCTGTTGTCGGCCTGCTTGCCGGCTTTATTGATGCCGTCGCCGGCGGCGGTGGCTTACTAACGGTACCCGCCCTGCTAACCTCAGGCTTACCGCCCCATATTGTCCTTGGTACCAATAAGCTATCCGCGAGCTTTGCCTCATTCACCGCGTCGATGACGTTTTTCAAAAAACGCTTATTCAACCCATTATTTTGGGTACAAGCGGCAATTGCGACAGCCATTGGTGCGTTAATTGGCACAATCGTCGTGAATCAAATCAGTGCGGAGTCATTGGAAAAGGTTTTACCTTTGGTAATTTTGGTTTGCGCCATATACACCATGACCGTAAAATCCGCGACGGAAAAAATTAACCAGCTACCGCAGGTCACTACCCGACTAAAAGTGATGCAATGGATACAGGGATCGGTGCTGGGCTTTTATGATGGCGTTGCCGGTCCGGGTACCGGAACATTTTGGACTGTGTCATCACTGGCCCTGTACAAAATGAATATTTTGTTAAGTTCTGGCCTTGCCCGCTCAATGAATTTTGTCAGTAACTTTACATCGTTACTGACATTCATTTACCTTGGACAAGTCAATTTTATTCTTGGTTTGTCGATGGGACTATTTATGATTTTAGGTTCATGGCTTGGTGCTCATTCTGCGATCAAATTTGGCAACCGTTTTATCCGACCAATATTTATTCTCGTCGTCATGCTTATGGCGATAAAACTGGCAATTGATGCCTGGTTTTAGACAGCAGGAAAATTCATGCGAGTAGAAATACAGCGACTTCATCAATTACTTGAGCGCCTGGTTGACGACGCAAAAGTGGCTGACGAGAGAAATAAAAATCGAAAGTCCCATTACTATTTGCAACGCCAGGCGTTATTTGACGATCGTTTGTTTAATCGCTCCTTCGACAACTACAGCGATTACCTGCCAGGTATTCGAAGGAAGCTTGACCAGCTGCAGACCCTGTTAGATAACAAACAACAGGAATTGGGCTTTAGCCTGCTTGAACAATTACAACATCAGATATCCTCGCTGATCACCGCAATTAAAGCCAATGAGAGCCGCCATCAAGATTCTGAATACCGTTTACAACGACGCAAACGTTTATCAACCAAGCAAGTAAAAAAAGTTGCGCAGACGCTTATCCAGCCGACTCAACAACTTTATCAAAAACTAGCCGAATACCAAGGTTTTGAAAAACGCCTCGAACAAATGTTGTTCGATGAGCAGGATAAGCTTAACCGAGCGAGCAAACAAGATGCAGGGCTTCAGCAGACCGTGTTAACCCTGCATCAACGATTAGGCCGCTGTAGACAAGCGATCGCTCGCCTGGAAAGTGATATAGAAAGACAGGAAAAGCGCTAACTTGGTAAAGTGATAATGGGTTTGGGGTGTTAAATATGTACGGGGTAAGTCAATCAGGAGATTGGTGGCCCCTCCCTCAGCCGCATCCCGGCACATGAGTCGTCTGCTGCGGTTGCTTCCTTCCGGACCTGGCCGAGTTCACAGAGTATCATTGCGGGAGGACCGAGAGAGGCACCTCAGAGGCGGTAATCAATGTTTGCCAAAGAATTACAGCGAGGCGCATTATGCGCAATCAGAACCTGCCATGCAAGCCCTGAACGGGAAAAAATTCAAAAAAGCCTACCGGTTGCCAACGAATAACAATTTTGTGCTTCGCTGTTTTGCCGGTGCGGAAACTGAGATGCCGATACATTAGAAATCTGGCGGCCTCTATTTGCTTTATTCAACCTCGTTCAGGGATTAAAAACAATGGGGACGTTTTGCTTTTTCGGCGCTAAACAGTGCTTTGATTGTTTGCAACTGAGACTCAACGTCTGAGTCAATATGACAGGTTGGATAGAACACAATGCGCTTATGCTTAAAGTCAAATTCCACTGGTAGAACCGGTATTTGCGCATCCCGGGCAATAAACATAAACCCCTTTTTCCACTCAGGTACTTTCTTTCGTGTTCCTTCAGGAGCAATCACTAAAAGTAGTTCGTCTCTGCTGTTAAACTCCTCAACCATTTGCCCTACGACCCCATGTGGCGCACTTCGATCAATGGCGATTCCGCCAATTTTTCGCATCCACCAACCAATAGGTCCCTTAAAAACGGCATCTTTGCCAAGAAAGCTGACCCTTAGGTTTAATGCCCATTTCGCCGCAAGTCCAACAAAAAAATCCCAATTAGATGTATGGGGCGCAACAATGAGCAAGAGTTTAGGTTCATTGGGGAAGGTCCCAGATAGTTGCCAACCACAAACCGCTAACGCTTTTTTTCCCAACCATTGGGTAAAACCACCCTTGGTTTGTGGCACATTGTCAGGAATAACCGGAAAGGACGTACTCATAAATCCATTTCTCCTTCACTGTTGCTAAACACCCATCGTTATATTTGTTTACTTAGTCCAGTTTCAATTGCAATTGGTGCACGACAGACTGTAATTGCAGTAAGTTTTCTTTACCGATGCGCAATAGTAACTTATCGGCATCAGACAAGCTTTCCAATTCATCACTCTGGTATTTATATATCATATCGGGTTGAGTTAACACCGGGCTGTCCTCAGGGTGTTCGATGGCTAAAATGCGGGAAAACACGTCCTTAGCAACATCATCAAAGGTGCGTTCAGGAAAGCCTAATTCCTGAAATGCTTCTTCAAATAACGGCGATAATTGTTGATAAATCGCGACTAATTGTTCAGGTTCAAAGCTGGCAAGTAAATCAATGTAGTTAATATAACGAGCGTAATTCTCGGGGCTAATCACGTACTCCTGGTCGTTGATTTGTGAAGCCTCAAACTTACCCTCTGGCGGGTAAACTGGCGCATCTCTAACGGCTAGATCGCCACGGGCAAAGTTGTCGGCGAAAACCACAGCGCGACGGATGATGTCACTCGGCACCAAAACATCGAGCAGTTGCGGTGTGGTAGTAGAATCGCGAATTAAAGATACCGTTAGTTCATCACTATTATCCAGTTCTGGCAATAAAACCTCAGCAGCGGGTTCAGGCTCTGTTACGGGTTGCTCTGGTACCTGAACTGGCGCTTCAGGCTTAACCTCAATATCGTCCGGCTCAGAAATTTCTGGCTCAGGTTGCAACTTTTCATCTTTAAGATCAACAATTTCCGGCTGTGGCCTAGTTGTCGGGTTATCGATAAATACCATGTAATAACCGGCCCCTAATATCACCAGAGCGATAATGAAAACGATGATACTCAGTGGTGCAGACTGTTGAGATGACGAAGATTGTTTTTGTTCTGTGTTCATTTTTCCTACCTATCGACCCCAAAAGGAACCAATAAAATTCCGACCACCAAAATTTAGGCCAATAAAATTAAGGCTATTAAAAGCATACTACGCTATTTTATTAGCTTAGTTAACGGAGTAAAAAAAGAAAAATGAATTTATCACAAAGCTGTAAAATCAATAGTTTAACGACTAATTTCGGTTTGTAAGAGGCGGGTTAGATCTAAACCGTCGCGTCAGTCTGGTTTTCAGGCAGTGCCGATGCAAATGCCGTTAATTTCTGACAATTACCATCAATTCTGACAATTTGTGGAAATGGGCTGAGATCAATATTAAACCGCCTGGCATTGTAAACCTGAGGAATTAAACAAAGATCCGCCATGGTTACCGTATCACCATAGCAATAAGTTCCTGATACATGCTGCAAACGCTGCTCAAATGCCTGAAAGCCAAGCTCTATCCAGTGCTTGTACCACCGTTGCTTTTGCTCGGCTGTCGCGTCTAAATTATCACTCAGATAATTTAAAACCCGCAAATTATTCAACGGATGAACATCGCAGGCAATATCGTTGGCAAGTGCCTGCACCTGACTACGCGCTTGCATATCTTGCGGGTATAACGATGGATGGGGAAATTTTTGCTCGAGATAATCCAGGATAGCCATAGACTGATTCAGCTTGAATTCACCGTCCACGAGTGTGGGCACCAACTCATTGGGGTTCAATGCTTTATAATGACCGCTGTGTTGCTGGCCGCCATCTTTAACTAAATGAACAGAAATAAGCTTATGTTCAATCTGTTTAATATTCAGAGCAATGCGCACCCGGTATGCCGCCGATGAACGCCAATATCCGTATAATGAGATCATAATATTCCCAGTTTGATTAATGAATTAAAAACCGTGACGACGATGCAATGTGCCAAATAAAATTAGCATAACGGCGTGTTGCGATTGCTCTCTAGCAACCTTAGTCAGCTTTGACACCTCTAGTCACCTTTTTACACCCTTAGACACCCTTAGTCACCTTTGACAACTTAACGCCGCGGATGACTTAGGTAACCTAGACACTTTATCTACTATTTCTTATATTCAACGACTTTTTGATCAATGGTACCAAAAATGGTGTCACCATTAGCATCAAACATTTCAATGCGAACGGTATCACCAAACTGCATAAACGGAGTTGAAGGTTTGCCATCAGCAATGATTTCCAGCATACGTTTTTCTGCTAGGCAACTTGAACCGGCGCTGCGATCATAGTTAGAAATGGTACCCGAACCGACGATACAACCAGCCCCTAGTGGACGTGTTTTCGCCGCATGGGCAACAATGGTCGGAAAATCAAAGGTCATATCAACCCCGGCATTCGGCCTGCCAAAAAGCTCATCATTTAAATGTGTCACTAAAGGTAACGCAAGTTTTTTGCCATCCCATGCTTGTCCTAACTCATCAGGGGTAACAGCCACAGGAGAAAATGCACTTGAAGGTTTCGATTGAAAAAAGCCAAACCCTTTGGCTAACTCACCCGGGATCAGATTACGCAATGACACATCATTGACTAACATTAATAGCTTAATGTGGTTTTGTGCATCTTCAGGACTCACGCCCATAGGCACATCATCGGTGATCACGGCAATTTCAGATTCGAAATCAATGCCCCATTCGGTAGATGCCATTTCAATGTCATCACGCGGGCCAATGAAAGAATCTGAACCGCCCTGATACATCAGTGGATCTGTCCAGAAGGTTTCCGGCATTTCGGCATTGCGCGCCTTACGCACGAGCTCTACATGATTAACATACGCACTGCCGTCGGCCCATTGGTAAGCCCTGGGCAATGGAGATTCACAGTCCGCTTCTACAAACTCAATGGCCTCGGTCAACTGTCCGGCATTTAACTGCTCATAACGAGACTCCAACTTAGCAGACAGTTCGACCCAATTATCGATAAGCGCCTGCATTGTGCTAGCGACATCACTAACCGTAACGGCTTTGCTCAAATCACGAGAAACCAGAACTAGCTGTCCATCACGGGTATTGTTTTTCAATGTTGCAAATTTCATTTCGTTATCTCTTCCACGGATTACTGATTAACCTGAATATTGGGACAAAGCCGTCGTTAATCAACTTAATGATGATTGTAGATGTTGGGGCAAAGTGTACGTGAAAAAGCAGGGTTGACCAAAACCACAGTAAGCGAGAAGTTGCGAATAATGTGTTTATTTGTTTACGAAAAAAAACAGACTTTCGTATACTTAGCTTTACATTAATTGAAAAACTCAGGCATTGCCAAGTTTGCACCGAACATGCGACGAACTGCGCATGTTCTTATCCGATGCTAATCTCCTTCGCAAACAATAACGAGGCGTCATCGCACCATAGCGTTTGCCAAGTTCCCAGCGACGTCAGTCTGTCACCGAACATGCGAC
>NZ_JBHZSG010000008.1:0-35183 GCF_043642205.1 Thalassotalea litorea | reverse complement strand
CATCGCACCATAGCGTTTGCCAAGTTCCCAGCGACGTCAGTCTGTCACCGAACATGCGACGAACTGCGCATGTTCTTCTCCGATGCTAATCTCCTTCGAAAACAATAACGAGGCGACATCGCACCATAGCGTTTGCCAAGTTCCCAGCGACGTCAGTCTGTCACCGAACATGCGACGAACTGCGCATGTTCTTATCCGATGCTAATCTTCCTCGAAAACAATAACGAGGCGTCATCGCACCATAGCGTTTGCCAAGTTCCCAGCGACGTCAGTCTGTCACCGAACATGCGACGAACTGTGCATGTTCTTCTCCGATGCTAATCTTCCTCGAAAACAATAACGAGGCGTTAGCCTCGTTATTAAGTTAAATCTTCACGGTTTTTTTATTTATATTATATTCGCGTAATTTATTGGCGATTGCCGTATGGCTAAGGCTTAGTTTCTTCGCCAGCTGCCGGGTACTTGGGTAAGCTGGGTATAACTTACGGAGTAAATCCGCCTCAAACCCCTTTACGGCATCTTCTAATGTGCCATCAAACTCCTGCTCCAGATAGCCATGTTCTCTGGTGAAATTTGGTAGCTGCAGATGTTCGATACTAATCGTGTCACCTTCTACGAGGGAGGCAGCACGAAGAATCACATTCTCCAACTGACGCACATTGCCAGGCCAAGGATAATGCTGGAGAAAATCGCGACATTCTTCGTCGATAAACATTTCACCGCGATGATTCAATTTTGCCGATTTATTTAAGAATGTCTCCGCCAGCGGAATGATATCGGCGCGGCGATCCCTGAGCGCCGGTAAAGTAACCCCCAGTACATTCAGGCGATAATACAAGTCTTCTCGAAATTCACCTTTTTGTACCAACTCAAGCAAATCTTTATTGGTTGCACATATTATGCGTACATTCACTTTGATTTCATTTTCGTCATCAATTCGCCTAAAGCTGCCATCCTGGAGTACACGAATTAACTTGGTTTGTAATTTTGGCGACATTTCTGCCACTTCATCCAGAAAAACACTACCACCATCGGCTAAATCAAACAGGCCTTTCCTGCTCTGACCGTCGTTACTGTACTTACCAAACAATTCCGTTTCGGCAGCATCATCAGGTAACGCCGCGCAATTTAACACCATGAACGGATTTTCACTGCGATCGCTGGCATTGTGACAACACCGGGCTAAAAGTTCTTTGCCCGTTCCGGTTTCTCCTTGGATAAGAATCGCCGAATCTAAGCCTGCCATACGCCGGGCTTCACGAATAACCTTACGCATTTGCGAAGAGCTGGCTTGCACCCCGACAAAATCATTACCTTTAGGATGTTTAAATGCACTAATTTGCTGACCAAGACGAGCTTCCGATTTCAACATTAGCAAAGCCCCGGTAAACACTTCTTTGCCCTCTTCCCCCGGCACATAGATCGGCAGGATATCAGCGACATAATCTTCATCGTGCAGACGAAGTTTTCGGGTATGAGGTAGGATCTCACCGCTGTCCAGGTATTTGGAAAAGTTAAAACCTTTAATAAAATGGCTAATTGGCTGCCCAATAACCTCCGTTTCCTGATGGCCTAACTTTTGCTCCGCAAGTTCGTTTAAGCCATAAACATTGGCGCGGGTATCGATCGAAATGAGTGGGTCAGGTAAGGTTCTGACAATGGTTTCAAGCAGGTTATGCTCTCGCTCAGATGGCATATGGGTTGTGGTTTTTACATCGACAACACCTTCAACCAAACGCAATTGTGGCATAAAATCCTGTAACTGAGAAAACTCAAGGTCCGGAATATGAACATATATCTCTCCGGACTCCGTAATGGCATCAATGCCTTTTAAGTTAATTTCCCGGTCCACCAGAATCGCCAATACTTCCTGGGCAATACCAACCCGGTCCTGACAAGTGATTTGTATGCGCACGGCACGGTTCCTGAATATCTATGATGAATAACTGTAAATTAAATTTTACAAAAAAAAAGCCCCACATGGGAGCTTTTTCTCTCGATTGCTTAAAATTGTCGTCGTAACAATGATTAAGACAGTAATTCGTCGGTTTTAGCCGCGCAAATAAAATCGTTTTTGTGCAAACCACCAATCGCGTGTGTCCACCAGGTAATTGTTACCTTACCCCACTCTAATAAAATCGATGGGTGATGAAATTCTGCTTCAGCAAGCTCTGCCACTTGATTGGCAAACGCTAATGCCAATTTAAAATTTTTAAAGGTAAATTCACGTTCGAGCATCATGACACCATCACGGACAACGGGTACCCAATCAGGAATTTGCTTAACTAATTCGGCCAGTTCCGCTTCACTGACTTTTGGCGCATCGGCACGGCAGGCTTCGCACGCCTGAGTATTTAATTGTTCGGTCATTGTTTAACTCGCTTGTTTAATAATTTTTGGGGTAAATAATGGTTCGTGTAACCCTAGCGCTTTAGCTTGTTTGATTAACGCCATAACATCAATCCGACTAATGTCGTTTAACTGGTCAATATGATCGATCAGGAAATATACCGGTTGCATAATATCGATGCGATATGGGGTGCGCAGAACATCCAGAGCATCAAACGGCTTTCTTAAAGGTCTGTCATCATGCAGCGCGTATTGGGTTTCTCCGGGCGAAGATAAAATACCGCCACCGTATATTTTAAGACCATCATCGGTTTGCATTAAACCAAACTCCACGGTAAACCAATATAGGCGAGCGAGAAATACCCGATCTTCTTTGCTGGCCTTAAGGCCTAGTTCACCATAAGTTTGAGTGAATTTAGCAAAAGCCGGATTGGTTAATAACGGGCAGTGGCCAAAAATTTCATGAAAGATATCCGGTTCTTGTAAGTAATCAAATTCATCTTCGTCACGGATAAACGTTGCCACCGGAAATTTTTTTTCCGAAAGTAATTTAAAAAATTCGCCAAAGCCAATTAAGGCCGGAACCTTTGCGCATTGCCAGCCAGTTTTTTGCTTGAGTACCGCACTAACGTCTTGTAATTGCGGTACACGATCCGTTGGTAAATTTAACAATTGCAAACCGGTTAGATATTCCTGACACGCTTTGTCCTGAATACCCTCAATCTGGCGTGCATAAAGCTTTTGCCAAATTTTATTTTCTTGATCCGTCCAGCAAATATTACCATTATCATCGGCTGCTTTTGACACATAGGTTGTGCTGTTAGCCATCTACTTCTATTCCTATCTTGTTGTCCTGATTTTTCAGGTTATTGGCAAATCCAAGCATATTTTCGATTTGTTATTATTGCCTGCTCAAACTATCTGTTTGAGTCAGACTGCGAGAATTTACGACTTTATGTGATATACCAATTAATAGTAAGAAATGTCCGATCAGAAGAGAAACAGATCTGGTTTGATGATTTTTACCGGGTGTAAGGAATTAGGTACATAGCCGACGCGTACGGTCTCAGGTTTAAAAACGGACGCGCAACGTACATGAAGAAGTCAGAACAGAACTGACGCCAAAAATGCTGTCAGATAGGGTCAAAGGCCACTCAATGCATTAGCCAAGACATTAGCCAAGGCTATCTTGCCCTTTGACGTTCATAACACAGTATTAACTAGTCTTTTCTTTAACCAGCAACTGTTTAACCTGGGCGGCAACTTGTCTGCGTACCTGTTTGATCCCTGGAGGGTTTTCTGTAAAAGGGATCGGGCGGCATAATTTAATGGTGCGGATCCCTAGCTTGGCAGTTAACATCCCGGCACCTAACCCTTGGGCAAGACGGGTTGATAATTTACCGAGCGTTTCAACGCCTAATAAATCAATACCAACATCAGCGATGATTTCACTGGCGCCAGCATACACCATATTAACAAAAACCTGCTTGATCAGGCGGATACGACTCCAGTAACCTAACCGTATGCCGTAAAGGCCAGCAACTTTGTCGAGCATGCGAAGATTACGCCACAATAACAACATCATATCGACAATCGCAATCGGACTAATGGCAACCAGCACAACCGCTTCGCTGGAAAATTTTGACACCTGCTCCATTGCCTGTTTATCGACTTCGGATAGCACCTGACGTGAATATAGGGTGATCACTTCATCATCACTTAAGTGTTCGCTGAGGCTATCGGTAAATGACTGATGCAGGACTTCGACACTATCCATGGGCAACTTATCGGTGAGCTGTTGGCAAAATTGACGGCTGTCACCATGGCCGTGACATTCAAGATAATCGCCCGCCTTTTGCTGTCTTTGCTGCTGTCGCCGATACTGGCGAAGTCCTCGTAATTCTTTGAATAAGGTTAACAGCGCAATGGTTCCAACCGAACCGGCAAGTACTGCATAAACCGCGGTGATCAGAGGCGATGACGAGAAACCGGCGATAAAAAAGTCGACGAGCTCATAAATAACAATACCGGTAAAACTTAACCCCGCAATGCGCCATAACCAACTCGCCTTCTTAACTGGCAAGGGTTCATCACGATCTTCAAAGATTTCATCTACCGCTTGCCACGCTTCTTCTGGCAGCACAACAGGCGTATCAGGCTTTGATCCATCATCGATGTCGCTCGCAGACTGTGAGAACAGGATTTGTTGCTGAAAGTCTTGTTCTTGGCCGTTATCGGATTTACTCACTTGAGTTTATCTCCCAGTAAAAACTGCAATACCTGGTCAAGACGAATATGCTCTAGCGCCTGGTGTTCGTCTGCCGCAGTCATTGGCTTAAATTGTATGTAATCAAAATTATTTTGCTTAAAGAAACTCGGCTGAGGCAATTTCGCTGGCACCGAGCCCGGGAATAAGGTGATCATTTGATTATTATCAAGTCGCTTACCTTTTAACACCGACAACTTTTTGCCTTGATATTCACTTTTGCCTTGCTCAGTACACTTAATGGACGCTATCGATAGGGTTTTCATTGTAATGCCATCGAAACTCAATAATTTTTTCGCTTTAATGATCACTTGTTCAAGCAAGGTGGTCATATTTTGATGTTGGTCGCTGGTAACATGATCGGCCTTAGTGGCCGCAAAAAGAATCCGGTCAATTTTTGGTGAAAACAAGCGTCTTAGAATATTCGATTTGCCATAGGAAAAGCTTTCCATGATCAGAGCAACTGCTTGCTGCAAATCATTAAACGCCGCAGGACCATTGGTCAGTGGCGTCAAACAATCAGCGAGGATAATTTGTCGATCAAAATTGACAAAATGTTGCTTATAAAAGTTGCGAACAATAACGTCCCGATATTCTTCATAACGCGCCTGGCACATGGCAATCAAACTTTGCTCATCAGCATTTGCATAATCTTGTGCGGATAAGCGCTGAAAAAAAGGAAATGGGACAAATTGTAAAATGGGGGCGCCTTGATGCTCGCCCGGCAAAATGAATCGCCCGGGCTGGATAACAGACAAGCCCAACTGATGGCGAAAGTTAAGTAAAAGTTGGGTGTATTGTTCCGCAAGTTCCGCCAGTTTGGCCTCGCTAATTGACGCCATTGGGTCGAGCTGGTCAAGGGTTTGTAAAAACTCTTGTGCCAGTTCAAATCGCGGCTCCGAGGTCAGCAATTCGGTCATATATTCAGACCATTGCTGGTAACTTTGATTCAGCATTGGCAAATCAAGTAACCACTCCCCGGGATAATCGGTGATATCCAAATACAAGGTCGACATTTGCGAGGCATATTTGAGTAAGGAATCCTGAGGGGTGTAACGAATTGCCAGTCTTATTTGCGAAATACTGCGGGTCGGCTCCGGCCATTGTGGTTCCTGTTGCCCAAGATTCTGCATTCCGGCATCGTAATCAAAGCGGCTGATTTGCAAATTAGGTTGTGGTACTCGCTTTGCCGCGATAAAACGACCTTCATGAACCGCGTTAAAGAAGCTTAATGGTTTACCGTGACCCTCGTTAATCAGTTGATTGACCAATGAGGTGATAAATGCCGTTTTGCCACTTTGACTCAAACCGGTAACAGCCAGATTTACATGCTGATCGAGGCTACGGTTTAATAAGTCGCCAGCACCCGCTTGCATCCTTTGCTTCCATGAAGAAATCTTTTTACGATTAATGATTGCCATATCTATTGGGTAGTAAGTTGTCGTTTTATCTGGTTAATGTAGGTGAAAAGCCTAGTGAATAAAAGCTTAGTGAATAAACGCAAGGTCTGTATGAACCACAAAAATAAAGCCAGGAGCTTTACCTGGCTTTAGTGTTATAACTTGTTGATCTCTCGAGAGACGGTAAACTCTGCAGAGGTAACATAGCGCTCCATGCTTTGCAGTTGTGTTTCCAGTGTATGAAACTTGGTACGAATATCATGAAACGCCTGCTTAGGGGGTTCACCAGATTGCCAGATGCGAGATTTCACTTTGATATGTTCATTTACAATCTCATCCTCTTCGATCTGTTGCTTAAAGTTCTGGTGAATTTCATTGGCAGATTTGCGGTTTGGCTTTTTATCCAGAATAAACCAGCCAGCGATATATAGAATCACAAACCACCCCATGCCCAATAACACGCCAGAGACCACTAAAATCCGCACTAACCAGGTTTCCCAGCCAAAATAATCGGCGATACCAGCGCAGACGCCTGCGAGCTTGCCTTTTTGCGGATCGCGAAATAATTCGCCTCTGCCCTTACTCATAATTTATCCCTCCACTCGGGAGTTTCTGCATCTAAAATCGCTTCCAGGGTTTTAATTCTCGCCGCCATTTTATCCGCTAAATCAGAGAGTTCAGTTAACTGTTGATATTCGTCTTCGGTCAAACCCTGGCTAATTTGCCGCTTCGAGCGATAGTGTAGTACCAACCAGATAGGCGCGACAATTGCCATAAACAAGATGACGGGTACCATTAGTAACTCTTCCACGATAATTCTCCTTTTTAAACCCGATTATTTCTTAGTGGTGGTGGTTTTTTTCGCCGCTGGCTTCTTTTTAGGACTTAGTTTAGCTTTAAGTGCTTCTAATTCATTATCGACACTATCGTCTTGTTCCAAATCTGCAATTTCATCGGCTAACGATTTTGAGCCTAAATCATAAGACTCCACCTGAGCTTCTAAATCATCAATTTTGCGCTCGTAGCGATCAAATCGTGATAACGCGTCGTCCACCTTGCCTGAATCCAGTTTGCTTTTCACTTTCAAGCGTGACGATGCGGTATTACCGCGCATTACAATCGCTTTTTGACGCGCTTTCGCATCCGCAAGTTTTTCCTGAAGCTGGGAGATTTCCCCCTGCAGCTTAACAATGTGCTCGTCAAAATGACCTAACTCATCGCCTAAAGAGGCGGCGGCTTCTTCACATTTTTTACGCTCAATCAATGCAGCTCTGGCCAAATCTTCACGACCTTTGCTCAGAGCCAGTTCGGCTTTTTGCTGCCACTGCTGCGCATCGGCTTCCATTTTCCCAAGTTGACGAGTAAGCTCTTTTTTATCAGCTAAGGTTTTCGCTGATGAGGAGCGAACTTCGACCAGGGTATCTTCCATTTCCTGAATGATTAAGCGCACCATTTTTTCTGGATCTTCTGCTTTATCGAGCAGGCTGTTGATATTGGAATTAATAAT
Organism: Thalassotalea litorea; assembly: GCF_043642205.1. Classification (GTDB taxonomy): domain Bacteria; phylum Pseudomonadota; class Gammaproteobacteria; order Enterobacterales; family Alteromonadaceae; genus Thalassotalea_A; species Thalassotalea_A litorea. The sequence continues at coordinate 27,661 of NZ_JBHZSG010000008.1, read as the reverse complement.
ATCTGTAAATCTTGAAAAAACACCCATAATGATTACCTCATTTTATTTATCTAGTTGTTTCGTGTTCGTATTTGATAGCACAAATGACGAATGACTGGTTAATACTATTCATTATTGATGCCAACTTTGAAAATTAGCGCAAACCCATGTTTTTAATAAGATTAAATAAAAACCAAAAAAAACTTCTCTGATGCACATTAATAAAATACACTATTTGTTAGTGAAATAAACTAATAATTAGGACGATTATGAGTCGCTTTAAACAACAGGATAACCTGATTGGTCAATCCAACAGTTTCCTTGAAGTACTCGAGCATATATCTCAGGTAGCACCATTATCGAAGCCGGTTCTGTTGATTGGCGAGCGAGGTACAGGTAAAGAGCTGGTCGCAGCTCGTTTACACTATCTGTCAAAACGGTGGGATCAAAGCTACCTCAAGCTTAATTGCGCGGCGCTCAATGAAAACCTGTTAGAAAGTGAGTTATTTGGTTACGAAAGTGGTGCATTTACCGGCGCGAGTAAACGCCATGAAGGACGGTTTGAAAAAGCCGATGGTGGCACCATGTTTCTTGATGAATTGGCCAACACCTCGGGATTGATCCAGGAAAAGCTGCTGCGTGTGGTCGAATATGGTGAATTTGAGCGTGTCGGTGGGTCGAGAACCATTAAAACCGACGTTCGCCTTATCGCAGCAACCAATGAAGATCTGCCAACGCTAGCTGATAAAGGCGAATTTCGCGCTGATTTATTAGATCGCCTGGCCTTCGACGTCATTACCCTACCGCCGCTTCGAGAGCGCCAGGAAGATATCCTGATTCTCGCCGAGCACTTCGCCATTAATATGGCTCGGGAATTAGAGTTTGAGTTATTTTCCGGTTTTAATGAGAAAGTGAAACGGGCATTACTTGATTATGATTGGCCGGGTAATATCCGTGAATTAAAGAATGTCGTAGAGCGCAGTGTCTATCGTCACAATAACCCACATATTCCGGTAAACGATCTGGTTATCAATCCATTCGAGTCTCCCTATCGTCCCTCCACTCGGATTAAAACCGCGGATCGGCAAGTCAGTGTAACCGACACCGTAACAACGGTGGAACACGGTAAATCTGAAAAAGCGGTTAACGAAGCAAATACTAACGCATTAAAGGTTGAAACGACCCAATATCCGGTCTCATTAAAAAGTCTGTCTCAGGATTTTGAAATTAACCTGATTAAAGATGCTTTGGCAGCCAATCAGTTTAATCAGAAAAAAACGGCTCAGGCGTTGGAATTGACCTACCATCAACTACGTGGTTATCTGAAAAAATACAATTTGTTGGACAGTAGCGACGGTGAATAGTCATAAAGCAATGAGAGTCATATGGCACAGCATGATCACCTTCATGTTGATCTTGCTCAGTGGCTGCGAGCCGGCTGATACCGAAGACTCGATCTTTGCCGATGGTCTGGTGTACTGTTCAGAGGGGTCGCCAACCTCGTTTAATCCGCAGTTGGTTACCTCGGGCACAACCATCGATGCCACGACACGGCAATTATATAATCGCTTAATTGATTTTAATCGCGATAACTATCAACTTCAGCCATCTTTGGCAAGATCCTGGCATGTCACCAATGACGGTACCATGATCACTTTTTATTTACGCAAGGACGTGCAGTTTCATCAGACCCGATATTTCACCCCGACAAGAAACCTGAATGCCGATGACGTTATCTTTAGTTTTCAACGGATCCTCGATCAGAGCAACCCGTTTTATCGTTCGGTCAGGGGCAACTTTCCATTTTTTCAAAGCATTAACTTTGCGAAACTGGTTGCCGATATCGAAAAGATCGACGAATACACGGTTCGCTTTAAACTAACCCAACCCGATGCCTCATTCCTATCGAATGTAGGCGCACCATTTGCCGTCATTCTTTCAAAAGAGTATGCCGACCAGCTATTGTCCAAAGACGACCGCAGCTTACTCCCCATGCTCGATTCGTTACCCATCGGCACCGGTCCATTTAAGTTCAATAGATATCGCAGTAACGCTTTTATCCGATTCCAGCGCAATGAAAATTACTGGGCCCATGATGTGGCCATTGAAAAGCTGATTTTTAACATTACCCCAAATAATACCGGTCGATTAACCAAGTTGTTGACCAATGAATGTGATGTTATTTCTTATCCCATAGCGCCTCAGGAAATTCGTAGCCGCGAAAATCTGCGCGTCGAAGAAGTCACCTCGTTTAACGTGGCGTTTATGGCATTTAACACGTCTAAACCTCCGTTTGATAACCCTGTCGTCAGAAAAGCCGTTTCCCTGGCAATAAACAAACAGGCGATTATTAGTGCCGTCTACTTCGATCAGGCTGAAATCGCCCACTCGCTGTTACCAAGTGCTTCCTGGGCCTATGAAAAACCCAGTGAACTCCTCCCCTATGCGCCGGAGCAGGCCAAAATATTGCTAGAGAATGCAGGTCTAAGCCAGGGGTTTACGCTTGATTTGTGGGCAATGCCGGTACAACGGGCCTACAACCCTAATGCGATGAAAATGGCGAAGCTGATCCGCTCAGATCTTTCCAAAGTTGGTATAAATGTCAATATCATCACCTATGAATGGAGTACATTCTTGCGCAAGCTTGCCAATTCGGAACACCAGTCGGTACTGATTGGCTGGGCCGCAGATCACCCCGACCCCGATAACTTCTTTTCTCCACTATTGAGTTGCTCTAGTGCACGCTCTGGCAGTAATCGCAGTTTTTGGTGCAATCAGGCTTTTGACGAGTTACTGGCCAAAGCGTTATTGACCCGTGACACTAATAAGCGCCGGGAATATTACCTACAGGCTCAGGCGTTGTTAACCGAGGAGTTGCCTTTGCTGCCAATCGCTCATGCGAAAAGAGCACAGGCAAAAATCGACACCGTACAAGGCAATATTTTAACGCCTTTTGGTGGCATTAGCTTCGCCGACACCCGTAAGCAAACAGGAGGCGAAAATTAATTATGCTAAATTTTGCATTGCGCCGCCTGAATCTGTTGTTTTTTACCTTGTTAATGTTAACCCTGGTTGCATTTAGCCTGAATTACTTTTTTCCGGGTTCTGCAATCGTAAACATGACAGGTCTGGTTAATGCCAGTGAGTCTCAACTTGCCAATTATCAAGACATCTATCGCATGGATCAGTCTCTGTTTTTCCAGTACGTCGCGTATTTGAGGGAATTGTTCAGCGGAAATCTGGGTGTGTCCATGTCCACGCAAAAACCTATCAGCGAAGAACTGGTCACCTACTTACCAGCCACTATAGAGTTAAGCCTTGCTGCTTTAATACTGGCAATGCTGTTTGGCATACCCTTAGGTTTTATCGCCGCCATTTTTCATAACAAAACAGCGGATAAAACCATCCTGGTGATCGCCATGGTTGGATATTCATTACCGGTTTTTTGGCTGGCATTAATTCTGATCCTGTTATTTTCAATTACTCTGCCGTGGTTTCCTTCCTCGGGCCAACTGAACTTACTGTTCGAAATTGAACAGGTTACGGGCTTTAAATTAATTGATATTTTAATCAGTGACTCTCCCTATCGCTGGCAGGCGTTTCAGGACGCGTTGAAGCACTTGGTATTACCGGCAATTGCGGTGGCGGTAGCCCCCATGACTATTTTTATTCGTCTGGCCCGCACTTCCATGCTCGAAGTGCTTGAATCCAACTACATTAAAGCGGCCAGAGCAAAGGGTTTATCGAATACTAAAATTATTTATTATCATGGCATCCGTAATGCCTTGGTGCGCATCATTCGCGATATGGGATTACAATTTGCGAACCTGATGACATTAGCCATGATTGCCGAGGTGATTTTCGATTGGCAAGGTGCTGGCAGCTGGTTAATTGATAGTATATTTCAGCGTGACTATACGGCGATTCAGGGAGGCCTGATCGCGTTGGCCAGTTTTACCTTCCTAATCAATATTCTTGCTGACTTTATTTACGCCGCCCTTAACCCTGTTGAAAGGTATGCTCGTCATGGCACGTGATAAAATTTATATCGAAGAAGAGTTTCCTTCGCCAATCAAACAACTGTGGCTGACCTTTAAGACCACACCCGTGGCCATTTGGGCACTGGGATTTTATTCACTGTTGGTATTGTTAGCCATTTTTGGGTCCTTTTTATCCCCACACTCGGCCATGGAAAATAACCTCGAAGTGCTACTGATGCCTCCCGCGTGGCACGTAGACGGTGATATCAGTTACCTGCTTGGTACCGATGATTTAGGCCGAGATATGTTATCGCGATTGATTCAAGGTACATCACTAACGTTTGGATTAAGCATCATCGTGGTTATCCTGGCATTAGTGATTGGTGTCGTAATTGGTTCGATTTCAGCGCTGACCCGAGGGCTAAAAGCAAGTTTATTAACACACTTTCTCGATGTAGTTTTGTCCATGCCATCTTTGTTGCTGGCGATCATTATTGTCGCGATTTTGGGGCCAGGGTTAACCAATGTGCTTTGGGCCATAGGCTTAGTACTTATCCCACAATTTATTCATATTACCCGCAATGCGATAAAAGAAGAGCAGAAAAAAGGCTATGTGTTGATCCCAATTCTCGATGGCGCATCAGAATTGCGAGTATTAGTGACATCGATTTATCCAAATATTATTGACAAAATCATCATCCAGGCGACACTGGCTCAATCGGCGGCGATACTGGATATCGCAGCATTGGGCTTTTTAGGACTTGGTGCACCAGTGGCATTGCCTGAATGGGGATCGATGCTGGCCAATAGTCTCGATTTATTTTATATCGCCCCCTGGACAACGTATCTGCCCGGACTGGCGATATTAATCGCCGTTATTGTAACCAACCTGGTTGGCGAAGGATTTCGCCACTCGCTTAAATTGCAAAAAGAGAACTAATGAATCTTCTCGACATAAAAAATCTCAGCATCACACTGCAATCAACGGCCGAACCTATTCTGGCGGTTGACCGAGTGAGCCTATCCATCCGGGAGGGGGAATTTAGAGGCCTGGTTGGTGAATCAGGCAGCGGCAAGTCTTTGTTAGCAAAGGCCATTATGGGGGTGCTTGATGAAAAATGGAAAGTTGAAGCGGATCGATTTCACTGGCAAGGGATCGATTTACTGCGTTTAACCGAAGAAGAGCGAAAAAAAATCATTACCCGTGACGTAGCCATTATATTTCAGGAGCCGATGAGCTGTCTTGATCCGACCAATACCATTGGCGAACAAATTGAAGAAGCAATCGACAGCGAACAATTGTCTGGCTATTTCTGGCAAAAAGCACAACAACGCCGTGAAGCCGCGATCAAATTACTGCATAAGGTGGGCATTAAAAAACATACGTTAATCGCTAATTCATACCCGCACCAGTTAACAACCACATTATGTCAACGGGTGATGATCGCGATGGCATTGGCAAGACGTCCGAAATTGTTAATTGCCGATGAACCCACAGCGTCCATGGAACCGGCAAATCAGGCCCAGATTTTTCGTCTGCTTGCCAGTTTAAACCAGTTAAAAAACATGTCGGTGCTTTTGATCAGCCACGAATTGGACAAAATCAGTCATTGGACCGAAAACCTGACGGTGATGTACTCAGGACAATTTGTGGAAGCAGGAACTACCGCGCAAATTTTTAAAACCCCCTTCCATCCTTATACTAAAGCGCTGATAGCAAGCACGCCTAAACCCCAAAAACAATGGCAGAAAAAGGCACACCTTGAGACATTACCCGGTTCAATTCCAGTATTGCAACATCTGCCCATTGGTTGTCGGCTTGGTCCGAGATGCCCGAATGCCCGTAAAAAATGTGTTACTGCCCCTCATATTCGCTCCTATCATGGACATCAGGTAAGCTGCCATTTTTCTCATAAGGATGACTACTAATGGCCAGTTTGATTGAAGTCAAAGATCTTAGCAAACGCTATAAAGTCACTAATCATTGGTGGAAAAAAGAGTATAAAACGGTATTAAAACCGCTCTCCTTTAAACTCGAGGCAAAACAAACACTGGCCGTCGTCGGCGGTATTGGTTCAGGAAAGTCGGTGCTTGCCAAACTTCTGGTTGGCGCGGCGCGCCCTACAACCGGTGAAATCACATTAAATGGACAACATCTGCAAACAGGTAACTTCAAACAACGATGCCAGCACGTGCGGATGATTTTTCAGGATGCGGGAAATACCTTAAACCCGAGTTTAACGATTAAACAGCAATTAGAAGAGCCGTTGCTGCTTAATACCCGGCTTGATGCAAGTGAGCGTACGTTAATGGTTCGCAAAACCCTGCAAGATGTCGGAATGCTGGCCGATCATATGCATTTTTATCCACACATGTTTTCTGGCGGCCAAAAGCAACGTATTTCTCTGGCAAGAGCCATCATTTTAAAGCCACAACTGGTTATCTTAGACGAAGCGCTAGCCGCTCTGGATCTGTCTTTACGAGCGCAAATGATTAACCTGTTGTTGGATTTACAGGAAAAAATGGGACTGGCCTATTTGTTGATTTCACACGATCTGGATATCGTTGAGCATTTCAGCGATCAATTAATTGTGCTTCGGGACGGTGAAGTGGTTGAAACGGGTAGTACCGACCAGGTACTCAAGGCACCCAAGGACAAATACACCAAGAAACTGATTATGAGCCAAAGACAACGTCCGGTAATCTAACTCATTCATCGCTCATATCGAAAAATAGAACAGATAAATTCAACATATTGATATACCCGAATTAAAAAAGCGAAGTCAATGACTTCGCTTTTTATTATGAATAGTTAAAAACAATACCAATCCAACAAGGTGCTTTCTTTCTCTTTTGAGGAATATCTTCGTCGAAGGTCTTCGACAACGGCCCAAAATGGTATTCCTTTTAACGACTACTTAGACAACTTTTTACGCGATGCGACTAACCCTATCAATGCCAACGACATTAATAAAATATTGGTCGGCTCAGGAATGCCCTGTGGCGGTAAGCTACCATCATCAAACCAGATAGAAGATAGGTAAATCTCACCCGCGGTAACCACCAAAGAGAACGAATCGCTTGATTCTGTCCAGGTATAAACAGGCGCGTCATTGGTTGGCATAAACTCACCACCATCGCTTGTTGATACCACAGTGCCTTCCATAATGCCGCCTTCATAATCATGGCCAACAACCAGAATCGAGAAATCTTCAGCAAAGAAAGCCACACCGTCTAATGCAAATTCGAAGATGAAACCTTCACCAACGTTGGCGTTATCACTTGGGTCTGCGACACATCCATCTAAGGAATCACAAATACCAAGACCAGCACCTTCGTCCAGGTAGTGATAGTTTTCTTCAGGCGTTGCGGTAATAGTTACGGTAAGACCTGGCGCAAAATCACCTAAGTCAAACGTGGCAGGGTTGTCAGGAATAACAGTATCCCCAAGTTCATTCGCAATATCGGTAAAATCGATTAGCTTAACAAGTTCAGCATTGGCTGTACCGCTAATTGATAATATTGCCGCTAATGCAGTGGCTTTTAACACAGTTAGGATTTTCATTTAAATTTACCTCCAAACGTCGAACGAAATCCAATGTCAATGCAGCAATTTACAGGCCAATACGGGAATTGTTTATTTTTTCTATTTGTTTCATATAGATAGTTACAAAGCTTATCCTCAGCTCTAAAAAAAACATTCCCGTTGTAAAATATTACGACAGTCATAGAGCGCTATAAGCTTATTCTGCGTTGCAATTTTTCTTAATATTTTAAGCTTACTGTTGAGTAGTGGTTGGGCATAGAAATCCGTTTATGCATGTCTTAAACCCACGTAACATCAAAGCCGTTTCTATCTGATAAAAATCACCAAAAAAAACCGGCATTTAAGCCGGTTTTCAAAACGTTGGATAGCGTATCAAATAATAACGCTAACCAGGTTTATTCGGTGTTACTTAGCGAACTTGCGACGAGACGCCACAAGGCCGAAGATACCAAGAGCCATAAGTGCTAAATTCGCAGGCTCAGGGATCCCTTGAGGGGGTAATGCACCATCGTCAATCCAAAGTGCCGCAATGTAAAACTCACCATTGGTCACTGTCATTGAAAACGACTCACCCTCAGAATAAGTATAGATAGTGCTATCATCCAATGCCCATTCGCCACCATCACTCATATCCGCCAGACTGCCGGCAAAAAAGCCCTCGTAATCATGAGCTACGGCTTGCAATGTTGCTCCTTCTGGCGTAAACACCGCACCATCTGCCATAAAGGTAAACGTGAACATTTCACCAACATTAAAGTTATCGTCTGGGTTCTTGGCACAACCACTATCAGATTGGCAATTACCCAGCCCTGCGCCTTTATCCAGATAAAGATATCCAGAAGCAACCTCTAGAACCACGGTTAAACCTTCAACTGAAGTTTCAACTTCTAATGGACTATCCCAGTTACCCTCGCCCAGGGCATCGGTTAATTCCTCAAAATCGAGGACTTTGATTAATTCCGCATTAGCTAATCCACTGAAACTTAAAAGTGCTGCTAAGAAAGGAACGGTTATTACTTTTAGCATTTTCATTTAATAGAACCTCCGCATGACAAATGAAGTGCAGACTGAACACTGCAATGATCACGCCATTTACGAAAAATTTCGGATTTACTACGAAAAAACAGGTAGATAGGAATTAAACCAGAACCATAATAACCGCACCTACAATTCGGATGTAAAAATTTCCTACAAAATAACAGGCATATCCGATCATCAGGCTACCGGTTTGCAATGCTCATAAAACAACCATAAAATATGTCGGATATTCAAGACTAGATCCGCGCAAGCGTAAATTTGTAAGCGCTTGTGTCATTTATCCTACTGAAGTGAGGCTTCATCGGATCGGATTGGCATTCTCTAACATTATTTAATATCTTAAGATGGTGCGTTAGCGATTTGATCAATTATCCCATATTGCTTCATAAGTGCCTCAATCGGCATTGTAACAATGGAAAGCGTGCTGAATAATCGGTACCGGAATAAATAGTCTCAAGAACTGTCATACTGCTAACGTAAGTGGTGTTATCAATGACAGGACTTCCAAACGAGGGGGAAGTATGAAAAGGACACAAAATGCAATTTCGTTAGCTTTAGCATCCTTGCTAACGTTTTTCGTCTCAACATCGGTTGTCGCTATCGAGGACAGCAAAGTACACTTCACTAAAGATATGCACGCCAATATTACTACGGTCGCCGGCAGCCATTTCACTGCATATGACGCTCTGATCAACAAGCCACTTGCGCAATTAATCGAAGCGCCGAGTTACCGATTAGTCAGTAATAAAGTGAGTCGCGAAAATAGCTTTTTCGAAACGGCAATGAAAGCTCAAGACAGAGTCCAGTATTTCTTTGCGTTGGTTGGGGAAACGTTCAGCCAGAGTTCGCATGATGAGGACTCTGAACAATGTCAGCCTTCAAAACTGGCCAAATTATTTTCCTTTTAGCAGCAGGCTTTAACACTGTTTTATCCCCCAGACAAAGAGCTCTAGGACGACGTTAGATTGACGTTATGCGTTCTTTCCACGTAGCGGGTTGACCCTGCCACCCGTTACTTTATCGGCACGCCCTTCTTGCTTGGCTTTCTCTGCCCGACGTTTTCTCACTTCTTTAGGATCTGCGATCAACGGCCGATAGATTTCAATACGATCACCATCCTCTAACCTATCGGTTAATTTTGCCGCTTTGTTCCAAACCCCAACTTTATTTTTTTTCAATTCAATTTCAGGATATAGCTGCAACACTCCAGACGCGACTATGGCCTGCTCCAACGTCGAGTTTTCTTCAACATGAAGAGATAACAACGTTTGTTTGTGCGGCAACGCATAAACCACTTCGACCAATAATTGTTCGGCACTCATCGTTATTAATAAACCTCTTTCGCCCGTTGCGTAAACGCATTAACCATATTATTGGTTAAGGTATTGAATGCTTTGCCAATGGCAAGCTCGATTAATTTACTGGAAAATTCATATTCTAACTGTAAAGAAACCTTACAAGCACTGTCACTCAATGGCGTTATCAGCCACTCACCGGTTAACCGCTTAAAAGGCCCATCAAGCAAACTCATGCTGATACGTTCGTTTTCAACAAGTTGGTTTCTGGTCGTAAACCATTTTTCCACCCCTGCCTTAGAGACCAAAACGGAGGCGGTCATCAAATCAGATTCCTGGGAAACAATTTTTGCATCTTTGCAGCCAGGTAAAAAATGAGGATAGGACGGAATATCATTAATCAGATTAAACATATCCGCAGCGCTGTGCATAACCAGCGCACTTCGATTAATTGCAGGCATTCAACCCCCTAAAAAATATTGCGCTATGATAACAAAGCCTTTCTAAAACCTCATTAAAAATCATCTCAATGCATCAACCGGGGCAGGATAATGTAAATTTACAATGAAAAGCCAGAATACCTGTACCATTCAGCCGTTCTTTACGTATAATATTCGCCATTATGGCAAAGAAAAAATCGAAACAAGCAAACAGTAATACGATAGCTTTGAATAAAAAGGCAAGGCACAACTATACCCTTACCGACAAATTTGAAGCAGGTATGAGCCTACAAGGCTGGGAAATCAAAAGTATCCGTAGCGGTAAAGTTAATATCTCTGACTGCTACGTGATGATGAAAGATGGCGAAGCATTTTTGGTCGGCAGCGAAATACTGCCTTTAAATGCCGCCTCAAGTCATGTTGTCTGTGATCCGACACGCAGCCGCCGATTATTATTAAATCGTCGTGAACTCGACCGTCTTTCCGGAAGTGTCGAACGAGATGGCTATTCATTGATCGCCACCGCTATGTACTGGAAGAAGTGCTGGGTTAAACTGGAATTTTACCTAGGTAAAGGTAAAAAGACCCACGATAAACGCGCGGATATCAAAGAACGAGAGTGGAAAGTCGATCAAGGTCGACTGATGAAAAAGAGTACTCAGTAACCCTTTACGCGGTGTCGACAAACAAAAAAGCTCCACATGCGCTGGAGCTTTTTTAATATTCGTGGTGAAGCATTTCAACACGCCGGCTTATTTTTTCGCAGGTTTTAAGCTTACCCAAAGTTTGATGTGACCTTTTACAACAACCACATCATTTTCATCGTATGCAGTAACCGGCATTAGAAAATCCCCTTCTTGCCAGTCCTTCGCCCGACAGTCCGCTACACAACGAATATCACTACCTGCTTTAGCGGTATAGTCTAAGCTCATGCCTTTAGGGATCCAGCGTAAATGATTTGGAATCGTCGCTTCTGCACAAGCCCCCATCGCCATTTCCAGACCATTACAGATGGCAATAACATGGACCGTACCAATATGATTCTGTACCGCTTTCTTTTTCTTAATAAGCACTTCGCACTTACCCGGTTCAAGGTCGAGCACTAAAGGTTTAATGGTTTTGAAGTAAGGTGCCCATTGGGCAAAAAACCAGGAAAACAGTCGCTTACCAAACGCGAGCTTGGTCCACTTGTTATAAACATCTAATACTTTAGGAGGCTGTGCCATCTAACACCCTTTACGCTTATCTATTGTCTATTGTCTATTATCTTTTATCGATAGCTTTATCGTCATCGATAGTACTATTGCCATCGACAGTTATATCGTCATCAAAAGTCATTTGCCGCATCTGGTACGACCACCAAAACCAATAATACGATGAATGATATGGTATATACAAGGTTAGTGATAAACCTGGTTGTTTTACAGACAGTTGTTGTCGAAAATTTTCTCACGTTGTTTACCGAACCAAGAACAGCTACAATAGCAGTTCGGTTAGGGAACTTAATGGTTGTTTTTGTTTCTAATTAATCGAGTTTACTTTGGGGCCGATTCAGGATTCGACAAGATTCACGAAACCCAAGGTGCATGCCCAGGGGCGGTTGGCCTGGTAAAAAGCCGCAAAACTATAGTTGCAAACGACGAAACGTTCGCACTAGCAGCTTAATGCTAGCCATCCTCACATAGCCTCACCTATTGGCTTGTGATGCGATGGTCATACTAAATGGGTTAGCGAGGGAACTGTGTCTGACGGTGAACCGCGAAACAGTATCAGACTCACCAGAAAGTAGCCTGTCGCTCGGCGACTGACTGGTTAAACAAAAGAGCGACTAAGCATGTAGGACCGAGGATGTAGGTTTTTTGGACGCGGGTTCAACTCCCGCCGGCTCCACCAAATCATCAAATGAAAGCCCCTTAATTGGGGCTTTTTTTTGTTTCCGAGAAGCGCCTGTTTTAAAATTCCACAAGAGATTGTCCCACCCCGTCATTTCTAATGTTCTTGCTATTGAAGGAAAGGAATAGCAATTGCTCCAATTCTCCAGCAAAGTCGAGGCTATTCGGTTGTTTGATTGTTCGGGTTGTTTGTCACATGTTCAGCCATTAATTGCTCGAATTCAGCACGACTAAAAAGTCCAAGAGCCTCTGCTGCCTTTGTTAACGTTATATTTTCCTTTTCCGCATGTTGAACAATATTAGTGGCCACGTCATAACCTATCTTGGGGACCAGTAGAGTAATGACAGACAAATTATTACGCATATTGAGTTCGACCTGCATCCGATTAAGCTTTAAACACCTAATGGCATTTTTTGAAAATGAATTCATCGCGTCAGTGAGCAACTCAATACTTTCTAAAATATTATGAACAATTACCGGGCGGTATGTATTAAGTTGGAGCTGGCCGTTTGATGCGGCCATTGATACCGTTAAGTCATTACCGAAAACCTGCAGACACACCATAGATAACGCTTCACATTGAGTAGGATTTACCTTGCCTGGCATTATTGAGCTACCGGGCTCATTAGCTGGCAAATTCCATTCATTCAGCCCACAGCGGGGGCCACTTCCTAGCAGCCTGAAATCATTCGCGACTTTAAATAAAATAGCAGCCAGTTGTTTAAGCGAACTGCTCAAACCTAATAAAGCCTCCTCACCAGAGACTGCTGCATATAAATTTTTGTGCTGCACAAATGGTAACTTATATCGCTTTGCCAGTAATGCAACCGCTTGCTGCCCGAAACGCTCTGGCGCATTGGCACCTGAACCGACCGCGGTTCCCCCAAGTGCTAACTGGTATACTGGATTCAAACTCGTTGTGAGCGAGTTTTTGGCGGCTGCTACCTGACTGTGATGAGCCGATAACAATGCCCCAGAATTGATGGGTAACGCATCCATTAAATGCGTGCGCCCCACCGTAGTGACACTTGCAAACTCTGTTTGTTTTTTACGCAACTGATGCTCTAATGTTTCGATTGACGGTATCAACATTTGCACCGTTTTTTGCGCAACAACGATATGCATCGCCGTTGGAAAAACATCGTTCGACGATTGCGACATATTAATATGATCATTGGGGTGTAGGTAAACATCGCTTTTTTCGCTTTTGCCTTTTATCTCTTGTTGGATGACGCTATTTGCCAAAGATGCAATAACCTCATTAACATTCATGTTGGTTTGGGTACCGGATCCTGTTTGCCAAATCCGCAATGGAAACTGATCGTAATACTGCCCACCAGTCACGTCATCACAAGCGTGTAAAATAGCCTCTAATTGTTGATCTGTTAATCGTTTTCGACTGTGGTTAATCTGCGCACATGCACGCTTAATGGAAACCAAAGCGTCAATAAAACTGGTGGGAAACGTATGTTGGCCGATAGCAAAATATTGCAGAGAAAGCTGGGTTTGTTTCCCCCAAATTTTATACTTCCGTGAATCAGGTTTGATAGGTTTATCTGCGTTTGCTGATACTTTTGATTTCGACGACCCAGTCATAATATGGCCCATTAATTTTAAATGTTTATAAAATGCCGCTTCCAGTGCGTTACCCTAACTTAAACCATGAATATGACGACGGTAAGTGAATAGATACAAACTCATTCTATCGATAACATTGCCGAATTAATGGCCAAACCCGTTTTGTGAAAAGTGGATATAACCATGTGATAGGATTAAAAATCTGTTCAAGTAATTATGTACTTACCAATAATTAGAGCTCACGTTTATGGCTGTTTTTCGTTTGCGGACGCGCGGATCAAACTGCTTTTGAATGTCGTTAACCAGTTACGGTAAATGGTGCGCATGTCACCCCAGTTAAATACTTTGGTATTTTGTTTCCATTGATCGATGGCCGCTCCCCGATCAAGTGCCTGAGCTAAAATTTGTCCGTTTTCGCCATCTTTCAGGCCTGCAGCGATCACCAAACTGCCCGATGATTCCGTATACGTAGTGCCACCGATTGAGTTATAACTGCGTCGAGACGATTCGACCGGTGCGGTCAGACGAATATCGGTGATCATAACTTCAACCACCAAGGTATTGGCATCGGCCGTAGTCACGATCTCAAAAGGTTGATCTTCATCGAAGACAGTGCTCGCCACCGTTAAAAACTCTTCGCCCATTTTCCGTAACGTTTGTTCATCAAGGTCATAGGTTGCGTTTGGTCCATCGCTCTTCGGGTCGATGCGTGGCGCGCGATAACCTTCGGGATGATCATTATTCACATTTACCTGTGCAAACATCAGTTTATGATATTTTCGCCAATCTACGTCTTCTCTGACGTAAGACAAATCCATCGGTGAGTTATCAACCCGGGTAAGGCCTGCTTTATTGACCTCTTTGTCCGGGCCAGTTTGCAATGAAGGCGGTTCTGAGGCGCAGGAAAACAGCACGAACGATAAAATGGTGATACAACTGAGATTAACGTACTTCAAGCCAGACCTGGCAATCTTTACAGCTCCCATTGCAGTGGGCGATAACATGCGTATTAAATTATCAATTAACGAACTGATTTTTAACATCAATTTTCTCCAAAAAGAAAAGTGGATTTAAATTAAGCATATACCAAAACAGCTACCACTCGGATAAATGCAGTGATCAGTCGACCGAGAATTTAAGCTTTGACTTTCGTGGAGTTAAATTTGTTGCCTATACTTTCTTAACAGTTTTACCACAACAAACCACCCAATTTACATACAGTTCAACTAGCGAAGGTTAATTATGCCCATTGAAAATCATGCTCTTGATATTGATTTCCCTGAATATGCAGACAAGATACAAACCTTAAAAACCACCGATGAGTCGTTTAAAACCCAAAGCGATGAATATCACCAGCTGGATAAGGAAATTCGTACGCTGGAGAAAAACAATGTTCCTACCGACGACGAGCACTTTAATGAGATGAAAAAACATCGAGCTGCTCTAAAGGACGTCCTCTATGCACGCCTGAAAGACGGTTAAATCTTCTTTACGACTGTAAAATAAGCAGGTTGTTAGGTTGCAGGGTTAACCGCAGCCTTCCGCCTACATAATTTCAGCCTCAACCTTGCATATCCCGGCGTTCGTTCCCCCTACAGCAACAAAAAAAATCGATAACATGTCGTTTTTTTCAGGTTAGGGAGCAGCAAATATGGAAGGTTGTTCTAAGCTTAACTAAGTGAACAGTCGCCTGTTTTACCTGTTAGGGTCTAGGTTTTGGTCAGGCAACCGGATATCAGGACAAGCCCGAATATCCGTTATATCTGAAGGGCTTTCGGTTAATTCAGTGGAAGATATTCATTTCAGTAATCTTTTTTGTTAGAGACAGTCTCCTGCCCCGTCGTAACTGGCACATCACCAGTCAATTCAGGACAACTCAAGACTCTGGCAAAGCGTCTTAAAGTGCAGCTACTGAGCATTTTGTTTTACAAACAAGAGAATTGACTCAATGCAGCGCATTCATATTCCCTCATTACACAGGCTGATTTTTCTCAGCATACTTTTGGTTAGCCTGCCAGCCGCTGCAACCGCTTTAAAATATCGTTCGTTAAGCGAGCTGGCGTCCGCCGCCGATGCCGTACTACAGGGTAAGGTTGAAGACATACAGAGTCGACGACTAGCAAACGGCACCATTGTTACTTTTGTCACCTTAAACAATTTAATATTACACCGCGGTGAATATACGTCAGCAACGTTTACTCTGGTCACGCATGGTGGTGAAGTTAACGGCTTGGTTCAAAAAATTCAAGGCGCACCGGACTTCAAATTGTCACAACAGTTAATTCTCTTTTTACAGGGAAATGGCGAACGGATGGTACCCATTTCCGGCTGGGGGCAAGGCATGTTCGTTATCAATAACGGTAAGGTATACGACTATCAATTAAACCCAGTGCTCGACATCCAGGACGATCACATTCGTGTCGACAGATTAAGTGTGCCGGATGTGGTTTTAGTCGGTGCTCCAACACCACCTACAGCGTCTCTTAAAACCACGGTGATGACAGAAGCTCAATTTATCCAATCCATTCTCAGAACACCCAAAAAAAACGCATCCAGACCTTTAAGAAGCGTAGAGTCATCGAGCTTTACCCTGCCTCGCCATAACACCTCTGAAGCGTTGGTAAAGCAGCAATGAAGCATATTGTATTTGCCGCATTGCTCATATTAACCGGGCTCACAGTCGTGTGGCAAAAATCGGCATTGGCCAGTCAATACTATACTTGCAACAATGGCCAAGGCGCGTTGCATTGGCCAAACGGCCTCGCAACCATAAGCCTTTCTGAGGTATCTTTTCCACCAGGCAGCGCCTTTCATCAGGCCGCGGTCTTTGCTTTAGAATCCTGGAATAATGTGATAGGCAGTAATTTACAGTATGCGATCACCAGTGACAGCTTTAGCAGTTCATCCTTGGGAGATGGCATTAATAAAGTGTATTTTAGCGATGATCTCGATAGTGATACCCTTGGCATTACCCAATTTGAGTATTATCAAAGCAGCTGTGAATTCGCGGAAGCCGATATCAGTTTAAATAGCAGCTACAGTTGGCTGGCAGAAAACAAAGATCCAATTCTTACCCAACAGGATCTCAATCTACGCCGGCATAATATACAGTCCGTACTGATCCACGAAATAGGTCATATGTCCGGTTTGGATCATGAAACCGGAAACTTACCCGCGCCGTCAAACCTCAGGCCGAGTTCCCCGGGTCCAAGTGTTGGCCACCAATACCTGCGAGTACCCGTCGCCGATGAAATTGCTGGCCTGCGTGATCTATATACCAGCAACCAAAATGGCCTCGACCTTGCCATTACCTTGTATCAAAGTAGTACCAATGGTCGCTACAATGTTCCCTTACCTAAGCCAACCTCAACCCAAATAAAGCAAGGAAAAAGCATAGACATAAGTTTTGTTTATTTAGATTTAGGTAATATTAAAAGCAATGCGATGGCGTCTTTTTATCTACTTGCCAGTGATGATTATGACAATCAGGGATTTCGCGCCGATCTGCATCAACCGATTGCCCAACACTTTATTTCTCCGACGGTAAATCACTCAGAAAGCCAGCGAATAAATAAACGGTTGGTTATGCCGTTTAGTGATGACTACCCCCTCGGTTTGTATAAAATCATCATCGATATTCAGCCGAATTCCAATGAAACCGATGTTAATCCAAACAACAACTATACCCCGTTTCACCATATCATCACCTTGATTGAAGGAAACCCCAATGATATTGATCTCCCCGATGATGAAGTCCCGCCTGCCAGCGGTGACGACTTCGATAATGATGGGGTAGAAAACAATACCGACAACGATGACGACAATGACAATGTCATCGACAGCGAAGACGCTTTTCCTCTTAATCCCTTAGAATGGATAGATAGTGACAACGATGGCGTTGGTGATAACAGTGACGCGTTTCCATTCGATGCTGCTGAATCAAAAGATTCTGACAATGATGGTATCGGCGATAATCAAGACGCATTTCCTTTTGATGCCAGCAAATCGACGACAACGGATGATGGTGCCGCGCTGTCGCAGCTCTGGCTGTTATTAGTAATGGTTCTTTGGCGATGTCGGCAAAGACAACTAAATAATTAAGCTAACCCATAAAGCCATAAAGCCATAAAGCCATAAGCCCACAAATTAAAGATCTATTCGGATATTTCTAATTGCAATACAAAAGATGACTTCTTGAATTAATGGGTTAGTATGGTTAAAAAATAATAAGAAAGTTGCTTTATGTTACCCATATCTTTACTGGTTCTGGTAACCGTTTGTTACCTTGTTCTACTGTTCTTAATCGCTTTTATTGGCGATAAATACCAACTGCCAAAACATGTAAAGCCGATCGTTTATAGTCTCGGGTTAGGCGTTTACTGCACCTCATGGGCATTTTATGGGGTAACGGGACAAGCAGCGACAACCGGCTGGTGGTTAACACCAACTTATGCCGGAGCAATCATTACCTTTATTTTTGCCTGGCCTTTGGTATTAAAAGTTGCCAAAATTTGTCGTCAACAGTCATTAACATCTCTGGCTGACTTTATCTCCTCCCGATATGGCAAATCTACCCGACTGGCCGGGTTGATTACGTTAGTATCGGTCGGCGCGATTATTCCCTATATCGCCCTGCAGCTGCGTGCCATTACCGATAGTTTTACCGCCGTAACGCAATATCAAGGCGTCAGCGGCTGGGTCGATATCTCTTTAGTCTTTACCGTGATGCTGGCAATCTTTGCAATATTATTTGGAACTCGTCGTATTCGACCATCGGAACAAAATCCCGGCTTACTATTGGCAATAGGTTTTGAGTCAATCGTCAAATTGGTCACGTTTCTATTGATTGGAATTTTTGTCTGCTTCTGGGTGTTTTCATCACCACAAGCGTTACTTGCCGCGGCAAAAGAGTATTCAACAATCAGTGCCATTTCTCCACCACCCGGCTATGTGTATATCACGCAAACCCTACTCGGTGTGTTGATGATGTTTTGCCTTCCCAGGCAGTTTCATATGGCGTTTATCGAACAAAAAAGTGAATCTGAGCTGAAAAACGCCCGTTGGTTATTTCCGATCTTTCTTATCGCCCTTAACCTTTTTGCATTACCCATTGCCTATGCGGGGCTGATCCTGTTTGCCAATCAGGATATTGGTAGTGACTCGTTTATGCTGCAGTTACCTATTTACGCCGATAATGAATTGATGACTCTGGTGTCGTATCTCGGTGGTTTTTCGGCAGCAACTTCCATGGTCATCGTCGCTACCATCGTCCTGAGCATTATGGTCTCGAACGATCTGATCACGCCTAAACTACTGGCTCGGGAGCAAGGTAAGACATCCTCATTGTTAACCAGCCAGCAACTGAGTCCGAATCGCTTACTGATGATTCGTCGCATAACCATCGCAATCATACTATTCGCAGCCTGGGCATATTATCAATCCATTTCCAATTCCGAGTTGCTCGCGGTAACAGGGTTGATGGCGATGACGCTTGTTGCCCAATTTGCGCCAGCAATGCTGCTCGGGTTGCTATGGAGTAAGGCCAATCATAAAGCGGCTTACCGAAGTATTGTTACGGGCACGATGGTATGGGGATATACCTTATTATTACCTTCCATGCTGCAAGACACTCAGTTTTACCAACAGTTCTTTTCCCTGGGGTTATTTGGATTTGATTGGCTAATCCCTACGGCGCTGTTTGGCCTGAATATAGACTTTATCTCACACGGTGTGTTAATGAGTCTAGGACTAAACATACTGGTATTTATTTACGTTAGCCTGACATCCTCGCCATCCATGAGTGAGCGGTTACAAGCGCGCAATTACCTGCACGTAAAACAGGGGCATGAAAGCCTATCCTATGGTAACACCCCATTGACCCTGGGTGATGTCAGAGTGTTGCTCTCGCGTTTTTTTGGGGAAAGCTACGCCAGTACATTTATAAATAATTACTATAGTCATAAACAAGTACACGATGAGTACCTGATCACCGGGGAACTGGAAGCCTGTGTTGAACAAGAACTATCCGGTGTTATCGGTGGTCCATCAGCGCGATTATTGCTCAATTCTGCCAAGAGTCAGCGGCATGCGTTAGTAAACGACGTTGTCGATATCGTCGATGAAGCTAGTGAATTATTGCGTTTTAATCGTTCCTTGCTGCAAGCGACAATCCAAAACGTCAATCAAGGCATTTCAGTCGTCGATAAAGCGCTTAACCTGGTTGCCTGGAACAGACGATATATTGAGATGTTTAACTACCCAGAAGAAGAGATTTACGTCGGCCGCCCGGTTGAAGAAATCATTCGCTTTAATGCCAATCGTGGATTTTTTGGGGATGGTCCGAAACAACAGGAAGTAGAAAAGCGCTTAACCTATTTACAACAAGGCATTCCTTATCGTTTTCAACGGGTGCAAAAGACCGGAAAGGTTTATGAAATGAATGGTAACCCGCTTCCAGGTGGCGGATTTGTTACCACGTATGCGGACATCACCGAGTTTGTTAATACTCAAAAAGCGCTGGAAGAAATTAATGCCCACCTAGAAAGCCGGGTCGAACAGCGCACCGAAGACTTACAACGCCTAAACAAAGCTTTGGGTGAAGCCAAACAAGACGCTGAGCAAGCGAATATCAATAAATCCCGTTATTTTGCAGCGTTAAGCCATGACTTATTGCAACCTTTTAACGCGGCCAATTTATTTTCATCCATCCTTCAGGAAAAATGCGACCAAGATGATATTCGTGAACTGAGTCAAAACATTAGTCATTCACTAGAAAATGCCGAGCAGCTACTCACGTCTATTTTAGAATTGACCAAACTCGATGCCGGCACCATTCGCCCGCATATTGATGATTTCTATCTGGGTAATTTTCTTAACCCGATATGTGAAGAGTTCAAAATGATGGCCGAAGAAAAAGGTCTTAGATTTCACGCCAACATTGAAAATGTCGGTACTCGCAGCGATAAAACCCTGTTGCGTCGGGTTATTCAGAACCTGCTTACCAATGCCATCCGTTACACCGAAACAGGTAGCGTAGAACTGACTCTCGAGCGCCACGGCCCGGCAATCTTATTGCACATAAAAGATAGTGGTATTGGTATTAAAGCGGAAGATCAACAACGGATATTTAATGACTTTGAGCAAATTAACCAGAATAAAGAGCAAGGACTGGGGCTCGGGCTCGCCATTACGATGCGGATCTGCAAGATCCTTGGCATCGATCTGACGTTAAAATCAGAGTTTGGAGTTGGCAGCGAATTTAGCCTGCAATTACCCGTGATAGCGCTGAGTAAAAAATCTATACCGGCAACGTCTGTTAATCCGGTCAACCGTCAGGATCTAAAATCGCTGAAAGTGTTAATTATTGATAACGACGATGCGGTACTCGTTGCCATGGATAAGCGTCTTAGCGAATGGGGTTGTCAGGCCTGGCAGGCAAAAGATCAAACGATGGCGGTAGAAATCACCGAACAACACAAACCACAGTTAATTATCGCCGACTATCATCTCGATGATGGCGTGACGGGACTCGAAGTGGTTAAGTTTATCCACCAACAACTCGACGCCGATATTCCTATCATTATCAATAGTGCTGATCATAGTGAAGACATTCGTGAGGAGATACGTGAACAGGGTTTTCAGTTTTTAAATAAACCGGTAAAACCTGCGGCATTGAAGCGTACGATTAAGCAATTGGTGAAGTAGAAACTTCTAAAAGGTAAGCTTCTAAGAGGTAAGCTGCGCTGGTGGAAGAGGAAGGTGGGAGAAAGAAGTTTCCCTCTTTTACATCCGGCTTCCTCTTAGAAATTGTTACCTGCAGACTTAAAAATTTGATATTAGCTAAAGATGGTATTTATTACAGTCCGCCAGTCGTATCGATAAAACTGCCAGTAACAAAGGAAGATTTTTCACTTGCCAGCCAAAAAATCGCTTCGGCGACTTCCTCAGCAGTACCGCCCCGTTTTAGCGGCAGCTTGTTACTCAACCTATCTACTCGAGTCGCTTCACCACCTGCGGCGTGCATTTCGGTATAAATAAGTGCTGGACGAACGCCGTTAACCCGGATACCTTCATCTGCGAGCTCCAGTGCTGCACCTCGAGTCAGCGTATCCATTGCTCCCTTTGATGCGGCATAGTCCACGTACTCATTCGGTGAACCTGTTCTGGCAGCACCGGAAGAAACATTGACGATATTGCCACCGGTCCCACCATATCTTGTGGACATCCGCTTTATCGCTTGCTTAGTACACAAAAAACAGGACAACACATTCACTTCTAAGATGTTTTTAAATCGCTCAAAGGATATATTTTCCAGTCTCGATTGCGGCGCTAATATTCCAGCATTATTAACCAAAACAGACAGCCGACCTAGTTTGTCTGCTTCCACAAACAACTTTTCGACGTCCTGCTCATTGGATACATCAACTTGTACCGCTAAACATTCAACACCAAGCTGCTCAATCTCCAATACCAACTGTTCGGCTTGTTGTTGCGAATGCTGGTAATTAATCACGACCGCATATCCATGCTCTGCAAATAGCCTCGCAGTAGCAGCGCCAATACCACGACTGCTGCCGGTAATTAATGCGACTTTTGATGAACTCATAACATGTCTCATTTATTCTTTATCTGTAGACCTAATGTAAAACCCCTTCCGGGTACTCCATCATTATTGGCGAGTAATTTTTAAAATTTGCGGACTTTTCCAGGATATCGTTTACCTGCTTCAGGTATTCCACGGAAGTGCCCTTTTCATACAAAAAGGTGATTCTGGCATTGTCACAGCCAACAGGTAACGATTCTAATTTTTCACGTAAATAGTCTTCACTGATTTCAGAATCATAGGTATATATCTTCTGCGCTTTTGAAACCTTTAATCGAATTGGCAACACGCTATTACTGTCATCACAGGGAGACTGTAATGGCGATACCGTATAAGGGAGTCGGTCAGGCTTAATCAGCGGGGTCGCTAAGTAATTACCCGGCTTCTCGATATCATCTGTTGCCGCCACAAAAACCAAGCTAACCAGCGCCACAAATAACAAACTAAAGTATATAATTTTCATACAGTTAAGATAAGAGGAATGATAATTCTAAATTAGCCTTATTCGTCGTCAGGAACAATAAGCAAACAAAAAACAATTGCATCAAAATGTTAATGAAATGGGCACAAAAAAAGGACCCGAAGGTCCTTTTTTAAACGCGTTCTTTATTAGAAGCTATAGGTAACCTTACCGTAGTAGAATCCGCCGTTATAATCGAACGGACCACTTTCGTAGTACTTACCACCAACACCGTTAAACTCATCAGGAATACGTTCTGCTTCCTGATCAAAGATGTTGTTTGCACCTAGAGTAAAGGTAAAGTTTTCAGTCATGAAGTAGCTGACTTCGGCATCAAACGTGATTGCCGCATCTGCATCTTGGTTCCAACCACCTGGGCCGGCATCATCGGCGTGAACCGCCCAATACTCACCAAAGTAGTTAGCTCGGACAAACATACCAAATGAATCCCAGCTTTGGCTCACGGTAAATGTACCGCGATGCTCTGGCATACCTTCTTCTAGACGACGAACCTTATCAGGACCAGTACGTACAGAACCATCTTCCTGAACATCTACACTATCAACTTCGGTTTTATTGTAGTTATACGCCAGGCTAAATCCGGTATCGCCACCAAACATTTCCATGTTGTAGTTAGCAACGACATCTAGACCTGAGGTTGTGGTATCAAAGTCATTCGCAAAGTACGTTACCCCTGAGATCAACTCTGGGTTTTTAACGCCTGCAGCGCGAAGGTCATCATAATCTTCCGGGTTAACCGAAATTTGTGACGTTTGTGCAAGACGATCTTTCACTTCAATGCTATAGATATCGGCAGTAATGAATAATTCACCGAATTGCAGAACTGTACCAAAAGTATAACTCGTCGATTCCTCTGGCGTTAAAATATCCGCGCCGTAGTAGCTAGCTAGAGGATCCGTTGCCGGAGCAAGGAAGGTTTGAATCAACTCACCATTAATTAGAGAGGTCTGAGTGTTAACCACGTTTGCCTGACCAACAGTTGGAGCACGGAAACCGGTACTGTGTGACGCACGCAGTGACCAATCATCAGTGATTGAGAACTGACCCGTTAATTTGTAGTCAAACGTACTACCAAACGAATCATAGTCTTCCCAACGCAGTGCGGCACCGACCATAAACGCTTCACTAAAATAGAATTCAGTATCTAAGTAAGCAGCGATGTTGCGACGGGTGTTAACGCCTTGAGATTCAGGACCAAAGCCTTTAAAACCGTGAGAACCGATGTTGAAACCTTGATCCGCGTAAGGACCGGCTTTCCAGGAAGATTCTTCACCAGAAATGATTTCAAAGCTCTCTTCACGCCATTCTAAACCACCAGCAATATTTACCGGCTCGTAGAGTCCCCAGTCAAAACCTTTACTCAAATCAAAGTTAATGGTTTTTTCCAACTGGATATATTTACCCGTATCAAACTCGGTTGGCGTTGTTAAACCTAAAGAAGGGTTTAAAGTGTTTTTTAAGTTAAATGCAGATTCATTACGACCTACTGATGCACTTAAATCAAAGTAAACACCATCCATAAATCCGCCGTTAAAATCACCTCGAACACCACCGGTAAGTGATGTATCGGTGATATTACCACCAAAGGCTGGCGTATAACCGCCTGGGAAAATGGAGTTCATGGAGAAACAGTTTGGATCCGCAAGCATCTGCTGATATTGATCGGTATTCAATACATTATCAACGTTAGCTGGCACATTCGATGGTGCTAAAGGAACATCGACCGTTGCGTTTGACCACGAACAGCTTGGCACACCTTCAGTTGCCAGGCCTACATCACCAACAAGTAAAGTTTCACCACCATCGATGGAATAAACATTGCCACGGTTGTGTGGGTTACGGTAATAAAATCCACCGGTGACATCACGCTCTGAGTAGTTACCAAAAAGATAAACTTCTTTATCCGTACCAATGTCTAAACCAACATTACCGAACAAGGTAATATCATCTTCAATTTCTGGCAAACCCCAGATTTGTGCCGGGTTACCAACATCGGTATTGCCAGCAGCAATCAAGCCAGCAGCATCAGGACGTTGGACACTACGAGAGGTTGCATCAGCATTTTTTAATTGAAAGCTTAAGTTAGCAAAACCGTCATCGCCTAAAGGCAGGCCGATATTACCATCAACCGTAGTTGTACCACCGTCACCTTCGTAATATTCACCATATTTTGCAGAAATAGACCCGCCATCTGCATCATCTTTTAATACAAAGTTCATTACACCAGCGATAGCATCTGAACCGTATTGCGCGGATGCACCATCACGAAGTACTTCAACTTGCTTTAAGGCGACCGAAGGAATGACTGAAATATCAGGACCTTGTGCACCATCATTAACACCACCACCCTGGAAGGCGATAACCGACGCACGATGACGACGCTTACCGTTAACAAGGATCAAGGTAGAGTCCGACGACAAACCACGCAGGTTTACCGGGCGAATCAAGGTCGCAGCATCACTGATAGGCTGTGCACGGGCGGCAAATGATGGAACAGATGCGACCAACAAATCAAGCATATCCGAAGAGCCGGACTTTCTTAGCTCATCACCATCAACTACATCCACCGGTACCGGCGAATCAGCAACTGAGCGAGGTGCAGCACGGCTACCAACGACAACGATCTGTTCGATATCCTCTTCGGCAACCGCTGTTTGGTTAGCCTCTTCCGCGGCCATGGCTGACTGACCAGACAAGGCTACAGAAACGGCAAGCGCGAGACTGCGCTTACTAAATTTAATAGACATATTAACTCCCTGAAATATTGTTATTTTAATCATCCGCGCAGCCATGATTTGTATCTCATGATTTACAATCGGACGAACATCAGCTTTTATATAATACTAACGCACTATTTACAACTGATTTACTTTGTATTAGCTGCGATTTAGCCGTTAAAATACGCAAAAATATGTAACTAAAGATGAAAAAAAATAAATTGTTTTAATCCTTATCTGAGCAATTGTTCAGCAATATTTACAAATCAAAGTTTCTCATTATTGACAAAAGTCGTTCATCCTTGAATCAAGGTCTGTGACTCCCTAATCTAGCTACAAACAATAACAAAACATATTGACCCGACCGGTTATGGGCGCCTCGCCGTTTAGACTGACATTCAGGGTATAGACATTACGACAAAAAAATCGGCCGCCTTATCAGGTTTTCTGAGTAGCATGGCTAGACAACAAAGGTTAATTTATGACAATTCGTGAAATTCAGTTGCTGATTGATGGTAAGAAACTATCGTCAAAATCGCAGCAATACTTAGATGTTCTCAACCCAGCCACCCAGGACGTTGTAGCAAAAGTGCCAATGGCGACTATCGAGGAAGTGGATGCGGCAATTGAAAGTGCGCATCGTGCTTTTTTGACTTGGAGCAAAACGCCACTCACTAAACGCATGCGTATCATGCTTAAATTTCAGCAACTACTGCAAGACAACACCGAGCAAATTGCCGCCTTAATTACCGAAGAGCATGGTAAAACCTTACCGGATGCAGAGGGTGAAGTCGGTCGGGCATTGGAAGCTGTCGAAAATGCCTGCTCTATCACTCGCTTACAATTAGGGGAAATGGCCAATAACGCAGCCTCAAACGTTGATGTTTATACATTGAACCAACCGCTTGGCGTAGGTGCTGGTATTACAGCATTCAACTTTCCGGTCATGTTACCTGCCTTTATGTTTCCAGCGGCAATCGCCTGCGGCAATACTTTTGTATTAAAACCCTCTGAACAAGATCCATCCGCTACTATGCTAATGGTAGACCTTGCAATGCAAGCCGGCGTTCCAGCCGGTGTATTGAATGTCGTTCATGGTGGCCCTGAGGTAGTGAATCGTATTTGTGAACACCCTTTGATTAAAGCGGTTTCGTTTATTGGTTCAACACCGGTTGGCACACATATCTATAACCGCGCCAGCCAACATGGCAAACGTGCCCAATGTATGATGGGTGCGAAAAACCATATGGTGGTGATGCCGGATGCGAATAAAGAACGTGCGATTAACGATATCATTGGTTCGGCATTTGGTGCTGCAGGGCAACGTTGCATGGCAAATCCAGTGACAATTCTTGTTGGCAACAGTCGCCAGTGGTTAGATGATATTGTGACTAAAAGCAAAACCTTAGTCGTTGATGCAGGGACCAATCGTCGAGCGGATTTAGGTCCGGTTGTATCACCGCAGGCGAAACAGCGTATTATCGATATTTTAAATACCGGCGAGCAGCAAGGCGCAACCTTGTTAATTGATGGTAGGGATATTAAGGTTCCGGGTTATCCCGATGGAAATTTTGTCGGTCCGACCCTGTTTACAGACGTCACCACAGATATGGATATTTATCAGCAAGAGATTTTCGGTCCCGCACTGTGTATTTTACAAGTCGATACGCTTGAAGAAGCCATCGACATCATCAATGCCAATCCAAATGGCAATGGTACGTCGATCTTTACCTCATCAGGTTATGTAGCGCGTAAATTCGAAAATGATATTGATGTTGGTCAGGTTGGTATCAATGTACCAATTCCTGTGCCCGTGGCTTATTTCTCATTTACCGGTTCTCGTGGCTCCAAACTAGGCGACCTTGGCCCTAACGGTAAACAGGTTACCCAATTCTGGACCCAGACGAAAACGGTTACCGCCCGTTGGTTTGAACCGGATCATCAAGAAGGTGATGAAATCCACACCACAATCAGTTTGAAATAAGACATCACTCCAACCATAAAAAAGGGAGCAGTTGCTCCCTTTTTCGTGTTTTATACCAATCACATTAAGTTTGTGCACAACTCAGAGTTAGGGCAGAGGTTCAGTTACAACATAGATTTTATTGATA
>NZ_JBHZSG010000007.1:0-150077 GCF_043642205.1 Thalassotalea litorea | reverse complement strand
TTCAATTGCCGAGAACTGGCTGTCGATTCATGCAACCTAACCTCGCGTCATTCCCTGCCACGACAGGGAATCTATCGGCATCGGTTGAACGGCGGCTATGTGCCAAACTCGGTCCGTTAGCAATTGCTAATATACGATGATTTTTGAGGGCTAAAGTAACAGTATATTGTTATTCAAAAACTATTCTTAATTAACTGAAGAAAGGGCTGAACAGCGACGCTAAATAAAAAATAGGAACAAGACTATAAGCCAATAAACAGCCTGTAAAGCACACTTTTAAATCTGCTGTCTCATGACCATGCTTCGCCATTTTGAAGCCAACATAACTTGGGACAGGATATGTAAGCATGATTAAGAGAATAACCCAATTCGCTATATTTTTGTCTGAACCAGGTGCGTCAAAAATAAAAACGGACATAAATAAGGAAACTGGCCAAGCGATTATCGCGATAGCTGGTACTACAGCTAAAACCAATAACGGTATTGATAATGGATGGCTATGAGTTGGTTGCATGATTCCTTTTCTCTATGTCTCTAGCTCGCTCATTGAAGCCCCTGGCTGCTTATTCAAATTATCTGAACGTGCCGACAGACGCAAAAATTGAATTGCGGAAATTAACCAATAAGAAAGATTACATTCTCCACCAATTTAGCTCTTGGGTTTTATGATTGAAAAAAACGTTTATGGAGTCACATTCACCACCACTAATGTTTAAATCAAAACATATCCCCGTATCTTTATAGCCTTCGAACTCCTCACCAAATAATTCTTTTATTTGCTCAGAGCTAGATTCAAATTTTGAAAACTCTGGTTCCAGCCCACAAATAGCATCCTGTCTTGAGGACTGCCCTAAGCCGAATTGTAAGGAAGAGGTTGTATTATAAGCTGAGGATTTCACTTTGATTACGAAATCGTTAGATATCGTTCCGTAAAGCACTTGGTCTACCCTACCGTCACAATCAATATCTACTTCGTATACGGGGTCTTTTTGCCAAACTACTTTTTCAGCTAAAGCTGGTGTGTTCATTAGTATTGAAAGCATTAACGTAAAAGCCATAACCCTTTTCATGAAAATCCTTAATCTGAATGACTGCTGTTCGCTCGTTAGAGACATTAACCTTTTCAATCTATTAGCGTCAAATTTGTGTTAGAAACAGTCTGTCAGCCATTACCCTTTACCTGCGCAATTGAATATGAAAACGCTGGTAGCTGAAGTTCTTCACTCTTTTTCGTAAATTCAGTTTCAGTGAGGGGGCCGACTACATAATGCGAAGGATTGAAACGACCTGTTTTAGGGAATTCACGAGTATTGATGTAGAAGTAATTTATAATTGAGCGATTTCTTCGGGGGCGCTGTTTCGCAACTATGTATGTTTCATTCGCTCCTACTTCAAACACCGAAGCAGGAATTACATGCTCTAAAGTGCTGTCTGATCTTAAACTCGCATTCTCAGGAGAGTCCACAAATTCTAATGTAAAGCTACCACTTTTCCATAATAAAGGGTCATACATATCTGTGCATGATGCTAAACAACCAAGAATGATAAGTAGAAATGAGTGTAATAGCTTCATCATACTTCCCTAGTAGGCATAACCGTTTTTTGACCATAGTTGAGTGACTGCTGATCGCTCAACTCGGCCGATTATCGCTTAACTAAATTACCGGATAAGGCCGACCGACGCAAACTAGCTGTTGGCTAGTACACTATCTATTTTTGATGCCATTATTCGTTGATATTCTGTCTATACATAACTTTTTCCCCGGAAAAACTGTCATACAAAGCTTGATGCGAGGCGAGTGAGAAGGTATCCGTACGGGACTCATAATCTTTTATCCAATCAAGGAGCATTGGAAGATTCTCATCTTGCGCGAGTTTTGATGAATATTTATGGGGTTCCCACGGGCGTTGTTTCGCATTATCGATACAATCCTCGATACTGAGATTCAAAAAGATGGCTTTATCAGCATACGCCATTACGTATTCAATTAGATAAGAATAATACCAATCACTTTAAGTTTGTGCACAATTCAGAGTTAGGGCAGAGGTTCAGTTACAATATAGATTTTATTGATATAGTCATTCTATATTAATGAAATATAGGGCCGTTAATGGGCCTCTCACTAACTCCCTACGGGTGAGTTTTAAAGGCGTTTATCCTGCGTTATTGATTTTGGCTGATTTTGAGATAATGGAACGACCATTCTCTGCAATCAAAGCCTTGCCTAAAAGCCTTTAAATTCTCACTGAGTGAGCAATAATTTAATGTGATTGGTATATCAGCCTTCGATTACCCAGACTTTGTTGTTATCAATAAACTCATCGATTTTCGCAAAAGATTGTTCAAGAGGTTGCCGCGTTGGCGGATTGGTATTGTGCCAGGCAATTTCATCAAGATCGAAATGAGCTAACTCATATTTGCAAGCAAGTTTACGAGCCAAGGTAGATTTACCGGCTCCGGAATTACCAAAAATCACGATTCTACCCACTGTACTTCCTAATTCTATTTTAATGCGAAAAAACATAACCCTATGAGAATAGACTTTTCTAGAGATAGCAAAAAGGGACCTGTGTAACAGGTCCCTTTAATAGGTTTGACGGTTTAAATGCCAGTGAAATTAAAAGCTATATTTCGCTTTTATACCACCATTGATGCCCTGACCAATACCGAAACGTGTATAACCGGTATCGATAACCGCACCTTCGTAATACAACTCATCAGTAATGTTGTCTACGTAAGCACTAAACTGCCAGGAGTCAGAGTAGATGTTAGCAACCGCACCAAGCAACCCATAAGCATCTTGCTCTAGCAAGTCACTGCCGCCCATGAACTCATCACCAAAGGTTTCAGATTGCCATGCATAGGATAATTGCAGATCCATATCAATATCGCTGCTTAACGACCAGCTATAGCTACCGATAAAGGTAAATGTCGCTTCCGGTGCTGAAAGTTTTTGGCCAACGATAGATTCGCCTTCGGCACTTTCGCCTTCTTTAACTTCCGAATTTTGCAACGCGCTGGCAACAAACAAACGTAAGCTATCGGTCGGTGTCCAGGTTGCGTCTAACTCAACCCCTTTACCTTCAGCTTTACCGATGTTCTTAATAATCACACCACCAGCATTTGGGAAAGTCCCCTGAAAATCCGTGTAGTCGTAATAGTAAACACCAAGATTTACGGCAAGACTGCTATCGAAGAAATCACCTTTCATGCCGATTTCATAGCTATCTACAATCTCAGGATCGTAACTGGCTAAACTACTACCTTCTGGTAATTCGCCGCCATACAATTCCGACGCCCAAAACTCTTCATCAATACCATCAATGACGCCATCTGGCTCATAGTCAAACCATTCTTCATCGTCGTCAAAGCCGGTCCAGTCCATATAGTTAATATTGAACGCGAAGGTGTTAAAACCACCCGCTTTGTAACCACGGGAATAGTTTGCATAAACATTGATATCGTCGGTCAACTTATGATTAATCGCCAAACGAGGCGTAAACTCAGACCAATCTTTTTTATCATCAAGCCACTCGCCCGCTGTGTGAGCGCCAACTAACCAGTAATGTCCTAACCAGCCATCGGGTTCAGGCAAGTTAAGGCCGAATTCTTTTTCATCGTAGGAGTAACGAGCACCCAGCGTAATATCGGTGGAATCGGTAATCGCCCAAGTAATGTCACCATAGATGCCCCATCCCTGGTTTGTGCCGCGAGCAAATACTTCTTCACGCACACCCAGTTCACCACCACCAGGTGCGGGGATATCGCCATCGTCGACCATCATCTGAATTTCATCAGCATCATCGACAAAATCGAGCTCATACCAACCATCGACAAATAACTCATGACAATCGGCGTAATACGCGCCGGGATCAGAGGTGATGTCAGCTAACGATTCATCCCACTCTTCAAAGTAAGGCAGATACGAACAGAACGCATCATCGTCGTATTCGTTATAAAACTGTGAATCGATAGTCTCTTTATAGGCACTAACACCAACGAACCAGTAGATGTCTGAATCGTTGTCTGAGTTTAAGCGAAACTCCTGACTGACATATTCGGTATCATCGACTTGAGAATAGTTACCAAACGGCATTGCGGTGCCATCGTAATCTTCAACATAGTCCCAGGTGTAGTTTTTCATTGCCGTTTGAGAGGTGAAAATCACACTACCAAAGTCATGCTCAATATCTAACGTTAGCGCCGTAACTTCAGCCACATCACGACTATCTTTACCTAAATCGGTTTCAATCGCATCCGCCGGCCCTTCGGTCCATATTGAGCGATAAATACCGCCATCCATGTCTCGATCTTCATAGTTAGCGCTTAGGCGAACCATAGTATCGGCGCCTTCGTATTTTAAAATACCGCGCACGGCCGCAACATCACGGCCACGTAACTCGTCGCCAGCAAGGTTGTCGACATAGTTATCTTCAGACGCATAGTGTCCAGCGACGCGTAAAAATAGATTGTCACTTAAATTGGTATTGAATACACCGGTGACTTCCTGCAAATTATCGCTACCCAACGCACCTTCAATGCTACCTTCCGTACCATCAACTGCATCGTTGGAATAAATACTGATTGCACCCGATGCGGCGTTGCGACCAAACAGTGTCCCTTGCGGACCTTTGGTAACTTCTACACGGGAAATATCGAAAAACGAGCCTAATGCACCGCCGCTGCGACCTTGATAAACGCCGTCAAAATACAAGCCAATAGAAGGATCACCACCAATACCGTAATCCTGAGTTACAATGCCACGGATACCAATCGTATCAACAAAGCTATCATTACTGGTACCGCCATTAAGGCCAGGAGTAAACTTGGACAAAGCAACCGCATTATCGATGTTGTAATCGTCAATAAAATTTTCATTAAACGCACTGACTGAAACCGGTACTTCTTTTAACGTTTGTGCACGTTTTTGAGTGACAACAATGACTTCATAGTCATCTTCTTTGCTGGCCTCTTCTGCATACGACACCGACGTGGTAAAAAACGATGCTACGGCTAAAGCAAGTAAGGATTTACGATGGTTCATAAACTACGACTTCCCTAAATTAAAAAGCGATTATTCTTATTGTTTAAATGAGCAATAAATTATGATTATTTTTTCGTCATTTGCATTCGATAATACACGCCGCGTAAAATAAATCAAACAGTAATGTAAAATTATCGTGAATTTTTATCACGGTAAAATTTTATTCATTCGTGTTGAACAACCAAGGTGCAATCATGCACCTTAACGGTTAGGAAATGTCTCTGAAATAGCCATGTAAAGCGGAATCAGACAAACAAAAAAAGGAAGCAATGCTTCCTTTTTTTGTTTCATTTATCAGGCTTAAGATGGCTTACAATTTGATCCAGGTCGCCTTTACTTCGGTGTATTTACTGAACGCATGTAGGGATTTATCACGACCATTACCTGATTGTTTATAACCACCAAACGGTGCTGTCATATCGCCGCCATCCCACTGGTTAACCCAGACAGAACCTGCTCGCAGGGCTTTTGCAACGCGATGACCTTTGGACAAGTTACTGGTCCAAACGCCAGCCGCAAGTCCGTATTCAGAGTCGTTGGCAATCTCAATGGCTTCTTCCATGGTTTCAAAACTGATTATCGACAAAACGGGGCCGAAAATTTCTTGTTGCGCGATATCCATGTCATTGGAAATATTATCAAAAACCGTCGGTTCGATATAAAAACCATTGGCAACGGGTTCGATGGCGTTGCCACCCTGACATAAGCTCCCGCCTTGTTGCTGTGCCTGTTCAATAAAACCTAACACCCGGGTTTGTTGTGATTGATCAACAATGGCGCCGACATTAGTGTTTGGATCAAGCGGATTGCCCGGTTGCCATTGCTTGGTTGCCGCAATGACTTTGGCGACAAATTCATCTTTGATACTCGATTCCACTAATAAACGCGAGCCTGCCGTGCAGACCTCACCCTGGTTAAAGCAAATGGCACCAGCTGCAGCGGCCGCGGCCTGATCAAGATCAGGTGCATCGGCAAACACGATATTTGGGCTTTTGCCACCCGCTTCTGTCCAAACCCGTTTCATATTGGATTGACCGGCATAGATAAATAATTGTTTAGCCACGGCGGTAGAGCCAGTAAAAACCAGAGTATCGACATCATTATGCAAGGCTAGCGCTTTACCTATGGTATGGCCAAAACCCGGCAATACATTAAACACCCCATCAGGGATCCCAGCTTGTGTTGCCAACGCTGCAAGCTTTATTGCCGTTAACGGTGATTTTTCAGACGGTTTTAGAATGACACTGTTACCCGTAGCCAACGCTGGTGCGAGTTTCCAACAAGCCATCACTAATGGAAAGTTCCAGGGCACGATTGCTGCGACAACACCAACGGGTTCATGGGTCACCATACCCAATTCATTTTCAGCGCTTGGGGCGACTTCATCATAAACTTTATCAATCGCTTCGGCGGTCCAACGCAGACAGCGCAATGCTCCCTGAATATCGACGTTGATAGAATCACTGATAGGCTTACCCATATCCAGGGTCTCCAGCAATGCCAACTCGTCACCATGTTGTTCAACCAAATCGGCAAATTTTTGCAAAATTAGTTTGCGCTTGGCAGGAGGGAAACGGCGCCAGTCACCGGAATCGAAAGCTTTTCGCGCGCAAGCCACAGCGACATCGGCATCCGCCTGGCCACAAGCACTGACGTTTGCCAGATGCCTGCCATCGATAGGACTCAAACAATCAAACTGCTCGCCACTGGCTGCCTGCTGATACTTGCCATTGATATAAGCACGGCCTTCAATCACCAACTGTTCGGCTTTATCTTGCCAATATGCCAGACTATTATCGTTCATTATCTACTCCAACGGATTAACGGAAGGCTTCCCGAAAATATTCCAATTCGTTAAATTTAACAGATAAACTACATAAGCAGGGTTTATAATTCAATATATTTTACATTATCAGCTTTATTATTCAGATTAATTGACATTGATCCGATATTTTGTTCAAAATATACAACACTTAATTCGTCCTCCTTTAATAAAGGTATGTATGTCTCATAATCCTGCATCTCAATATCCCGATTCTTATTACGCCGCCAGTAGCTCGCGACATAAAGACTACCCTTCCCTACAAGAATCTATACAGGCCGACATCTGTGTTGTCGGGGGCGGATATAGTGGTCTGGCTACGGCAATCTCCCTGCAGGAAAAAGGGTATAAGGTTGTCCTCCTCGAGGCGGCGAAAATCGGGTTTGGCGCTTCGGGACGAAACGGTGGGCAGCTCGTTAACAGCTTTAGCCGGGATATCGATCACATTGAGAAACAATATGGTAAAGACACGGCTTCTGCCATGGGTGCAATGGCTTTTGAGGGTGCCGAGATTATTCGCGGTCTGATTGACAAATACCAACTTGATGTGGATTACCAGCACGGTGGTTTCTTTGCGGCCTTTACCGACAAACAAATGGATGAACTTGCTGCAAAGAAGGCGCTATGGGAGCGTTTTGGCAATCAAAAATTGCGACTGGTTGATAAACAAGAGATGGCTAAAATCGTCAATACCGACGCCTATGTTGGTGGACTTGTTGATGAGCACTGCGGCCATATTCACCCGCTTAAACTGGCTCTGGAAGAAGCCAGGGCATTTACCGATATCGGCGGTATCATTTTCGAAGACTCGAAAGTCATAGAGATCAAACATGCCGATGGCGATAAGTTAAGCGAAGTGATCACCGGCAAAGGCCGTGTTCACGCCAAAAAACTGGTACTCGCGGGTAATGCCTATATGGGCAACCTGGAGCCAAAACTGGCACGCAAATCTATGCCGTGCGGAACGCAAATCATTACCACCGAAGTATTGCCACAGTCACTGGCAGAGCAGTTAATCCCTTCGCGTTACTGCATCGAAGATATGAATTATAAACTCGACTACTATCGATTAACCGCAGACAACCGGTTGTTATTCGGGGGTGGCGTTACCTACGGCGGTGGCGATCCGGCAAGCATTGAGAAGTACCTGCGACCTCGATTTGAATCGGTATTTCCGCAGTTAAAAGGCATCAAAATCGATTATGCCTGGGGCGGTGACTTTCTGTTGACCTTGAGTCGATTGCCACAATTGGGAAAAATTGGTGATAACACTTATTACGCTCAGGGTTATAGCGGTCATGGGGTTAATACCTCGCATCTTTCAGGGCGGATACTGGCAGAGGCCATCGATGGTGAGACTCGTCGATTTGAGGTGTTTACATCGCTACCGCACTATCCATTCCCGGGTGGCAGAATGATGCGCGTGCCCTTTACTAAACTTGGTGCCTGGTATTATGGCGTGCGAGACAAGCTAGGCTGGTAAATATCACCGACAAAAAAGCCAGCGTTAACGCTGGCTTTTTTGTCGGCTTTTCATTAATCGTCAAGTTCAGCGTTATGATAGATGTTTTGCACATCATCACTGTCATTGAGCATATTGATGAATTTTTCAAAATTAGCCAAATCCTCTTCACCACTGATGCTGGTGTAAGTTTGTGGAACCCAGGTAATTTCTTCCATTTCAAAATTAATATCCGGGAACGCTTCGCTAAGTGCGGTTTTAGCTTTAAAGAATTCGGTGTGCGGTGCAAATACCGTCATCATACCGTCTTCGTTTTCGATATCGGTCACATCAACATCAGCCATCATCAGAGCTTCTAATACGGCTTCTTCATCATCATTTTTGAAAGAGAACAGTGCCTGATGATCGAACATGTGGGCTGCAGATCCTGGACCACCGATTTTAGAATCGGTTTTGGTGAATGCCTGGCGCACATCTTTGATGGTTCGGTTGGTGTTATCGGTTAGACAATCAACGATGACCATACAGCCACCGGGACCAAAACCTTCATAGCGAGCGGTTTCATAATTCTCACCGCCGCCACCTTTGGCTTTATCGATGGCTTTATCAATGACATGTGTTGGTACCTGGTCTTTCTTGGCTTTCTCGATTAAACGACGGAGTGCCAGGTTACCATCAGGGTCTACGCCACCATTTTTCGCGCAAACATAAATTTCTTTACCGTATTTGGAATAAACCTTGGTTTTTTGCCCCTGGGTTTTTGCCATAGATTCTTTACGGTTTTGAAATGCTCTACCCATATTTCTGTGCTCATTCTTTTATCAGTCAGTATTGCGGTTAATTTTATCAGGAGTCGTACAAAAAGTGCCAGTAAAAATCCCCAAGGCAAAAGGAATTGCCGGTAATTATACCAATCCCATTAAATTATTGCTCACTCAGTTAGAATTTAGAGGCTTTTAGACAAGGCTTTGATTGCAGAGAATGGTTATTCCATTATCTCAAAGTCGGCCAAAATCAGTAATGCAGGATAAATGCCTTTAAAACTCACCCGTAGGGAGTTAGTGAGAGGCCCATTTACTGCCCTATATTTCATTAATATAGAATGACTATATCAACGAAATCTATGTTGTAACTGAACCTCTGCCCTAACTCTGAGTTGTGCACAAACTTAATGGGATTGGTATTATCCTAACAAAATCGGCCAATATGGATAATGGGCGGTAAATGGCGAGGAAAATAGCACACCATTCTTCGAAGCAACGCTTTGGAGATTGTGGAGAATAGTCGAACAACCTACATTTCTAACATTGAGACTGGTGTAAGCAAAAGGCGATGTCTCCATCGCCTTTATCGGGTATTGCAACCTTGCTAAAAGCTATTAGACCGATTCTTCAGTCTTTGTTTTTTTTGAAAAGGCTTTCTTCAGCAATGCCCCAATGCCGATAAGAATAAAAATACCGAACTTTTTAAAGAACATAATCGCCGCAGCGATAAGGCCAGTTTTAGCCAGAACTTTACCGGCAACCAACGCGCCGACGCCATAAGCGGCTACTTCATCGATAT
The DNA here is from genome assembly GCF_043642205.1 of Thalassotalea litorea. Classification (GTDB taxonomy): domain Bacteria; phylum Pseudomonadota; class Gammaproteobacteria; order Enterobacterales; family Alteromonadaceae; genus Thalassotalea_A; species Thalassotalea_A litorea. Next base: position 140,185 of record NZ_JBHZSG010000007.1, on the reverse strand, counting down.
CCGGATCAAAATCGGCATATCGAGCGCCTTGATCAAATTCCGCCATTGCTAATACGGATGGCAGGTTATTATTAATAATGTCTTTTTGTTCCATTGCCGCAATAAAGTTAAGGATTAGCACGCCTTTACGACCCAAAACACGGATGTTGTAATTCAGGGTGTTTTGCTCGTAACCGTCCACATTTAATTCTTTGGCCCAATACAACTTGTTGGTGTCCTGGTCATAATACGGGGTACTTGCCCAACCAACCAGGTGCATCGCCGGATAACCAGCAGCAACGCGCTCTTCGTTAACCGCTTCGGTATCTTCCTGCATTTGCGTTAATAGCTCAGCATAATCAATCTCGTGGGCATCTTCATCCGAGACATAGCCGTCTTCGGAAAATTCAATGGTGACCGCCCAGGATTCGGCATCAAATGGTGTTAGACCGGCCGGTAACAGCATACCCAGAACCGATTCACTAGGAGGATTACCCCAAATATCTTCTAACACAACCCGAGCATCTTTCTGATTCAGAAAATAATACTGCTCTGGAACCGTAAGGGTTGCCCCTGCATCGGCAATTTCAACCACACCGGTCGTCGGTGTTAAGGATTCCAAGGTTTGCTCTGCCCAAAGCTGATATTGTTCTTCTTCACTTAACTCAACCGATTCCAATGTTTGTGGTTCAACAATGGCCTGTGCATCAACGGTTGGTGTGCTTGCGGATTGCTCTGGATTGAAGGCAAAGGCGCTGGCATTAAATAAACCTAAAGCCGTCACTAATGCAAAATATCCCATAATATTGTTTTTCATAGTCTTCCTTGTTACATACGTCTTTTTTATCGTTAATTATGTCGTTTTATGTGGTTTGTTTCACGATTTTGGCAAAATCGCTGAGTAATATTTTGGCATCTACGCTTGGCACTTCACCAACATTGATTTCCGGTTTAAATATTGCCTGGATTTGTCCCTTTGGATTAATCAGCACAATCGATGCACTGTGATTCACCAAGTAGTTTTCTTTGCTCATATCGTCGGTAATCGAATACATAAGGCCGAGATTTCTGGAGAATGGAAACAGCACATCGTGTTCGGCTCGCAGGGCGATAAACTCTTTATTGAAGTAATTGATATAATTATTGAGGCGTTGCTGGCTATCGCGGCGTGGATCGGCACTTACCAGTAAAACTTGTACCGGATCATTGGCGGCCTTGTTTAGGTTGGCATAAACGTAGTTCAATTCCTGCAAAGTCACGGGGCAGACATCCGGGCAGGATGTATAACCGAAAAAGACCAATGACCATTTACCATTAAGTTGCTCATTAGCGAACTCGTCACCGTTATGATCGGTCATGACAAACGGCAAAATGCTGCGAGGTTGCTGATACACCAGTGCCTGTTCAACCTGCTGGCTCTGGCTATAAACCTGATATAAAACCAAACCAATCGCAGCGGCAACAATGGCCAGAATAATCAAAATAAATTTTTGCATAAATGAAACCTTTAACAACGGAACAGTTTCTGTTTTATCTCACGAACCTGTCAGTTTTTTTATTGCCGAGGGCTTATAACGGCAGTAAATAATGATCCGCTAACAGAACCACAAACAATACCATTAAATGAATAATGGAGAAACGGAAGGTTTGCATCGCCGTGTCTTTCTCGGCATTGAATTTTAACTTCCATGCGTACCCTAGAAAAATCAAATTCAGCGTCACTGCCCCTATCAGATATAGCCAATTACTCATTTCCACTAAATAAGGAATAAGACCGACAATAAACAGTAATACCGTATAAAGCAGTATCTGGGTTTTGGTGAAATTGATGCCATGGGTGACCGGCAACATCGGAATGTTCACTTTCGCGTAATCATCCCGGCGGTGAATCGCCAGAGCCCAAAAATGTGGTGGGGTCCAGGTAAATACCAATAACACGAGTAGCAATGCATGGGGATGGATCTCATTGGTTACCGACGTCCATCCCAATAAGGGAGGGATCGCTCCGGCTAATCCACCTATGGTAATGTTTTGTGGCGTAGCCCGTTTTAGGTACATGGTATAAATGACCGAATAGCCCACTAATCCTGAAAGCGTTAACCAAGCGGTCAGAGGGTTGACCCAAGCATAAAGCATAAAAAAACCAATCACGCTTAAGGTTGCGGTAAATATGATGGCTTTAGTGGTTGTAATTCTGCCATTGGGAAGAGGTCGATGGCTGGTACGTGCCATTTTCGCATCGATTTGTTGGTCAACGATGTGGTTAATCGCCGCAGAAGCGGAGGATAACAACCAGATCCCGGCAATACTCGGCACCATAATTTGCCATGGGATCGCCCCTGGCATTGCCATGCACATACCAACCAGCGCCGTTAATACCAGTAAAGCGACCACTCGCGGCTTGGTTATCTCATAATATTCTCGCCACAATGGGGCTTGCGCTTTTTCAACAACGGGTTCGGCAACAACAGCTTTGGTGTTGGCTTCAGTAACGATTTCAGACATAAGCATTCTCCGGACGAGATTTAAGGGAATAGGTAATGGTGATAAGAGCCAACATCAACAAAGCGGCGACGACATTGTGGGCAACCGCGACGGCCAACGGCAGAGAAAAGACGACATTGGACACGCCCAGAGCGACCTGAATGATTAAAATCAACCCCATAACCGCTGCGGATTTCTTTAATCCGGCGGATCGCGCTTTAAAAAATAACGTCAATGCTAACCAGGCCAAATATATCAGCGTGATCATCGCGCCAATACGATGCATCGCATGGATGGTAATACGCTCAGCCGCTCCCAGATGACCAAACTCATAAGTTTCTCGCTCAGGTGGGATCAGCTGGAATGATTCGCTAAAGGTTAATTGCGTCATCCAGCCATCATGGCAAACCGGAAGTTCCTGGCAGACTAAGGCGGCATAATTGGATGATGTCCATCCACCAAGGGCAATTTGCAACGTCAGAATAACGATGCCAATAAAGGCAAATGGGGTGTAACGAGTCAGCGACGCATCCATCGAACGATCGTTGACCTTACTCACCCGAAGCAATAATAAATAGAGTAAACACAAGGTCAGGAATCCACCCAGAAGATGCCCCATGACGATAATTGGCATTAGTTTTAATGTGACCGTCCAGGCGCCAAGCGCGGCCTGAAAGATAACTACGCCTAACATCAGCAAAGGCAAATACAGCGGGCCTCCCTGGTCACGGTTTTTAAACGACAAGATAAAAATTAACCCAATCAATAATCCAAGGGTTCCGGCAAAATAGCGATGGATCATTTCGTTCCAGGCTTTAGCCGGTTCCACCGGTCGTTCCGGAAACGCCATTTCGGCTTTAGCGATTTGTGTTTCAGTTTGGGGAACATCTATTAAACCATAACAACCTGGCCAGTCTGGACAGCCAAGTCCGGCGTCGGTCAAGCGTGTGAATGCACCAAGAGAAATAACCCCAAGGGCCAGGATCAGAGTGAATATGATCAAAGGTTTATTATTCTGCATACGTCTTTCCTTTGCGATAATTTATGGTTTATCTAGGCGTTGAGCATCTATCCGATGCGCGAATACTTAAGCAATTTACGCATATCCGACAGTAAATCTTTGGAAAACTGTTTAAACTGTTGTTCGGTTTCCGGGCGAGGATAAATCATCATGACATTACCCAGAGGATCAGCAATATAGATTTGACTAGGCAGGACTCTGAGTTTTGCCTGCAGTGAGGATGCTTGTATCTGCCAATGCTGCTGATTCAAACGGGTGATCAATGCCTGATGGGTACCGACCGGATCCATAACCACAGGCGTGACTCTTGGTGTTTCACGCCCCAGAGCAAGATAGGACTGATTGATGGAAAACAGCGTTTGGTCGCATTTTTCGTCACAGGTTTGCGGTAATCCGTAGATAATCAACCACTGTTTGTCGATGGCATCGGTATTGACACCAAGTTCGGTGAGATCCAAAGGCTGATCTAATAATGCGCCCTGGTTCGTTACTCCTTCATTAAACCACTGGTTGGTCAAGGCAAGCTTGGCGAGAATCACTGGCACGACGAAGACCCCAATAACGAGAACCAGACTGAGACGAGATTTGGATTTATCGGTTACGCTCATGTTCACTTCCTTTGTTCTTTTTTATTTTTGTTTTTATGGGCAGCCCAGGCCATCAACGTTAAAAATGCGATTGCCAGAGTAAACCATTGCCAGGCATATCCCCGGTGCTTTGCAGGAGGCATGACAATGGGGTGCCAGTTCTTTTTATAACCAATTGTGACATCAGGGTCGAGATAAATAACCACGGGCGCCAGGTTAATTTTTAAATGTCTGGCGATGGCTTCAGGTTCAATATGCTGAACCCGTTGCGGCCAGATGTTGTTATAAGTCTGGTCGATATGAAATAGCGGAGCTTCAACTACTCGAACATGGCCGCTAAACGTCTGCAATCCTTTAATGGGCGCTATCTCAGGTATGATGGTTCGATCAATACTACCCGGGAGCCAACCTAAATTAACTAAGATGTTCTGTTTGCTTAATGTATCCTGAAAAGGCACAAACACACGATAGCCGGTTTTGCCATTATCGGTTTGGTTGTCGAGCAGGAATATCTGCGAAAGAAATTCTCCAGATAGGTGAACAGGTAAATCATTGAGCAATTCCGGCGATTGTCGATAATCGATTTGTGCCAGGCTCAAAGGTTGAGATACAGACAGTTCCTGCATCCGTTGCAGCCGTTCAAATTTTTCATCGGCGCGTTGCCATTGCCATAAACCAAGCTTGATTAATGATGAAAATACCAGCAAGGTAAATATTACCCATGGCCAACGCCAGTGACTGACAACTGCAAAGGGCGACTGTATGTGTTCGTGTTTGGATTTAACTGACTCTGCCATTACTACTTCAAATTAAAACAACTACAAATGGAGGTATCTTGGATACGTTATTTAAAATATTAATTGTGGTGTTACTTATCACCATGATTTACAACTTGGTTCGAGCTATGCGCCTGATGGTGAAAAAGCCCCAGGGACAAGAAAAAATGTCTAAATTTATTGGTCGCCGAGTTGTGTTCTCAGCGCTAATTATCGCGTTAATTCTGCTAGGGTTGGCGACGGGCATTATTACCCCAAACCCGCGCCCTTTCTAAACGGTTGGGGCTAAGCCCCAACCATCTAACTTTCGTCTTTTTGACTTAAAGGATGTAAACAAAAACGAAAAGTAATACCCATACCACATCAACAAAGTGCCAGTACCAACTGGTAGCTTGAAAAGCAAAGTGATTCTCAGGAGTAAAGTGGCCTTTCATCACCCGCAAAAACATAACGATTAGCATGATAGTACCTAAGGTTACGTGCATACCATGGAAGCCGGTAAGCATATAAAAGGTATTACCGTAAATACCGCTAGCCAGTGTTAAGTCCAGGTCTGCATAGGCATGTTGATATTCCACGACTTGTAATATTAAAAATACGGAACCAAGTAAAATGGTGCTAGCCAACCAAAACTTTAACGATGCGCGTTTATTGTTTTCTAACGCCACGTGGGCAAAATGCGCAGTAACGGACGAGGTTAAGAGCAAAATGGTATTGATCAGGGGTAATCCATACCAACCCATGCCGGTGGTTGTGCTGCCATCAGGTGTTTTGATCAAAGGCCAGGCAGCCTGAAATTCGGGCCATAAGACATTCCAGGTTTCATAGTTGTTGCCCTCACCGCCAAGCCAGGGCACCGACAACATACGAGCATAAAATAACGCTCCGAAGAATGCCGCGAAAAACATGACTTCCGAGAAGATAAACCAACTCATACCCTGGCGAAATGATGCGTCCATTTGCGCGGAGTACTTGCCGGCCATAGATTCATTGATGACATTGCTAAACCAGCCAAACATCATATAAACAATCAACGCGATACCAGCTAGCAGGATGTAACCACCCACACCTTCCCCGGTATCCAGATTCGCCACATAGCTACCTGCGCCTATGGCGATTAAAAATAGTGCTAGTGCACCAACGATGGGCCAGTGACTTTGCTCCGGCACATAATACGTTTCGTAATCTTTATTTGACATAAGATTTCCTTCGTTCCTGTAAGCCCTGCATTACCTGATTTCAATTAAGAACCGATACTCGCCGTAATGTCATACAAGGTGTACGACAAGGTTAGCTCGGTCATCTCTTCAGGTAAGTCCGGATCGACATAAAACTGCAATGGCATCCAGATATCTTCATTTGCCTGCAACGGCTGCTGGTTAAAACAGAAACATTCAATTTTCTGAAAATAATTAGCAGCTTGGCCCGGTGATACAGAGGGCACGGCTTGTGCGACTGCATTGGCTCCGGTGTTGTTTTTGGCGTAAAACTTCACAAACTTCATTTCACCCGGGTGAACCTGGATGGAATTCATTTCAGGTTCAAATTGCCAGGCTGCGTTTTTCGCCGTGCGGCTAATAAACTGCACCGTAATGGTACGACTTTCATCGATTCCATCGGCCTGATAAGTGGTCGCCTCAGTGGCGGTCTTACCATTTAAACCCGTTACTTCACAAAACACGTCATAAAGGGGCACCAGAGCAAAACCAAAGGCAAACATGGCGACAACTGTCATACACAGTTTGGCGACGGACTTCCTAATTTGCGGTTGTTGTTGCTCTGACATAAATCCCTCTTTGTATTAATCGACTTTAGGTGGTGTTGCAAAAGTGTGATACGGCGCAGGAGATGCCACCGTCCATTCCAAACCTTCTGCACCTTCCCAGGATTTTGCTTCTGCCTGTTTACCGGCACGGATACATTTAATCACCAACGCCAGGAAGATAAGTTGTGACAGGCCAAAGGCAAAACCACCAATACTTACCCACTTGTTAAAGTCAGCAAATTGCAATGCATAATCCGGGATACGGCGTGGCATGCCCGCCAGACCTAGGAAATGCATTGGGAAAAACAACACGTTGACCGAGATCATTGAACACCAGAAGTGCAATTTACCCAGTTTTTCGTCGTACATGTGCCCGGTCCATTTCGGCAACCAGTAATAGACCGCAGCGAAAATAGAGAACAAAGAACCCGTAACCAGTACGTAATGGAAATGGGCAACAACGAAATAGGTATCATGGTATTGGAAATCTACCGGTGTCATCGCCAACATGAGTCCTGAAAACCCACCGATGGTGAAGAGAATGACAAACGCGATGGAAAACAGCATTGGTGTTTCAAAACTGATTGCCCCGCGCCACATGGTGGCTACCCAGTTAAAGACTTTTACCCCGGTCGGTACGGCAATTAACATGGTGCAATACATAAAGAACAACTCACCCGCTAACGGCATACCGGTGGTAAACATATGGTGCGCCCATACAATAAACGACAGGAATGCGATCGATGCGGTTGCATAAACCATGGAGCTATAACCAAAAAGTGGTTTACGACAAAACGCCGGGATTGTCGTCGAAACAATACCAAAAGCAGGCAGGATCATGATGTACACTTCCGGGTGACCAAAGAACCAGAATATATGCTGGAACAATACGGGATCACCGCCGCCCGCGGCATCAAAGAAAGAGGTGCCAAAGTAAGTATCCGTCAGTACCATGGTTACTGTACCCGCAAGCACTGGCATCACCGCGATTAACAAGTACGCGGTAATAAAGAAGGTCCAAACGAACAATGGCATTTTCATATATGTCATGCCAGGCGCGCGCATATTCATGATGGTAACGATAATATTAATCGCACCCATGATGGAGGAAATGCCCATAATATGTACGGCGAATACAAAGAATGCGGTACTACCGTTTGAATAGGTCGTGGATAATGGTGCGTAGAAAGTCCAGCCGAAGTTCGGACCACCGCCTTCCATAAATAAAGACGCCAGCAAAATACCGAAGGCAAATGGCAAAATCCAGAAGCTCCAGTTATTTAAGCGAGGCAGCGCCATATCTGGCGCACCTATCATCATCGGTATCATCCAGTTTGCCAAACCGGTAAAGGCCGGCATGATGGCACCAAACACCATGATTAACCCATGAACTGTGGTCATCTGGTTAAAAAAATCAGGCTCTACAATTTGCAAACCCGGTTGAAAGAGTTCTGCCCGGATAACCATGGCCATGGCACCACCGGTCAGCAACATAATGAACGAGAACCACAGGTATAACGTACCAATATCTTTATGATTGGTCGTTAACAGCCAGCGCTTAATTCCTGTCATTTTATGGTCGGCATGATGATCATGATGATCATGATGTCCATCCACGTGTTCCATTGTGTCTGTTACAGTCGTCATGTCTTACCTCATTATTCTTTTTTGGCATCGATATCGCTTGCTTGCACAAGCTCACCGGTGTCATTACCCCAGGCGTTTCGCTCATAGGTAATAACCGCAGCCATTTCTCTGGCATTTAACTGATCTTTAAAGCCCAACATGGCGGTACCCGGCTTGCCGTTTTTCACCATTTCGATATGAGCTGGAATGTCTTCGGTTACCATGGCACTGCCTTTTAAGGCAGGAAATGCTGGCGGTAAGCCCGCACCATTGGCCTGGTGGCAGGCTGAACACTTGGCGATATACACCTGTTCACCTTCTTCCATCAATTGTGCCATGGTCGCAGGTTCACTGACGCTGGCCTCGGGCTTTGCTTGTTCCGATTTTTCCTGAACCAGGGCAACCGTTTCTACGGCGTCATCTTTAGTGCCTTGTTTGTCCACGGCAGCAGACTGAGGAGTTGCAGAAAGCGCGTTAACATCCGCCGGTTGGACCATTTCACCGGTGTCATTACCCCAGGCATTGCGCTCATAGGTAATAACCGCGGCAAGTTGCTTGAGACTCAACTGCTTACCAAAGCCCGCCATTGAGGTACCCGCTTTACCATTGAGCACAATATCAATGTGAGCGGCTTTATCTTGAGTCACCATTGGGCTGCCCTTAAGAGCAGGGAAAGCTGGTGGCAGGCCCATACCATTGGGTTGGTGACATGCGGCGCAATAAGCGGTGTAAGTTTCTGAACCGAGAGTCATCAGTTCTTCCATAGACATAGTCGCACCTAAAGACTCCTGCTCAGCAAGTTTTGCCTGCTCCAGAGCCATTTTTTGCTCATCTATCCACAATGCGTAATCTTCTTCAGATTTCACCTCAACCACTACCGGCATGTAACCGTGGTCTTTACCGCAAAGCTCGGCACACTGGCCACGATAAATGCCCGGTTCGTTAACCTTGGTCCAGGCTTCATTAATAAACCCTGGGTTTGCATCTTGTTTGACGGCAAAATCTGGTACCCACCATGAGTGGATAACATCATCGGAGGTGATCAAAAAGCGAACTTTCTTATTGACCGGAATAACCAGGTGTTTATCAACTTCCAGCAAATAGTGTTCGCCTTTAGTGACATAGTTGCCTTCACGGTTATCGAATTGATCACGAGGCGTGGTTAGCACTGAATAAAATTCAATATCGGAATCAAAGTACTTGTAGTGCCATTTCCATTGGGAGCCGGTAACCTGAATAGTAATATCCGAGTTATCATTATTCTCCATGGCAATAAGCGTCTTGGTAGCCGGCCAGGCCATACCAATAAGGATAAGAATAGGAATTGCAGTCCAAAGTATTTCAACTTTAGTACTTTCGTGGAAGGTGGCGGGTTTCACACCTTTAGATTTGCGATGAAAAATCATCGACCAGAACATGGCACCAAATACAACAATACCAATGACAGTACAAATCCACATTACCAACATATGCAGCCCGAATACTTCCTGGCTGATATCTGTTACACCTTTGGTCATGTTTAACTGCATGTCTGCCCAAGCTGCGCTGGAAAACAAACTTCCCAACATCAGCCAACCCAGGTTACGTCTCTTCACTAGACATCTCCTCTGCTTTAGCGAACAAAGACAGAAACAAGCGACAGGATACAACTGAATTCGATGTCTCAAATTTCCGTAAAATTTATTTTTATTATCGGGACGGTTAAACACCTTAGTTGAGCGAAGCTCAGCTGAAATAGGTTAACAGCCCACTTTCTTACGTACCGCATTCCTACATCGAAGAAGTGGCAGGATTTAGCGTAATTTTTATGATTTTTTTTAATTCGACTTCTAGGATTACTCAATTTTTAATCAAGGTCTAGTGCTTTAAACGGTTAATTTGCTTTTTTTTAGGCAAAAACTGTAGAGTAATTGCTCACATTATGTTCGCAGGAAGTGATTTAAAAGGGAATCAAACTTTAAATATGCTCAATTCAAAACAATATGGTGCAATATTAAGGAGTAACAAGTGGTTAAAAAGTGTGCGAAGAAAAAGCGTTTATCGGGAAAAATTATGGGAGTGCGGATAAAGCGGAGAGAAAAATGAGTAATAACTACCTGAAAAGGGACCGGCCAAGTATCCCTGGATGTACTTTCAGGTAGTTAAATTGGTTTTGTTTTCAGTTACATCCAATCAGCGCTACGAATAACACCGACGGCTATGCCTTCAATATTAAATTGCTGGCTGGTCAAATCGACCTTGATAGGATCAAAGTCTTTGTTTTCGGCGTGCAGGTAAACCACATTCCCTTCTCGTTTATAGCGCTTAACCGTAACGTCTTCTTCTACCCGAGCGACGACAACCTGGCCATTATGGATATCTGTGGTCTGGTGTACCGCAAGCAGATCACCATCCATAATACCAATGTCTTTCATGCTTTCGCCATTTACCCTTAATAAGTAATCGGCAGACGGGTGAAACAAATTACCGTCAATTTGATATCTGTCTTCAACATGTTCCTGAGCCAGGATCGGTTCGCCCGCAGCGACCCGACCGATCAAGGGTAATCCCAGCTCTTCGTTATGTTCATCTGCCAGACGAATACCCCGGGAAGTGCCCGGTAACATTTCAATAAACCCTTTCTTCGCCAGCGCTTTCAAATGTTCTTCTGCGGCATTAGCTGATTTAAACCCAAAAAAGTCCGCAATTTCCGCTCGGGTTGGCGGCATCCCCGTATCAGCGATTTTTTCTTTTATTAAATCAAATATTTGTGATTGGCGCTTGGTTAAAGGACGCATAACATTCCTGTCTATCTGTACAGTACATTGTACTGTCAGTATATACAGTTGATAGCTAAAAGCAAATGAATAAACGGTTCAATTTTTAGTTTGTGGGTTCCAGTTTAATTCGAAAAAATTCCAGCACAGTTAAACTTTCTAGTCGGCCGGAACTTTTCAATGAATTTTATTTTAACATTTGATTATTATTGCTCCTCTTGGGCAGTTTATTGCGACATAAACCTGATTTAAGGGTGCAAAACTATGGAAAGTTCTTTAGCACCGTTGTCAGCTGGTATAAACTTAGACCTACTATTCCATTCAAATAAGTCGTTATGGCATCGCAGCAACCCAACAATCCCTTACACGGCATCACCTTAGAGCAGATCGTGGTCTCATTAGAGCAAAAGTTTGGTTGGGAAAGCCTTGGAGAACACGTCAAAATCAACTGTTTTCGTAATGACCCATCCTTGAAATCGTCGCTAAAATTTTTGCGTCGCACGCCGTGGGCAAGAGCTCAGGTTGAGCAACTGTATATTGAAACCATCGTTCATGGTGAGACTTTGTCCTCGGATGTGGTTCAGGACCCGGATCCCTGGGCCAATTTCAAACCTTAATACTCTGCAAAGCACATCAGTTACAGCAAGCATATTGAGTTTATCCTGTCAGATCAGAAAAATCGGATACGTTGAGTTTCATTTGTGCAGTTAACTCAAATTTTACAACCTTAAAATTGATTTAATAACGACTAAATTAACTTCCCCTTCGCTGGTAACTAGCCATGCTAATCGAATACTTTAAAGGTGATGGTTTTTTGGTATAATCAGGCACATTTTTGAGCTGTTCATCATAGTCTGAAAAAGGCTAGGGCAGCTTCCCAGGAAGGGAGAAAATTGGTAAGGATGCACAAGTGCATATATTAATTGAAAATTTATCCTATTTGTTGCCGACTCACGTGGTGTTAGAGGAAAAATTAACTAGCACGCGGCACGAGTTGTCGAAAGATCAACTCCCAACCCTGGATTGGGTCCCAAAAATTCAGAGGCGAAGATTAAGTAAGTTCATGAAAATGGCGCTTGCTTGTGCTTATGAGGCGTCGATAACTGAAGACGGTTTGGTAAAACCGATGCAATCAGTGTTTACGTCCCGGCATGGCGATCTGCATAAAACCTCGAATTTACTGTTGGATTTATCCGAACAGGAACCGTTGTCACCGACGGCGTTTAGTTTGTCTGTGCACAACGCAGTTGCGGGTTTATTTACCATATTTACCGCCAATGCTGATGCCTCAACAACTATTTCCGCTGGCGCGAATACGTTACTGATGGGGCTTATGGATGCGTATGCGAGGATAAAGAGTGGCATGGCAGAGGAAATGTTGTTTGTGCACTGTGATCAGGTCTTACCGAGTATTTATGAGCAATATAAAGATGAGATTCAGGTAGATCATGCTTTGGCATTTAGAATGCGCGTAGCAGATAACATGAGTTCTGGTAAGGGGATTAGTTTGGACGAGTTGCAAGGGGCTCTTTCTCAAGAAAGTAAACTCCCCCAAGCGATACAGTTTTTAGGTTGCTTAAAGCGTAACCGCACGTCCATTTTTTCGGCTCAAGGTCCCCTGGAGTAGAGATGAAGAAAAATTACTTTAGTTATATCTGGCGACTGTTTACTACGGCGGTTTGCTATACGACTTTTGCGATTGGAGCCGCGGTGTTAGCGCTAGTCATTTTTCCAATGCAACGGTTATTTTGGAAAGATGCAGAAATGCGTAAATCCATCGCTCGACGGACTGTACATTTTGCATTCAAATATTTTATTGGGCTGATGAAATACACTGGTACTTCGAAGTTTATCATTGAAAATGAAAATCAACTTAAGGGGCTGAAAGGGCATTTAATCCTCGCCAATCACCCTTCACTGATCGATGTAGTGGTATTGATATCTATTGTGCCGAACGCTGATTGCGTTGTGAAAGCTCATTTATTTCGAAACCCAATTATGAAGCATGTGCTAAAAAGCACGGGTTATATAAGCAATGCCGACCCTGAAGGATTGTTGAACGATTGCAAACGTTCACTTGATTTGGGTAATAATCTGATCATTTTTCCAGAGGGAACGCGAACTACCCCAGGTGAAAAAATTAAATTCTTAAGGGGAGCTGCCAATATTGCTTTGCGCTGCGATGCTAAATTACAAACTGTTTTGTTAAAAATGGAGCCAAGCACCCTGACTAAAAATGAAAAGTGGTATAAGGTCCCGCCACGTCGAATGAATTTCTTCTTAAAGCCTTTGTCGCAATCGGTAGAGCTTTCTGGAAGCGTCGAGGACGGGCTGACAAAACGCTGTAGGTCATTGACAAAACAATTAGAAAATTTCTTTCAAGAGCACTTAGAAAATTATGAACGAATTAAAAATTAAATTGAAAACTTTGATTATTGAGACTTTGGATTTGGAAGATATTTCCGTCGAAGAAATCAAAGATGACGAACCTTTATTTGTCGAAGGTCTCGGGTTAGACAGTATTGATGCTCTGGAGTTGGGTTTAGCTATCAAGAAAGCATTCCAGGTTAAACTTGATGCTAATTCAGAAGAAACCAAGAAACATTTCAGTACCGTGAATAGTCTGAGCAAATTTATATTAGAACACCAAGCGAAATAGGAATACAAATGCAAACTAGAAGTGAAATTATCGAAACATTAACCGAAATTTTAGTTAATGATTTCGAGATTGAAGCAAGTGACATTTCATTAGATGCGAATCTATATGAAGAGTTGGAACTTGATAGCATTGATGCGGTTGATTTGGTGGTTAAGCTTAGCGATATTACTGGCGAAAAAATTGATCCTGAAGCGTTCAAACAAGTTCGTACTGTAGAAGATATCGTTGTGGAGCTGGAAAAGCTTGCAGCTTAATTGATTGTGAAAATATTACTAACCATAGTCATTGCCAGCCTGTTGATCGCCTATCCAATAGCGATATATCTAGGGCTACAATATCTGCAACCACGAATCCTTGCTGTGGTGTTCATTGCGATATTGGTTGTGCGTTTATGGTTGAGCAAAGGTTTAGTTAAGCGTATACCCTGGTTAGTGCCGACGAGTATTCTTGGAGTTGCCGTATTGACGGTTACAGCATTAATCAATGACCAGGGTTTGTTATTATTTTACCCAGTGGTTATTAACCTGACTTTGTTCGCTGTATTTTCTTTTTCATTGATACAAAAGCCATGCGTCATTGAAATGCTGGCTCGCATTAAAGAGCCAGACTTACCAGCACAAGGTGTTTTATATACCGAGCAAGTAACCAAAGCTTGGTGCATATTCTTCCTGATTAACGCTGGTATTGCCTGGTATACAGCAATCTATAGCAGCATCGAAGTCTGGAGCATGTATAACGGATTTATTGCATATTTGTTGGTGGCATTAATAATAGCGATTGAATTTTTAGTGCGTCTTTATGTCAGGAAGCGGAATGAGCACGCTGCGTAGTCAACTCCGATTTCAACAAACCAATAATTTATTTGAATTTGATAGCAAACGGATAAGTAGCTATGAGTTCTTTGCAGATATTGCTAGTTATCGAGCGAAAGTCAGGAAGGGATTTCAAAATGTGGAATCTGAGTCACCCGCGGTTTTACTTTCAGAAGATGATGTTTATTTGTTTGCGGTCAGGCTGTTTGCCATTGCCAATGAAGGTGGGACTTTAGTTTTTCCGGCTAATAGTCAATCGCAAACACTCGCAGAACTGGCTGCAAGCGTCGACTTTTGTGCAGGCAGCGTTGATGTCCCAGATCTGCAAAGCCTGGAAGACATCCATGAACAATCTAGCGTTGATGAGTCGATATATTGGCCTTTATATGGCCGGCTGATATTCTTTACATCAGGGTCATCAGGACAACCGAAAAAAATAGAAAAGCAATGGGCTAACCTCAACAGTGAATTGGTTAACTTGTCGCAGACCTTTGCTATCCCTTCTGAAACCGTATTTTTATCTTCTGTGAGTCATCAACATATCTATGGCATGTTGTTTCGCCTGTTATGGCCAATCGCCAATGGGGTTACCGTGACCAAAACGATAGCTTATCCTGAACATGCCCGAGAACTTATAGAAAAACACTCTCAAATCTGCTTTGTATCTAGCCCTGCGTTTTTAAAACGTCTTGCTCTGGACAATATATTTACACCTTATCATCATAAATTTTCAGAGATTTTTTCTTCTGGTGGACCTTTAGCTGACGCTACTGCGACATTGCTCGCGCAACAATTTAAACGAGGGGTAAGACAAATATACGGTAGTACCGAGTCTGGTGGCATTGCGCATCGAACGTTTGAACAACTTCCGGCACCAGATTGGACCTTGTTTCCGGGTATTGTAATAGAAACTGATAAAGGCAGCGGTCAAATCAGACTTTCATCACCTTATATTCAAGAAACTTCTTTGCTGATGGACGACATAGGCGTTGTCACCTCAGGCAATCGATTGAAATTGCGAGGGCGAGTTGACCGGACCATTAAATTAGAAGAAAAGCGTGTAAATTTAACCCAAATGGAGCAATACTTGCGAACGCATCCGGATGTCAATAATTGCAAAATGATTGCATTGGCTCAGGAACGACAGATAATCGCAACGGTAGTGGAATACAACGGCAAGGTAGACACCGCAAATAAGCGCGCTGCACAAAACCGCCTTAAACAATTTTTAGAACAAAAATTCGAACGTGTTTGCTTGCCCAGAAAATGGCGATTTGTAGAGCAATTTCCCTATAACAGCCAGGGTAAAGTCCCCCTTAGAGAGCTGGAGAAACTTTTTGACGGAAAATAACAACACTGTGCCGGAAATACTGTCGGTACGCACTGAAAACGATAAGGTGACCCTGGAACTCTATGTCTCCGAGCAGCTAAGTTATTTTTCTGGTCATTTTCCGGGTGCGCCTATTTTACCTGGAGTTGTACAACTTGACTGGGCGGTGAAGTATGCCTGTGAGTATTTGCATATGCCTACGAATGTTGTACATCAGGTAGAGGTATTGAAATATCAAATGGTCATTAAGCCCGATTCGAAGATTGAATTGGTACTCGAGCAAAAATCAGCCAGTAAGTTCACCTTTGCGTTACTATCGCAGTCAGGTACCCATGCATCCGGAAGAGTCATAGTAAAGGATTGAGCCTTGAGTTACTGCTTTGTTATCCCTAATTTCAATCATACCGAATACCTTCAACCTTTATTGCAGGAACTTCGGAAGTATCAGCTGCCCGTGATTATGGTTAATGACGGTAGCGATGAAGATGCGAGTAATTATTTTCGTCAGTTGGAGAGTGAATACACGTTTCTTACTCTGGTTCATCATCAGCAAAATCAAGGCAAAGGAGGTGCCGTACAGAGTGGATTGAAACGGGCACATCAGGATGGCTATGATTATGCAATTCAGATAGATAGCGATGGTCAACATTGCTTGGATGATATCGAGATGATGCTCGCTCTTTCTAAGCAGAATCCACAAAGCGTGATCAGCGGCATGCCTGTCTATGATGATTCGATACCTCGTCATAGATACTGGGCGAGGTACATTACTCATTTTTGGGTGATGATTGAAACCTTGTCATTGCAACTGAAAGATACAATGTGTGGATTTCGAGTTTACCCATTACAACCTTGTATAGAATTGATGCAAGCAACGACGCTGGGTAAGCGAATGGATTTTGATATAGAAATTCTAGTGCGTTTATATTGGCGGGATGTGCCGATCAAATTCTTTCCGACGCAAGTAATTTACCCCGAAAATGGCGTTTCTCATTTCAAAGCTTTTAAAGACAACGTGTTAATCTCATGGATGCATACCAGACTAGTCTTTGGAATGTTGATGCGAAGCCCATTGTTGATAAAGAAAAGCTTAAGCTAATGTCTTCGAATCGTAACCACTGGTCGAATATTCAGGAGCGTGGCTCCTTCTTAGGTATGTCGATCTTAATGTGGAGTTATAAATTCCTTGGAAGAAAACTATTATGGATAGTGTTATTTCCTGTGGTTTTGTATTTTTACGCGACATCCCGGAGCACTCGTTCCGCCTCTCAGGAATTCATGACCCGAGTTGCTGCAGCTACCCCTTATTTTAAGAACCGAGGTCAGTTGACCACATTGAAGCATGTATGTAGCTTCGCTGATTCCGCATTTGATAAAATTGATGCTTGGCTGGGAAAAATCAGTCAGCGAGATATTGTTTACAATGATGCTTCTATTTTTCCTAAGTTAGTAGAGCAAAAGCAAGGTGCGGTGTTTATCGGTTCGCATTTAGGAAACTTAGAAGTTTGTCGTGCGCTCAGCCAATTACATAATAAAGCCGTTATTAATGTCCTTGTCTTTACTGAAAACGCAGTCAAGTTCAATAAAGCTCTCGAAAGAATTAATGCCGATGTTTCGATAAACCTGATCCAGGTTAGTGACTTGAATCCAGCGATGGCTATTCATCTCAAAGAGAAGACAGAACAGGGGGAATTCGTCGTTATTGTGGGAGACCGAACTAGCGTCTCGCAATCTGGGCGAGTGATTTATCAAGATTTTCTGGGAGCGCAGGCGCCTTTCTCTCAAGGGCCATTTATTCTGGCAGCGTTGATGGAAGTGCCTATATTTTGGTTGTTCTGTTTAAAAGACAAGGCTAAATATAGAGTCATATTTGAGCCGGTTGGACAGTCATTACCGATGAATCGAAAAAATCGTGCGCGGATAATCGAAAATCTCGTGCGTGAATATGCTCGTCGATTGGCTTATTATGCCTGCCTGTACCCTTATCAGTGGTACAATTTTTATTCTTTTTGGCAACAAGATGAAGATGTCAGCCGTCATCAAGAAATACCTAAAAAAGATAGAATGGAGAATTTGTAGTGACCTCAAATGTAGTGATGTTCGGCGCCGGTGCGCTTACCATTGAAGATATTCTCGAGATTGCTTATCAGCGTTCCAATGCTCAATTGTCTGGCGGTTCTGATTTCGTCAGAAAAATTGATGCAGGAGTTGAATTTCTTGACGCCCTTCTTAAGGAAGATGGTGTTATCTATGGGGTTACAACTGGCTATGGGGATTCGGTCACGGTAGATATTCCAATGCGCCTAGTGGAAGAACTGCCATTGCATTTAACGCGCTTCCATGGCTGTGGATTAGGTCAGTACTTTAATAAAATTGAAGGACGAGCCATTCTATCAACACGTTTAGCATCATTAAGTCAGGGTTACTCTGGCGTTAGCTGGCCATTATTAAACCTGTTAACTGAGTTCATAAATCAGGATGTGGTGCCCGTTGTTCCAGAAGAAGGATCGGTAGGGGCAAGTGGTGATTTGACCCCATTATCCTATGTCGCTGGTGCGCTGGTGGGAGAGCGCGATGTATATTTTCGAGGGGATATAGTGAATAGTTCCCAAGCCATGTCTGAGCTTGGTTTATCGCCGATAAAGCTTCGCCCTAAAGAAGGGTTGGCGATCATGAACGGTACTGCTGTGATGACAGCAATTTCCTGCCTGGCATATTCCAGAGCCGAATATTTGGCTAAGCTGGCAAGCCGGGTTACGGCGATGACAAGTTTGGCGTTGCAGGGTAATAGTCACCATTTTGACGATATTTTGTTTTCGGTAAAGCCGCACTTAGGTCAACAGCAAGTCGCTGCCTGGATCCGTGGTGATTTAAACCATCATGAGCATCCAAGAAACTCTCAGAGGCTGCAAGACAGGTATTCGATTCGCTGCGCGCCTCATGTTATTGGTGTGCTTCAGGACAGCTTAGGATTTTATCGTCAAACCATTGAGAATGAATTGAATTCAGCGAATGACAACCCGATTATCGATGGTGTTGGCGAACATGTACTGCATGGTGGGCATTTTTATGGTGGTCACATCGCCATGGTAATGGATTCGATGAAAACCAGTGTTGCTAATCTTGCCGATTTAGTTGATAGGCAGATAGCCTCCCTAGTCGACACTCGTTACAATAACGGCCTGCCTTCAAACCTCTCCTCCAGTTGCGATCAGCGCAGATTTATTAACCATGGTTTGAAAGCCGTACAGATAGGCGCTTCAGCGTATACTGCAGAAGCATTAAAATTAACCATGCCCGCCAGCGTCTTTTCGCGTTCTACAGAGTGTCATAATCAGGACAAGGTTAGCATGGGAACCATAGCGGCCAGAGACGCAATGCGGGTATTGCAATTAAGCGAACAGGTCCTAGCGAGTGGCTTGCTTGCCGCAGTTCAGGGGTTACGCATCCGTATTCAAACTGGAGTAATTGACTATCAGAGTTTGTCGGGTGAATTGGCGGCTATGTATGACGATGTAACCGAATTCTTTGACGACTTGGTTGAAGATCGCCCACTAGAGGGCGTTTTAAGGCAAACGGTTGCTTATATCCAGGAGCAAAGATGGAGCCTTTATGAAAACTAAGCGTTTTGTGCTTAAAGCGAATGTCATTATCGATGTTCCATTTCATGATTGCGATCCAATGCGCATCGTATGGCACGGTAACTATGCTCGATATTTTGAGGTAGCTCGTTGTGAATTGTTGAGAAAAATTCAGTATGACTACATCGATATGGATGCATCAGGATATATGTGGCCAATTGTTGATATGCGGATAAAGTACGTGAATTCAGCAGTATTTACTCAGAAAATCAATGTAGAAGCGTTCCTGGTTGAATATGAATCGAGGCTAAAAATTGAGTATGTCATTTCTGACGCCGGGAATGGTACGATTTTAACCAAAGGATATACGATTCAGGTTGCGGTGGATAAAAACTCCTCAGAAATGTTGTTTGCCAGTCCGCCAATCTTGTTGGAAAAGCTTAAAGGATACTTGTAATGTTCAGGATAGTGAGTTGCTTCCTTCTATTTATCGCGCCAGCTCTGCTTGCGAATTCTCTTACTACAACACAAGTTCAGGAGACTTTGGCGCTACAGTTCAGTACTGAAGCTAACGGCACTTTCGTTCAGAAGAAATATTTTGCGGCGCTGAAAAAACCTTTTATTTCCGAGGGACAGTTTAGAGTGTCCGGCACGGAATTTGATTGGTTGACAAAAAAGCCGGTAAATAGCGCTTTATTTATCCGAGGCAACCGCATTTTTTCCGAAGATAATATTGGCAATCAAGTAGAAATATCTGGTGCGAAACCGGTCGTTGAATTATTGAAAGCCGTAACTACCGGACATCTTGAAACAATCGCTACACAATTTGGATTTTTTCAGACCGAGCAGCAACAGTGTGTACTTCTGACGCCTAAGGCAAAGTCTCTTTCGGATGTTATCGCACAAATTCAATTGTGTGGTCGTGGAGTGGTTTCCGATATTAGCGTTTTGGAAATATCCGGCAATAAAACCGAAATACAATTGCTATATAACCGGGACTAGCGTCGGGAATGGATTGATTTATGCAATACATTAGATATGCATTTTGGGCGCAACTTAGCCTGACGATATTATTGTTAGTTGTAGGCATAATCTCGGGCAAACTGAAATTCAACGCCGATATTCTGGCGTTGCTTCCGCATAATCAATATCCAGAAATTGTCGCTGAAGCCGAAACCTATTTTGTGGAAACACAAAGTAGCCGAGTAAGAGTTTCATTCAGTGGTGACGATAAATGGTTAGCACATCAAGCCCTTCGCGAAAAAGCAGCAAATAAAAACTGGCTTGATACGGAAGTATCTTTAACGGCGATGAAAGATATCATCAATTTTTATCGCGACTACGCCGGAAATCTCGTTTCCGACTATTATCTAACCCAATTATCCACACCTAATACCTTTAATGACTGGCTTCTTTCTCAGTATGCCAGTGCGGACCCGTTCGTCTCAGCTACTATCAATGACGACCCAAGTTTGTCGCTGGCAAACTATTTATCCAGTCAATTGGCTACTCAATCGCCCTTAACAAACGATAACGATGCCTTAGTTAGTCTTGACCAGCGCGGCGAGGTCAATTATGTGTGGTTATTTCTAAATATCACTGACGTCAAAAAAGATTTTAAAGCTGCTCAGGAAATGTATCAGCAACTGAATAGCTGGATAAATGAGATTAAACAGAGGTATCCGAACGTCGATATTGAAGCCTCTGGTATTCCCTTGCATGCGGCAGAAAATTCTTCTATTGCAGAATTTGAGGTGACTTACTTTGGCGGATTAAGTCTGATCGCCTTGATAATTTTGGTTTATTTCGCTTTTCGATCCTTGCTGCCGGTTATCGCCATTAATTTGAGCCTCGCCAATGCGATTTTGGTTGGTCTTGCAGGATTAATCTGGTGCTTTGAACAGATTCATCTCCTTAGTCTGGTATTTGGTATTACGCTCGTCGGAATTTGTATCGACTATTGCTTTCATATACTTGCTGATGGCAAATTTTCAACCGAGCGCGAGCCATCTAAGAAAGTCTTGCAGGCATTGATGCTCGGATTTTTGACTACGCTGCTGGCTTATCTATTGTTCTTGATGATGCCAATAGAATTATTAGCACAGGTTAGCGTATTTGTGGGATTTGGATTATTGGGGGCGCTACTGTCCAGTATCTATGTGGTTCCTAAGTTGGTACCAAGAAAATCATCGGCATTATCTTCCGTTTGGATGACCAAAGTGTCGAATCAAACCTGGGGAATGAAACCTTATGTTTGGGCCTCTGTCGCGTGCCTTGGTTTTGCGATTGTTTTCCTAAACGGTTTGAAATTCGATGACCGCGTAGCTTTACTTTCGGCAAGTAGTGAAAAATTGGTTTCCAGTGAATCAATGCACAGAAAGGCGCTTGGTTTAACAGATAAATCATTCATCTATCTGCAAGCTAAAGATATAGAGGACGTTCTGGTATTGGAAGAGTCTGTATCAGCTATGGTAAATACCATATCAGAGCGTGGCAAATCATTCGGAATATCAAATTGGTTACCCTCGCAACAGCGTCAGGTTGCTAACCTCAAAACTTTGCAAGATAGCATTGACTCAGGCGTATTTGCGTTGGTAAACCAAATGCTGACTATGCCAATTAGTTTTGATGGTCAAGGGGTGCTGACTCTAGCCGAATTACAAAATAGTGCGATAAGTCAGTATGCCAAAACTTACCTTTATCAATCCGAGCAAGGCGTGGTTACTAGGATGGAAATAGACCATATTGATAAGCTCCATATCGAGCAATTGGCTGAGCAATTTTCTGGCCAACTCATCGTCGTTGATAAGCAACAATCGCTGACACAGGCTATTACCGAATTGCGCTTTAATTTAATGCTTTGGGCCGTTTTCGCGATGTTACTTATCGTCGTGATATTTTGGTTTAAGTTTGATACGAACACTGCGCTTAGGTGTATTGCGATTTTAGTTGGCGCGGTTGTTTCAGCGCTGGCAGGGTCACAACTTGTTCAACAACAGTTAAATATTTTTAATATGCTGAGCGTGATATTGCTGATGGCATTAGCGGTTGATTACCTGGCCCTGTACCGCATAAAGGGGCTAAACAGAGATACAACTACCGCTATTTTCCTGTCTGCGGCATCTTCGCTTATTGTTTTTGGAATGTTAATTTTTAGCCATACACCAGCAGTATTCAGTTTCGGGCTTACCGTTACCTTTGGTGTAATCTTCATTTATTTTACTTCACCTTTCATCGTCAAGGATATTTATGAAAACAGAACAGGCTGATGTCATAGTCATTGGTGCTGGTCCTTCAGGAGCCGTGGCAAGTGCTATGTTGTCTAAAATGGGTTATTCAGTGGTGATTGTTGAAAGGCAACAATTCCCCAGATTTTCAATTGGGGAAAGTTTGTTGCCACAGTGCATGGTTTTCTTGCAACAGGCCGGTATGGATGATGCCGTCAGAGAGCAAGCAAGTCATGCAGGGTTCCAATTCAAAGATGGTGCGGTTTTCCATAAAAATGGCGAGCAAACTGAATTTGATTTTACCAAAAAATTTTCTGCGGGTCCGGGAACGACGTTTCAGGTAAAACGAGCTGACTTTGATAAAGCTTTAGCCGATAGTGCGCAACAACAAGGCGTAGACATTCGATACCAGCATTCTGTGTTGTCAGTCGACGTAGATGGCGACACCCCGTCCATAGAAGTACAAGCGCCGGATAAAAGCACATATCATTTGTCTGGAAAATTTTTACTTGATGCCAGTGGATTCGGCCGGGTATTACCAAAATTATTGGAATTGGAAACGCCTTCCGATTTTCCATCCAGATGTTCTTACTTTACTCACATCAGAGACAATATTTGTGATGATAGCTTTGATCGCAATAAGATTTTGATCACTGTTCACCCTGAGTATCAGGATGTCTGGTATTGGCTGATTCCATTTGCCGACGGTACTTCCAGTATCGGTGTTGTCGCAGAAGCAGAATTTTTCGAGCAATATCAATCATTGACTAATGAAGAAGTGTTAAAGCTGTTAATCCAGCAAGCGCCGAACCTTAGCAGTTTGCTCAGCGAATATGAGAATTGTGCTGCTGTTAACAACATCGTCGGTTACGCCGCCAATGTGTCTTCATTAGTTGGCAACAATTACGCATTGTTAGGAAACGCTGGTGAGTTCCTCGATCCTGTTTTTTCCTCAGGTGTAACTATCGCGACAAAATCCGCAGCGATGATCGCACCCTTGGTTGATAAATACTTACAGGGTCAGTCAGTAGATTTTACAGAAGACTATGAGAAACAGCTGCGTCTCGGCATTGATTGCTTCAGAACCTTCGTTACCGCATGGTATGAAGGCAGTTTTCAGGATGTTATCTTTTACCCGAAACAGGAGCCGGAGGTCCGGGAAATGATTTCTTCGATTTTAGCCGGTTATGCATGGGATGTTGAGAATCCCTATGTCGCGAAAAGTAAAAGAAGATTTAAGGTATTGTCAGACTTATGTCGTGGAAATTAACGCTCGTTACGGTTTTGTCCTGTCTGGTGACTCTGTCTTGCAGTGTCACGAATCGTGATGATGAGTATCGGGTTGATCTGGAACAAGGGATTGAGCTAACGTTGACGCCACCCCCAGAGGCACTTATCAATCGATCTTTGAGTCAATTATTTAGTGTAACGGCCCAGGGCAAGCGTTTTGAATTTATCGTGCAAACTGAAATTTCGAGTAAGGGTATTGTGATGGTGGCGTTAACACCTGATTCTCTTCCTGCTTTTGAAATTGAGTTTACCCAAGGACAACCTTTACAGGTTCGGTCTTATATACAGCAATGGCAGCAATTAGCACCGTATATCTTAGCCGACTTCCAGCTTGTGTATTGGCCTGTTGACCGATTAAATAATAATTTAACCGGCTCGAGAATGTCTCAGCAGGTGTCGCCGCAAGTTCGCATACTAGAAGATGTAAGCAAAAAAATTATCGTAAAAATTGAAGTAAATAGTGATACTATCCGGTTCCAGCACATGAACAAAAATTACAGTTTTTCGATTGAAGAACTGGAGTAACAACCCGTGAATGTTTATCTAAATGACTTAGGAATAATTTGTAGCCTTGGTAATGGCAAACAGCAGGTCACCGAAGCTTTAATTTCCCCTAAAAATCAAGAGTACCTGGTTTGTACCGATAACTTCAGTATTGATGATAATCAATTTTATGTAGGCGAAGTAGCGTTTGAGTTGCCGCAGTTAGATTCAACAGAAAACGTCCAGCAAAGTCGCAATAATCAGCTCGCATTGGCCGCATTTCAGCAAATAGAAGCATCCTACAAGGCGCTTTCGATACATACCGACCCGAAAAAGGTCGCAGTAGTCATTGGTACTAGTACTTCAGGGATAAAAGAGGGTGAACTTGCTGTAGAGCAGTATTCTAAGACTAAGCAGTTTCCTGATGGATTTGATTACAAGGTTCAGGAAATGAATGCTCCGGCGGAATTTTTAGCGCAATATATTGAAGCGCAAGGGCCCGCTTACAGTATCTCAACCGCTTGCAGCTCGAGTGCGAAAGCGTTAGCCAGTGCCAGAGCACTAATTACCAGTGGCACAGCGGAAATCGTTATTTGTGGAGGTGTCGATACTTTGAGTCGACTGCCTATTAACGGGTTTCATGCCCTGGAATCGACTGCGGCGAATAAGTGTAATCCATTCAGTGAGCAGCGAGATGGCATCAATATCGGTGAGGCTGCTGCTTTATTTGTTATGAGTGCGCAAAAATCATCTATTTTACTTGCTGGTACGGGGGAATCCTCTGACGCCTACCATATCTCTGCACCTGAACCTGATGGGCGCGGAGCAATCAAGGCGATGGAACAGGCGCTTGAAGAGGCCGGTTTGGGAACCGATGATATCGATTATGTAAACCTTCATGGTACCGGTACAACAAAAAACGATTCGATGGAAGCAAATGCCATTTACCATTTATTCCAGGACAAAGTGCCCTGTAGTTCAACTAAAAGGCTAACTGGACATACTTTAGGAGCCGCCGGTGCTCTGGAAGCAGGGTTGTTGTTTTTGTTGTTAGGTGATGGTAATCAGGAAGATCGTTTACCTGAAAATCGCAGTGATTTTCCTATAGATAAACAGATTCGGGGTATACGATTGAGCGATGGCCTGCCGGCTTCGAAGCTTTGCTATGCTTTATCCAACTCATTTGCATTCGGCGGTAATAATACCAGCGTCATATTGGGGAAAGCAGGTGACTGATTATTCAATTGTTGATGTTTTGGCACATCGTCCTCCGATGGTTTTATTAGATTCTCTTGTCGAGTTTGATCGTCAGTCGGCCATCTGCGAAGTCACGATTCAGACAAGCTCGCCTTTTTATCAGGACGTTATCAAAGGTGTCCCAGCCTATATTGGTATTGAATATATGGCGCAAACCATCGCCGCATATGCGGGTGCCAATGCGCTAAACGATGGCGAACAGGTAAAACCAGGTTTTTTATTGGGTAGTCGCAAGTACAAAATATTTGAGTCAAATTTTAATGTTCAGACTCGTTACGAAATAAAGGTCGAGGAAGTTTACAAAGAAGACTCTGGCCTTAGCGTGTTTGATTGTGCGATATATGAAGGCAATAACCTTGTTGTTGTGGCCAAATTAAATGTATTTCAACCGGACGACCCATTGAGTTTTATTAAGGATTAATCGTGAATAAAAGAGTACTTGTAACCGGTTCAAGTCGCGGTATCGGAAAAGCTATTGCCTTAAAACTGGCGTCTCAAGGATATGATATTACTGTCCATTGTCGAAGTGGTATTGATGCCGCGAATGACACCGCTGAAAAAATCAAAGCACTGGGAAGAAATGTCAGTGTTTTACAATTTGATGTGTGTGACAGAGAAGCCGCAGAGCAGCAAATTTGTGAAGATATTGCGCAATTCGGGCACTATTATGGCGTTGTTTGTAACGCAGGAATTACTCGTGATATGGCATTTCCAGCGATGACAGGAGAGGATTGGGATGTCGTTGTTAAAACCGGACTCGAAGGGTTTTACAATGTAGTCAAACCAACGGTAATGCCTATGGTGCAGTCACGCCAGGGAGGCAGAATTATTACTATGGCTTCAGTTTCCGGCATGATAGGAAATCGCGGCCAGGTAAATTACAGTGCTGCTAAAGCAGGAATTATTGGTGCCACAAAAGCGCTTGCTTTGGAACTCGCTAAACGAAAAATATGTGTCAATTGCGTCGCCCCGGGCTTAATCGATACCGATATGACAGAAGATGTTCCTATAGAGCAAATGCTAAAAATGATCCCGTTAAAGCGGGCTGGTAATGTGCAGGAAGTAGCAGGCACTGTATCATTTTTAATGTCTGACGATGCTGCATACATTACTCGCCAGGTAATTTCTGTAAATGGTGGAATTGCCTGATGAAGCGGGTCGTTGTTACAGGTATGTCTGCGATAACCGCGCTTGGAGATACTTGGTCAGAATTTAAAGCGTCAGTAGCAGAACAGAAAAATGCTGTAAAAGTGATGGATGAATGGGGCTTCGTTAACGGACTTAACACAAAGCTTGGTGCCCCTGTTGAGCATTTCATAAAGCCGGCTCACTATAAGCGCAAGAAAGTGCGCTCGATGGGCCGAGTTTCCTTGATGGCGACTCGAGCCACTGAATTGGCTTTGGAAGAAGCAAACCTTCTCGAGCACCCCAGCCTGACCAATGGTCAGACGGGTATTGCGTATGGCTCCTCTACAGGGTCGACCGACCCGATAGTTCCATTTGGGAACATGTTGGCGACTGGCTCCATGCAGGGGGTTACGGCAACTAGTTATATTCAAATGATGGCTCACACTACCGCGGTAAATGTTGGTGTATTCTTTGGGCTGAAAGGACGTACGATTACAACAAGCTCGGCTTGTACCTCCGGTTCTCAGGCTATTGGTTATGCATATGAAGCAATCAAATATGGTAAGCAAAAAGTCATGATCGCTGGCGGTGGGGAAGAACTATGCGTTTCTGAGGCCGCGGTTTTTGATACTTTATATGCCACATCAACGAAAAATGATTCTCCTTCACAAACACCCAGACCTTTCGATCAGGGGCGAGATGGTTTAGTCATTGGTGAAGGTGCTTGTACTCTAATTATCGAAGAATACGAGCATGCGAAATCACGTGGTGCAAAGATTTATGCCGAATTAATTGGTTTTGGTACCAATGCTGATGGCATGCACATTACTCAGCCCACGGCTGAGACTATGAAAACGGCGATGGACTTAGCGATTGCGGATGCGCAGGTGGATCCTGAACAGATTGGTTATGTAAATGCACACGGTACCTCGACGGAAAGAGGGGATATTGCTGAATCGCAGGCGACTCATGAGGTGTTTGGTAAGGTAGCTATTAGTTCATTAAAAAGTTATCTGGGGCACACTTTAGGTGCTTGTGGAGCAATTGAAGCCTGGGCGTCGATTAATATGATGAATGATAACTGGTTCGCGCCGACGCTAAATCTCGATACAGTTGACTCTGAATGTGCTCCACTTGATTATTTGATGACCGAACCTAGACAAATAGAAACGGATTATGTGATGACAAATAATTTTGCATTCGGCGGTATTAATACCTCACTAATTTTCAAGCGTGTGAAATGAAAAAAGGTTCCAGTTGGAACCTTTTTTGTTTCAATATAATTAATATTGAAGATTATTTAATCGAGTATCGATTTCTTGCTCTAGCAATTGAATCCACTTATTGTAGTTTCTGTGTATGGTGTTTTTCTGTTCAGAATATTTCAGGTTTGAACTGTCAACGTACTCGATATTGTAATTTTGGGTATCATAGGTAATGCGAATACGAGCCTGATGGCTACGAACGTAAATATTGGCGACTACCTCGCCCGGCTTTTTTTCTTCGATTGTCCAACGCTTGTATTTCAGAGCATCGATTATGCTATCTTGCACTTTTGATGATTCAACGTTGGCCGGAACAGCATGCTCGGAAACGTTATAAACAGGTTGAGTCTTTGCACATCCAGCCAGTGTCAACGTCACTAGAATAATAAGGTAAAGCTTTTTCATCGTGTGTTGGTCCTTTCATTAAACACATTCATTCAGTTAAAAGATTAGATTAGCAATTTTTTAACACGCTCGATTGTAGTATAAAAAACAAAATTTGTAATTTATCAATGAAATGGAAAGAGTCTTATATTTAATATTTAACATCGACGCTCTAAATTTGGGCGATGGTCAATTACTGGAACTGTTGAATCAGGAGGAACTTGTTCAGATGAACATGCGTCGGGGTAATCATGCCAGGTTATTTGTGGCGTCGAGATATGTATTAAAGTATTGGTTGAGCAAACTCGCGAATATTGAGCCCAGGAGCATTACTATCCAGTTTAATGGTGTTAAGCAAAGGCTGGAGGCCTGGGAGGGACACACAAATTTGGGATATTCGGTGTCGATAAGTCATAGCAAAAGCTGGCTGGCAATAGCGGTAAGTGAAAACCCCGTGGATATTCCACTAGGTATAGATATTGAAGTCCCCAAACGGGGACGCAATGTGTTGAGTATTGCCAAACATAGTTTTGCGGACGAAGAATATCAGGCGCTGCAAAAGGAATCGGATCCAAGCAAAACATTTTATCTTCTGTGGACACTAAAAGAAGCGCTTTGCAAAGCTACATCACTCTCGCTATTAAAGGTGCTGGGATTGGAAAGCCAGGCGTTATTATCTAGCAATCAACTGCAATGTATTGGTATACCGTCTGAAGATTATGCATTTAGCCTCGTCGCCTCCGCGACCACGAAAGTCAGTCAAATAGAGTTAACTAATGTCCTTAGTGATTAACAAACTCCGAGAAATGCACGCTAATCGCTATGGTTTTTGGGTGTTGTTTTTTCTCATTTACCTGCCGGTTATTGCTTTTATTCTGCTATCGGCATCGCTGCTAATTTACATGTTTTTCCCTCGCCAATACCATGTCGATTTTCCTGTCATTGAAAGTGATAAAACCCAGTTAGTGATCATTTCACATGGTGTTAAGGACTCGCCTCAATCCTGGGCCGAGTCACTGGCAGAAAAAATTGAAGATGTGGATTCTTCTGTGGTGGCGTGGGCTTTAGACTGGAGCCAATATTCCGATAATCCACTTACCTGTTCAGTTAATGGCAAAAGAATTGGTGAAAAGATCGCAGAACAAATTAATGAGACCTATCAGGTTACAAACATCCACGTGATTGCTCATAGTTGTGGAGGGTTTATTAATTATGGTCTTTGCAATACGTTGCACCGAAACGCGTTTGTTAAAGTTACCTATTTAGACCCAGTTACAATATTTGGAGGACTTGATTGGCATTTCGGTATCCGAAATTTCGGTAATTGCGGGGATGCTAATGAAACTTATTTTTCTACATTGGATAATGTTCCGGGAAGTAATCAAGCAATTCCCGGTAGTGACTCTTTTGATATAACGGAAGTATCATTAGCGCCGGACAACAAAATCCCCTCGCATTTACGCCCAGTTTATTATTATTTATCGACTTATCCAAATAGTACTGAACCGCAATACTTAGCTAAGTAAAGTGCTTTTCAATTGCGGTTTAAAATTAGCGACGATTATTAATAATACGAAAACCGCATAGGCTAATTAAGGCGATCAAAACAGCTAACATGGCACCGATAGACGCATATTGGAAGCTACTGAACTGTGCAATCAATCCTGTCATGCTTGCACCAATCATCATGCCAATTTTTAATGCGTTTGAATAAACGGCCGAAGTAAATCCGACGCGGGTTGGAATTTGTTCTTGCATCAGAGTCAAACCTACGCCCGCAAACAAGCCGTAAAACAAGGCATTTAGGATTTGCAGTGCGAGAAATTGCCATACTTGAGTGGCATTGAAAATGCCGAAATAAAACGTTATCGCAAAAGCAAACGAAATCACCAGCACCCATTCCTTACTGATTCGTCTTGCCAGTTTGGCAGAATACAGCATGACAGGTATTTCCAGACACGCGACCAGCCCCATGAACACCCCGGGCCAATGGGTTGCAAACTCTAATTCTCTGGCGACATACAAGGGTAAGGATGAAGAATACATCAGATTCGCAGCCATCCCGCCGGCCATGGCTATGGCCAATAGCCAAAAGCGAAAATCCGGATGCACGACATCATCATGTTGCGGTAAAGGTTCGGAGCCATTAGTTGCGGGAACACCAAATCGCAGGTACACAAACGCAAACAATGCGCAGGCAGCGGCCGCATAAAATGACACTTGATAGCCAAACGCAGATGCCAGGGCGAAGGCAAGAGGTGGGCCTGTCATCCAGGAAAATGAGATGGCGGCGCGTATTCGGGCATTAAATATCGTCGAATCGACCCGATTATCATTAGCCCATTGTCGCGCCAGCGTAAGCATTTGTGGCGTCGCAGAATTGCCTAATGCCATAAAAGATAATCCAGCCAGCCAAACCCAAACAAAATTCTGAGTATTGGCATAAATAATCACCGCGACCATAAAGCTGCACATGGCAATGGAAAACAGTTTTCTGGGATTGCTGCCCCGGTCGGCTTTGTTGCCTAGCCATTGGCTCATTAGCAACCCCGATAGGGTGACACTGACGGTATAAACACCAATCATAATCGGCTCTGCCCCTAAGCCATCGACGAGAAACAGGCTCATTAATGGATAAATCAAAGAACCCGCTAGACCGGCTAAGGCACTTAGCAGATAGAATCTGAAGCTGATACGATGTTTATCTGAGGTGGACATTCAATGACAGCCAAGGTTAGCAAGTAGCGCATTATAAGGCTTAATCCCCCTCCAGCCAGTAATTTTCAGATAAATCGTAAAAGTGCTTGTCGCCCGCGAACCTGCTCAATTTGACAATAAAAAAGTAACTCTCTAATTAGTCGACTAAAATTTGTTCATTGTGGAATACGTACTGATATTAGTGATATCATTGCCGGATATTTTTCTGTAGGTTTTTAAATTAAGTTCCGTATGCGCTCATTGTTTTATTTTCTACTTTCCTGGCCGATAAAAATGTTGGTGCGATGCAAAATCGTTCCAGACAATCCGGCGGAGTCTTTGGATCTGGAAAACAATAAATCGGTTTTCTATATCACCCGTCACAAATCTGCCAGCGACCTGCTAGCACTACAAATGACCTGTAAAAAGCTTAATCTTCCAGATCCTTTGCAAGTGGTGGAAGTCGGTGGAAAGCAGTTTAATCGTTGCCTGTGTCTTGATAAGCCAACGCCTGTGTTGCCGTGGCGCAAAGCGGGAGACACCCATGCAATTGAACAGGGTCAGGCGTTATTAAAACACCATCAGGAAAACCCGCAAGAAGACGCGAAATTAGTGCCGGTGAACATATTATGGGGTCGAGCGCCACATAAAGAGAAAGCCGATGTGGGAACGGTCATCGCCGATCGAGAATCTCCCAGTTGGTTTCGAAAGTTTTGGATTGTATTATTCTCCGGACGAGACACCTTAGTGCGTTTTTCGAAAGCGGTTTCGTTTCGGGAGATGGTCGAACAACAAGGCAGCGATGAGGTTGCAGCGCACAAGTTGATCCGAATTGCCCGTTTTCATTTTCACCGCCAAACAATTGCTGCAACAGGTCCTCGCTTAATGGGCCGTCAGCAAAAATTCACCGCACTGTTTGCCAATCCATCAATTAAACGTGTCATTAGCGATGAAGCGAAAGCTAAAGGCGTCAGCGAAGCTGAAGTGAAGAAGCAGGCGCTGGCAATGATGAATGAAATCGCCGCCGATTATAAAGACAGCACGATCCGTCTTGGTCAGAGAATTTTGGCCTGGCTTTGGAATCGATTGTACGATGATATTGAAGTCAAACATGGTGATCGTTTACGGGAATTGTCTCAGGCGGGCCATGAGATTATCTATGTTCCCTGCCATCGCTCTCATATGGACTATCTGTTACTTACCTATGTGATCTATCAGCAAGGATTAGCAACGCCACGCATTGCTGCTGGCATCAACCTCGATTTTTGGCCGGCAGGTCCGATTTTCCGAAGAGCTGGCGCATTTTTTATTCGCCGAAGTTTCAAAGGAAATCGTCTGTATTCAACCATTTTTCGGGAATACTTAGGGTTGTTATTCTCCCGCGGTTATCCCGTGAAATATTATACCGAAGGTGGGCGTAGCCGCACCGGACGTTTGCTACAACCGAAAACCGGTATGCTGGCGATGACCATTCAAAGTATGCTTAAAGGAATCGATCGCCCTCTGACGCTGGTTCCGGTGTATATAGGCTATGAACACGTTATGGAAGTGGCCAGTTATCACAAAGAATTAAAGGGTAGCTCGAAACAGAAAGAATCGGCGTTTGGCATTATCAAAGCGATTCGCAAATTACGAAACTATGGTAATGGCTACGTAAACTTCGGCGAGCCTATCAATATCAATGAATTCTTAAATACTCAGGTTCCGGATTGGAAACAGAGCATTGATCCAATTGATCCGCCAAAACCGAGTTGGTTAACACCTGCGGTGAATTCCATGGCAAATGAGGTCATGACCGAGATAAATAAAGCCGTTGCCTTAAACTCCGTTACCTTATCGGCTTTAGTGTTGCTGACTTCTGAACAACACGCCATGACCCGAGAGGAATTGATTGAGTATTTGAATTTCTTTGTGGATGTGCAGCGTAACGCACCTTACTGTGTAGATATGTCAATTCCTGACGAAGATGGCGAAGCTTTGGTTGAGCAGGTTATCAAGCTGAATAAAGTGGAAGTTAAGGACGATAAGCTCGGCCAGATTTTATCATTAGATAAAAACGCGTCACTGGAAATGGGCTATTACCGAAATAATATTATTCATGCCTATATTTTGCCGTCGTTATTATGCCGGTTGTTAAAATCGTATGAGAAATTAACGACGGAAGATTTAACCGAATCCGTCGCAACCCTAATGTCGCTATTCAAAGCTGAATTGTTCTTATGGCAGGATAAAGCACAAATAAAAGAACAGATAGAGGCCTTACTGAGTGTATTCTCGGAACAGAATCTGGTTAAACAAACGAAAGCAGGTTACTGGTCGATTATCGATGAACATGAGCAGGGCTATACCCTCACTTTGATGGCCAGTTGTGCCAGTGAAACCATTCAGCGCTACGCGATAGTCATGCGACTTATCGGTCAATTACAGCCGGTTAGCCGTTCAACAGTGGAAGCTGACGCTACGGCTTTGGCTAGTCGCATGTCGACGCTTCATAATATCAATGCCCCAGAGTTTATTGATAGAAAAGCACAAAGTGCCATTATCAATGCGCTACGTGATTACGGATACATTCGCTCTGACGATAATGGCAGTTTTCTTGCTAATGACAGTTTTGCAGATTTAGATAAACTTATCCGCGATCTAACCGATGATGATGTATTGCAGAGTATTTTGCATTCTTAATAAGGCGTGAATCTGGAGCATACAATGAACTCAGTATTAGCCTCAAGGTCGATGGTAACCGTGTTTACACGCGCAAGCGGCGCAATATGCGGCGCATTAAAAAACAGCCGTCGATTCGCTAACGTTGCGTTTATCTTTGCGCTGAGTCTGCAACACCAGGTTCTGGCCGATGATCACTTTTCACTACCCGCATTGCCAGAACCCGTAACCAACAATGCGGTTGCAAAGGTGAGTAATCCAGATGGAGAATACCTGATCAGTTTTATGGGACTCGGCGCTGGAAAAACCTACAAGGATGTCCACAATAGAGCCTTGGCCTTAAAAATTGGTGACTCGACGTGGCAATCCATTGCTTCGGTGCCCGCCAGTTTAAGTTTGCCCGGACGTTTGGCCAGTGTCGCCGTTGGTGTTAATGAATATGCTTATTTATTTGGCGGTTATACGGTTGCCAAAGACCATTCGGAAATTTCTAGCCCGGATGTTTTTCGTTATGATATTCGCCATGACAGATACAAACGCTTAGCCCCTATGCCGGTTCCCGTGGATGATAGCGTCGCTCTGGTATATCAACAGCGCTATATATACCTGGTCAGTGGCTGGCATAATGCAGGCAATGTCAATTTGGTGCAGGTTTATGATATTTTAACCGACAGTTGGCAGCAGGCTTCGCCTTTTCTTGGCCAGCCAGTGTTTGGCCATGCGGGTGCGATCATAGGGGGTCATATGATCATTTGTGACGGTGTCAAAGTCGTACCTAAACTTAACGCTCGCCGAGAATATGCGCCTGAAGGGCAATGCCTTAGCGGTATTATTGATGATAAAAACCCGCTAGATATCGACTGGCGACTCATTCCCCACCCGACGGGGTATGGTCGCTACCGGATGGCGGCAGGGGCCACCAATAGCCATTTTGTTTTTGTTGGTGGTTCTGAAAACCCATACAATTATAATGGCGTGGGTTATAACGGTGTACCTTCCAAAGCCAATGGGGATATCTGGTTGTATTCTGCAAAAGATAGCCATTGGCAAGTCATCACAGCCGGCGATGCCAATCCTGCAACCATGGATCATCGCGGCTTGATCACCGTTGGTGAGCATTTACTTACTATTGGCGGCATGAATAGCAACCAGAAAGTGTTGAATAATGTCGAGATTTTGGAATTACCTAAGCCCGAATAATGTCGCCGCAGATCCAAGCATTTTCGTTATCGATGTTGTTTTCTTTGTCGCTTGTTTTTGTTACAGTTTTTATCAACGTAATGCCGATTTCAGTTTCAGACAATTCACCCGGGTTTTATTAATCAATTGAGGTTAGCAGACTCTGGTTAAAATAAGGAATTTTTCCAGGATGCATACTAAAAACCCTCGTTTTATTACCCTGCTGATTGCTGCGTTTATGATGGTCATTGCCAGTCCCGTCACTCAGGCCGAGCTAGTCAAACAGACCGTGGATTCGCGCAAAGAATTTAACATACAGGGCGAGACCTATCAGGCGATTTCTGGAAAATTTCACTTTGAATTTGATCCCCAACATAGTGCCAATCAGGCTATCAACGATCTCAAATTAGCCCCCACCAATCAGCGCGGCAAAGTAGAAGCCAGCGCCAATTTTTTTATCATTCAAGCCAAAGATCCGAAACAGCGTCGCGGTGCACTGGTGGAAGTAAGTAATCGTGGTTCGAAAGCAGCGTTAAGGTATTTTAATTTTGCCCAGGCGAGTAAAAACCCAGACCGTACAGATTTACTCGGGGATAATTACATCCAAAGCCTTGGATTATCGCTGGTCTGGGTAGGCTGGCAAGGGGATGTTAGCCCCGGAGCCAATGTGATGCGGGCCGATTTACCGGTTTTAGACGGTATTGAGGGGTTTGCACGCAGTGACTGGACCTTAGACACACCGCATTCAAAGCTTTCCGTAGCTCACAAGTCCGGCATTGAAGCAATTTATCCCATCGATCTAAGTAAAAAAGATCAAGCCTGGCTAACCCGAAGAGAAGGCCGGGACAATTTAAAAGTGGTGGTGAGCAAAGAGCGTTGGCAATTAACATCTGACGGTAAGATCATTATCGGCGACTTTCAACCCGGCATCTACGAGCTGGTATATCCCACTAGAAATCCTCAGGTTAGTGGCATTGGCTTAGGCATAATCCGCGATACCGGGGAATACCTGAAAAATGAGATAAGTCCCTATTATGCCCCGAAAACTATGGCCTTTGGCGTATCGCAAACGGGACGATTTTTACGTCAATTTCTGTATCAGGGTTTCAACGAAACTGAGCTTGGACAATTGGCGTTTGATGGTATGTTAGTGCATACCGCCGGCGCGGGTCGCGGCAGTTTCAATCATAGATTTGCGCAGCCATCTCGTGATGGTCATCGAATGTCTGCATTTTTCTATCCAACCGATATATTTCCATTTGCAAGTGAGCAGCTTCGCTCGCAGATCACCCGCAAAAAAGATGGGTTGCTGAAGCGCTATCATGAAGCCTACTATCCTAAAATCTTTTACACCAATTCAGGTTATGAATACTGGGGGCGTGCGGCCGGTTTAATTCATAGCAATGGTATTTATGATGTTAAGCCATTAAAAAATGAGCGCATCTATCATTTATCATCAGCCCAGCACTTTGTTCAGTCCCATGATGATTTGATCTCTGTTGGTGAAGATGAAAATTTATATCGCGGTAACCCCATTAATTTTTTCCCACAGTTACGCGCGTTATTGGGACATTTATCGAATTGGGTCATAGACCAAGATACCCCTCCAGCGAGTCAGTATCCAAGTTATTCGAACCAAACCTTAACCAATTTCTCGCATTATCAATTACCAGAGTGGCTTACGATCGCAAAACCTTACAAGCCTCATACGGCCTACGAAGTGGACTATGGTAAACAGTTTAATGAACAGGGTATTATTGACAATAACCCACCACTTATTATGGCGGAAATTGTCCCTCCGGTTCCTAAGGTTGACAGCAATGGCAATGAACTCGGTGGCATTCGTCATCCGTTAATCACCGCACCCATTGCAACATTTTTACCCTGGTCGCTTAGATTTGGAATATTTGCCGGGAATGAAATGGTCGATTTTCGCGGTAGTGTGTATAAATGGCCGAAAGAGCGTGTATTAAAACGTTATCCAAACAAGCAGCATTATCTGCGTCATATCTCAGAAATGACCGATGTTTCCATAAAAGAAGGTTTTGTATTACCGCGTGACAAATCCAAAATTAAAACTCAGGCAAGTCAATTCTGGGACTGGAGCATGGCGACAGAAAAGTAACCAGAATATGACAGAATGCGTCGCTGTCATGAGTAAGCATCTAAATAATCTACGAAAAAATGCATAATTTCTGCTTATATTGATGAAATTGTTAAATCTTCAACTAGACTTTTTCTGAGTCTGTTTCTCTTTCAAGGATGATGGAATACCAAATCTGACATCATTCTTGTGTGAGATTCGCCATCATCGTGCTATTGAAAGGCAAACGGATCCTGGAATCTAAAATCGATTTTTGAGGATCGAACATATGCCTAATAAATGGTTAACTAAATTTGCAGCAACCGCTGCACTCTCACTCTCATCCATAGTTGCGCTTGCCGCGGATAAACCCAATATCCTGGTCGTATGGGGTGATGATGTGGGGATATGGAACATCAGTGCGTATTCCGATGGAATGATGGGGTATCAAACGCCGAATATCGACAAGATTGCGAATGAAGGCATGCGATTCACTGATTACTATGGTGAACAATCCTGTACTGCTGGTCGTTCTTCGTTTATTACCGGAATGAGTGTGTTTCGTACCGGCCTTTCCAAAGTCGGATTACCTGGTGCAGATCTGGGTATGACAGAAAAAGATGTCACGATTGCTGCGGTATTGAAAGAACAGGGCTATATGACGGGTCAGTTCGGGAAAAACCACCTCGGTGATAAAGACGAACATTTACCGACCAATCATGGTTTTGACGAGTTCTTTGGCAATTTGTATCACTTAAATGCCGAAGAAGAGCCAGAAAATCGTGATTATCCTAAAGACCCGGAATTTCGCAAGAAGTTCGGCCCTCGTGGTGTGATTAAATCCAGCGCAGATGGCAAAATCGAAGATACTGGCCCACTGACCAAAAAGCGGATGGAAACCGTCGATGAAGAAACAGCAGCGGCAGCGATCAAGTTTATGGAAAAGGCAGTAAAAGCGGATAAGCCATTCTTTGTTTGGTGGAGCGGTACCCGGATGCACTTTCGTACGCACGTGAAAGACGAGCTAATGAATGATCCGAAAAATGCCAAATACAATGAATACCAGATTGGTATGATGGAGCACGACAGTCATATCGGACTCTTCCTGGATAAACTCGAAGAACTCGATATCGAAGACAATACCGTCGTCTTTTATTCAACCGATAATGGCCCGCATATGAACACCTGGCCTGATGCAGCAATGACGCCGTTCCGTGGTGAGAAGAACACTAACTGGGAAGGTGGTTGGAGAGTACCGGCTATGGTTCGCTGGCCTGGAAAAATTAAGCCAGGTAGCATCAGCAATGAAATCGTGCATCATATGGACTGGTTACCAACCTTTGCGGCAATGGCTGGTGAAGAAGACATTAAAGAAGAGTTATTAGATGGCTATAAAGCCATTGGTCGTAACTATAAAAACCATTTAGATGGTTATAACATCATGGACCTTCTAACAGGTAAGAGCGAGGAGTCACCGCGTAAAGAGATTTTCTACTTTACCGATGATGGCGATTTGTCTGCACTTCGTTATGATGAATGGAAGATCATCTTTATGGAACAACGAGTTGAAGAAACACTGGAGATTTGGGCGAACCCGTTTACACCACTCCGTGTACCATTGATTTTCAACTTGCGTCGTGACCCATTTGAACGTGCTCAAAAAACCTCTAATACCTATTATGACTGGATGCTCGACCGTGCGTATCTATTGGTTCCCGCACAAGCCTATGTGGGTAAATTTTTAGAAACGTTTAAAGAGTACCCACCAAGTCAAAAAGCCGCCAGCTTTAGTCTGGATCAGGTGATGGAGAAGTTACAAGAAGGTGGTGGTAGTAAATAGCACCCCCTAACTGAAACCTAAAAAAGTGAACTCCGGTTCACTTTTTTATTTGTTATGTGTTTGATTGTTAACTATTAGGCCAATTTATGAAAGCGACATATCTATTGTTACGATGCCTGGTGCTAGTTAGTATGATGCTTGCCACCAGCATTTGGGCGCAAACCGATTTACCTTCCTGGTCGAATACCGAGTCGAAACAACGCTTAGTGGATTTTGTTCAATCCGTAACGACTCAGGGCCCGAATTTTGTAGACCCACAGCAACGAGTTGCGGTATTTGATAATGATGGAACCTTGTGGGCCGAACAGCCGATGTATTTTCAGCTGTTGTTTGCGCTGGACAGGCTCAAGGTATTGCAATCGGAACACCCTGAATGGAAAACCGAAGAGCCATTTAAATCCGCATTAGCCGGTGACTTAAAAACCGCACTCGCCAGTCACGAAGATTTAGCAAAATTATTGTTTGCCTCGCATGCAAACATGTCTCAAGAAGCATTTATGCAAGCGGCCAAGGATTGGCTGTCCACGGCAAAACATCCAACAACGGGGCGAAAGTACACCGATATGGTATATCAACCTATGCTCGAAGTACTCGATTATCTGCGTGCCAATGGCTTTAAAACTTACATTGTCAGTGGTGGTGGTATCGATTTTTTACGAGTCTGGGCCGAAGACGTTTATGGTATTCCGCCAGAGCAGGTAATTGGTTCGAGCATCGAGAAAACGTTTGTATTCAATGACGATGGCAGTACGCATATTAACCGTTTGGCAGAAGTTGATTTTATTAACGATAAAGAGGGTAAGCCTATAGGTATTGACGCTCATATTGGTCGGCGGCCATTAGTTGCCTTTGGTAATTCCGATGGCGATCTGGCGATGATGCAATATACCATGGCAGGTTCTGGTAAACGCCTTGCCGTGTATATTCACCATACCGATAAAGAGCGTGAATGGGCTTATGATCGAGACTCGCATATAGGTTCATTGAATAAAGGCCTTGATTATGCCACCGAGCATAAGGGTGATGGTTGGATAATCGTGGATATGAAAAAAGATTGGAAAGTCGTCTTCCCAAATGATTGAGTCATCTGGGAATTAGGGTAGAAGTGGAAGGTGGACGTGCAGCCCAATCCACCCTATCAAGAACTCCAGTTCGCCATTGTCACCCTATCAAAAACTTCAGTTCGAGCCTGTCACCTTCAAATAATGGCACTTGCTACGCTTGTGCCATTATTTCCTGGTAAACCCTATTCGCCTGTTCATGTTCACCTAAGGTTTGTAATACTTTGGCATAAGCCTGCAGGTCATCAGGTAGCTGTCTGACTTTCAATAAAGACACGAACGCCTTACGGGCTTTTTCCCAATCACGGCTGGCAACGCAAGCGTAAGCAAAGGCACTAAGCCAAACCGGATCGTCCGGCTCTTTTTGTAAATGCTTCTGAATTGCCGTCATAACTTTCGGGCTATGCGGCATGGAAATATCTTTCAAACCATTGATGAACGCCTGACTCGGCTGTTTTTTCAGTAATGGCAAGACCAAATCTTCCAATTTGTCGGTCAGGCCATGTTCACCTAGTACATTTGCATAGGCCAGAATAATACTTTCCCGGTTGCGCTCTTTGCGGCTCAGGTTACTAAAATACTGCTCGACATCATGGACGCTGTGTTCACTAATCAGTTCTTGAAAATAACCGGTAAACGCAAGGGTTTCCCACTGCTCAATTTGAGTATCGTCAATCGCTTTATCCTTGCGAGCATCGCGCAAATATTCAATGGCTTGTAGATATCGTTTTTCATGGAGACACACTTCGATATCCAGACTCAGCATTCGGCCTTTGTGGCCAACCCTGTCTTTATTTTTATCGATTAATTGTCTGGCCTGACTAAATTCAGCGTCGTCAAGATTTAACTTTCCAGCCACCAGCAGGGCTTCGTAATTGAGTTTTTCTTCACCCTCGGTATTTTCGGCAATATGACGTAAATACTGCTTGGCAGATTCCGTCATATTCTGTTTATTGGCTGCACTGGCGGCAAATAGCCAGGCGGTATTGGTCATTGAGGATTTAGGCGCACTTTTTACCAGCAGCTTTTCTGCTTTTGCGAAATCCTCCACCAGATAAGCTGCTAAGCCTTGTTCATACAAGCGCATGGCTTTTTCTTCACTACCATGAGCAATGAAATGCCAGGCTTTGCCAGATGTTCTAAAGACGCCACGAATAAGCAAATACAGACCATAAAGGACCATCATGGAGAGCGCGAGCAATGTGACAAAGCCAAAAACTGTCGCTTCGTATATCAGGTCACCCATGGTGATCAGGATATAGCCTTTTTGATCAATGAGCAGATAGCTAAACGCGGTAACAATCAGAACTAGGATCAGGATGATAATAAAACGTATCATTGCTCACCTGCCTTATCGTCAGGAGAGGTTGTTGTATCCTGCTGCTCCGATTTCGATGCCGCGGTTGTGGGTTTTTCTGAGTCACTTGTCGTTCGGGTTGAAGCGGAAAAGTTTTGATCCAACATTTCCCGCAAAGCCTGTTGTGAACGTAAGTTCTGAGGATAATCTATGGCAATCTCTTCTGCTTTCAAATTCGAAATTTCACTAACAAAGGCTTTGTTGGCATCATTGTTTTTGGCGAAATATTTATCCAGCCACTGTTCAACGTCGTCGAGACTTTTTTGGTACAGTTGTTGTTCTTGTTGAGTCACCGCCCACTGGCTAATTTGCAGTTTCAATTGCAAGTTTTGCAGCAGGTGTTGCTGATATTGCGGCGCCATCAGCGGCTCGTCTTGATCGTTTTTATCTCTGACTCGAATAAAATCGGCGACAAAGCGTTCCCAGCTAATGCGCAGATTTCTCTCCCAGTCTGAAATGTCGTCGCTTAATTCCTGTTCTTGTGGCGGCACTTCCACTTTTTTATCCGCACCTTTAATCACCAGTGAATCCGTACTATCGCTCAAGGCCAGAAGTGCGAGTATTATGTCCTGAGATTTG
This sequence comes from Thalassotalea litorea, assembly GCF_043642205.1. GTDB lineage: Bacteria > Pseudomonadota > Gammaproteobacteria > Enterobacterales > Alteromonadaceae > Thalassotalea_A > Thalassotalea_A litorea. Next base: position 98,318 of record NZ_JBHZSG010000007.1, on the reverse strand, counting down.
TCCTGCGGCAGTTGATTTAACATCTGCATATCTTCACGAATCAACTTGCGAATGGGCAAAAAACGCGACTGCTTCATCGATGCCAGCCTTGCATCAGCATCGTTTAATAACGATAAAGCCGTATTAACATCATGCTCCAGCCAAATCACCCGAGCTGCCATACGTAACAGATATTCCGCTTCGTATACCCGCCAATTACTCGGTTGTTGAGCTGTGATGCGCGAAATTTTACCTTCTAATTGCTCTACCTGTTGCAACAATGCTTGTTGCTGTTGATCATTTTTATCGGTTAATTGATTGGCAAGTTCACGATTGTTCTGCTGACTGGCTTGCTTAAGGGCGTCGATTTGAGCTTCGACATCCTGAGACATTCGTTGACTGTTAGTCTGTTGCTCCGATTCAATCTTATCATTGAGTCGTTCCGTTAACGCCTGCAGCTGTTGTTGCTGATAATAATACAATCCGCCCACACCACCAGCTGCAGCCAAAGCAACCAATAGCGCTAACAAACCGGTTTTGGATACGCCCGTGCTTTTTTCGCTAGATGATTTTGATTGAATCGTTTCTTTGCTGGAGCCAGAGCTTGAACGGCCAGCTTTTCGAGGCGATGTTACGCTGCTACTTGCAGAGCGGGCTTTAGATTCCCCACTTGGCTGCGATTGGTTACCAGGCGAACCTTGTTTCGATTTATCTGCAGAGGCTGAGGGTTTCGCCTGTGCTTTGGCTTGCGCGGCGATTTTTGCGGCATCAGCGGCATTGACTTTGGTGGAATGGCCAGACGTTTTCTGTGGTGAGTCTTTGCCACTAGCTTGTGCTTGGTTAGTCTTGGTTGTAGACGGCGTACTGCCATCTTTAGCCGTACTATCTTGAGTTTTCTTGTCTTTTTCGGTCATAAATTACATCCAAGGACGAATCAGGCTTGCTGTTACATGGCCGCTATGGCCTGAACAATTAATCGGTTACTTGCGCCACCGGCATTGACTACCCGGCTTAACTGGTATTTTTTCGCTTTCTCGGCAATGCGTTCGCTGGCTACTACCCAGCAAATTTCCTGCTTAAACAAGGTATCGGTATTTGCAAATAGCGCTACCGCTTTATCTAATAGCGCTTCACTGGTAACTACCATACAATTAATTTTAAGTTTTCGCCATTTTTCAATAAGTTGTACAGCATCAAGAGACAGCCACTGGCGCTGGTATACTTCATTATAGGCAACATTTGCCTGTCTTTGCCTAAGTGTTTGCGCTAAATGTTCACGACCACCGTTACCACGGATGATCAATATGTTTTGATCGTTTACCCGTTGCAGAGAAGGCAAAGCCAGTAACCCTTCGCTATCAAAAGTCTGCCCGGTATAAAGGTTTGATGTAATAGGCGCCAGGGCTTTTGCGGTGGCTGGTCCCACGGCATAATAAAGGCTATTGTTTGGCCAGATATCAGGAGCGCAGGTTTGCAGGGCAAATTTAGCGGCCGCTTCGCTGACAAAGATGATATGTTGGGGGCGTTGTGTAATTGCCGCGGTTAGCGCTGCACAATCGGCATGGTGCTGGTATGAGAATAGCGGTTGAATTTCAATATGCTGCGCGAGAGGTTCTAACTCCCGCGCCAATGATTGGGATTTATCAATAGGTCGAGTGAGCAGAATATTCAGATCAGTCTTTCGCATACAGCTCTTCAAGAATGGCTTTGGCGCCACTTGCCAACAACTCATCGGCTAATACTTGCCCGAGCTTTTCCGCTTCACTAATATCGCCAGAGATTTGCGCTTCAATCATTTCTGAACCATCGGGCCTGCCGACTAAGCCACGAAGAAACAAATGAGAATCATGAATCAGAGCGAAACCGCCGATAGGAACCTGACACCCACCCTGTAACTGGGTGTTCATCGCTCGCTCTGCGAGTACACGAATGCGCGTTTGTTGATGCTCTAAAGGAGCCAGTAATTGTTTAACGCGTTGATCGTCAATGCGACACTCAATCCCAACAGCACCCTGACCATTTGCAGGTAACATGATTTCTGGTTCAATGGTTTGTCGAATTCGCTCTGGCATTTCCAGACGAATCAAACCAGCTGCCGCAAGAATAATGGCATCGTAATCGCCATTATCGAGCTTGGCTAAACGGGTATTCACATTGCCGCGCAAATCTTTAATCACTAGATCCGGGCGCATCGCTTTTAGCTGACATTGCCGACGCAGACTCGAGGTGCCAACAATCGCCCCTTCGGGCAAGGCATCAATATTTTCAAAATGGTTAGAAACAAAGGCATCTCTGGGATCTTCGCGCTCACAGATAACTTCCAGCCCAAGGCCTTCGGGAAAATCCACCGGGACATCTTTCATTGAATGCACGGCGATATCCGCACGACCTTCGAGCATGGCAACTTCCAGCTCTTTGACAAATAAACCTTTGCCGCCCACCTTCGCCAATGGCGAATCCAGAATGATATCGCCTTTGGTCACCATAGGCAGCAATTCCACGGTTAAGTCAGGATGAAAGTGTTCCAGACGGGCTTTGACATATTCCGCCTGCCACATTGCCAATGCGCTTTTTCGGGTGGCAATACGTAATACTTGTTGAGACGCAGATTTAGACATATCAGGGACCCTAATCTATTCGCTGGCCAGAAGAACGTCAGCATCCGCCTGGATGCTCACGGCCTTAGATAAAAAGGACCAGAACTCATCACCCGAGCGTTTATCAAGCCACTGTTCATCGTTAAATTCAAAGTGGTGGCCATTAAATTTAGTGGCGACCCAAATTTCATGCAAAGGCGGTTGTTTATTGATGATGATTTTCGTGCCGTTGGCAAACGCCAGTGTCAGCAGGCCGCCAACGCTTTCGTAATCGATGTCCACAGGACATTCTTCAATGGCATCTTCGATGGCCAGTAACATATCGTCGGCCATTAAATTGTATTGGCTGTCATTCATCTTCGACTCTTACCTTAATTCGTTGCTTAAATGCCCGTAAATAATCTCTATTTACGTATTTAAATCATTGCTTGGACTTGTATTTACCGCTTAGCATGCGATTATAAAGCGACAAACCCATTAAAGCGATACTAATCCTCTATCTTATCACCATTATGTTTAAGAAAATGCTGAATAAAAAAACGACTTTTGTTATCTTAACCGGCCTTGTTTTGCTGATTTCTGGCTGTGGTCAGAAGGGTGCGTTATACCAGACACCTGCGGATGCAAAAAAGAATAACGAAAAACAACAAACACAATCTCAAGACCAATCCAAACAATAGCGATTGAAAACGTTTTATTCAGGAATCAGACATGGATTTTTTTCAACGTCAGCAACAACACCTTTATGCAGAACAATGCCCGGTAGCCGATTTAGCTAAGCAATATGGTACGCCTTTGTACGTATACTCGAAAGCGACCATTGAACGTCATTATCGTGCTTTTGCTGATGCCAATAAATCTGCAGGTTTAGATCACCTGATTTGCTATGCCGTAAAAGCCAGCTCAAATATCGGCATTTTAAATCTATTGGCTCGAATGGGCAGTGGTTTTGATATTGTCTCTGGTGGTGAACTGGCGCGGGTGTTAAAAGCCGGTGGCGATGCCAGCAAAGTGGTTTTTTCTGGTGTCGGTAAAACCAGTGATGAGATTCGATATGCCCTGCAAGCGGGTATTCATTGTTTTAACGTCGAATCGGAAGCTGAAATTGCCCGCATCCATGCGGTGGCTGAATCGATGCAAACCAAAGCGCCGATTTCATTGCGAGTTAACCCGGATGTCGATGCCGGAACGCATCCCTATATTTCAACAGGATTGAAAGATAATAAATTTGGTGTGCCAGTCAAAGAGGCTCTGCGTATTTATCAATTAGCGGCGCAATTGCCGTATTTGGATATACAAGGGGTAGATTGCCACATCGGTTCCCAGTTGACCGAAATTAAGCCATTTCTCGACGCCTTAGATCGGGTGTTATTGCTCGTTGATAATCTGGCGGAACATGGCATAAAACTCTCGCATATCGATGTTGGAGGTGGCCTTGGCGTTGACTATCAGGGCGAACATCCACCAAGCCCTTCGGAGTACGTGGCGGCCTTGGCGACTAAACTTAAAGATCGTGACATTAAAGTCGTTTACGAACCGGGACGAGCAATAATGGCCAATGCCGGTATTCTGGTGACCGAAGTCGAGTTTTTAAAAACCAACGAAGACAAGCATTTTGCCATTGTCGATGCGGCGATGAACGATTTAATCCGCCCAGCGTTATATCAGGCATGGCAGGAAATCGTCGAAGTTGAACAAAACCCAAACACGCCAACACAAACATATGATGTGGTTGGCCCGGTATGTGAAACCGGAGATTTTATCGGCAAGGATCGCGCTCTGGCGATTATGGCTGGCGATTTACTGGCGGTTCGCAGCGCCGGTGCATATGGTTTTACCATGAGTTCGAATTACAATTCCCGTCCTCGCGCTGCCGAGGTGATGGTCGACGGTGAACACAGTTTTGTGATCCGCGAACGGGAATCGTTTAACGATTTAATCAAAGGCGAACATTGCCTGCCTTAACGGGCCGACTATGAAGGAATTGGCAAGTTGAGACACAATAAGCAAAATATGGTGAATTTTTCGAAAATGCATGGCCTGGGCAATGACTTTATGGTCTTAGATAATGTCACCCAAAATGTATTTCTCTCCAATGACCAAATACGTGAATTCGCCGATCGTAATTTTGGTATCGGTTTTGACCAGTTATTGGTGGTGGAGCCTCCTTATGATCCGGATTTAGATTTTCATTATCGGATATTTAATGCCGACGGCAGTGAAGTGAGTCAATGTGGCAATGGTGCGCGTTGTTTTGCCCGCTTTGTGCGGATGAAAGGCCTGACCAATAAAAACAAGATTAAGGTCTCTACGTCTTCAGGAAAGATGACCCTGCATGTCGAACGTGACGGTCTGGTAACCGTTTCGATGCCAGTACCAAATTTAGAGCCAGCAAAAATTCCATTTACCGCACAAAAACAGGAAGGTACCTACATCCTTCGCACCGATGAACAAACCGTATTTTGCGGCGCGGTATCCATGGGCAATCCTCACTGTGTTCTGGAAGTCGATTCCGTTGCCGACGCTCCCGTCGCGACGTTAGGCAAAGCGTTATCCGAGCATGAACGTTTTCCCGAACATGCCAATGTTGGCTTTATGGAAATTCAATCTCCAAAATACGTTAAGTTGCGCGTATACGAACGTGGCGCGGCAGAAACCTTAGCCTGTGGCAGTGGCGCCTGCGCCGCTGTTGTTATCGGCGTTATTCAGGAAAAACTGGCCAATAATGTCACCGTTGAGCTACCGGGCGGTAAATTGAAGATTTACTGGAAAGGACCGGGACATCCGGTAAAAATGACCGGCCCGGCTAAGCATGTTTTTGATGGAACCTTAGCGTTATGAGCCAGACACCGATCACGTTTGATGTCACCCAGCTGGACGATGAATTAGTCCTGGAATTCCTGCAATCGGATCACAATTTTTTTGCCCGCCATCCGGAGTTGTTAACTGCCTTGCCATTACAGGATGAAAGGCGTGGCACCATTTCACTGGTTGAGCGACAGCAGCAATTATTGCGTCAAAAAGTGCAATTGCTGGAAGAGGAAATCACCCAATTGCTAACGGTTGCGAATCAAAATGATCGTCTGTTAACGATTTTTAATGATTTATACTTAAATCTCATCGGGGCAGAGCAATTCTCGGTATTTTGCGATTACCTGCAAGAGACGACAAAAAGACTGCTTGAGTTGAGCGATATTCGGTTGGTGTTATACAAAACCGAATTCAACGCAAAGCACAGCCTGAGTCATGATATTTTGATCGACGATATTCCGATTGTGCAATATGCCGATAAATTTGGTAGCGACAACTATTTTTTTGGTCGGTTAACAGCGGCCCAGCAGGCGTTTCTGTTTCCCGATGAAGAAACCGGGTCCAGCTGTCTGGTCCGGTTACAGCACCAGGGGCGTGACATGGGATTTATCGCGTTTTTCGCAAAAGATGTCGAGCATTTTTATCCGGGAATCGACACCTTATTACTGGAACAGTTTCGCCATTTAGTGGCTAAACTGATTATGACTAAATTTAACACCTGCAAATAATTGTGCGCTTTTATCGACGTTTACAACCCTTTACCGCCCTGAGTTTTGATCTGGATGATACCCTTTATGATAATCATCCGGTGATAACCCGCGCCGAAAAAGCACTGCGCCAACATTTGCAGACACTGCTACCAAAAACCGTAGAACTACCGGTCAATTTTTGGTGGCAACAACGTCGAACCATCCTGCAACAACACCCCCAACTACGTCATGATGTTACCGCCCTGCGACTGGCAACATTAACGTTAGGCCTGACTGAACTTGGATTTTCACCAGCGCTTGCCCAACAAAAAGCGCAAGATGCATTTGCATTTTTTCTGCGTCACCGAAATAACCTTAACGTTGCAAAGCCAGTGATTACCCTGCTAGAGCAACTGGCGCAAAAATTTCCGTTAGTGGCCATTTCCAATGGCAATGTCAGCGTCGATGATATTGGTATTCGTCACTGTTTTACGCAGACCTATTTCGCTGGTGGTGGTAATTTGCAAAAACCAGAACAGGATATGTTCCATCAAGCCTGCGATCACCTTGGTATTTTGTCTTCGCAGCTATTGCACGTTGGTGATTGCACTCACGCCGATATTTTTGGTGCTATGCGCGCTGGCTGTCAGACCGCCTGGGTCAATAACCAAGCGTTTGCCATTACCAAAAAGCCCCTCAACGTTTTGCCAACAATGCAGCTTGATAATGTTGAGCAATTAGGACATTTTATTTAGCTAATAATCCAATAATAAGAATATTCCCAGGGAGGGATAATGCGATATTTACAAAAATTGGCACCTCGAATCATGGCATTTTTGGTTGCTTTTTCCGGGGCAATTTACGCTAATGCAACGGTACTCCCGGTCGAAGCCTTTGCCAGTAAACCCGATGTTAGCAGCGTGGATCTTTCCCCAAATGGCGATTTTATCGCGTCCATAGTCAATATTGGCGGCGAGCATAAAGGCGCCATAGTGAATGTTTTTAATGTAAATACCGGGGAAGAGAGTCACCATTTATTTACCGACAATTCTAAATTTGTCTTGTTAGGTCTAGATTGGGCCAATGATGAAACGCTTCTGGTAACGGCCAAATTTCCAAAACGTTATGGCACTCATCAAGTTACCGAAACCCGTTTGCTACAACTAAACGTTACCAGTGGAAAAACCAATAATGTCATTCCCAGAGCGCTGTATGAAAAGCTGCGTTATATTCCACAACTGCAAGCAGGAATTGTTGATATCTTGCCTGCGGAAAAAGACTACATACTGTTGCAATTGGCCGGCATGCGTGAAGATGTCGCTCCCTCCGTTTATAAAATAAAGCTCAGAGGCAAAGGGGTAGGTAAATTTAAAGTGGCCCAGGGCGCTAAAGCCGGGGTATATGATTGGCGCACGGATCAACAACACAATATTCGATTGGCAATACGTCGAATTGACGGCAATGTCGAAGTTTTAGAGCAACATCCACAACGGGATGGTTTTAGGGTTTTGTGGAAATTTGAAACCCTTAGTGAAGATGTTGTCTGGCCGCTAGGCTTTGATGTGGAACCCAATGTGCTTTTTGTTAAAGCTTACCACCAGGATAAACTCGCTCTGTTTAAAGTCGATCTCAACGACAAAGAACTTTCTAAAGAGTTAGTTTACGCCAAAGAAAATTCGGATGTTTCAGGTGCTTTGCGCCGCGACGCTGCAGGACGTGTAATTGGTGTAGGTAATCAATACTGGGGCGTTGATTTCGCCGATTTGAAAAAATCAGTCAATAAGACGTTAGCCGCTTACAAGAACTATTTGATTGACTTTAGTGCCGATAGTAATCGCTACATCGTGTTATCAAGTAGCGATGTTGAGCCAGGGCTTTATTATTTAGGCGATCGAAAAGCCAGAACCATGGAAGTGATAGGTGCTCGCTATAATCAACTTGACCCACAGCTTCTGGTTCAACGAAAAAAGATTGCTTATGACGCCCGGGATGGGTTGAAGATCACGGGCTATTTAACCTTACCGAAAGGCAACAATGGTGAAAATTTACCGACCATCGTTTTTCCACACGGTGGACCGATTAGCAAAGAAACAGCAGGGTTCGATTATTGGAGTCAGTTTTTAGCTAATCGAGGCTATGCTGTATTGCAAATGGATTTTAGGGGATCTGCTGGATACGGTTTTGATTTCATGTCCAAGGGTCTGGCCGGCTGGGGACAGGCGATGCAAGATGATGTAGAAGATGGGGCTCGTTGGTTAATTGAACAGAATATCGCTGATCCCAATCGCATCTGTATTTTGGGCGCTAGCTATGGTGGTTATGCTTCGCTTATGGGCGTAATTAAATCACCAGAGCTGTATCAATGCGCTGTAAGTTTTGCAGGAGTTTCAAACTTAGAAGCTTTAGTAAAGCAAAAGCAATACTTTACTAATTATAAAACCGTTCTCAAGCAAATAGGCGATGACTTTGAGCAGCTCTGGGATGTCTCACCTTTGAAGCATTCCAAGAAGATAAACGTACCGGTACTATTGATTCATGGCAAGCGAGACTCCAGAGTCCCGTTCCGACAATCTGAAGCGATGTTTGAACAACTCAATGACGACGGAAAACAGGTGACGTTTATTAGCCTCGAAGGGGGCGATCACAATTTGAGTAATACCGAAAACCGACTAAAAACCTTTATTGAAATTGAACGTTTTCTCGCGGTGCATATCGGCAGTCAATTTACAGAGCATGGCGCAGGTAATTAACCAATTACCTGTCAGAATATCGCATCAATAAGTCGTTTTCTTGAGTGTTCTGATTCAAAGTACACATTAAGACTGCATACTATCCCCGTATTACGGGGATTTATCGGTGAAAGCTGGTATTAAAGTCTCATTCATGATTACACTTAGAGCCAAGTTTTCATCAATATAAATAAAAACCTTATGCGATTACCTTCTTTGATTTTTGCCATTATCAGTGTGTCGTTTGTGACATCGGCAATGGCCTCTTCGTCTAAAACCAGCGACACCTTACCCCGCGCTCAGCAGTCTGATCACCATGTGGTGACTAAACACGAAACCAAAATTAACGGTGAGCGAATTAAATATTCGGCAACCACAGGTACACAGCCTTTGTGGGATGAGCAGGATGAAGAAATAGCAGCCATTCATTACACCTACTACCAACGCACGGACGTCAAAAACAGCAGCACTCGCCCATTACTCATCTCCTTTAATGGTGGCCCTGGCTCAGCATCGGTATGGATGCATATTGCTTATACCGGTCCCAAAGTGATTCATATCGATGACGAAGGTTATCCTCTGCAACCATACGGCGTGAAAACCAATCCTTATTCCGTATTGGACGTTGCCGATATTGTTTTCGTGAATCCAGTGAATACGGGCTATTCACGCATGCTAAAAAACAAAGACGGTAAATTTCCAAGTAAAGATAAACAGCAAAAGATGTTTTTTGGCGTGAATGCCGATGTTAAATATCTGGCTGAATGGTTAAACACCTTTGTTACCCGCCAGCAGCGGTGGCGTTCACCCAAGTATCTGATTGGTGAAAGTTATGGCACGACCCGAGTTTCGGCCTTATCTTTAGCATTACAGAATCAGCAGTGGATGTACTTAAATGGCGTGGTTCTGGTATCGCCTACCGATATTGGTATTGAACGCGAAGGCCCGGTAAAAGCGGCCAATCGTTTACCCTATTTCGCTGCCACGGCCTGGTATCACAACGCGTTAAGTGATGACCTGCAGGCAATGGATTTACTGGAAGTCCTAGAACTTGCTGAAAATTACGCGATTAATGACTATTTGCCAGCGTTAGCTCAAGGCGCATTTTTAAATAACGACAAGCGTTCTGACGTTGCGGAAAAAGTCGCGTATTTTTCCGGGTTAAGTAAACAGCAGGTATTACAGAATAATCTTGATATCGACACCAGTTACTTTTGGAAAATGGTGCTTAATGACCGTGGTCAAACCGTTGGCCGTCTTGATTCTCGCTATTTAGGGATAGATAAAAAGGAATCCGGTTCTCGCCCAGATTACTGGCCAGAGCTAACATCCTGGTTGCACTCTTTCACGCCAGCGATCAATTACTATTTCAGTGAAGAGTTAAATTATAAAACCGACGTCAAATACAATATGTTCGGCCCGGTACATCCATGGGATCGCAACAATAACAATGCGGGCGAAAACCTGCGTTTAGCGATGGCTCAAAACCCATACCTGAATGTATTGATCCAAAGCGGTTACTATGACGGCGCCACGAACTATTTCGATGGTAAATACAATATGTGGCAGTTAGATCCCAGCGGTAAAATGCGAGACCGTTTAAGCTTTAAAGGCTATCGTTCCGGTCACATGATGTATCTGCGCCATGAAGATTTAAAGCAGTCCAATGACGATTTACGGGAATTTATCCTCAACTCAATACCAGCTAAGGATGAAGCTGCGAAGTACTAATTAAGAAACGGTGCTAACGCACCGTTTCTGTTATAAGAAGACTGTCGTCGAGGGATAAAATGTTCTCGTTGTCACATTTTGGGTTACGGCCAAGGACGGCCGGTATGCAGAAAATGCACAAGCACATGGAAGTGAGCAGGCAAACGCCATAACAATCTGTTTTTAATGCTTTAATTTCTTATTGCTAGTAAGTAACATGGTGTACTTCTTTGCATGAATTTTCACGGATCATTAAAGAGAATTGCAATGAATATCAGTGTTAACCCGTCACCATACACCTTACTTTTCACCGCTGTTGTTGCCGCACCATTGATTCTCAGGGTCACTACAAACAGAATCGATTTGGCCTGTTTAATAGGAAAGTACTGTGAGCTTAGTTAGCAACGGAACGCTTTTAGCTGTGGCGTTATCCTTGTTTGGAACCTTGTCGGCGCAAGAGCACACCGCCACATCTTTAGCGCAGATGGCACAGCCTCTTTACGATTGGGAGTCAAAGATACAATATCGCACTCTGGCTAACGGCCTGCAGTTGCGCTTATTGTCGTTACCAGACACTCAGAGTGTTTCCATCGCTAGTCAGTTTGAAGTTGGATCAAGGGATGAACGGGCGAATGAGCGAGGTTATGCGCACTTATTTGAGCATATGCTGTTTAAGGGCAGTGAGCACGCGCCGGGTGATACCTATATACAAACCATCGGTGCTTACGCTGGGCGTTTTAATGCCACAACGTCATTTGATTACACTAACTTTTATCTAACTTTACCTGCAGAAGCGCTGGAATTAGGACTGGTGTTGGATGCAGACCGCTTTCAACGACCGGTGCTAAGCGAGGCAAGTGTGAACAGCGAAATCGGCACCGTATTGCAAGAGATGGCGCAAACCGTCGATATGCAACCTTATGTGCGCCCCGCGATGGAGCATCTGCTGACATTAGTGGCGGGAACTCCATATGGTCACCCCATTATCGGTGTAAGAGAAGATCTACTGGCCGCCACCCCGGATAGCCTTACCGAGTTTCATCGCCAGCATTATCGCCCTGAGACTATGCAACTAAGTCTGGTAGGCGCGCTGCAAAGTGATACATTAACTTGGGTGGAACGTGAGTTTGCCTCCTGGAACAATACTACACCAGCTCTGCTTAAAAACATTCAACCCCTTACCATCGAGCGTGGTGAATACCATGGTTCAATTACCGATACTCGTGGTCCCTGGCCAGTATTATTGCTTGGCTGGCATACCGTACCCAGCAGCCACTCGGACGCAGCAGCCATCGCTTTACTGGAGCGTTACCTGGTGCAAGATTCTGCCAGCCTGATTAAGCAAACTCGGTTGTCTGATCCCGATCAGTTAATGGTTGTTTCATATCCTCTGAGGGCGGAATTGCATGGTCTGACCGCGTTAGCCCTAGTACCCCGCGCTCGGGCGTCATTAGATCGTCTGGCGCATAATGTGAAAGTTTTGATAGACGACCTGGCGCAAACACCAATGAATGAGATACAGCTTAATCGGCTCAAGGTTAACTGGCTGAACAAGCAACTTAATCTTCTGAATAATCCTCAGGCTTTGGCTATTTCTTTATCAGCAACCTCAAAGCGGGATACTTTAACACCTTTAACGGGTCCCTGGGCTCGGATTGAGAAGGTGACGCCGGAGCAAATTCAACGAGTCGCCCAGGACTATTTTAAGGCGGGGACTTTGCGGCTGGACCTGCAGCCGCCCTGGTACAAGCGTTGGGGTAAGCAGGTCCTCGAGTGGTTGCCCGACTCCTGGGCCGATAGCCTCGAGGCAAAATTTCTATGAAAAATCGTTTTGTTACCGCGTTATTGGTCGCGATAAATTTGGGGCTAAGTGGTTGCCAACACGCAAGCATTAACTTCACCGAGGTGCAAGCTCCAACCCTACCTGAGTTTACATCTAACAATCTGCCTCATGTGGCTCCTCTGGCACCAACATTAGTACCCAGCCCAGAGATTACAATGCTTGCCTCCGGTCACCACTGGCATCGTTTTGCCGCAAACAATGATGGTCAGCAGAAATGGGTGTTGGTTGGGCTTAGCCCGGATAAACCACTGAAAGAGGAAGCACTGTTGCGGGGGCTGTTTCAGCTGCGCTCGTTGGCTTTGCAGAGTGATTATTCGTTGCCTTGCAGCGCTGGATTGGGAGGGCGCACTGGTCGGCATATTTTGGAGCTGAGCATGAATTGCCCGACCGCGGTTTCCCCACAAAAGATAGTCGCTAGTTTATTGGGATTTTTGCGGGCAGAGGGTTATGCCGATTTAGATCTTCGTGAAGTGCAGCGCCAGCAGGGCCTTCAACGTCAGTTTGAGGCTGTCACTGGCAGCGAAATTGATCGGGTTTGGGAAAAAACAGTGTTAGGGGAGAATCACCCTTATTTGACCAGCCAAGAGGATCCGGAACTTATCAAAGGACTAGATCAAGCTGTTGTGACACAACTTTTGGAAAAACTGGTCGCAGATAATCAATGGTTATTGATTAGCTATGGTAGCACGGCAGAATCGCAGGAACTGGCAGGCACTATGTCATGGTTGCCGCAGCCACAGCCACAACCCTCGAGTACAGTTGCCAGCGAGCCTGAATCTGGTGACGGAGAAATCTTGTTAATCGATGCTCCGGGTGCCATGCAGACTCAGGTCAGAATCGGCTATCGGTTACTACAAGACGAAGATTCAACTCCAGAGGCTTGCCGAAGTTTTGCCAGTTGGTTAGCTAGAGGATTTAGTGGTCGCCTTTTTTACGATCTTCGGGTGGTTAGGGGCCTGACTTACGGAGTTAGTGGTTACTGTGGTGACAATCCTCTTTCTACAGTTTTGAGGTTCTCCGCCAGTACAGGTGTCGAGCATACCGGCGCTTTCGTCAAAGGTGTGTTGGATCACCTGGAACTGGCACGGCAATCACCGATGTCCAAGGCAGAGTTTGATGCGTTGCAACAATATCTGCAAAGTCAGGAGCGTCTGCGTTACGCCTCAGCTTACTCGGCACACGGGGCCTACGTGCAGGATCTACTGAAAACTCATATACCCCTTAGCCAATGGTTAGCTGCGCAAAGTCCTAGTAGCTTGCAAGGTGAAGCTGCGACACTGTTTTCTCGTAAACCGTTAATCGTATTGCGCGGTGATCGCTCGGTGATTCTTTCGGATTTACAGGAGAAGTTACCAGATTGGCCGGTACGCGAGATTAGTCCTTGATTTCTTGGCGACATATCCGATTATCGCTTGCGATACGTACTAAGGAAGGTTAAATCAAGTTTGGAATGACGCAGGGTTTTTGGTTTTTCCTGAAACCTGCCACCCTCTACCGAGAGTGCGCTCCAGTTTACGCTCTTAAGGATTTTTAACGTCCGCTTTGACATACCGGCCATTAAACAAGACTTGCCACTTGCCATCAATATCCCGTTGCGCCCAAATTTGGCGAACATCGCCATTGTCCAGCGCCTGCCAGCTAATTTTTTGCTCAACTGCCTTGCCATCTTTGTCGATAACTTCGCCCATTAATACCATCACGCCATCGACAAACTTACCCTCAAGTTGCAATAGCAAACCGGAATTATCCACCCAGGTCTGGTGCCAACTTTGTGTCTGCGCATTAAAAATATTCAGACTTTTACCACGAAAGCCATTCGCTGTTTGGTACTCCTCAAGAATACTGCAACCGCCAAGAATTTTACTGATTTTACTCATTGATGCGGCATTACTACTGTTAGCGGCGCCCGTAGTTTCATTGATGACCTGCCAATTACCCAACCAAAAATCAAACTGACGGAATTCGTCTGTACTGCACTTGCTATTGGCCATCGCCGGCCAGGCAAAAGTCGCAACGATCAACGCTAACAGGCGTATTTGTTTATTTCTTTTCATACGGTTCACTATTAACTGATATAAAACAATACATTAAAACAACAAGATTAGTTTCTTGAGAGCCAACACTCAACTTTTTGATTAAACAACGGGTTTGTTGGGCTTTCTCCTCGTCAGCCGTTATAATAGCCAGCATTTGTGTGACCACAGCGTTTAGCGGACTTTATGAAATACAAAGATTTACGCGACTTTATTAACAAACTGGAAGAACAAGGCCAGTTAAAGCGCATTCGCCAGCCAATTTCTACCGATTTGGTAATGACGGAAATCAGTGACAGAACCCTGAAAGCCAAGGGACCGGCGTTGTTGTTTGAAAACCCTATAGGCCACGATATGCCGGTTCTCACCAACTTGTTCGGTACACCTGAGCGGGTTGCTATGGCGATGGGCCAGGACAACGTCGAGGCACTGCGTGATGTCGGCAAACTGTTAGCCATGCTCAAAGAGCCAGAGCCGCCCAAAGGGTTTAAAGATGCCATCGACAAGATGCCAATCTTCAAACAAGTTTTAAATATGCCCGCTAAACGATTAAAAAAGGCTCCTTGTCAGGACTTTGTCATCAGCGGCGATGATGTAGATTTATCCAAACTACCGATTCAGCGTTGCTGGCCAGGCGATGTAGCTCCCCTTATTACCTGGGGCTTAACGGTTACCCGTGGGCCAGAGAAAGAACGCCAGAATCTCGGCATCTATCGGCAACAATTGCTCGGTCCCAATAAAGTCATCATGCGTTGGCTATCACACCGCGGCGGCGCGTTAGATTTTCAGGAATTTAAACAACGTCATCCCGGCGAGAAGTTTCCTGTATCCGTTGCACTAGGCGCCGATCCAGCAACCATCTTAGGTGCCGTAACGCCAGTACCAGACTCTTTATCTGAGTATGCCTTTGCGGGTCTGTTACGCGGCAGTAAAACCGAAGTGGTTAAATGTGTTAGCAATGATCTGGAAGTGCCAGCTTCGGCAGAGATTGTGCTTGAAGGTTATATCGATCCAGATGAAATGGCTCCAGAAGGACCTTATGGGGATCATACTGGTTATTACAATGAAGTGGATGACTTCCCGGTATTTACCGTGACTCATATCACTCATCGCAAAGAACCGATTTATCACAGCACCTATACTGGACGTCCACCGGATGAACCGGCGATTTTAGGCGTCGCGTTAAATGAAGTCTTTGTACCCTTGATTCAAAAACAGTTTCCTGAGATTGTTGATTTTTATCTTCCGCCGGAAGGTTGCTCCTATCGCATGGCGGTAGTCACTATGAAGAAGCAATATCCAGGGCATGCGAAACGGGTAATGATGGGCGTATGGTCGTTTCTGCGACAGTTTATGTACACCAAATTCGTCATTGTCTGTGATGACGATGTCGATGCCCGTAACTGGGAAGATGTGATTTGGGCAATGACAACCCGCATGGATCCGGCCAGAGATACCACATTGGTTGAGAATACTCCGATTGATTATCTCGACTTTGCCTCACCAGTATCCGGCTTAGGGTCGAAAATGGGCATGGATGCTACCAATAAGTGGCCGGGAGAAACCGACCGGGAATGGGGCACGCCAATTATCATGGACCAAGACGTTATCGATGAGGTCGATGCACTTTGGGATGATCTGGCGATCAGCGAGTAAATCGAAAAATGCGCGACACTGATGGCAAGATAATGATCGGTGTGGATAGGTTGGCTTACCAATACGTTTGCTAAACCGCGCAAAAATTTTTCTGAGTAAATTATCTGGGCTAGGCTTATAGCAAATCTAAACCGAATACCTGGGTATCGGGCATTGTTAGGATTGACTGGCCAAAACATGTTAAATGAGAAGCAAATTAGAAATGAACACCATTAGCTGTAACGTTCACTCCATCACGCCGTTGACGGCACACGTATACCAAATATTGTTAAAACCTGAACAGGCATGTGACTTTAACGCCGGTCAATATCTGAATTTCGTGATGAGTGAAGATGATAAGCGCCCTTTCTCCATCGCCAGCAGCCCGGGTGATGAATTGATCGAGTTGCAAATTGGGGCATTTGCCGCCGACGGCTGGGCAATGCAGGTTATTGACCATGTAAAAGCCAATGAAACCGTGACTGTGGAAATGCCCGCTGGTAATGCGCATTTGCGCGAAGAAAGCCATCGCCCCGTCATTTTACTGGCCGGCGGTACTGGTTTTTCTTACATAAAATCGATCCTGGGTCAGTTAGTGAAATCACAAACCGAGCGTCCGGTTTGGGTCTACTGGGGTCTTCGTGATGAATCTGCCTGTTATCAATTAGCTGAAACCAAAGCGCTGGTTAATCAATTACCTCGCGCTAAGTTTTTCCCCATCGTTGAGACGGCTACGGCTAACTGGAAAGGTCGGGTAGGTAAAGTACACGAACCACTGATGGAAGATATTTTTTCACTAGAGCCTTACGATATTTATCTTGCCGGCCGATTCGATATGGTGGGTTTTTTACGGGACGAATTCATCAAAAAAGGCGCTGCAGTAGAACACATGTATGCCGATGCATTCGCGTTTATAAAATAATTTCCACGTCCGTTCCAAATTGCATACAAACAAAGAGCTCAGGGTTATTTGTCCTGAGCTTTTTCATTTCGAGCGCAACATTATTCCGCCTTTTTCATTGCTTTTGCATTTCTCCCGAGTATTCTGGTTAGAAAGTGCTGAAATGGAATGACCATGAATATCGATATAACCATACCGGAGTTTGACGATAAAAAAGAACAGGCAAGAGTGATTGATATTTATGTCGAGCAAGGTATGCAGGTCAGTGCACAGGACATTCTTTTTATTGTTGAAACCGATTCGGTAGTTTTAGAAGTAACGACTCCCGAAAGCGGAACCATTGCCAATATGCTAATTGAATCAGGTGAAGCGGTAGTCTGCGGCCAATTGGTCATGCAAGTCCAAATACCCGACGATAAAGGCAAACAGGAACTCAGTGAAGAAATTATCGCTGCCTCTGTCGTCAACAAAGATAGTTCGAATGACGCACCGACACCTCTCCAGCAAGCCCTTATCATTGATGCCGACCTACCAACGCCGGAGGTAAGCAAAGACAACCCACCACAATCAGTTAATGCTATTGAGCCTACAACGCATGAGACAACCGCGATAGAATACAGCACCGATGCAACAAACGAGCACAGCCAGCCCTGTGCGATGGTAAATCAGCATAATGAACCTCAGCAACGCTTTACGTTGTTACAGGTGATCCTTTTGCTCAGTATCATTTGCGGATTAGGTTTATTGATCAGTATGCTTTAGCGACACGTCACCGGTTTATATTTTTCCCTGACAATAATCTCTTTCAGAGAATTGATTTTGAGAAATACAATGGGGTTCGTTATCGCCTCTCCCGGCAAACATTCTCCCGATGTATCGTGTAATACGCTAAATTTTGTATACACGACAATATGATGGTCAAACTCTAATACCCTGTTTATTTTTAGTCCATAACCGGTATTGGGGCGGTTGCCCATATCAATCATCAGCACCTGTGACTGGGAGAAATTTACATCAACTATCTCTTCATTCGTGTGTTTTACGACCGCATCGGTATAGGCGTTCCAATCGCGGATCACCATAATCGTTTTACTGGCAAAACTATCAGCATCATGCTCGGATTCTTGATACAGCACTTGATAGGGAATGGCTCGCTTTGCGGCATAAGTTACTGGAGTCAGTAACGATAATATAGCGGACAGAATTAATATAAATCCATTTGTTGTTCGTTTCATAAGTACATCACACCTTCACTTATACCAATCCCATTAAATTATTGCTCACTCAGTGAGAATTTAAAGGCTTTTAGATAAGGCTTTGATTGCAGAGAATGGTTATTCCGCTCTCAAAAACAGCCAAAATCAGTAACGTAGTCCAAACGCCTTTAAAACTCACCCCAGAGCCTTTAATGTAAAGGCCCTGAAGGATTTAAGCCTAGTCTATCCAGGGTGTTTTTCCAGCGCAGCCAAGTACACATGCATTTAAGAAATTATGTTGCGACAACCCATATTGAGGTATCTTTAGCTAATCGAATCATGCAAACGCATTGATCTTATTACAAAACATGCAACAGACATGGCATAACAGGTTCTTATGAAAGCAATTCAACTTAACCAATTTACCGATAATTTTAATGAGCTAGAGCTTGTAGAAAAACAGATGCCGACGCCCGGCAAAGGGCAAGTGCTGGTAAAAATGTTCTACAGTGCGATAAACCCTAGCGACCTAAACTACATTCGCGGTGACTACCAGGTGGCGCTAAAACGACTGATTTGGAATAGAGCCAATCAGGATCATACGCCCTCATTTCAACCCAATGGGCACCACCCCCACCCTGAATTGCCTTATATTCCTGGTGGCGAAGGGGTCGGCATGGTTGTCGGAAGTGGCGGTGGAATATTGGCAAACCGGCTACAAGGAAAACGTGTATCTGTTTCTGCTGGGCCGCCGATGGGGACCTGGCAAGAATATACCATCGTTGACGCCAAAAAAGCGGTTGTAGTTCCGCAAACCATCGATGATCAACAAGCAGCGATGCTACTGATAAACCCACTCTCATCCTATGGCATGTTAACGGATGTCTTGAATGTTAAAAAGGGTCGCTGGTTACTGCAAAGTGGCGGGGCTTCGGCGTTGGCGAAAATGGTTATTCGCATGTCTGCGCAACTTGGGGTTAAAACCATCAACATTGTCAGACGCGATGCACAAATTGCAGGTTTACGAGAAATCGGCGCCGATGTCGTCATCTCTTTACAACAATGTTCTGACGACAGCGTTGTTGCGCATATCCAACAACAGGTGCATCAGGCCACGGCGGGCAAGGGAGTAGACTATGCTCTGGATTGCATCGGCGGGCAGATACTCGAAGCGATGTTGCCATGTTTAACCATACAAGGGCAAATGTTGCTTTACGGGACGTTGGCCAAAGCCGATGCGCAGGTATTTTCCCGGGATCTGATGATGCCATGTGCGAAAATCCATGGATTTTTTGCCGGTAACTGGCTGGCCCAAAAAAGCTTATTTGAAAAAATACGCCTGATGCGAGGAATGAAAAAAATGGCTTTGTCTGGCTGCTTCAACACACCGGTCGAATCCGTTTATGCTCTAGAAGATATTAGCGAAGCATTAACTGCGGCAACGACGTCTGGAAAATCAGGTAAAGTATTACTGAAATTTTGTTAGTGAATATTGAGTTGTAAAGCAATATGGCTCAACAAAAAGCCGCTCTAACGCGGCTTTTTGTGCGTATGTTGTTTATTGCAGGTTTAGCGCATTGTGATGCAAATAGGTTGGCGCCAATGCAGGATTCCCTAAGGCTTCATCATCGATGCCGTCTTTGGATAAGCAAGTAATTCACTAAACACCTGCCAGCGTTTTTGCTCATTACCCTCACTTAATTGTTCGATGTATTCCCGCACAATATCCTGCCCCAAATTGTAGTTAATGACATATGCTCGATTCTGCTCGATAAACCCAATACGTTGCAGTGCTTTTTGCTCACTGCTTAACGCATACTTCATCAACATTTGTTGCGCCGTACTTTTATCAATTTGCCCATCCAAATAACGTTTGGCTACCACGTTATCAATGTACGATAGTTTGTTACGCACAGTCTGAACTGCATAATACAATTCGACTTTGCTGCTATCTAATCCCGCCAGAGGAAATAACACCTCTTTCTCAAAAGCCATACGTTCTTGCAGGGGAAATGCTACGTCGATTCCATAATTGGCGCTGCCTTCTGCCAACAATGACATCGGTGAAAATAGTGGATACACCGAGTATTCGATCCAGTCATTGCCGTTTACCAGATGTTTTTCCATTAAAGAATTAAACACGTGATGACCCGGGTAGCCTTCATGGCTGGCTAGATCAATGGCGCGATCGATGGTGATAGGAAAATCGGTATTCATTTGAATCAGGCTAAAGCTATTCCCCTGATACCAGTTGTATCCCGACCAAACTTTGTCGGTGACATATTCCAGGGTAAAACTCTCTTGCTCTGGTAAATCGATATAATGTTTGGTGCGCTCTCGAGACTCGTCAATCGCAGCACGAAACACGTCATCAAGTTTGTCTTTGGGTATTTCGAATTGCCTGGTAAATGCTGCCATGCGTTCATTTAATGGCTCTTCACCCGGCAACAAGTCTTCCAACTCCAGCAAAGCCTGATCAAATTCCGCTTCACTGATAGCAGGAGATACTGCGTCGTACAAAGCTTGAGACTCTTCATCAAAACTAAACTGTTCACCCTGTAATTGTCTGATAAAGAATGCAACCGACTCGGTTTGGACTAACAAAAAGTCATGTCGGGACTTTTCCGAATGCGTAATCTTTACCTGACTTAAATCGACAACGAGCGCTTCGATCTGCTGCAACAAAGTATCTAACTCAACTTTTTCAGTTTCGCGCCACTCTTGTGGCCCATAATACGCATCAATGTAATAGTCATGATGCTGCCCCACCGCCAACACCAATTTCACATATCGCTCAGCCAATTCATTCATACTCACTTCCTGCTGGACCTGTTCTTCTGGCACCGGCGTTTCACCGCAACCGGTTAACAACAACGTCATCCCCATAGAAATGGACATTAGCATTGCTTTAGCATTGATTAAACACGATTGCACACGATTACGGGTTTTCATGATTCCTCTCCTTTGGAGCCAGGCGCACTTCACTATCACTAACCATGGATTGATCACTAACCATGGATTGGGGATCCATCGGCGCAGATACTTTCTCAGAATGATGGGTATTTTCTGACGCTAGTCGTGTATCGACCGGCAGTGATTGTTGAGCATAAAACGCTGCCAGTGCCAGCAAATCTTCTTCTCTTAATGGAGCAACCATACCCGACATAATACTGCTTGGTGCATTTTTTTGTTTATATTTCATCAAGGTATCTAACAAATACTGTTGAGATTTACCGGCCAGATCCGGATAAAGACTGATACGCGATACACCATTTGTGCCATGACAAGGGGAGCAAAACTGAACCTGAGAATTGAGTTTTCGCTGTTTGCGAAGTTTTTGTGCCGGCGTTAGCGAAATCACGCCCGGTTTGATGTCTGTAGCGCTGTCAGAATTAGCTATATGTTCGACATCTTCAGCTTCTGTTTTGAGCACACTTGAATCATTCGCCAGCGTAATCGAGGTATTGATTGTTGCGGCGGACTCAAATGCCAGCGCAGGTTGCATAAAAATAAAAAGCAGCACAACAGCAACATGCCTGAAGACACGCTGATGGATGCCAATGGTGGGGGCTGTCATTGGTACTTCCTTAAATTGGATTCTTATCCCTCAACACGTTTTGCCATTAGGCTTTGCTAACGGCCTTGAAGGGTAAAGAGTTCCTGGTATAAAAAAAGCGCAATAAATGCGCTTTTTTATCAATCAATCCGCTTACTTCAAGCTTGCGTAATATGCAGATAGATTCGCAATATCTTCGTCGGTCAACGGCATTGCCATTGGAGCCATTACTGGGTCTTTACGAGTACCCGCTTTGAAATCCTTCAATTGCTTTGCAATGTAAGCTTCTTTTTGGCCAGCAAGGTTCGGATACATAGGAACCGCTGAAATACCTTTAGCGCCATGACAAGCCGCACATACGGCAGATTTTGCTTTACCGGCTTCAATATCAGCCGCCATTGCAGGCGCTGCGAAAACCACTGATGCTGCAAGAGCTAGAGTTAGTTTTTTCATAATGACTTCTCTTAATATGCCTAATAATTATTAAATCAACTGTGAACGATTATATGAAAAAATCCTTGAAGTGTCTGCGGTTTTTTTCAATAAAATCCTGCTTGTTTATCAATCTACGGATAAAAACCCGACACAGATTGGTTATTTTACCGGCAAATATTCATTAAAATCTAATTTAACCGGATTGTTGCGATATTTCAAAAACTTAATCCTGATAACGGGATCATATCGTGATGCTTCTAATTTTACAGGTAGTAACACGTTTTACAAAGCGCGTGCTGATTAGCCAATACCCTGTAACTAAGGTTACAATAACTAAGACAGCACCTTAGACAGCCAACAGCGAGTAGTGCCTTGAAATTTCTTAATTCTTATCTCCAATTGGGCAAAGATTTTTATCAAACCATTTTGCCGACACCGGTAGAAAACCCTCAGCTACTGTTATGGAATTCCCCCCTGGCCGACGCATTGCAACTTAATGATACCTTTGCAGATGCGCACCATAAGGCTCTGATATTTTCAGGCAACCTGATCCCCGATTCCGCCACGCCCATTGCCCTGGCCTATTCAGGTCATCAGTTCGGTCATTTTAATCCGCAATTAGGTGATGGCCGAGCACATCTTATCGGTGAGTTATTTGACCGCGACCAGCACAGAGTCGACGTTCAGCTTAAAGGTTCTGGCGCGACGCGTTTTTCAAGACAAGGGGATGGTCGCTGTGCATTGAAGCCAGCCCTGCGGGAATTTATCATGAGTGAAGCGATGCACTCGCTCAACATTCCCACCAGTCGCTGTCTAGCTGTGGTCAGTACAGGTGAAACCGTCTATCGTGACATGCCACAACCCGGTGCGATCGTCACCCGCGTCGCGAACAGTCACTTAAGAGTTGGAACCTTTCAGCATTTTGCCAGCCGTGGCGACACAAAATCGTTAACTAAACTGCTCAACTACGCCATTGAACGCCATTACCCACAGATCAACAGCAGTTCCGAAGAATCCGAAAAGGCGCTTAAATTCTTGCAGGCCGCAAGCAAACGGCAAATAACATTGGTGTGTCATTGGTTAAGAGTTGGGTTTATTCACGGGGTAATGAATACCGATAACACTACCATCAGTGGTGAAACTATCGATTATGGCCCTTGTGCAATGATGGGCGACTACCATCCGGGTACCGTTTATAGCTCAATTGATAGTCAGGGGCGATATGCTTATGGCAATCAGATAAATATTGCCATTTGGAATATGGCTCGTCTGGCAGAAAGTCTGTTACCGTTATTAGCGCCAGAGCAGGCAGAAGCAATTGCTAAAGCGGAAGTGGTAATTAACAATCTGGTTAGCGATTTTTCCCATGCCTACCGGGTGATGTTAGGCAATAAACTTGGATTGGAATATGCGGGGGAAAGCGACTGGCCATTGATAGAAAACCTATTAAACCTGATGCAAACCCATGAAATGGACTACACCCAGACATTCTGCACTCTGACCCGCTATGTTGCCGGCCTAGAAACGGACATTACCTGCATGGACAACCTTGGCTCCTGGTTACCGCAATGGTTACAACGGTTGGGGTTGGAAAATGCGGCAATGCCCGATGCAACCGCCGCGCAAAATGAAACTGGCAAAGGCATCGCTCTTGCCGAGGTGCTAACCCGGATGGAATCGGCAAACCCGGTAGTGATCCCGAGAAATCATCATGTTGAAGCGGTTATTGAACGCTATCAACACGCCTTGATTACAGGTAACGAACAACAACAGGCAGAGAAATTGTTGCAGCAATTTCTATCGGTGTTGCGGACCCCGTACCAACAATGCAAGGATACCGAAAGCTTTCAGGATGTTGCCGCAGATAAAGACAAAGGCTATCGAACATTTTGTGGAACATAGTGATTTAGAATGAAGTACAACGTCGATATACTCGCTGAGCGCGAACAAACCAACACCTAACGTATGCACTTAGAGGAAAAACCGTGATTCAATTAGCGCCCAAACAGGCCATAACGTTAAGCGAAGACAATATTATCCTGATCCGCTTTACTGAGGATTGGGATCAGGACGATATTAAGCTGTTAGTACCGCAAGTACTGGGCAAGATTGCCGAGAGTCAGGTCCTTGAACATGTAACAGGGGCTGATAGAGAATATCTGCGTTTTTCCTATCGAGGCTTATATTTTTTACTGCAGTTTGAAAGCTACGCCAACGCCTGCTGGATAGAAGCCGAAGATCAGTTTAGCCAGCCAAGCATTACCGCCCTTTATCGTCAGCTATTGGATTGAGTTCCAAATCGATTTTGCATCACCATGCACTTATAAACTGACAGCGTTTGGATGCAGAATCACTTTGCCATCACTTTTATTCACGGCATAGTGCTCTAGCCCTTGGCTGAAATTGTGAAAATCATATTCACCAAATATATCGGTATCAAAGATCCCTTCGGCGAAAAGCTGCTGCACTTTACGACTCAGACTTAAGACTTGCCATGGTTTGGCGTTGCCAAAATAGGTCGCCAGCCAAAACCCTTCGACTTTGTGGGTACGGAAAATCACATCGGCAACGGAAAATTGCCCTCCTATAGGATGCTGAGTTTCCGTCAACCGTCCATAGACAATAGCGGTCGAATGTTTCGGCATACAACTCATTACCGTTGGCGTATCAATATCCGCAACCGCATCCAGTAATACAGTCGCTTTTAATGTATGACAGGCATCTTTTAATTGCAGTTGATAATCATCTGCTGTGGTTAACAGTACTGAATCTGCTCCCAACGCTTGCAAGGCTTTTACATTTTTTTCCGAACGAACCGTGGCGATGGTTTTGATATTATGCATTTTGGCATAGCGAATAATGCCTTTACCAACCTGCGATGCTGCGGCATTTATCACAACCGCTTTGGCGCCCAGCGCCTTGGCCCGGTCAACAAGACACACCGAAGTACAAGGATTGACAATCAAGGTCGCTGCCTGAGCATCCGTTAATTCTTTGCGTACCGGTAAACAAAGATTGGCACGGGTAATGGCATATTGAGCCCAGACACCATCATGGCCTGGTTCTGCTGAAATCGCGACACGTTTACCCATTAACCAGCGGCCATACATACCAGCGTTAGCCGCTACTACAATCCCCGCACCCTCAAACCCTGCATAGGCACCGTCTTGTGGCGGCAATCCATATTTCCCCATTAAATACACCAGATCAGATGGGTTAATCGGTGCTGCCAGCATTTTGATCAACACCTGTCCGGTCTTTAATGCCGGTATCGGCTTTTCCGTTATTTCGATGCGATCGGTAAAAGAAATGTCTGCACTGGGATTGAATTTCAATGCGACCCCTTTATTTACACTAGGGATGGTATCTGTCGATGGTTGAGAATTACTGGATTGAGTCACAAAAATGCCTTGCTTTGTGGTGAGAAAACAACACCCTAAATAATAGCGGGCGCCGTGCCAATTACAATAAATAGGTACTCTGTAGATAAAGTCAGCCGGGGCTTGTGCCAGCCCCATAATACCAATCACATTAAGTTTGTGCACAACTCAGAGTTAGGGCAGAGGTTCAGTTACAACATAGATTTTGTTGATATAGTCATTCTATATTAATGAAATATAGGGTCGTAAATGGACCTCTGACAAACTCCCTACGGGTGGGTTTTAAAGGCATTTGGACTACGTTACTGATTTTGGCTGTTTTTGAGAGCGGAGCGACCATTCTCTGCAATCAAAGCCTTGCCTAAAAGCCTTTAAATTCTCACTGAGTGAGCAATAATTTAATGTGATTGGTATAACATCTGGCAGCAACACCAAAATGTGCATGCAATTGTCCAGCAAAGCTATGTTAATTTCGTGCCGGACGCTTTACCTGAAAGTGTGCCAATAACCTTGCTTGAACTTAACCGGATTGTCTATAAAAATCAGTGGTTAAAGCTCAGTAGCCAAGAATTTAGCACAGCCTAATATTAAAAGAATGCCGCTTTAGCCTTATCGCTGATGTCGATCCCAGTAACATGCGCACGCTGCAATAATTGCCAGTAATATCGATAGGTCGCACGATCATGCAACTCACCTTTATGCTGGATTGGCCCCCAATCATTTGCCTGTGCTGATAATAAAATCGCTTCCGCATCTTCAACTTCCTGATAATCCGGTTTCATCGCATCGACAATTGCCTGAATCTGTGTCGGGTAAATACTCCACATCCTTAAAAAACCAAATTCTTGTCGAGCACGACTCGCATCATCAAGGGTTTGCTGAACATTTTTCAAATCTAATGTGACGTTATGGGATGGAACCACGCCATTGGCCAGAGCAGCAGCAACCATTTCGCCTTTTGCCCGGTACAGCAAAGCATGATCAAACTGGCCGGGTGAACGCATGCACGAAGCAGGTATCGCACCATTGTGACCAGATACAAAGTCCATCATTCCAAAATCTAACACCTGCACCCAGTCAATGGCCGCTAACGCCCAGACTTCACGCAAAGCGCCATGAGTTTCAATTAACACATGGATGGGGATTTCACGATTGATATTATGAGCTCTGGTAACCGATTTAATATAGTCGACCATCTCCTGAATCTGAGCCGCCTCTGTACACTTTGGCAACGTAATGTAAGCAACTTTTTCACCGATTTGAGGCACCAGAATATCGACGTCTTTTTGCCAATGAGGGTGAGTATAATCATGGATGCGCACCCCCATCATTTGATAGCGATTAGCGTCACTGGCAATCATATTCGCCACCATTTGTGCGTGCTCGGCTTCGGTACCTGCAGCTGCACCATCTTCACAATCACAGGTGATATCAAAAACCGGACCCAGATCCTGTTGCATTTGCATGGCCTTGCCAATGAGTTTTTCACTACCGGCAAAATGTTCGCAACTGGGCAACACGGGAAAAGGCTTCTCGCCCTCGAACAAGGCTTTATTTGGGTGTACAGGTAATGACATGGATCCTCCAGGTTTTTATTTAACGGCCCGAGCGACATTATTTATTTAGCGCCGGTAACTAATTATCTCAACTCACAAACATGAAAGTCGACAGGTAACATTTCAAAATCACTCTAATTTTTTTAGTCAATGTCAATACATTGCCTAATCCAGACATCATGATCGTGCTAAATCATGATTTTGTATTTAACCAACCAGCAAACGATGCGACAAGTTAAAAATAATATTAAGCGATATCATTACGTTATCAATACCACTAAAGCACTAGATACAGCCCGCCCATAACGGATTATAAACGAATTACTTACTAAACTACCTTAGATTGCAGACAATTTTCAAACACTTTTTAAAACAAAAGTTTGAAATAAATACTCTAATACTGTAAGAATAAATAGAAGTCGCAATGAAAACTTTCACAACACTTACAGGTGTAGCGATAATTCATCCAAGGAAAAGACATCTGGGTGAGACAACAACAAACTCGATAACCGTCGTCAAAGAAAAAGCTGGAGGATACGTTGAATTATCATAATGAATTTTTGGATCAGGTGAACGAAGAAGATGTCCTGGGTGGGTTTTGGCCTGGGATCCAGCTCTACTACCCGCCAATTAAGTATTCTCCTAAAAACGGCGAGTATGAATCTATGGAGCAGGCTACGGAAAGAATGCGTAAACATGCGCACCAATGTCAGGCACATACCTTGCTATTTGACCTCGAAGACGGGTGTCGGCAAAAGGCTCTATCTCGTGAATTGCTGATTAAAGAGTTGCCCATATTTCCTGAAAGAAACTTTCAGATTGCCGTAAGAATTAATCCATTTCGCACCGACGAGTATGAAAAAGATCTGCAAATGATCATGAAGGTCGCACAGCATATCGACGTTATTGTGCTTGCCAAAGCTGGCGAGTTGTATGGGGCGGCAGAAATTCGTGATCTTAGTGCCTGGCTGGTGGGTGTAAATCCGGACATTGAAATTCAGCCAATTATCGAACACCCAAGATCATTGAAAATCGCTGATGAATTAATGGCATTTCCAGCGGTCAAGCATGTGGTATTTGGTATCCACGATTTCTCCAAAGCCATGGCCATCCATCTAACCCCAGAAGGTTGGATTGATGAGTTGTTAACCTATTTACGCACCTTATTACTAGAAGCGCGGATTGCCGGTAAAGGGGTGATTGGCGGCGTTGAAGTCTTAATCAATGACACACCAATGCCAGAAAAAAACATAGAACCGGACGACGTTCGCCGTTGGTTAGATTTACACGGCGATCATGAATCGCACGTGGTCCACGGACATGCGGTTATCGAAGCGCAGATGGGCTTAACCGGTAAACAGTTAATCCACCCTTATCATATTCATTTATGTAAGGTGGCCTTCACACCTTCCCCGAAGGAAATCAAACGAAATGTTGAGATTTTACAAG
Organism: Thalassotalea litorea; assembly: GCF_043642205.1. GTDB lineage: Bacteria > Pseudomonadota > Gammaproteobacteria > Enterobacterales > Alteromonadaceae > Thalassotalea_A > Thalassotalea_A litorea. Next base: position 69,819 of record NZ_JBHZSG010000007.1, on the reverse strand, counting down.
CCGCCATCGCTGCTGATGCGTTGCTTGGGGGTGCGATTAAATTCGAAGGTGAAATGCTTGATCCACCGATGTTTGGTAAAGCATTGCAGACCTTATTACGAGCCTATGCGCTCAAATCACTGGATGAAAAAGACAAGCGATTTGCGATGGATGTCCTGAAAAAACTTCCGATTACCGTTATTCGAGAAAACTGGCCATATGGACGAATCTAATGCTGAATTTTGAACATTTACTTACTCAGGATGCACAGGGTTGGCACTGGCAGCTTCCTAACCACTTTAATATCGCTTATGCCTGCGTGCGCCAGCACGTCGAACAAGGAAGCGGTGCTAATTTAGCGATGATTGTTGAAGATCAATGTCTTGGCACCACGGAACTAACTTACAGTGAATTAGACCGGGCTAGTGGGCAGTTTAATTATCTATTGAAATCGCTCGGCATCAATGAGGGTGACCGCGTATTGATTCGTCTGCCAAATGCGACCAGCTACCCCGTCAGTTTTTTCGGGTGCTTAAAGCATGGAGCTATCGCAGTGCCGACTTCAACCTTGCTTTCGGCGCACGAAGTGGCCTATTTAGCGAAAGACTCAGGCGCCAAAGTTTTGGTTACTGACAAGTCGATGTGGCCAGAATTGAGCCATACGTTAGGCACGCAGGACAGTCTTGAAACGGTGCTACTGGTAGGTCAGGGGCAAATACCCAAAGCCGAGAATCCGGCCAACATAAACGTTATTGATTTAACCACAGCGTTATTAACGAGCCCAGTGGACGATAGCATCGTCGCAACTCGACCCGATGATCCTGCGTACTTGGTGTATACGTCAGGGACTACCGGCTTCCCAAAAGGCGTGCTTCACGGGCACCGTTCCTTGATTGGTCGCATTCCTGCAAGTCGATACTGGTTCAACTTTCAATCCGGCGATCGGATTTTACATTCTGGCAAATTCAATTGGACCTATGTCTTGGGATCCGCATTGATGGATCCGCTTTTTCACGGTCATACGGTGATTGTTCACGAAGGTAAAAATGACGCCAATACCTGGCCACAATTAATTGCTAAACATCAATGCACGATTTTCATTGGTGTGCCGACGATTTATCGGCAGATTATTCAAAAAACCAAATACAGTGGATCAGATGTACCTAGCTTGCGCCACTGCATGAGTGCTGGTGAACACTTGAGCGACGAGATGCTGATGGCCTGGCGCGAACGCTTTGCCATGGATGTCTATGAAGCCATTGGCATGTCGGAGTTTTCTTACTACATTTCTCAGCACACGGGCGCGGTTATTCGCCCGGGCGCTGCAGGATTCATCCAGCCTGGACATAAAGTTGAATTGCTGGACGGAGATTTGCACCCTGTAAAACCCGGCCAGGAAGGCATGATTGCCATCAGCACCGATGACCCAGGGCTATTTTTACAATATTGGCAGCTTCCCGAGGAAACCGCCCAAAGCCGTCATGGCGGGTACTTTCTGACAGGTGATTATGCTCGCCAGGACGACGATGGCTACATCTGGTTCATCGGTCGAAAGGATGACATTATCAACACCTTTGGTTACCGGGTTTCCCCCCATGAAATCGAGCGGGTCATCAAGACTCATCCTCAGGTTGCCGACTGCGTTGCTTTGGGCGAAACCATCGCCAAAGACAAAACAATCGTCACCATTTGTGTGATCCCAACAACCAATGCCTGCCTCAATGAAACCGCATTGCTGGATTTTGGCAATCAACATCTGGCCAAATACAAAGCACCGAAACAAGTCCATATTTACCAGGATTTTCCTCGTACAAAAAATGGCAAGGTTCTGCGTAAACAACTACTGGCAGACTTATTAAACAAACGCGAACAATTAACCTGCAGCCAGACGGAGGCTCAAACATGAATAGCAACCAATTAAACGATTATCGCCCTCGTCGCAGCGCTTTATATGTGCCAGGGCATGAACGTCGCTTCATTGAAAAGTCCCGACGACTCAATGCCGATTGTATTATTTTCGATCTTCAGGAATCGGTCCCGCCAGCAGGCAAAGCTGATGCCCGAGCACTATTGGCAAACGAGTTATGCAATAGTGATTTTGGTTATTCAGAGCGGATAGTGCGGGTAAATAAATTAGACTCTCCCTGGGGAATGGATGATTTAAAAGCCATTGCGGCATTAGATATTGATGCCGTGTTGTTTCCAAACATTGAATCAAAAGATGAATTACTCAGGGCAATCGATGCGTTGGATCAGGCCGGTGGCTCCGATAAATCCGTGATGGCAAATATCGAATCCCCGATGGGAGTGCTTCGCGCCGAAGAAATTTCCGGCTGTAGCCAACGATTAACAACCATTGTCATGGGTACCAGTGATTTAGCAAACTCGCTAAGGGTCAATCTGACTCTGGATCGCCAGGGGTTAATCACCTATTTATCCATGTGTTTGCTCGCAGCTCGAGCACACCATAAAAGCATTATCGATGGTCCACATTTTAATCTGAAAGACGTTGTTGCCTGCGAGTTTAGTTGTCGACAAGCACGGGATTTAGGATTTGATGGTAAGGCAGTTATCCACCCGGTGCAGCTTACCTACACCAATGATGCAATGACGCCAAAACGCGAAGATGTTGCCAAAGCAAATGCCATTATCAAAGCCATTAATCAGGCAAATTCCCAAGGTCAGTCGATGGCGGTCATCGATGACCGCATTATAGAGCCAAGCCTGGAGCATTGGGCCAATCGTGTCCTGTGCTTGTGTAATATGGTAAATGAAATCGGTCAAAGTGAATTGTTAGGCCCGGAGAAAATGCGATGATGCAGGACAACGTAATGACTAATCCAGCTAATTATTTATCCACCCCCAGCGGGATGTTTTTCGAAGATTTTACGCTAAACCAAGAGCTTGTTCATGGTGTGCCGCGAACCGTTAGCGAAGGGGATGTCAGTTTATACATTGCTCTGACTGGATCGCGATTTGCTTTGAACTGCGCAGAAACTGTCGCTAGAAGTGCAGGTTTTTACAAAATTCCAGTGGATAATTTGCTGGTTTTTCATATCGCTTTTGGCAAAACCGTTAATGATATTTCTTTAAACGCCGTGGCCAATCTCGGTTATGCCGAAGTGCTATTCAATACCCCGGTATTTACCGGTGATACTTTGGAAGTCACCAGTAAAGTCATTGGCCTGAAAGAAAACTCAAATGGTAAAACTGGTATCGTTTATGTGCATTCAGTAGCGACCAATCAACATCATCAGGTGGTGCTTTCATTTAAACGTTGGGTGATGGTTCATAAACGGGATTTGAATACCCATTTAAATACGCCAGTGATCCCAGAGCTATTGTCCGTAGTCGATAGCGAGGAGCAGGTTGTACCTAAGAACCTTGACTTAACACTTTGGAAAGAACACTACAGCGATCATCAATTAAGGGCCGATGATTTTAAGCCCGGCGATACCCTGTTTCATCGTGATGGCATTACCCTCAACGATGGTGAACATTCGATGGCAACTCGGTTATATCAAAATAATGCCCGAGTGCATTTTGATCAGCATATGATGAATAACACCAGCATTGGCAAACGTCTGGTCTATGGCGGACACATCATTTCTCTGTGTCGGGCGCTGTCCTACAACGGTTTGGGCAATGGATTGTGGTTAAGTGCAATCCATGGTGGCACCCACGCAAACCCAAGCTATGCCGGAGACACCATTTATTGTCAGTCGAAGATATTGGAAGTTAAGCAATTTAATCGCCGCGATGATATGGCGTTGGTGCGCATTCAAAGCCTTGGAATTAAAAATAACACGCCGGACAATATGACATTTCTCGCTAAGGAAGATAACGGCCGCACTCAATATCATAGCGATGTTGTGCTGGATATCGATTATAGCGTTTTAATGCGCCGCTAATCTCACCATACTTCTTTGCTGTCCTTAGGGCCTGAGCATGCAGTTTCGCCAGGCCTTTTTTATCGCTCTCCCTAAACTAGACACCCATAGTATATTGATGGCCCTTCATTCCTATGAAGACACCCACCATTCCTACTAAGACACCCACAGTGCTGAGTGACAAATTTCTCACCAATCAGCCCCTTTCTTAACAAGACACCCACCGAATTGAATCAATTCCTCGTCTCTCTACAATAGGCTCCGAAAAAAATTCAACATTGGCTAAGCTAAACTTAGAAAATTAGTTCCAAGGAGAGGAATCATGCCAACACCAAGAAGCAAACAGCTCTGTCTGCAAGCCACCCCTTATTATCATTGCGTAAGTCGCTGCGTACGACGGGCGTTTTTATGTGGCCAAGATAGAGTCTCTAACAAATCCTATGAGCATCGCCGAGCTTGGATAGAAAAGCGTTTACTCTTTCTGTCCAAAGTATTTTGCATCAAAATTTGTGCTTATGCAGTTATGAGTAATCATTGCCACCTTGTGGTCCACATCGATGAAAATGCCGCCCGAGAATTAACAGATTTGGAAGTTGTACAACGATGGCACCACGTCTATCAAGGCACTTTAATAACTCAGCAGTTTGAAAGGGAAAATAAGGTTGAAGACTATCTAGTTGCGACACTGAAACACACAATTTCCGTCTACAGAAATCGACTATTTGACTTAAGCTGGTTCATGCGTTCACTAAACGAACCTATCGCCAGAATGGCAAACGCAGAAGACGAATGTACTGGAAGGTTTTGGGAAGGCCGCTTTGTAAGCCAGGCGCTTCTTGACGATTCGGCCCTTGCGGCCTGCATGGCCTATGTTGATTTAAATCCTCTCCGTTCCGGGATGGTGGATACCCCGGAGCAATCTGAATTTACAAGCATCCGCCGTCGCGTCCAATCCTTGCTTCAAAGAAAAGATGCTAACCCCCTCATGCCTTTTCGAGACCAAAGAGAACCCGGCTTAGCCAGTGTAGTGCCTTTCAATTTCAAGGACTACTTGGAACTCGTTGATTTAACGGGAAAAGCAATGCGAGCTAACGATGTGAATATTATCGATAATAACTTACCTAGGATCCTTAGTCGTTTGAACATCTCATCATCGAATTGGTTTCGATTAACGAGGAAGTTTGAAGTCTATTTCAAAGGCGCCATTGGAAATTGTGAATCTTTGACCCACTTTTGCAACCTCCAAAATCGCGTTAGGCGGCTAAATATCAATGTAAGTAAAAAATACTTTCGATAATCACTCTTTGCAAACACGTCTGAATTGGTGGTTGCCGCTAAGGTAGAAACTCGCCTGCAATTTTACCTATTTTGTTCATTTTTGGATAGAAACCATTTATCTCATTAAATACCTAATTCTTCGTTAATAAATCAATGAATTTCTCTCAATTAAACTCCGGAGACAAGGTTGTTTCGGGTTATGTCAGCTTAAATGTCATATTGAAAGTATTTTTCACGAGCTATGGTGATAGGTGGTAGGTGATAGACCATTGTATATAGTTTTGAATAATGGGTGTCTGTTTAAGTTGGTGGGTTTTCGAATCGAAATTCAAGAATGGGTGTCTGAGTATGCCCTCCATTTATATAGCATGTATGAATTAACACCAAATAACATGATGTTGTATCTGTTATTTTTTAATGCTCCCTGAGGGTTTACTGTCATATCATGCTCGTACTTTGCAGGTAGGTGTGATTAGATAACACAAAAAACAATCAAGCAGTTACCTTATGGATTATTCGACCACAGTTCTTATTACTTTGATTGGTTACAAGCTGGTCCTTGTGGGTATTGGCCTTTGGAGCCAACAGCGCACTAAAAGCAGTGAAGACTATTTTATTGCAGGCCGTGGATTGGGGCCATGGGTGGCTGCGGTAAGTTCTGCGGCTAGTGCGTCATCGGCATGGACGTTATTGGGTATGAGTGGAGCCGCTTATACCATGGGTGTCAGCGCCGTGTGGATAGTGCCCGCGGTAGTGCTTGGATATTGTTTTAATTGGCTTTGGGTTGCACCTAGGCTGCAAAAGCTAGCGGCTCAGCAACAAGCAATTACGTTATCACAGTTGTTAGCTAATCAAACGGGTAAGTGGCGTAAACCTATCTTGTACCTCTCATCTTTTTGCGTGGTCTTTTCATTTACTTTTTACATTGCTGCACAGTTTCAAGCGGCAGGCAATACGTTCGCGACGACCTTTGATGTATCGATGCAATGGAGCATTATTACCGGCGCGATTATCATTCTCATCTATACCTTACTCGGGGGGTTTCTAGCGGTCAGTATCACAGATACATTGCAAGGCCTATTAATGGCAGGAGCCGCAATTTTATTGCCACTAGCTGGGTTGATAACGTTAGGCGGTCCTTGGGATTTATGGCAACAAATGCAATTCGCCTATACGTCAGAGCAACTCAGCCTGACCGGCCCTCACTCCGGATTGGTTGGATTGGCATTTATTGTTGGGCTATTAGGCATTGGGCTAGGCAACCCCGGACAACCTCATGTGGTAAATAGAATGATGGCTTTGAAAGATAGCCAGGCAGTTAAGCAGGCTAAGGTTATTGCCATTGGCTGGGCAGTGATAGTCATTACCGGCATGCTAATCCTTGGTTGGTGTGCGAAAATTATCATCGAACCGGTCAGTAATGGCGAACAAGCTTTGCTGGATTTTACCAACCACTTGTTTCCACCAGTCATTGCCGGAATTATCATCGCCGCGATTTTATCAGCCATTATGTCTACCGCCGACAGTCAACTACTCGTCAGTGCATCTGCCATTTCCTATGATATGCAAACTAAAGATGAACATTCTGTGATCCAGCATTCTTTGTGGTATTCACGATTGACCGTGGTGATTATGTGTCTGCTATCGGTTGCGATTGCACTCTTTGCGCCAGAAGATATTTTTTCAAGGGTGTTGTTTGCCTGGAATGCTTTAGGCGCTGCCTTTGGCCCATTATTAATTGTTCGCTTGCTCGGCAATAATATTTCTGGGAAAGCTGCCTTTGCTTCGATTTTTATTGGTTTTTTTGGTGCCGTGTTTTGCAGTTTGTTTGAATCTCCTCCTGGAGATTATATTGAGCGAATAATTCCTTTTGTATTAGCGTATTACATCGCATTTAGCGGGCGAATCCAAAAACCAGAAAGCGCTTTAACACCCAATAAACAAGGCTCTGCGCATAATTCTTGATGAATTTTTAATCCAGTTAGAGTAATCTTGCCTGACATAATAAAAACTTCGTACACCCTGATGCTTAAGCTGCAACAGCCATTCTATATGCGCATCAGGTTGATAATAAAAATATGATTTGGAAACGCTAATGAATTTTTCAAAAACTAAGTTATTACGTCGCACTATCGCGCTTACCGCTGCGGCCCTTATTGCAAACGCGCAAGCAACGGTCGTTCATTTTAAAACCAATATGGGTGACTTTGACGTCAACTTATTCGATTCATCGACCCCAGAAACCGTAGAGAATTTTTTAGACTATGTTGAAGCTGGAAGCTTTAACAGCACTGTTATCCATCGTTCTGTGCTAGATTTTGTCGCCCAAGGTGGTGGTTATAATTATTTTGCAGAAGATAACACAGTTGACGTTGTCACTGCTTTCGACCCGGTTATTAATGAACCTGTTTTCTCGAACGTCCGCGGCACAATTGCAATGGCAAAACTCGGTGGCGATCCAGACAGCGCGACCAGTCAGTGGTTTATCAATTTGAGCGACAACAGCGCCAACCTCGATCTGCAAAATGGTGGTTTCACGGTATTTGGCGTTGTCATGGCTGATGGTATGGAAATCGTTGACGCAATTAACGACTTAGATCGCTACAACCTCGGTGGAAGCTTTGATTCAGCACCATTAATCAGCGTTCCGGCAGAAGGTGAAGAAATTACTAATGACCACCTGGTAATTGTTGAATCCATCACGGTCACTGACAATAATGTCGATACCCATCTTGAATTATTGCCACCGTTAACTATTGATGCTGATCACGACGGTTATCCGAATGACGTGGATGCTTTCCCTGAAGATGAGACAGAGTGGCTGGATTCGGATAATGATGGCATCGGCAATAATGCCGATACTGATGACGATAATGATGGCGTAGCTGATGTTGATGATGACTTCCCGCTCGATCCAAGCAAATCCGAGCGCGAAACTAACGACTCATCCGGTGGCGGTAGTTTGCCATTGTGGAGTCTTATCGCTTTAGGCCTAGTGTCAGTCTTGCGTCGCCGCGTTAAAAAATAAACTTCGCCATTAATGTTTAAAGCGAGAAAGTTTATTCTCAGGGCCCCGGTTCGCACCATAAAGATTAAACGCAAACGCAGTAGCGTCAGCCTGAAAAGGCAGATGCTACTGTTAAAAATCGCGTTACATCAGGAAAAGGACGAGACCCGGGAAATGCTCGTTATTTATCGACAATACACAAAAGGCCAGGCATCGAAACAACAACTGGCTAAGGCGAACGAGCAATTTCTTGATGTACTTAAAGGCATTGGTCTTGGAGTTTTTGCGGTTATGCCGTTTGCTCCTATCACCATCCCAGTGGTGATTAAAGTCGGTCAATGGGTTGGGGTAGATATACTGCCAAGTTCATTTTCCGATTTAAAGACCCGGCGTCGCTAACTCACTATCAATCGAATAGAGCAGAGTTACTCAAAACAACTTAGTTAACAACTCTGCCTCCCCTGATTTACGCTTGTTTATACTCAAATACTTCGCCTATAGGTTTTGAGAAAACATCGGCAATCTTAAACGCCACCTCTAACGACGGCGAATACTTACCCTTTTCAATAGCAACAACCGTTTGCCGCGATACGTTAATGGCATCAGCCAGCGCTTGTTGCGTCATTTCATTATGTTCAAAGCGCAGACGGCGAATCTGATTAGTTATCACCTTCGCCATATTAATAACCTCTGCGGAAATAGAAAACCTGACTGGCATAGTTGACGATTTCCGCGACTAAGACACCCATCACAAGAATGTTCAAGGTGTTCATTGCCGCAGAGAGTTCATTAAACACCAATCTATGCTCGCTGAAGTCAACCTTCCATAGAATAAAAATTGCCATAAAAACAACAGCCGTAAGCACATGATACCCGTTGCGGTTGCCGCGTAATTTAAACAACGATTCACGTTCATCCTCGCCTTTATCACTTTCATGATAATTGAGCAGAGCTAAACTCGCCTGCAGAATAATTTCCCAGACGATGAGCATCAGAACAATCTTTACAAATAGGCCCGTCAATGTTTCTTCTGTTAAAAGATCCGCTTGATACAAACCATGTAAGTGGAAAATATAGTAACCAGCTATGGCCAGATTCAAAATTAATGACACCCAAACGCTTTTTTCTTTATAAGACATAATGGCTCCTCTACACCAAACAACGAAAGTACAATATTTTTGACATGGTGTTAGGTTAGTTTGACACCCAACACATGTCAAACATTTTTGACATACGTTCGAAAATTAAGATGAATACGCTATTGGTGTTCATCGCTATAGATGGACTAAAGCGATGATAGTGCCCCTTACATCAATCCAAACGGTTTAGCCTATGACAATACGGGTTGACGTGACATTTTCCGATGAGGAAACATCTAGGATCTGGTTGTAACGAGACTCAGTAAATGCCGCATCTACAGTTCCGTGGGGATTCGACCAAAACAGGCAGATTTAAATGGGCCATTTGTTACCATAGCGTTTAGAGCGACATTGATAATTAAACTGCAGTAAAAACATTTACCCGCCTGTTATATTGATGATTTTTAGTCTGGTTTTTCTATTATCTGCTGGTAGTATAAATTTCGAAGGTCAAATAATTAAGCGACTCGTTATAGCGTTGACACGGTTCGTTCAAGATAAAACAAGGAAATGGAAATGGATATGAAGCGACTTATACTACTTTCGGCGGTATTACTGTTAACTGCCTGTGGCAGCGATGAAGAAAACAATGAAATCGATTTAACGTCACTCATAACCGAGAACCAACGGTTATGGAACTCTCAAGGGATCATTGATTATCAATTTACTGTCCAGGTTTCTCTGCCAGATTGTGATGTCGCAGATGAAATCCCAGCATTGGATATTCAAGTAGAAGATAACCAGGTAGCCGGAGTCTATGTCAGTGGCACCAGCATTGCTGTTGATACCGAGGAAGCCTTAACGGTTGATAACATGTTTGTATTAATGCTCGGTGTTGTTTATGACAAACCAGACCATATCAGTGATGCGTACATGAGTTCGAATTTACCACAATTTGATCCCAACTTAGGTTACCCAACGAGCTTCTTTTTTGATTACACGTCAAGTAGCTGTGATGCCTATCAATATATTATCACCGATTTTATTTAACAAATTTTCTCGAGGGTTTACGACTCATTGAGCGATTTAATGAGTTATAAACTCAATGATCGAGGCAAACAAAAAAGCTACCTGGTCGGTAGCTTTTTTAATGGCTGAAATTATTCGGCCTGTTGGGGTTTATATTTCTCAAACCAGGCGAGGATATAAGCCACTTTTTGCACCAGATTACTGGGTCGGGCTGCAATGCCATGACTGGCTTTAGGAATACGCACCATGGCTGAGTCAATATTACGCAGTTGCAATGCCTGATAATATTGCTCGGTTTCACTCATCGGCGTGCGGTAATCCTGTTCACCCGTCAACAGCATGGTAGGGGTTGATACATTACCCACCAAACTTAACGGCGAGTGCTTCCATAAATGATCGACCTGCTCCCAAGGCATGCCAGGCATCCAATATTGAGTGAAATAGGCATAACCGTCGGCGGTTAAACTAAAGCTCAACCAGTTAATGACAGGTTTTGCCACTACCGCCGCTTTAAACCGATCAGTCTTGCCAATAATCCAGGCAGTAAGGGTTCCGCCACCACTACCACCGGTCACGAATAGTTGTTCTTCATCGACATAACCTTCTTCAATCACGCCATCAACAACATCCATTAGATCGTTATAGTCCTCAGACGGATAATTATGATGGATCAAGTTCGCAAATTCCTCGCCGTAAGACGTACTTCCGCGCGGGTTTGCCCAAACAACCACATAACCTTTCGCTGCCATCAGTTGCACTTCGAGACTAAATTGCGGGCCATAAGCCGCGTGCGGACCGCCATGAATTTCCATAATCAGAGGGTATTTCTGCTCCGGATCGAAATTAGGTGGCAGCGCCAGCCAGGCTTCGATAGGTCGCTTATCGACAGAAGATTTCACCGTAAGAGAACGAACTTTGGCTAATTCTTTAGTTGCCAATACATCCTGATTTAAATAGGTCAGGCGGGTGATTTCACCGTTCGCTGCCAACAAACCCAGTTCCGCGGGTCGCTGACTATTGGCCTGAGTATAAAATACGTCGCCGCTATTGCCGACAACATAACTACCCGATGTGTAAGGTCGGCCGAGTGACTGACCGCCTAATTCGGCTTTCAAACGCGTAATCTTGCCCTTGAGGTCAACGTACGCCAACATCTTCTTACCATGATCATCATAACTAAAGAAGACACCATTGCCGGCATTATCCCATTGCACATTGCTTATTGGACGATCCAGTTTGGTTACCAGACCGGTTACCTTGCTGCCATCACGATTCATCACATAAACCTGAGCGTTTTGGCTGGCAAGCTTTCTGTCATCCACCTGTAAAAACGCAATCTTTTGTCCGTTAGGACTAACCACAGGCGCAAATTCAGGACCTGGACGTTCTAACAGCGCTCGAATATCCCCGGTGTTTACGTTTACCTGGTAAATATCCGATTCTAATGGCCGGCGCTGCCAATCCGGATGCCTGTCCGAGCTGAATATGATGTGCTGGCTGTCTGCTGCCCATGTTAATTGGCCATCGTGATGAAACTCGCCTTTGGTGATCTGACGAGCACTGCCACCTTCACTGGGGACTACATAAATCTGACTGTAACCTGCGGGTAAAAATCCTGCGCCATCACTGCGGTAGGCGAGATTATCAATATAGGTTGCCTTGCCTGCCCATTTTGCGTCTTTGGGTTGTTTCGGCATATCAATGGCCAGGCTTGAAGGCTTACCTGGGGTGAACATCACAAATGCCAGCCACTTGCCGTCCGGTGAAAAGCTTACACTTGAAGGGGAGTGGGCCAAATTGGTCACTCGAGCCGTCTGTGCCGTATCCAGCCAACGCATATAAAGCTGGTTATTTCCTTCGCTGCTCGAGACATAGGCTAAACGGCTACCATCCGGCGAGAAAACCGGCAGTCGATAATTAGCTTTGCCCGAAAGAACCGGACGATGATTGCTGCCATCACGATTCACCTGCCATAAATTAATGCGCGTGCCATCGCTCATAATATCCAGAGCACGGCGTTCATAGACGGCGTAACCTTGTTTTGGATGTACGGCCATTGCACCGACGTATTCCATTTCAAATACATCGTTGGGTGTCAGAATATTTGCGGTTGAACCTTGTTCTTTGGCATTTGCCATCGCGAAAGTGCTGGCACTGATCGATAACATTACCAACCCTTGCAATGCCAGGCGTTTCGCCTTGTTAAAGTAACCCATGGTGATAAATCCTTATGGTGAACATCGATTGATACCCTGTATGTATTCCACCTAAGGCAGTAGCCGAATGTTTAAAAATACAGAATATTTCCTTAAATATCAGGTAGTCACTTTAACGAATGACAAGCGCAGAGTAAATGTATGGGCATTCAGAAACACTTTCAGTTGCGTTACAATATCGATTGTCGCTACTCTGTAGATAAAGCGTTTTGATAGTTAAGAGAGACTAATGAAATTAATCATGCGCAGCGAATTTGATAATTTGCGGCTAAATCCAAATCACGCCTATGACACGGACAGTAACGGCGACAAACAAGTCGTTAAAATTTACTGTGGTGAAAAGCTCATCGCCAAAAAGGTCACTCATAAAAAGAGTATTCGCTATTTTGGCGTCAAAGAATACCAGCAATATTTGTTGGCAGATTAAGAGACGAAAAGAGATTGAATGTGCTGAAATCCCTTATTTGACTAACGGCTTTAATCCATTTTTCAAATTGAATTTTATCAGTCAATAAATGACATTGCTTATGCTAGACTGAGCCGCCCCCAAAGAAAAATAACACGATGGGATATACCCAAGGAAAACCAATGAAAAAAGTAATCATCGCCGCTGCTCTGGGCGCCGCTTTGGCCAGCCCTTATCTGATTGGCATTAAAGCCGAAGAGCACATCAAACAATCTTACGCAAACGTATCAAGCAACCCTGCTTTTGACATGGAAATCAACCGCTATGAGCGTGGTTACCTGCATTCAACGGCCTTTATAACATTCACCATGCCTGTTGAAGTAGAAGAAGGTGTTATTGAAACACTGACGTTTGAATCTGAACATCAGGTTCAACATGGCCCATTGTTGTGGACAGCGGATGGCATTGCACTGGGTTTAGCCGACTCACAAATGATTGTTGATTTACCAGCCGACTTTAAACAGGATATTTTGAATATTGATGATGTGGCAAGTGACAGTTTTACCAGTTTTGCCCGTACCTCATTTAATGGCACTACCTACTCAACCATCACCATAAAACCAACGACGTTGGAATTGGAAAGTTCGAACCTGGAAGTGTTAGCGGGTGAATTCCATGCCACTGTCAATCCACAGGGTCGAGTTAGTGCTACCGGTCAATGGCAGGGTATGAAAGTTGTTGAAAGCGGTATGGACGTACTCGTTGTCGGTGCAACAACACTTGACGTTGATCAAACCTATATTCTTGGCGAAGTGTTCTCACCAACATCATTAGGCGTTGGCACTAGCCAGTTTTCAATGGCTCACTTGAACATCAACGGCGAAACTCCTGATGCCAGTATGAGTATTGAAGATTTGACCATCGCGAGTAATTCCAATGTTGAAGACAATTTATTAGCGGCAACCGTGACCATGGATGCAAAAAATGTGAATTTTGCAATGCAGGAATTTTCTGACTTTCGTTACGCCATGAGCATGAATAATCTCAACATCAATGTGCTCAGTGAGCTACAGACACTGCTGGTGAATAGTCAGAGCGATGATCCTCAGCAACAACAGATGCTGATGATGCAAGTCCAACAACAACTACCTAAGTTACTAGCCGACAACCCGCGCCTGGCGATTGATAACTTAGGCATCACAACCAGCGAAGGTGATATCATTTCCGACTTATTGATCACCATCGACCCACAAAAATTTGATGCCGCTAACCCGATGAGCATGATGTTTGCGTTACAGGCTGACGCGCAAGGTTCAGCACCTTTCGCCTTTTTTGAAAAACTAGGCATGCAGGCCAATGTTGATGCATTAAAACAACAAGGCATGTTGGTCCAGGAAGCCGACACGCTCACCTTTAAATTTTCCTTCAGCGATGGTCAGGCGCTAATCAATGGCGTTGCGATTCCTTTAGGTTAAGATTAGCCGTCAAGACTCCTCAAGGCAGAAACAGAGAATTTCTGCCTTTATTTTTGATTTCCTACTGTATTCATTTGATTGGACTACAATTATTACTCATATCAATCACTGGAGAACAGATATGAGTATTGAAACTGATGCAATTGAAGATACCTCGCGCATTGGCATGGCCGTTGGCATATTGATCGTCATCTTAGGCATTCTCGCCATGGTCGCACCGATGATTGCCGGCATGAGTATTTCGGTGATGGTAGGTCTGATTTTATTATTTGCCGGTATTGTGCAAATTGTCTTCGCCTTCAAAGCACAGAGTTTTGGCAGTGGCTTATTGAAATTCCTGTTCGGTGGTATTTCGCTCCTTGGCGGCCTGTTTATGATGGTCATGCCCGCCATGGGGTTGATGACCCTCACTATCGTTCTGCTGGCTTACTTTATCGTCGAAGGTATTTTTACCATTATCATTGCCTTTCAGTATAAACCACAACGAGGCTGGGGCTGGATGTTGTTTAGTGGGATTATCACCCTGGTACTGGCATGGATGATTTGGAAAAGCTGGCCGGTATCTGGTGCCTGGGCAGTTGGTATTCTTGTGGGTGTGCGCTTGCTGTTTTCTGGGTTCTCGATAATTTTCACGTCTATGGCGACGAAACAATTAAGTCAATCTATCGAAAAGCCCGTTAACTAACCTATAGGTTACGGTTATGGCTCAAGAAGATAAAGCAAGTCAGGCCCTGGCAGAAATTGCGCAATTGAAAAAGCAGTTGGCCGAGCTTGAACGCAGCAAGTCTGAGGATGTTTCTCCTGGCGATGAGCCGAGTTCTGCGGCTGGGGCATCGACCACAGATGTCATCGAACAGGCTCAGACTGAAAGCCCAAAAACTCAAGAATCGCTTAACGAGCAAGAGCAACTTGAACAACTAATGGAAGAGTTAAAACAAGAGCTTAGCGATCATCAGGGCGCCAGCATACTCGGCGCCTTCGCCCTGGGTTTTTTACTGGGCCGATTAATAAGGTAAAGCAGCCATGATGAATGCGCATATGCTTAAATTTAAAATATTGTACAAAGCACAAGCGGGATTGTTGGAACTTTCTGTAAGCCAGTTAATCAGTCGTTTGATTTTTATCTTGCTGGCACTTTGTCTATTCCTGATTACCTTTGTGTTTATCAATATTGGTTGTTATCAGCTGCTGGCTACGCAAATTGGTCAATGGCAATCCGCATTTGTGCTTGGCACGGTCAATTTGGCCTTAACCTTGTTGATGCTTTGGTTCGGACGCTCCAAGCCACCATCAAAAGAACAGGTGATTCTCGAACAGGCCAGAGAAATGGCAATTGCGGAAATCCAGGCAGATGGTCAGCAGGTTAAAAATCTAATGTCACCCGGCAATCTGTCCTCCGGTACGGGTCTCATTACTCTGGTAAGCATGATGTTAGATATCATCCGGCGCCGAAAAAAACATCAATAACACTACACCCCCATCGACGTCAACAAAGGCAAGGCATCTGCTAACACTTTCTGATAGGAAGGTCGCTCTTGAGCGCGTTGAAAATAATTCAATAGATTGGCATATTCAACGAATGGCATATGACGCTCAGCATAAAGCAAAGGCGGAATAATCGCACAGTCAGCGAATGTAAAATTTTCGCCCATGATCCAGGGTTTTCCTTCCAGACGATTATTCAAATATTGGTAACAAAAGGTTAAGCAACGTGTTGCCTCATTACGCTCTGCCTGCCGGCGGTCTTTTGCAAACATCAGGGTAACCACTGAATTATTTAAATAAAGGTCAGCTATCCTGTCGAGAAAGCGCATCTGCCGTATATCATCTGAACTGACGTCAGGAAATAGCCGAGTACCTGAATCAAAATGGCTATCGAGATATTCAATAATGATGCTGGATTCTGAAATAACATGCTGATTATCGCCTAGCAAAAGAGGAACTTTCCCCAAAGGATAAATCTGGCGAAATGCGTATAATTGCCGTTGATCATGAATATCAACCAGATGCGGTTCAAAAAGAACCTGTTTCTCATATAAGGCTAACAGCACCTTTTGGGAATACGTTGAAATGGGATAATAATAAAATTTTATCATCCTTCCCTACCTCTTCAACAATGGTGTTCCCTAGTGTAGTCAAGAATGAAAATTTCGCAGTGACGGTCGCACATTACCATTTGTAAGCGATTAATAAATGTCAATATATTTTCAGAATTTTAATTTGAAAATAACATGATATTAACACTACCCAAGGTCGATTTTTTTCGTTATCTTGTAATGGAAGTTAGAAAAAATATCTCAAGGAATGCCGGTTCATGCAAAAAGATCGATACCTTATCTCCTGCAATCAACAACTGCTGGAAATGTTTGAATTAGCCAAACTCAATAAGGATACCGACCGCCAAAAGTTTCGACTTGAAGGCTATATGCAGGCGGGTATTGAATTGGGTATTTTTACTAAGCAGCAAGCCGATAAAATCATGAACCGCGCGCATCGGCAGGTATTTCAAGAAGATACAGAGTCAGAACAAGTCACAGCAACCAGCTAAACTTCCCCCAACTGCTACTCGACAATTAACAATCCATTCGAACTCCAGGAGAGGTATTTCGTATGCGCCAAGGACCGTTAATTCGACTGTTTCCAGCCAGCTTATTCATGATGATGTTAATACTGGCTTATGTTCCGGGATTTATTCCCAGGGAGTTATTTTTGGGGTATTTAGGGGTAAGTCTATTCACTTACCTTGCCTATGCCACGGACAAGCACTCTTCCGAGCGGGGTGGTAAACGCACGCAAGAAAGCTCTTTGCACTTATTGTCTACCATAGGTGGGTGGCCGGGCGCAGCATTTGCCCAGCAGATTTTAAGACATAAAACTAAAAAACCGTCATTTAGGGTCGTATACTGGTTAACGGTTATTGCTAATGTGGCAATTTTTGTCTGGTATCTGTCTCCCTATAACAACATTCTGTAATCAAGAAACGGGAATATCTGGTGGCACTTGTCAACACTGGCCACCAGAGCCAATGATAGTTCCTGCCCTGAGGTACTAACAATATTTTCCAACTGGCTCTTTTGTCATTCCTTTATTTACCCTATTCTTGTGCCCAATAACATTGATATGGGATCACTGCACAAGGTTAGCCGAAAACTATCACTAACCTATTGTATATAAAGTAACTTATAGGATGAGCGAATTAACATTGATATCGATTAAAATGCTAACAGCTATGTTGTTCATATTGACGGCCAGCTTGGTATTTTCCTGCTCGCAAACGGATTTGAATAAGCAGGGTGCTCAGGGATCGTATCGACAACAGGCTACCTTTGAATATTTAATGGGCGACACCTCGCGAACATTTTCCACCGAAGCATTTGCTCAGAGAAATTCATTGCCACCGAGAAACCGTTTTTCAGGGAGTTTACGGATTAGCGGCTCGCCTGAATTTTCCCTAAATTATGGAAAAACGGACGATTTACCAATTAATTATGCCATGTGGCCACTATTTAATTATGAGTTTATTCAGGATGGCAATCGTTTAATTCCAATTGACCGTGGGCATGGTTTTATCGGCAGAGGTGCCTGGTCGGTTAGCGCCGGTGTAGGCGCAGTTTGGGATGAAGCCGGCGACAATGGTTATTCCCGGGCAGCATTTCCCTACACCATGAAACAAAACAACGCGAACTGTGAACACAATGGCCTTGCCACGTTTTTGTTTAAAAATGACGGCTCTATATCCAAGGTGCATGTCCAGAACGTGGCAGAAACCTGTATCTTTTATGGCTTTGAGTTTTATGGCAATTTAAGTGCAACGTATACGCCACATGTTATTACCCATGCTGCCACGGTGATCAATGATCGAAACACTGAAGAAAGTCATTGGCTGCCAACCAAACCACTGGCAGATTTAGCCATTGACTTCCCTGGCGTGGATCTGCGCAATTACGGGTATGCCGTGGATGCCGTGGATGCCGTGGATGCCGACGATATGAATGGTTACGGTATTTTAGTCAATGGTACAAGCTACACAAAGGGCTGTACCACTCGTTATGGCACGCACCCATATTGCATGGATAAAACCATTGGGGTGTATTCATTCACCAAATCCATGTATGCCTTTATGGTTGTTGCTGCTCTCGAGCATCGGTATCCCGGGTTTAAGCATGAGCTGATTAAAGACTTGGTCCCTGAGTGTGCCAATGACAGTCGTTGGGATGGCGTTACTGTGGAACATGCGCTCGATATGGCAACGGGTAATTACGCATCGGCAAACTATGGCGTGGATGAAGACAGCGCAGCCATTGTCACTGGTTTTTTTAATCCGACAACACGACGTGCCAGAGCCGAATTTTCCTGTACCGGTTGGCCTAAGCAAGTCGCGCCGGGCACCTATCATGTTTATCACACCACAGATACGGAATTGGTTGGCTATGCCGCTGCAACCTTCGCCAACAAGAAACTTGGCTCAAACGCTAAGGCCTTTGACGATGTTATTGTGCCTATTTTTGACGCGATTGGTTTGAGTCATTACGCTCGTGGTATTCAGCGCACCAGTGACACTCAAGATGCCTGGGGCGGATATGGGTTATCCGTTACCCTGAATGATGTTCTCAGATTTGCCAAATACTTAAGAGATGACGCCATCAATGGCAACCTTCTCGACCCTGAAATGGTCAAAGAAGTACTAAGCGGCTCTCAACACGGTCTTTATGCCCAGTTAACGCATTTTCATTACGATAATGGTTTTTGGCGATTTCATGCTGGTGCGGTGTCTGCGATGCGTGCTTGTGGCCACTTAACTCAGATCCCGGTTATGTCAGGCTATGGCGGCCACACAACGATAATTCTACCTGATGTGATCATTGCGCAATTAACCGATGGTGGCGGTGTTGGCTTTTTAAATACCCTTAATGATGTGTTTAATAATATTAGTGATGCCTGTCCACCCAATTAGTCCAGCCAATTAAATGCCTATGACGAATATTGAGTCATAGGCCGAGTCTTGTAGCCGGGCATCTAGAGACTAATGCACCAGGGTAACTTTTTCAGCCATCGTCAGGATGTCTTGTTTAGCCGCAGACCATCGCTGGTCTTTATCTGGCATGGCAAGACCTTCGGCATAAATAAACGCCACATCCGTGATACCTAAAAATCCAAAAAAGTCTTTCAGATAGGTTGTCTGGGTATCTTTAGCTGTACCCGCATACATACCACCACGAGCGGCAACAACTATAATTTTTTTGTTGTTCACTAGGCCTACCGGGCCTTGTTCGGTGTATTTAAATGTCACACCAGCTCTGGCGATACGATCAATCCAGGCTTTGAAGACGGATGGAACCCCAAAATTATACATCGGCATACCAATCACAATCAGATCATGGTCGTTGATATCTTTTATCAGGCCATCTGACAGGTTGGCAAGCTGAACTTGTTTGTCAGTACGTTCAGCTTCTGGCGTCATCCAGGCCTGCATTTCATCAGCAGATAAATGCGGTAAAGACAAAGCATTGAGATCCAGCTTTTTGACCTCATGAGCTGAACAAAGCTCTCCAACAAACTGGCTCGCTAACTGCGAAGAATTACCCTGTTCGGCATTAAGTGATGATGTAATTAGTAATATTTTATTCATGGTTCACCCATTCATTAAAGAGATATTGCCATTATAATTCGACAAATCAGAGTTAAAATTAGATAAATCTGGACTCTTCGTTCTATAAAAAAGAATATAGTTAAAACGCTTAAACCAATCTGAGGTCAACAATGCTGAAGGTCACACTCGAACAATGGCGAATGTTTTGGGCGGTCGCCCATTATGGTGGATTTAATCAGGCCGCCAGCGCTATTCACAAAAGCCAGTCCAGTATTCACCACGCGGTTCATAAACTCGAGCAATCTCTCGGTGTTAAACTTTTAAAAACCCAGGGCAGAAAAACATTGTTAACCGATGCCGGCGAGTTAATGCTTCGCCGGGCAAATTATTTGCTCGAAGAAGCCGGTAAGGTAGAAGCCGTAGCACAAAGCCTGAGTGAAGGCATAGAGACCCGTCTGCGGATTGCGGTTGATGAAATTTTTCCGCAAAAGCTGTTATATAACGTACTGGACGCAACGTCTAAGCAATACCCATTGTTACGTATTGAGCTACAGGAGTCGGTATTAACGGGCGCTAGTGAATTACTGAAAAACTCCGAAGTCGATATTGCGATTTCACCTTATCCACTAAAGGATGGCTTTAGCGAGGAGCTTTGTCCGATTGAGTTTGTCGCTGTCGCCGCACCGTCCCATCCTCTCCATAGCCATTCAGGTCCATTGACGTTTGAGGACTTAAAAAATCACCGTCAGATCGTCATTCGTGATTCTGCCATTTCCGCACAACAAGATGCCGGATGGTTAGGGGCAAACCAACGTTGGACGGTCAGCCATATGCGCACCTCTATCGATATGATCCGCTCCGGCCTTGGCTTTGCATGGCTACCATTTCCAGCAATTGTGAAGCCATTAAACAACGGCGAATTACGACAATTACCCCTAAAGCAGGGCGGACAACGCAACGCATTATTATATTTGATGTTCAACGACGGCGACCGACTTGGCCCGGCGGCCCGTCAATTTATCGGCGAGCTGAGATATCAAACCATGCAGATGCCGACCTGCGACGCCAAAACAAACAGTTAAATTCGCATAAAAAGAACGTTTATATCAAAATATACAAATATCATTCTATTTTAAAGAACCCTACACTGGATTCATCAAATTCAATGAAGGGGATGGAAAATGAAATATATTCGCAAAAGTAACGATCGCGGTGGCGCTAATTTGGGCTGGCTCAACAGCAAACACAGTTTTTCTTTTGGCCATTATTACGACCCTAAACACATGGGAGTATCCGTGCTGCGAGTGATCAATGATGATGTGGTGCAACCCGGGCGTGGTTTTGATACCCATGGTCACCGCGATATGGAAATTATTTCCTATGTTATCGACGGTGCTCTGGAGCATAAAGATAGCGCCGGAAATCTCTACACCGTTCCGGCCGGTGAAATCCAGCGAATGAGTGCAGGCCGTGGTGTTATGCATTCGGAATACAATGCTTCCGATACCAATGCGGTAAATTTTTTACAGATTTGGATACAGCCTAACGTTTTTGGTATTGAACCTGGGTACGAGCAAAAGCGCATCGAACAAAATGGTCCATTGACGCCATTAGTCACAAACAACGGTATTGATGGGTCATTAACAATGAATCAGGATGCCAGCATTTATCGATTGGAATTGACAACAAACCAAGGTATTCGGCTAACGGTAAGCGAGCATAATGCGAATCGAATCGGCTATTTGCATCTGGTTAATGGCACTCTGGTTGCAAACGGCACAACATTTACTGCCGGTGATGGATTTATGATCGAGGCTAAAGACGTTGTCGATATTGTAGCGAGCAGCAGCATCGAGGCCCTTTGGTTCGATTTACCGGCAATCTAGCAATGGGCTAGTACAAATGAGGTTCATTAAACAGGGAGCCACAGTATCCCTGTTTCTTGCTCTCTGCATTAGGATTGCTGCTGCCCTTTAAGTGCCAGTATAAATTGCCAGTGCTGTTCTGCAACGGGTTGAATCGATAACCGGCCGCGATTAACCAAAACCATATCTTCAAGTGGCGGCTGTTGTTTCAACAAGGATAACGGAATAAGCTTGTCGAATTTTTCGATAAAGGCCACCTGCACCGCAACCCAGCGAGGCTTTTCTTCAGTAGATTTTTCATCAAAATACTTGCTGGTGGGATTAAACTGAAATGGATCCGGAAACGCCGCTTTAACGATTTCACCAATGCCGGCAATGCCGACATCTTTGCAACTGGAGTGATAAATAAAGACTTTGTCGCCGACACGTACCTTATCTCGCATGAAATTTCGCGCCTGATAATTGCGGATACCCTCCCAGCATTCACCCTCAGGACCAGCCTTAGCTAAATCATCAATACTGAATTCATCAGGCTCGGTTTTAAATAACCAGTAGTTCATAACGATTTCCTAATATTACTCTGATTTTTGCGATTTTTGCTTTTTCTTCGAGGCTAAAGCCGCACTCTCAACCTTCAAAGGTTTTCCCTCCGAACAAAAATCCACTAAAAAGTCATTCATTGATGCAAACAAATTTTCCTTCACTAAAGAATAGTGAACATATTGCCCCTTCTTTTCAGATGTAATTAATCCGGCGTTTAGCAAAATCGTTAAATGCTTAGACAATGCTGGTTTGCTGATATCGAATCGCTCAGCAATTTCTCCAGCCGTTAAGCTGGCTTCTGACAAATACGCCAAAATTTTTCGTCTTACTGACGATGATAAAGCTTGAAATACATTGCTCATTGATTTATATATTTAACTAAATAGTTAATTAACTAAATTACTCTTATCGTCATAGTAATCAATTTAAGGGATTTGTGCCATGGCAAAGATACTAGAGCGCATAAAGGACAACCATAAGTTAATCATCATGCTTATTATCGGATTGTGTTCTTTAATCATCCGCTTGCTGATGGAATACGATTTTGACGACAGTGCACTGCTCTATGTCGGCATTCCTTTTGCTATTGCCATTGCCCTGACTTTCCTTAAACGACCTGAAACCGAAAATTGGAAATACACTTATCTGAGGCTCACCATAACCTCGCTCATCGTCATGCTTGGCAGCTCTGTCATCCTGTTTGAGGGCTTTGTCTGCGTGGTCATGTTCATGCCGATTTACTTTTCAGTGATCCTGTTAGTTTTTATCATCGACGCCATTCGCCGTTACCGAATCCGCAAAAACCAATCCACCCAATACATGCAAATTCTTCCGGCTTTAATACTAATCAGCGCCTTTGAAGGTGTTGCTCCGCAATTAAGTTTTGAGCGTGAATATTCTGTCGAACAATCAAAAGTGGTATCAGCCTCTATCGGGGAGATTCATCAACAATTGCAGCAGCCCATTGATCTCAATAAGCCTCGCCATTGGTTACTTTCTCTGTTCCCAATGCCTTATAAAATAGACGCTCAAAGTCTTCAACAGGGCGATATACATACCATTTACTACCGTTACCACCGTTGGTTTGTTACCAATACCCATGAGGGTGTTATGCTGTTGCAGCTAGCTGAAGTTTCAGACAATTACATTCGAACCAGAATTATTGAAAACGACAGTTACATTGCCAACTATCTGAATTTGCATGGCACCGAAATCTTCCTAGAGCCAATAACCGCGTCAAAAACAAAAGTGACATTGCGAATTCACTATCAACGGACACTGGATCCCGCCTGGTACTTTGGTCCGCTACAAGAATTTGCCATTGCCAGAAGCAGTGAATTGTTGATTGATGAAATTATCACGCCGTAACTTTAAGGAGAGGGACATGAAGAGTCATCCACACTATGAAAATCCCCGTATTAAGAAACAGGGCAATGGCAACGCTTCTAACGGCGACGTCAAATTATCGTTAACCAAAACGATATGGTTTATCACCATGTGTATAATTGCAATCATTGGTGGCGCAATGACTCTATCCCTTGAGACTGTATTACTATTTATTACGTTTACAGGTTTCACCCTTTGTTTTGGCCATTCCTTAGGTATGCACCGATACCTTATCCATCAAAGCTTTCAATGCTCCAAATGGCTTGGCTATTTTCTTGTTCACCTGGGTGTTATTACCGGTTTAGGCGGGCCATTTTCGATGATAAAAACTCATGATATGCGTGACTGGTCGCAGCGCCAGCATCATTGCCACGATTATTTTGGACATCGACAACCGTTCTTCACAGACGGTTATTGGCAACTACTGTGCGATATCCATCTAAAAAAACCACCACAAATCATCATCGAAGAAAATTATAAAAACGATCCGGTACTCGGCTTTATGGAACGTTACTGGATGTGGCAGCAATTACCCTGGGCATTGATTTTGTTTGCGCTAGGAGGCATTGCCTGGGTAATTTGGGGAATTTGCGCTCGCGTTGCCATATCCATTACCGGCCACTGGCTGATCGGCTATTTTGCACACAATCAAGGGGGGCGAAGCTGGCATATCAATGGGGCATTTGTACAAGGTTACAATGTTCCATTTGCCGCCCTTATCACCATGGGTGAGAGTTGGCATAACAATCACCATGCATTTCCTGGTTCCGCAAAATTGGGCTTGGAAAAAGGTCAACTGGATCCCGGTTGGTGGATACTAATGCTGATGCAAAAGGCCGGATGGGTCTGGGATATAAAGCTTCCTGAACACCTGGGACCGCGCCAAGAGTTAACAGCAATTTCCTCGGAAGCATAGTTGTCATAGGTTTTTTCCCTTGATGGGTTATAATACCTGACAAGTAAATTCATGGACTCTTGCTGTGCCAAACCCTGAAAAATTAACGCAATTAACGCTATGGCAATTAACTGCCTATAGTGCCGCTCTTATCGAACGCATGCTCCCCAATTATCAAATGTTTAGTGAGGCGTCGGAGTTTGGTGATACTAAGCTACTTCGCAATCAATTAGATCTGGTTTGGCAGCGTCTGGCACAACCGCAATTTAAGCTAAATTTTTCCGCACAGCTGGAGAAACTCGAGGAGGTCATTCCAAATGTCGAAGATTTTGACTTTTTCGGGGTATATCCGGCGCTTGATACCTGTATGGCAATTGGCTCTTTGCTGCAAGGTATGCAGGATAAAGACCTAGAAACATTGACCAATGTGTCACTTTTGTCCAAAGGCAGTGTGAGTTACTATTTGGAATTGATGCTGGCCGAAGAACAGGCTCAGCAAAATCCTGATGTGAATGATGAAATTATCATTCAGCAAGCCGATATTGAAGCTCACCCGTTAATGCAATGGGAAATGGAAACCCAACAGGAACTATTGGCGTTTGCTCTGACGGCCAAAGAGAATAAAGAAACCTGTCAACAACTCAAATCCATGGCCCTGAGTGAAGGGATGTCAAATTTAGGGATTGAGATTTAACCCCTTCTCAGTTCTTATGATCACCTTTTGAACGAACGACTATACTTGCAAAAAATGGTCGAAAATTTAAAAGGTGTCCCATGACCTCACATCACACTTACAAAAAAGTTGAACTGGTTGGTTCTTCTCCAAAAAGTATTGAAGAAGCGATTGAAAATGCCCTTGAAGAAGCAGCAAAAACCATTCGTAATATGAATTGGTTCGAAGTGCTTGAAACCCGTGGCCATATCGTCGATGGCAAGGTAGCCCACTATCAGGTAACGTTAAAAGTGGGCTTTCGAATCCAGTACAGCTAAGTAGCAAGTTTTCGCTGATATAGCCGCGATACTACCTGGCCGGCAGACTTTTCTTTGAGTAACTGCCAGTTCTCAGGTAATAACGCCGCATTAAAGTTTTGCTCCGTTTCCACATAGATGATGGCACTTTCAGCCAACATTTGTTGCTGCTCAAGATAAATCGCAATGTCACTGGCGAGCCCTCGATTAAAGGGTGGGTCGATAAATACCAGATCAAAGGGCTTATTAGTGTTAACGGACAGAATATTTTGATTTAGGACTCTGCTCTGGTTGTCATTCAGGCGGGCAATATTTTCCTCGATGTTTCTGGCGGCCGCTCGTTCTAACTCGACAAACGTTACATGCTCAGCACCTCGGGAAAGCGCTTCAAACCCTAAACTGCCAGAGCCCGCACAACTATCCAGACAAACCGATTGAGCGACATACGGCATTAACCAATTAAATACGGTTTCTTTTACTCGGTCGGTGGTCGGTCGCAGACCTTCCGCGTTGAGAACCGGTAATTTGCGACCTCGATATTTACCGGCAATGATCCGGACCTGCCCCATCCCCTGGGACGTAGCATTTCTTCCGGAAGATCTATTTCCTCGGTTCGCATTTTGTCGGTCGGGCTTTCTCGGCGCCATATTCAATCTACTCTTATTTATGGTTTATTTCCCAGTCTCACGTAAAAGGCTTCTGTCAGTTTGCTTTTTACGCCCTTTCGGTTTTTATACAGTCGCTAAGATGCTACTATACTGCCCTTAACCACAGGCTCAGCTTTCGGGGTTCGTCGAAAACAATAAAGGTCTTCGGCCACTAATTTTATCCTCGATTGAAGCGATTACCAATGCCTGCATCCACCTAATTGAATATCATCAAGCGTAACTGACACATTATGGCTAAGAAGAAAGGGTTATTTTCCTGGTTTAAAAAGTCTGAAGAGACGACAGAATCACAAATAGAACAACAAACTGAAGTTACTGAAGAAGTAACCGAGGTAGCTATTGATGAAGCACAAGGCAATGATGTTGCTGAACATTCTAAATCCCCATCCGCAGCTGATTCTAAACAAGCTGGCAGTGACGCAACAGACAGTGAAGAAAAAATTGTTGCCGACAATGACGTTGAAGATGAGCAACCAGAAGCCCCACTAGAGGCTGAGACGGCTGAGGAAATTACCGAAGTCGAGGAAATCGAGGAAGTTACTGAATCGACCTTAGCGCAAGAGTCAGAGGGTGAAGAACAGGTTGTTGTTGAACAAGCCGTTGCAGAGCAAGCGGATACAACCAACAAACCGGGGTTTTTCCAACGCTTAAAATCTGGCTTAAGTAAAACCCGCCAGAATATTGGTAGTGGTCTGTTCGATTTGTTCCGTGATAAGAAAATCGACGATGAGTTATTTGAAGAACTGGAAACCCAGTTGTTACTTGCCGATGTAGGGGTCGAAACCACCACGAAGATCATTGATTCCCTGACGCAAGCGGCAAGTCGAAGTCAGCTTAAAGATGCCGAAGCGCTGTATGAGTTATTAAAGCAGGAGTTAGAACAGGTTCTCGATAGCATCGAGCATCCACAAGAGAAAGCGATTACCGGACCAAAAGTCATTCTTATGGTTGGTGTTAATGGCGTTGGTAAAACCACCACCATAGGTAAGCTTGCTAAGCAATTTCAGGCCGAAGGCAAATCGGTTATGTTGGCGGCTGGTGATACATTCCGCGCCGCAGCCGTAGAACAATTACAAGTCTGGGGCGAGCGCAATGACATTCCTGTGGTAGCGCAGCACACCGGTGCCGATAGTGCATCGGTTATATTCGACGCCATAAATTCTGCGAAAAGTAAAAATGTCGATATTTTGATTGCTGATACAGCCGGACGCTTACAGAATAAAGCTCACCTGATGGAAGAGCTGAAAAAAGTCGTGCGGGTGATGAAGAAAATAGACGCCGATGCTCCCCATGAAATTATGTTAACCATCGATGCCGGAACCGGCCAGAATGCTTTGAGTCAGACACAGCTATTTAACGATGCTGTAGGTCTGACATCACTTGCAGTGACTAAGCTCGATGGTACCGCCAAAGGTGGGGTTATTTTTGCGGTTGCAGATAAATTCAAGATCCCAATTAAGTATCTTGGTGTTGGCGAAGGAATCGATGATTTACGTCAGTTTAATGCCAACGATTTTATTGACGCTCTGTTCGATAAATAATCCTCAGCGGGCAAGTTTAGCCAAACGTCTCAGAATGTGAAGAGCCACATTCGCAACACTGAAACCTAACCCGAAACAACACATTTTTCTCGTTAGGTTTCAGATGATTGCAATGACAAAAACATATCTAAACAGCTAGCGATAAGGGACGAAACCATACCGTTTAGAGAGCGATTAATTAATAGAATTGGTCTTATAGCCGTGATAGGCTAGTCCCCATACTCCGCAGTCCGACAACAAAAAAAATAATCGTCGATGATACATTTTAAAAACGTTAACAAGACTTATCCTGGTGGCTTCCACGCTCTGAAGAATATAAATTTCGCTCTCGAAGCTGGCGAGATGGCGTTTCTGACCGGACATTCCGGTGCTGGTAAAAGTACCCTGTTAAAGCTCATTACGTTAATGGAAAAGCCAACCTCGGGGCAGGTTATCATCGACAACAATGACCTGAGCAAGATCCGCTATGCTCAAGTTCCGTATGTTCGCCGTAATATCGGTATGATTTTCCAAAATCATAATCTGTTAATGGATCGCACGGTTTTTGATAATGTCGCCTTACCTTTGGTTATTGAAGGTCTCGGCGCTCGGGAAATTCGCAAGCGCGTAGATGCGGCGTTAGATAAAGTAGGATTGACTGCCAAGGTAAAATGTTACCCCTACATGCTATCCGGCGGTGAACAGCAGCGGGTCGGTATTGCTCGTGCCATCGTTAACAAACCACCGATCATTCTCGCCGACGAACCAACCGGTAACCTAGATCCAAAACTATCCCTTGATATCATTCAGTTATTTGAAGATTTTAATGCTGTGGGTGTCTGTGTACTTATCGCAACCCATGACCTTGGCCTGATTGCCCGGATGAAATACCGCAACCTCACCTTAAAACAGGGCAAGATGATCACCGACGGTTTAGCCATAGCCGAGGCGAGCGAATGAAAAACAATACGCAGAAATCTTCACCATCTTTGTTAACCCGGTTGCTAGCACCCGTGCATCAGGGGCAGCAACTGATCGCGGCTTTCCACGAATTGTGGCGCACGCCAATGGCATCGTTAATGACCATTTTAGTGTTAGGAATAAGCCTGGCATTACCGGCAACCTTACATTTGTTCAGTAAAAATGCCGAACGCGTCAGTGCCCAATGGCAAACAGCAGCGGAAATTTCCGTATTCCTGAAAATGTCGGTCAGTGAAACCAGTGCTCAGAATCTGTTACAACGCATTCAGTTGTATCCGGAGGTTCAGCAGGTTCGCTATATTTCTGCCGATGATGCCATGGATCAGTTTAAACAGCTATCCGGGTTTGGTAACGCATTGGCCTACCTTGAATCAAACCCACTGCCAATTACATTATTGGTAACACCGACTCAGCGCCATTCTCAGCCTATGGCTGCCAAAGCGTTGCTGGAGAAAATACAGGCAGAGCGAGAAGTCGAACAAGGTAAACTGGATGTTGAATGGTTAACCCGACTTGAAGCCATTATGGTACTGATCAAAGACATTGTCTTTGCGCTTGCCGCGTTACTAAGCTTCTCGGTAGTTCTGATCATCGGTAATACCATTCGCCTTGCCATATTGAACCAAAAAGACGCAATTGCCGTAATGAAGCTTGTCGGGGCGACTGACGGGTTTATCCAGCGACCTTACCTGTATACAGGATTTTGGTATGGTGTTCTTGGCGGCCTGCTTGCCAGTGCAACGGTCAGTATTTTAGGACGGTATCTGGGCGCTGCGATTAGCGCTTTGGCAGAGCTTTACGAAAACCAGTTCCGGATGCAGGGGTTGAATCTTCAGGAGCTTGGCATATTGCTTGCGATAGCGGTATTTCTGGGACTTTTAGGCAGTTACATTTCGGTTAGAAAACATATTCGCAGCATTGAACCAAACGCCGATTAAATGGTCAAAGATGGGGTGAGAAATACAACTCCCCCTTGAAAAAATCACAATTAAGCTATACTAATCAACTTGTTATGATTTAATTAACAAACCTTAACATTTTTTAATCGCAAACCCGTTACGATGGGTATGTAGTTGACGACGAGCACCTACAAAATGCATGCGCTAATATCCATTTTTTTCGGTTAGCGATCTTGAAAAAGCTGTGGTAGTATCCCAGATCCAAGTAATAACGAGGTATTGAATGAGTAATACTATGCAATCAATGGCATTGACAGTTCCCCAAAGCGGTAGCATAGAAGCCTATGTGCAGTCCGCCTACAGTATTCCTATGCTCAGTGCCGAACGTGAGCAAGAGCTGGCTTCGCGCCTTTATCATGATAATGATTTGAACGCGGCTCAGGATTTGATCATGTCGCATTTACGATTTGTGATCCATATCGCCAAAGGTTACTCCGGTTACGGCCTGCCGCAAGCAGACCTGATTCAGGAAGGTAATGTTGGCTTGATGAAAGCGGTAAAACGCTTCAACCCGGAAGTGGGTGTGCGTTTGGTATCGTTCGCTGTTCACTGGATCAAAGCTGAGATTCATGAGTTTGTGCTTCGCAACTGGCGAATTGTTAAAATCGCGACGACGAAAGCGCAACGTAAATTGTTCTTTAATCTGCGCAAGAACAAAAAGCGCTTGGGTTGGTTCAACCAGGAAGAAGTAAATACGGTTGCTGAAACGCTCGGCGTTAGCAGTAAAGATGTTCTGGAAATGGAATCGCGCATGGCCAATAGCGACCAGGCGTTTGATTTAACCGATTCTGATGATGATAGTGGTAGTGCGGCACAGTTCTCGCCAGCACAATTTTTGGAAGATAAGTCTTCCGATTTATCCACCCAAGTAGAATCGGACAACTGGGACGATCATGTTAATGGCCAGTTAGTTCAAGCACTTTCTTCACTAGATGATCGTAGCCAGCACATTATCAAAGCACGCTGGTTAGACGAAGATAAAGCTACGTTGCAGGACTTGGCGTCTACGTATCAGATATCAGCAGAGCGTGTGCGTCAGTTAGAAAAGAACGCGTTGAGCAAATTAAAGCTCGGTATCACAGATCTTTAACTGCTAACAATACGCTTGATCATGAAAAGCCAGAGGAAACTCTGGCTTTTTTGTTTTCCACTCGGTTTATACCAATCACAATCCATTCACACCTATCATCATTTTTATCCTGTCGCTATATCCACAAAAGATCATCTTCAGGATCCTCGCACAAAACTACGACACATTTAGTAATTAATGTTGACGCCCTGAGTGTATAAAAAACCGACAGAAACCTGTAGCAATGCCGAAAAACTCTGTTAAACTATTTGATCTAACATCATTTTTTTAAGGCGCCTTTCATGGATTCGAAAGGAAAATTACAGAGCAAGGCCAGATCCATTAAGGATCGTGCTCGAACAGTACCTAAGCTACGGTCGCTTTTGAAACGATATAAGCAAACCAAAAACATTCAAACCGGCTTGTTGAAGTTATCGGAACTTTGCAGTACCGAGACGGATGTTAACTGCCTATATATCAACCTGCAAAAAGTCATCCGCCAATATTTTCCTGCAGACAACCTCTATATTGAACGCTTTGATGGTAAAGCTAACGATCCGTATTTTATAAACGAGTTATTTTGTGCGCCAATCAAGCCGCAACTGCATAGCGATATCGTCGATTTTATATCTGCCATAGCCAAACCGGTTTATCTTAACCACGATCAGGTTTTTATCTTGGAAAACGAGAACGATGTGGTTAAACGGCCTTTTCCGCTGCGCAATGATGAAACCCAATTAGTGGATGTGTGGTTAATGGCGCCGTTGACCATGATTAATAAAGCCTTTGGTCTGGTGGCCATAAAAGGATTTATCAGCCAAAGCGATAGTAAGTCAGAAGATTTACAGTTGATTCGTTACATCGCTGCACAAATTTCATCCTTCATTCAACGACATCAGGCAATTAACCAATTACAAACCTATTCACAAGATATCAATCAGTTAATCGGCGAACGAACGGCTGACCTGCAGCAAACCAATTTACGACTTCGTAAACAAGTTGAAGAACGCCGAGCCATAGAGCAACAGCTGTATTTCGCAGCTCACCATGACACCTTGACGAAGTTGCCCAACCGCGCCATGTTTTCCGAACGCTTAGAGCACTCGTTAAAACATGTTAAACGCCATCCCAATCATCGTTTTGCGGTATTGTTTATCGATCTTGACCGATTTAAAGTGATTAATGACACGCTAGGCCATCATATCGGTGATTTACTGCTCATAGAGATTGCTGAGCGCATTGCCGATTGTATCCGTGGCAATGATATCCTGGCTCGTCTGGGTGGCGATGAATTTGTTATTCTGCTTGATACCTTAGTACAACACGAAGATGCCGAAGATATTGCTCAGCGTATTATTGAAACCATCGAACAACCGTTTGTGATCGATAACCAGGAACTTTATTCCAGCGCCAGTATTGGCATTACCGTCTGTGATCGTCATTACCAAAATGCCGCTGAAGTTTTACGTGATGCGGACGCTGCTATGTATCAGGCGAAAGCACTGGGCAAAGGTCGATTTATTTTCTTTGATGATTCCATGCGCCAACAATTAATGGCGAATTTAAATCTTGAACATGAATTACGAAAAGCCCTGCGAGAAAAAGAGTTTACCCTGCATTTTCAAAGAATCTCTGACCTCAATCAAGAACTGAATAATGCATCACAAACTTTAGGATTTGAAACCTTATTACGTTGGCAACACCCTAAGCGTGGCCTTCTTAACCCCGGAGATTTTTTAGCAGTTGCTGAAGAATCCGGGTTAATTATTGATATTGAATGCTGGGTACTTGCCAGCGTTGCCGAGCAGTTAGTTCGCTGGGATGCTGAGGGTAACCATAATAATACGTTTGTCAGTGTGAACCTGTCCCCCAGACAATTGCAGCACAAGACTCAAGTCAGACAACTTATCGACGTGATCCACCAACACTTCCCGAATCCGGAACGTTTGATTCTGGAGTTTAACGAACGAGCTTTTGTACAAAACCCGGAACAGTCTTTACAGGCATTAAACACACTTAAAGCCGCTGGCGTTAAATTGGCGCTGGACGACTATGGTCATGGCCTGTCATCTCTCAATTATCTGAGTAGCTATCCATTTGCCTTTATTAAGCTGCATCAATCGTTCGTAAAATCGTTAAACAGTAACGAGAAAAATCTGACTCTTGCGAAAAGTTTGCATGAATTAGGGGATAGTTTTGGTTTCCGACTGGTCGCCGAAGGCGTAGAAACCCAGGCGCAACTGGATTTGGTGAAAAAAGCGGGCTGTGATTATGCTCAAGGTTACTTTATTTCACGTCCGCAGGCGGCTGACCTACCAAAGGAAGTAAATAACCACAGCGATGATGATGTTGTCGATTGTGCCTAAATGCTAGCAAAGTAGAAGCCTTGTTAACCAGCTGCAGGAATATAAACGTTATTCGCCAGTTATTTAGCGCCAGCGTCGGTTTTTTTCGCCGCTAGCATCGCCCGCAAACCCGCCACGCCAGCTTGGCCGGTTTTTTGCTTTTCTTCCGCCGATTGACGCTTCTCGCCACCCTGTTCCCATATCAAATCATCCTGTGGCATTTCATACAAGAATCGAGATGGTTCCGTATGGATCAGCTCACCATACTGACGACGTTCTTTGGCATAGGTAAAAATGAGTTCGCGCTGAGCTCGTGTAACACCAACGTATGCCAGACGCCTTTCTTCCTCAACATTGTCTTCATCAATACTGGTTTGGTGGGGCAGCATACCTTCTTCCATACCAATCAGGTACACATAAGGAAACTCAAGCCCTTTGGACGCATGTAACGTCATTAACTGCACTTGATCAGATTCTTCTTCTTCTTCATTTCGCTCCATCATATCGCGTAATGTCAACCGAGTAACCACTTGCGGCAAGGTCATAGGTTCATCCATATCGGTCCCTTCCAGCATGTCCGTGACCCAGGAAAATAGCTGGGTGACGTTCTTCATCCGCATTTCCGCGGCTTTGGCGCTCGGTGATGAGTCGTATAACCAATCTTCATAATTGATATTCTGAATAAATTTACGCAGTACAGCGCCGGTATCACCACGCATAGCATTGTCTTCGGTCTCGACCATCATCCGGGTAAAGCGTTGTACGTTTGCCAGCCCACGACCGCTTAAATGTTGTTCTAGTCCTAATTCAAAACTTGCGGCAAACATACTGATCTGACGCATATTGGCATACGTTCCCAGCTTTTCAAGGGTAGCCGGACCGATCTCCCGGCGCGGAACATTAACGATTCGCAAAAATGCATTGTCATCATCGGGATTTACCAGCAATCGCAGATACGCCATGATGTCCTTGATTTCCGAGCGGGCGAAAAATGACGTACCCCCACTAATTTTGTAGGGAATACGGTTTTGCATCAGGATCTTTTCAATCAACCGGGATTGGTGGTTGCCACGATATAAGATTGCATAATCTTTAAACTGACTCTTATTTAAAAAGCGATGACCTAATAATTCACCGGCAATACGCTCGGCTTCGTGATCTTCATTTTTGGTACGAATCACTCGCAATTCTGGGCCATACTGCAATTCGGAAAATAGTTGCTTGTCATAAACGTGGGGATTGTTGGCAATCAAAATGTTGGCACATTTTAAGATGCGTCCGGAAGAGCGATAATTCTGTTCCAGTTTAATCAGTTTGAGCTGCGGAAAGTCTTTTCCCAATAAAACCAGATTCTGCGGCTTTGCCCCGCGCCAGGAGTATATAGACTGGTCATCATCACCAACCACGGTAAATCTCGCCCGCTCACCCGCCAGTAATTTCACCATCTCATATTGACTGGCGTTAGTGTCTTGATACTCATCCACTAACAGATACTGAATTTTTTTCTGCCAGCGCAACCTGACTTCCTCGAAATTTCGTAATAACAAGGTTGGGATTAAAATCAAGTCATCAAAATCTAACGCATTGAATGCTCGCATATGCTGATGATATTGCTGATAAAAATGCGCAAACAATGAGGCTTCCTCACCTTTGGCATGTTTTATCGCAACATCCGGCAACATCAGCTCATTTTTCCAGTTGGAAATACTATTTTGCAGACGTGACAATAATTCTTTGTCACCATCAAGTTGCTTTGCGGTAAGCTCTTTTAACAACGCCAGACTGTCTTGATCATCAAAAAGCGTAAATCCGGGTTTGAACCCTAAGGTCTTTAATTCTCGTCTGACAATATCTAACCCCAACGAGTGAAACGTGGAAACCACCAAACCACGGGTAAGATCACGCCCCAGCATTTTACTGACCCGCTCTTTCATTTCCCGAGCGGCTTTATTGGTAAAGGTTACCGCCGCAATATTACGGGCTTTATAGCCACATTCCTGGATCAAATACGAAATTTTCTGACAAATAACCCCCGTCTTCCCTGAACCGGCACCTGCTAATACCAGGCATGGCCCACTGACGTAGTTTTTTGCTTCATTTTGACCAGGGTTTAGTTTCATTAATATAGAACTGCAAAGAGTGAGTTGAATGCTGGCAATTTTACAGAAATACGCACGGGGTCGAAAGACTGGATAGGCAAATATACTGCGAATATCACCTCAATTACCCCCGAAACTTAAAAAGTCATGGCTTACCTGCTAGGATAGGAGGCAAATAACGCTCCTCTTTAAGCGAGACCCCTATGATTAATCCGAAGAAAATTGAAGAAATCGCTAAGCAGATTACCGAGTCTATTCCACCTGGAGTCAAAAATGCGGCTACAGATCTGGAAGCTAAAACCAAAGAAGTATTGCAACGCAAGCTCGCGCAATTGGATGTGGTAACTCGGGAAGAGTTTGATGTGCAAACTCAGGTGTTGGCAAAAACTCGCGCCAAACTTGAAGCCATGGAAGCAAAATTAGCGGAGTTGGAAGCGGCTTTAACTGAACAGCGCTAACAGGCCAGATAAATACTTAGCGCCATTGCAGACAAGCTGACTCGTTTTAGATGCTAGAATGGGCGTCACCATTCAAAGTCCGCACACCCAACAGCCTAACTTAAGCTCCTTCACACTGAATCGACTAGCGTTGCTGACTTAAAAACGCCTGATATGCCGGGTTATCGGTTTCTTCTACCCATTCGTAACCCAGATCCTGCAGATGCGCAAAGAATTCCTGTTGTTCGGCATCCGCAACCTCAAATCCTGCCAGTACCTGACCGAATGCTGAGCCATGATTGCGATAATGAAATAAACTGATATTCCATAGCTCTCCCAGTGTATTGAGGAAGTTTTCCAACGCGCCCGGATATTCCGGAAATTCAAAACTAAATAATCGCTCATTGGTGGTATTTTGACTGCCACCACCGATCATGTAACGAACATGCAGTTTGGCCAGTTCGTTATCGGTTAAATCCTGAACCTGATAATGATTTGCTTCCAGCGTACTGACTAATTCACGTCTTTCCTGGGCACCATGGGACAGGCGAATCCCAACAAAGATATTGGCCCGATTGGCATCACTATACCGATAATTAAATTCGGTGATTACTCGACCACCTAACGTCTGACAAAAGCGACGGAAACTGCCTTTTTGTTCGGGAATGGTAACCGAAAAAACCGCTTCTTTTTGCTCACCCAGCTCACAACGTTCTGACACATAACGCAAACTATGAAAATTCATATTAGCGCCGGATAATATCGCAACCAATTTCTCATTGCCCGGCGATGTCTGGCAATACTTATTAATGCCTGCCAGCGACAGAGCGCCAGCGGGTTCAGCGATCACACGGGTTTGCTCAAAGGTTTCTTTGATTGCCGCACAAATCTCATCCGAGCTAACCGTAATCACGTCATCACAGTACTTGTAAATCAAGTCAAAGGTATGTTCGCCAATACGTTTTACCGCAACACCATCGGCAAACAAACCGACGTTGTCTAAATCGACGGGTTTACCAGCATCAAAGGCCGCCTTTAAGCACGCAGAATCCTGAGCTTCGACGCCGATGACTTTCACCTGAGGGGCGATTTGTTTAACGTATACGGCAATACCCGCCAATAGCCCGCCACCACCAACCGGCACAAAAATCGCGTCCACATCGGCTAATTGCTGGAGAATTTCTTTCCCCACAGTCCCCTGACCGACAATAACTTCCGGATCGTCAAAAGGGGGAATAAAGGTTTTATTCTCTTTCTCGACAAAGTCCAGACAAGCTTGCTGCGCTTCGTTAAAACTCTTACCGATTAACCGCACCTCAGCACCAAAATGCCGTACGTTGTTCACTTTAATATCTGGGGTTGTGATTGGCATTACAATCGTTGCCTGAACCCCCAGACTTTTCGCCGCCAACGCCAATCCTTGCGCATGATTTCCCGCAGAAGCTGCAATAACGCCATGCTGACGCAGCTCTTGAGGAAGCTGTTGCAGTTTGTTGTAAGCGCCACGCAATTTAAACGAATGCACCGGCTGTTGATCTTCTCGCTTCAAATAAACCTGATTGTTTAATTGCGCGGATATCTTAGGCAGAAAGCTTAATTCCGTTTCTTTGGCGATATCATACACAGGCGCCATCATAATCTTGCGCAAATAACTAAGCGCAAGATCCTGATCTTTTTGTGCCAATGCCGGTGATTGCTGAACTACCATAGCTTCCTCTGGGGTGTGGTTATCTTTTTAGATGCACTGTTTAAGTTAATCGTTTTTCATCGCTTCGATAGAGTGATGCCCAATCCTTAACTAACATTGAACATCGTCTCATATCGAAAAATCGTCAGAGCTTATGATTGAAATTCATCGAGCAGTTCGGTGTTACGAATCGCACCTTTATCCGCACTGGTTGCAAGCATCGCGTAAGTCTTCAGTGCATAACTGATGGGACGATGACGATCGACTGGTTTCCAGGCGTTCTGACCGCGACCTTCCATGGCTTCACGACGATGTGCAAGCTCTTCATCGGAAATCAACAAATCTATCTTACGGTTAGGAATATCAATATCGATTCCATCGCCATCTTCAATCAAAGCAATCACTCCGCCGGATGCCGCTTCCGGTGAAACATGACCAATGGAAAGTCCTGAGGTTCCGCCAGAGAATCGACCATCGGTGATCAGCGCACATTTGGTGCCTAACCCCATGGATTTGAGATACGTTGTCGGATACAACATTTCCTGCATACCCGGACCACCTTTGGGACCTTCATAACGAATAACAACCACATCGCCTTCGACGACTTTGCCACCCAATATGCCCTCAACGGCGTCATCCTGAGATTCAAATATTCGGGCTTTGCCCTTAAAAATCAGATTTTCTTCATCAACACCTGCGGTTTTCACAATACAGCCATTTTCAGCGACATTTCCGAACAATACCGCCAGGCCACCGTCTTGGGAAAATGCGTTTTCTTTTGAGCGAATACAGCCTTGCTCCCGGTCATCATCCAACGTTGGATAACGACAGCTCTGGCTAAACGCTTTGGTAGTACGAATACCAGCAGGTCCGGCACGGAAAAATTCTTTAACCGCGTCATCATTAGTTTGTTTGATGTCGTATTGAGCAAGCATTTCCTCAAGAGAGACACCCAAAACGTTAGTTACCGATACATCCAATAATTCAGCGCGGGCAAGTTCACCCAGAATCGCCATAACACCGCCAGCGCGATGCACGTCTTCCATATGATATTTCTGAGTCGATGGTGCGACTTTACACAGATGCGGAACATGACGTGATAATCGGTCGATATCCGCCATAGTAAAATCAATGCCACCTTCCTGAGCCGCTGCTAATAGATGCAGCACGGTATTGGTGGAGCCACCCATGGCGATATCCAGACACATGGCATTTTCAAATGCTGCCTTAGTGGCAATAGAACGAGGTAATGCGTTGCTATCATCTTGCTGGTAATAACGATGAGCCAATTCTACGACGCGCTTACCAGCATTTAAGAATAATTGTTCGCGGTCGGCGTGGGTCGCCAACATGGAGCCATTACCGGGTTGGGCTAAGCCCAACGCTTCGGCCAAACAGTTCATTGAATTGGCCGTAAACATACCTGAGCAGCTACCACAAGTTGGGCATGCCGAACGTTCAATCTGCTCAGACTGTTCATCAGACACGTTTGGATCGGCACCCTGAATCATGGCATCAACCAGATCCAGTTTAATGATTTGATCGGAAAGCTTAGTTTTGCCGGCTTCCATCGGGCCACCGGAAACAAATACCACAGGGATGTTTAACCTTAACGCGGCCATTAGCATGCCTGGGGTAATTTTGTCACAGTTCGAAATACAAACCATAGCGTCGACGCAGTGAGCATTAATCATGTATTCGACGGAGTCGGCGATTAGCTCTCTGGATGGCAGCGAGTAAAGCATCCCGGAGTGCCCCATGGCAATACCATCATCAACGGCAATCGAATTAAATTCTTTGGCAACACCACCGGCTTCTTCGATAGCGCCAGCAACGAGCTGTCCCATGTCTTTTAGATGCACATGGCCTGGTACGAATTGGGTAAATGAGTTGACGACAGCGATAATGGGCTTGCCAAAGTCACTGTCAGTCATACCGGTAGCACGCCATAATGCGCGCGCACCTGCCATATTTCGACCCTGGGTAGAAGTTGCAGACCTTAATTTAGGCATAATACATCCTTAATAAACCGTAAAATTCTTATTTGCAGGCACTCTGACCCGCTCACGCTATTTACCGCAAGCATCGACAGGAGTTCCTATTTTTAACTGGTGATTACAACCGTTGGCTTATCAAGGTATAAAACGTAAACGCCTTATATCATTGGTTTAATGCCCAGGATAGGTTATCTGACAAAACCTTGATTCTGCCAGATGCGCAAACCTGTATGCCGCTCAAATAATTAACGAGCAGGAATTACGATGTTATATCGCCAGTTATTTAACCGGAGCTAGCCAGCCCCATTTATCTTCTGTTTCACCCGTAAAGATGCCAAAAAACGCATCCTGAATTTTTCGGGTGATTTCACCGCGGCTACCGGTACCGACTTTGATACCGTCAACGGTGCTTACCGGTACAATTTCCGTTGCTGTACCACACATGAAAAACTCATCGGCAAGATATAAGGCTTCACGTGCGATTAATTCTTCACGAACTTCCAGTCCCATTTGCTTGGCCAGCGTAATCACAGTGTCACGAGTCAGGCCTGGTAAGATTGAACAGGTAGAAGGTGGTGTATACAGTATGCCATTACGAACCAAAAACAGGTTTTGACCAGCACCTTCACTGACGTAATTGTTTACATCTAAGGCAATACCTTCGGTATAACCATGACGCGCAGCTTCGTTTGATATCAGCTGTGAAGACAAGTAATTGCCACCCGCTTTTGCTCCGGTAGGCATAGTGTTTGGCGCCAGGCGATTCCATGAAGAAACCCCCACATCAACACCGTTTTCCAATGCATCGGCACCTAAGTAGGCCTCCCATGAAAATGCAGCAATCATTAATTCGGCGTTAGCGTCGACCGGTGGACGAAGTCCCATACCCACGTCACCTAAAAAGGCGAGAGGACGCAAGTAAGCGGAATCGAGATTATTCTGTGCGACCGAATCTTTACAGGCCTGCATGACCTCTTCACGGGTAAATGGAATATTCAAACGATAGATTTTCGCAGAGTCAAACAAGCGATCGACATGCTCTTCCAATCGGAAAATACAGGTACCGCGATGAGTCTTATATGCACGGATCCCTTCAAAGACTGAGGTACCGTAGTGCAAGCCGTGGCTCATTACATGAACCGTTGCGTTTGCCCAAGGCATTAACTCACCGTTAAACCAAATTTGATCAGCGTTTACTTTTGCCATTTCATTATTCCTAACTATTCATTGAGAAGCCAGTTGGATGCTTAACTGACTTGATATGTCTGCAAGCCCTGATCTTCGACTTTTATTTGCTCGATGTCGATTATTTTTAACAATTGTTTTGCTAAATTTTCCACCGATTTGTCACTTTCTACTGACAGTTGAATGTCGAGTATGTTTTTTTGTTCAGCGGGTACCATAGATAAGCCGCATAAACGATAACCCCGATAACGGGTTACCTGCAATAATCGTTCGACAACCATCACGTGATCGGATGCGGTAATTTTCAAATGATGCAAGGTCATTGGTAAAACTCCTGGGCTAAATAATTCTGACTGCGCCAATCGGGGAGCTGATGCCATGTAACGAACGTTAATCGCTTAGTATTAATCATTGTTACTTGCCTCTAACATCCCGTGATTGGCCGTTTCAGGTGGTACTAAAGGCCAGACATTGTCCATTTCATCTATTCGTACCTGTAATAGATAAGGGCCCTGATGCGCGAGCATTTCAGTAAGTGCAGCGTTAACCTGCTGCTTGGTGGTGATACATTTTGCTTTGATATCAAAGGCTGCCGCTAATGCAACAAAATCCGGGTTGTCGCTTAAATCAGTTTCACTGTAGCGTTGCTCGAAAAACAGCTCTTGCCATTGGCGAACCATACCCAGTTTAGCGTTATCTATGAGCACTATTTTTACAGGGATTTGATATCGTTTTAAGGTCGACAACTCCTGAATGTTCATCATCAAAGAACCATCGCCACAGACCGCAATGACGGTATCGTCCGGTCTGGAAATTTGCGCTCCGATCGCCGCCGGCAAGCCAAAGCCCATGGTGCCTAGGCCACCGCTAGACAAAAAGTTTTTCGGGTCGTGCATTGTCATATGCTGAGCTGCCCACATCTGATGCTGCCCGACATCCGTTGTTGTGACACTCGCAGCGGATAATCGGTTGCCAAGTTCCGCTAATACGGCTGGCGCATAAATTCCTTCACCTGGGTGATCATAGTGCCAGGGAAAATCGGTAAGCAATTGCTGGCAACGGCGCTGCCATTCGTCAATTTGTATATGAGGGAGAAGGCCGCTTAAACATTGTTTAAATACCGGCAAAGAGTGCTGTAAGTCCGCAACGATTGCTAAATCCACACCGCGGCGTTTATTCACTTCACAGGCATCAATATCTA
This sequence comes from Thalassotalea litorea, assembly GCF_043642205.1. GTDB lineage: Bacteria > Pseudomonadota > Gammaproteobacteria > Enterobacterales > Alteromonadaceae > Thalassotalea_A > Thalassotalea_A litorea. The sequence continues at coordinate 28,064 of NZ_JBHZSG010000007.1, read as the reverse complement.
ACTGGATCACTTTCGCATTGGGTGCAAATTCGGCCAACTTGCCGGTTACCCGGTCATCAAAACGAGCCCCCAATGCAATTAACAAATCACATTCCTGAACGGCAAGATTGGCAGGCTTGCTACCGTGCATACCAAGCATACCCAGAAAATAATCAGCGTTTGGGTTAACAGCACCGATACCCTTTAACGTGGTAACACTCGGAATCTTTACCGTTGCCATCAGATCACGTAAATGGGTCACCGCGTCAGCCATCCCTACACCGCCACCAACATAAAAGATTGGTGCACGGGAGCCTTCAAGTAGTTCCTGAAGCTTTTGCTGATCCGGTAACGAAATCACCGGAGTTTTTGACGTCATCGGTTGTTGATGTAACGACTCACTCAGTAACTGCTCGGCTTCAGCATCTTGCAGTGCTTGCATTTGCACGTCTTTGGGAATATCGATGAGTACCGGTCCGGGTCTGCCCTGATAAGCAATGTGTATGGCCCGGGAAATAGCCTGAGGAATTTGAGTAGCGCATTGAACCTGCTCACAATGCTTGGTGCAAGCCAAACTTAAGCCGAGCATATCCACTTCCTGAAAAGCATCAGATCCCATCGCCTTTTTTGCCACTTGCCCGGTGATGGCAAGCATAGGAACGGAATCGGAAAACGCATCTGCAATGGCGGTGATTAGGTTTGTAGCGCCAGGGCCTGAAGTGGCCAAACATACGCCAAGCTTGTCGCTGGCACGGGAATATCCCACCGCAGCAAAACCTGCGCCTTGCTCATGACGACACAAGAAATGCCGAATTGAACTGTCATACAGGGCATCATAAACCGGCATAATGGCACCACCAGGATAACCAAAAAGGCTATCAACACCGTGTTTCTCCAAAGTTTTTAACAGTAATTCTGCGCCTGTCATGGGATACCTTTGTTTATTTTCTGCATGCTTGTCGCTGCAGGCTGCCAAATAGAGCAATCGAATTGCTCGCTAAATTTTCTCACCGATGTCTCCGGAGAAACATCAAACAACTGTTTAATTCATAACACCTTAAAAAAATAAACCCCCCGGTTCTTTCGAAGCGGGGGGTTGGTGGTGTTAGTGTTTTTCTAACTCAACAACGTTCCCGCAATGATTTAATAATCACCACGACGAGAATGTTAATTTGAATTAGAAATAAATTGTTCATCACTAAAATCTACTTGTTGATTTTTACAGTAAACTTATCTGTCAAGCCTATAGTTAAGAGTTAATTATAGGCGACTTTGAAATTTGTAACGTATTTTTAACACAGGGTTTGAGCGCTCACAACCGTTTTCTGCAATAAATTTAAAATAATTACTCTATTTTTTGTTCTAACGACAACGTTTTAATTATAACAAGCTGAATCATCGATTTTTTATCTTGAAAAAGGATTTTCATGGCAATCGCAAAAATATACTCTCGTGCCAGAATAGGCCTTGATGCACCTACCGTTATCGTCGAAGTCCATATCGGTAATGGCTTGCCTGCATTTAATATCGTCGGGTTGCCCGAAACCACCGTCAAAGAATCAAAAGACCGGGTTCGCTCTGCCCTGATAAATTGTGGTTATGATTTTCCCGGTCGCAGAATTACGGTGAATTTGGCGCCAGCGGATCTGCCTAAGGAAGGTGGCCGATTTGATTTACCGATAGCCATTGGCATTTTACTGGCATCAGAACAACTTCCTTTATTTGATACTGAGCGCATGGAATTTGCCGGAGAATTGTCATTGTCTGGCGAGCTGCGCCCGATATTAGGGGAAATTTCCATGGCAATGGCCTGCGCAGCATGCGGACGAGATTTATTTTTACCGATTGCTAATAGTGCCCAGGCATCCTGGGTTAATGGCGTGAAGATTTTTCCGCTGACGCACTTAAAGCAACTATTTCCCCATACCCAAGGTATTCACCCTATTCCAGCACTCACCTTAAGTCGTCCACAAGTCAGTGGCGCACAACACAAAATCGATTTATCCGACATTATCGGTCAAGATAGCGCCAAACGAGGATTAGAAATTGCCGCCGCCGGAGGCCACAATCTATTATTGCTTGGTCCGCCCGGGACTGGAAAAACCATGTTAGCATCACGGCTAGCCACATTGCTGCCAGATATGGAGCAATCAGAAGCGCTGCAAACTGCGGCGATTCGCTCAATTAGCGGGCAAGAGATCACTAACGACAACTGGTTATTAAGACCTTTTCGTGCCCCACATCATAACGCCTCATCGGCGGCACTGGTCGGTGGCGGTAGCCAACCCTTACCCGGAGAAATCACTCTGGCGCACAATGGAATTTTATTTCTTGACGAACTTCCTGAGTATGATCGTAAGGTATTAGATGTATTACGAGAGCCTTTAGAATCTGGTCAAGTCACCATTTCTCGGGTTAAACAAAAAACCACCTATCCAGCCAAGTTTCAGTTGATTGCGGCGATGAATCCATCACCGACCGGATTTTATAATGACAAACGCTCCACCCCTGAGCAGGTAATGCGTTATTTAAATCGATTGTCGGGCCCTTTGTTAGAACGTATTGATATGCAAGTGGAGGTACCCTTGCTGCCCAAAGGATATTGGCGCATGCAACAATACCAGCAATTCGCGGATTCTAGTGAGACCGTACGCAGCAGAGTCATCGCCTGTCGAAAACGACAGATTCAGCGTCAGGGTAAAGCGAATCATCGACTGACCGCGGCAGAGCTCAATCAGTTTTGTTCGCTTCTAGACGATGATCGGGAATTCTTTGAACTCGCCGTAGAAAAACTCGGGTTTTCAACCCGGGTACATCATAATTTGCTCAAAATCGCCCGTACCATTGCTGATATGGCAAATTCAGAAATAATTGAAAAACAACATCTTATCGAGGCCCTTTCCTATCGCGCTATGGATAGAATTTTGACCTACCTTGCCAATAATTTACAACGCTAGACCGAACTTCAGAAGTTCAATACTGTTCCAGATGCCTCCTTGTCGTTGTCGTTGTAGTTGTCGGAGCCAATACCATTGCCACAATTCCATTGACACTAAGCCGCACTAGCTCTTTGCATAAGTTAACAAGCTAAAACCTTTCAAATTCTGAGATAGTCGGGCCTTTCGCGTATTCGTGATTAAATCGTGTTAATTTACTGCTTTAGCTCTAACAAAACTCTCCCGCACCATTCATTTGCCTGAGCTCCTAGGCTATTTCATTGCTTACTCATTGATAAGCGAGACTTATGCATAAAGAAATACGATTCAAATTGCTAATCAAGACACCCATGGATACAGCACACGATATACATCACTGCTAATCAAGACACCCATGGATACAGCACACGATATACATCACCAACCCGCAGTACACACTTCCCTCGATCAGAAGAAGGAGTAATATTTTCGTTCTCTTGCCTGACCTCTTTAGCGCTAGTTAATCAATTTTGAAACATGGCGCTTTATTCGTCATGTACAACCGGTTAACGATACGTTAATAAATCAACGCGGTTTCAATACGAGCGAGTATCCATGGGGCATGAGGAGGCATTTTGTCCAAACGGGCAACGAGAAATTATTAAGACACCCATAATAATACCTGCCAGGTGTAGACAGATTTACTGTGAAAATTATTAAGACACCCATCGTAATTCCAGCTTATAACTTGTTAAGTTGAGGAGGAGGAATATCATTTGTAGTTCTTCGAAGAACGCAGTACCAATACAAAATTAACGCAGTATTTTTATCATAGGTGTCTTGATAAGCATGGGTGTCTTACTAAGTTTTTTCGACGTAAATATGGGTGTCTTGATAAACATTACAAAATTGACGCAGTATTTTTATCATGGGTGTCTTGATAAACATTAGGTTTTGATAAGCATCTTAAAAAGCATTGTTGGTGAGCAACAAAAAAGAGATGATCAGGACGAGTATTTCCGCCTATCCAATCATGGCTAAGATTTTGGCCCTAAGCATTCCAAAAACGCTTTTAATAAGGGTTGATTGATGCGGTTGTTTAAACCACAAACGCCTAATGAAAATTCAGAGATGGGATGAGCGGACGGTAAAGTGCGAATTCTGTCTTTCACCGGGCTATTATCAATAACGACCTGTGGCGCAATACCAATCCCACACCCCAGAGCGACCATAGATACAAGCGCTTCATGGCCGGATACCCGGGCGTAGATATTGGGCTTTATGGTTAAATCACCTCCGGTTTGCTGACGAAACCAGCTGTCAAAGCGACTACGCACTGGTCCGTGATCGGCCAATATTACTGGTAAACCCTGCCAATCGATTGGCCGTTGTTCTAATAATGTCGATACATGGCAGTTTATCGTTGGCGCAATAATCGCCACGGGGATGCTGGCAAGCGGGTGGAAAAAACAACTATCCGGCAAGCTGTCTTCATGGGCGGCAATGGCCAAATCCACATCTTTGTTTTGCACTTTTTGAAAAGCATCGGCGGCATTACCGGTTTCCAGACTGATCTCGACTTTAGGGTATTTCTCCCGCAGATTATCAAGCATAGCGGGAAGATGAGAATAGGCTGCGGTAACCGAGCAATAAAGAGATAGCTTGCCACGCAGTTGCCCTTGCTGTTGCTGAATACGGGCCTGCAAGCTCTGCCATTCTAAAATCTGTTCTTTGCAGTATTGATGAAAAACGTCCCCCGCCGGGGTCAAAGACGCGGTGCGATTGTCACGATACAGTAATTGGCTATCCACTTCAGTTTCCAGCCGCTGCACCAATCGACTTAGCGTAGATGGACTCATATGAAAGGTGCTAGCGGTTTGTGAAAAGTGCAGATGCTCTGCTAAATGAGCAAAAACTTGTAATGACTTAATATCCATAAACGCTAACCGAAACAGTGTTGCAAAATATGCAACGTATTATTGCAAATATATCATTTTAAGCAATAGAGATATTCCTCTAAGATTCACACCATGCAATTTTAAGTCCTTTAGCAGACAAATTTAGACACAGGAGTCGTCTCACCGTGGCCAATTATTTTAATACCTTAAGTTTACGTGACAAGTTAACACAACTAGGCAAATGTCGTTTTATGAAGCGCGAAGAATTCAGCGATGGTTGTAATGCCATCAAAGGCTGGAAAATCGTCATCGTAGGTTGTGGTGCACAAGGTCTGAACCAAGGCCTGAATATGCGTGATTCTGGTCTGGATATTTCTTATGCGCTGCGCGACTCGGCAATTTCCGAGAAACGCCAATCCTGGCAATGGGCTACAGAAAATGGTTTTACCGTGGGTACCTATGAGGAATTGATCCCACAAGCGGATATGGTATTGAACCTAACGCCAGATAAACAACATACCAATGTTGTGGAATCCGTGATGCCGCTTATGAAGCAAGGCGCCACATTGTCTTACTCACACGGCTTTAATATCGTCGAAGAAGGCATGCAGGTTCGTGACGACATTACGGTAGTAATGGTTGCGCCTAAATGTCCAGGTACGGAAGTTCGCGAAGAATACAAGCGTGGCTTTGGTGTACCAACGCTAATTGCCGTGCACCCAGAAAACGATCCAAAAGGCCAGGGCCTGGCGATTGCGAAAGCGTATGCAAGCGCTACCGGTGGCGACCGCGCCGGCGTATTAGAATCTTCTTTTATTGCGGAAGTAAAATCAGACTTAATGGGTGAGCAAACCATTCTTTGCGGGATGTTACAAACCGGTGCGATTTTAGGTCACCAGCAAATGGTAGCCAACGGTATGAACAGTGCCTACGCAGCGAAATTAATCCAATATGGTTGGGAAACCGTCACCGAAGGCTTAAAGCACGGTGGTATCACCAATATGATGGATAGATTATCAAACCCAGCCAAAATCCGTGCTTTTGATATGGCAGAAGAATTGAAAGTAATTCTACGTCCATTATTTGAAAAGCACATGGACGATATCATCGAAGGCGAATTTTCAAAAACCATGATGGCGGATTGGGCCAATAACGATGATAACTTGCTAACCTGGCGCGAACAAACCTCGAAAACGTCGTTCGAACAAGCGACAGAGTGTGACGAAGAAATCAATGAGCAGGAATTCTACGACAAGGGTATTTTCCTGGTAGCTATGGTTAAAGCCGGTGTTGAACTTGCGTTCGAAACCATGGTCGCCGCGGGCATTGTCGAAGAGTCTGCCTACTATGAGTCATTGCATGAAACACCACTAATCGCTAACTGTATTGCCCGTAAAAAGCTTTACGAAATGAACGTGGTCATTTCCGATACGGCAGAGTACGGTAACTACTTATTCTCCCATGCTGCGGTACCTCTGTTGCAGGACTACGCCAGCAATTTATCGTTACAGGATTTAGGTGAAGGGTTATCCGAGAACTCTAATCAAGTGGACAATGTGCGCTTAATTGAAGTCAACGACGCTATCCGTAGCCACAGTGTTGAGCAAGTAGGTAAAACCCTGCGCGGCTACATGAAAGATATGAAGAAGATTGCTCTTTAATACACGTATTCTGGCTACCTATCTGACAGGCTAAGGGTTTATTGCCAAACTCTGTTGCCTCAGTTGCCGATTCAGTCTATCAAATATGAAGGATTAGATTCCCCGGAATCTAATCCTTTTTTTACGTCTACAATTATACCAATCACATTAAATCATTACTCACTCAGAGAGAATTTAGTGTGATTGGTATTATTTCCATAACCATGAAACCTACACTTGCTCACGTTGGAAATGAATATGGCTGGCATCTACGATAACATCCTGAAAACCGTTGGTAACACCCCCGTGGTGCGACTCAATAAAATGGCGCCACCCGGTGTTAACGTGTTCGTCAAAGTAGAATCATTTAACCCCATGGGCTCGGTCAAAGACAGGCTCGCACTAGGTGTCATTGAAGATGCGGAACAACGCGGCCTATTAAAACCGGGACAAACGGTGGTCGAAGCCACCAGCGGCAATACGGGAATTGGTCTTGCCATGGTTTGTGCGCAAAAGGGGTATCCCCTGGTGGTTACCATGGCAGAAAATTTTAGTGTTGAACGGCGAAAAATGATGCGTTTTCTCGGTGCTAAAGTGGTGCTGACACCGGCTCATTTAAAAGGCACCGGCATGGTCAATAAGGCCGCAGAGCTTGCTAAACAACATGGCTGGTTTTTAGCCCGACAATTTGAGAACCCCGCGAATGCCGAGATGCATTATCGAACCACTGCAGAAGAAATCCTAAAAGACTTTAATGATATCAATCTTGATTACTGGGTGAGCGGTTTTGGTACCGGCGGTACCTTAAATGGGGTGTCTCGTAAGCTCAAAGAAGCCAGCCCACATACTCGTATTATCGTGTGTGAACCGGATAATTCACAAATCCTTGCCAGCGGTATCGGTCAGCCAAAAAATGAAAGCCATCCACAATTTCGACCCCATATGATGCAAGGCTGGTCACCTGATTTTATACCGGATCTGGCCAATCAAGCATTACAAGCTGAGCACATCGATAACTTTATGCCAGTTGATGGCCAGGAGTCGCTGCGCTGTGCCAGGGAGCTGGCTCAAAAAGAAGGCATTTTTGCTGGAATTTCCGGCGGTGCGACCTTATCTGGGGCATTAAATTTGGCAAAGTTGGTGGCTAAAGGCAGTAACATCCTGTGTATGTTACCGGATACGGGTGAGCGCTACTTATCTACACAATTATTCGCCGATGTGAATACGGACATGGATGAAGAAGAACTGGTGATCTCAAAATCCACTGAAAATTATCGATTTGATAGCAGCGCTGATAGCTCATCTGCTGAAGTGCCTCTGCCAGAAGCAGAACCGGAAATGGTAAAAGAAATTGATGATTACATTCACAATCGTGAGCAAAAAGTCGTGATGTTTGCTTTGCAATGGTGCGAATTTTGCGATTCTGTGCGCCAGGCGCTAAACCATTATGGGATTGAATTTCGCAGCGTAGATCTAGATAGTGTCGCTTTTGCTGAACAAGATCATGGCGGTAAATTACGAATCGCACTGCGACACAAAACCGGTTGGAATACTTTCCCACAGATTTTTATTGGTGGCGAATTTGTCGGCGGTTGCACGGATATCTTTGACAAGGCAAAAGACGGTAGCCTCGAAGCAATGTTAGACAAATCTAACATTGCTCATAATCAAACGATGAGGGGTGAAAACGGCAAGGACCCCTATGACTATCTACCAAGCTGGCTGCACGCCCGCCAGAACTGAGTCAAGAGTCATACCTTAGCCACGGATCTGACCATCACCGAAGACAATAAATTTCTCTGTAGTTAGCGCTTGCAAACCCATAGGGCCAAATGCATGTAGCTTTGATGTGGAGATACCAATTTCAGAGCCAAGCCCTAACTCCCCGCCATCAGAGAACCGTGAGGATGCATTTACCATGACCACCGAAGAGTTGATTCGACGAATAAATTCCCGGGAGCGTTGATAGCTTTGGGTGACAATGACTTCCGTATGATCGGAGCTGTATTGCTGAATATGGGCAATCGCACTATCAAAATCTGACACAATCCGAACCGCCACTTCCTGTGCCAGATACTCAGCATGGTAATCATCTTCTGTTGCCAGTTCAGCCTTTTCGAAGTACTTAGAACTTGCCTCACAGCTATGAATCTTCACCGCAAATGGTGCCAATGCCTGAGCCGCATTCGGTAAAAACGTATCCGCAATATCACTATGCACCAATAACGTTTCGATAGCATTGCAGGCACTTGGACGTTGCGTCTTACCATTGACCAGAATTTCAATGGCTTGCCCTAAATCGGCGTCATTATCGATATACAGATGACAAACCCCTTTATAATGCTGAATAACAGGAATTCGCGAGTTGTCACTGACATAGCGAATCAAAGCTTCGCCACCACGAGGAATCACCAGATCAATATACTCATTGAGGGTTAGTAGTTCAGTGATAACACTGCGATCAGTATTTGGCACTATGGTGATAATTTCTGTCGGAATCGCAAAATCCTGTAAGACCTGATGCCACAAGTCGGAAATTGCCCGGTTGCTGTGAACCGCTTCCGAGCCTCCACGTAAAATAACCGCATTGCCCGACTTCAAGCACAACGCCGCCGCTTCTGCGGTTACATTAGGTCGCGCTTCATAGATCATGGCAATCACACCTAATGGGATGCGCATTTTGCCAACTTCAATACCATTAGGGCGCTTTTTCAAACCACTGACGCTGCCAACCGGATCCGCTAACGCAACAATCTCTTCGATAGCGCTGGCAATCCCTTCAATCCGATCATCGGTTAAAAGTAATCTGTCGAGCATGGCATCACTCAAACCTTTAGCCCTGCCCACGTCGATGTCCTTGCTATTTTCAGCAATCAACATAGTTTTTTCAGCGCGCACTGTTGCCGCCATATTCATTAGGACTTTATTTTTTTGAGTTGTGGTTAACTGTGCCACTACCGGGCTTGCCTGACGAGCTTTCTGGGCAAGACTCGCGATATCGAACTGGGATACGTCACTCATAATATGGGTTCACATGGTTATCTAAGTTATTTGGTTTTATGTTTAGGATTGCCTCAGGTTTTATTGCTTAATACCAAATCATCACGGTGGATCACTTCCTGACTGGGACAATATCCTAATATGGTTTCAATATGTTGACTGCTTTTACCTTGGATGCGCGCTAAATCCGCACTGGAATACTGACTGATGCCTTTACCAATCACCTGCGGTGATCGTTGATCTAAACAAATAATGTCAATCGCGGCACCTTTAGCAAATTCGCCGGTTAACCCCTTTACACCAATGGCTAATAGAGAAGCGCCGCTTTGCTGCAAAGCGTGAACGGCTCCTTGATCTACATGTACCGCGCCAGCACTTTTTAAGGTGTTTTTCAGCCACTGTTTCTTCGCAGTCAGATTGTTGCCCGTCGCAATAAAATGGGTACCCGGATTTTCATCTTTCAACAACTGCTCAAATCCCTTGGCGTTTGTACCGTTAACAATATAGGTATCAATCCCCTGTTGACAGGCTTTATCCGCGGCTTGAATTTTGGTAGCCATGCCACCGGTTGCCAAATGATTACTGGTGTCACCGGCAAGATCATAAATATCCTGAGTAATCTCGTGGATCACAGGGATAAGACTGGCGTCACTAAACTTTCTCGGGTCTTTATCAAAGACGCCATCCACATCACTCAGAATAAGTAAGGCATCGGCATCGACCACCATGGCAACTAACGCCGCCAGATTGTCGTTGTCACCCACTTTTAACTCCTGCGTTGCCACCGTATCATTCTCATTGATAATGGGTAGCACCCGGTTCTCCAATAATACCCGCACGGTATTTTTAATATTTAAGTAACGTTTACGGTCTTTTAGATCGCCATGGGTAATCAATAATTGCGAACAGGAAAAATCGAAAAAACGTTGCCAGTTCGCCATCATTTGCATTTGGCCAACCGCTGCCATGGCCTGTTTTGCGGCAATCGAGGGGTTATTCGAACCGTGGGCTATATGGCTTCGACCGGCGGCGACACTGCCTGAAGAGACTAAAATCACTTCGATATTACGTTGATGGCATGCACTGATAAATCCAGCAATGGCCAGAACATGTTTACCTGAGCAGCCCTGTCCATCTGGAGACACTAGCGCGCTGCCTACTTTTACCACGATACGTTTGTACTGCATGACGTTGCCACCCGATATTAATTGCTTCACTGCTGTTAGTGTTCAAAAGAACGTCCTCGCTGGGGCGATAATTATCGGTGCGAGTAGAAAAACCCTATCGATTTAGAATAAAAAAAACACAGATGTTAAGCAAGTGTAAAATCACCGCAAATCCCTTGTTTTTACTGGCTTTTAACAATAAAAATCAAACTGGACTCAAAAAAGATCGAAATCTGGCGCTAACAAGCGAACTTGATAATGGTAATCTGAATGGATTAAACAGGGAAAGCCTGTCTAACACTAACTTATATAGGGATGTAATATGCAGCCAACGCAATCCGTGCCAGTCGATAACAACGTGAGTAATGATTCCTGGTTATCATGGGGTAACAACGTCAATCCCGATGGCATGCTGGCTCGCACTATGTTGGCGTTTTTAGCAACGGCAGGGTTATTTTATGTGAATATCATGCCGGCGCTGGTTTCCGGACTTATCGAAGCATTAGGATTTAGTAAACGCGATGCCGGCTTGGTGGCTTCATTTAATGTTTATGGTGCGGCGCTTGGGGCTTTTGCCGCGGTATTTATTGTTAAAATCTGGTCCTGGCGGAAAACCTCCGTGGTATTGCTTGTCGCGTTGATGATCTCAGACGTCTTTTCCATGTTTATCAATGAACCCACACCGCTAATGTTACTGCGTTTTCTCCATGGGGCTATTGGCGGTATGTTGGTTGGCGTTGGTTTTTCCATTATCGCCCGCACCAAAGAAGCCGATAAAACCTTCGGGATTCTCTTATTGGTGCAATTTGGCCTGGGTGGCGTTGGAGTTATTTATATTCCACCATTGGTACCTGAATTTGGCACTGCGATTTTATTTTCATCGCTTATCGCTTTTTCTATCTGTACTTTATGCATGTTGCCTTTTATTCCTCAATATGAAAAAAATGCCAACCCAGAAAAAGGGGAGCAGCAATCGATCCGCAAATTACCCTTGTCAGCAGCGTTGCTTGCGCTGTTTTTGTTCCAGGCCGCAAATATGGGACTCTACGCGTATATCATTGATCTGGGTAAAGTCGCAGGACTAGAAACCGAACTGATATCCACCATTATTGGTGTATCCGCCTGGTTTGGCATTCTTGGCTCTTTACTGGTTGTGTGGCTATCGACCCGATTTGGTCGGGGGTTACCTTTAGTTATCGGCATTATTTTCACCGCCATTAGCACTCTGGGTTTACATTTTTCTGAACAGGAATGGGCATTTTGGCTCGCCAATATCAATATTGCAGTCGCCTGGGCATTTGTGATCCCATACATTCTTGGCCTATGTTCAGAGTTCGATCGTCAAGGACAAATGGCGGCTTTGGGTGGTTTCGCCTCCAAAATGGGGCTGGCATCAGGCCCTATGGTCGCAGCGTTGATGGTCGCCGGTTTTAGCTATGGCGTCCTGATTAATATCGCCGTACTGGCCCTTATCTTATCGATGATCGCAGCGTGGTGGCCGGCACGCCTAGTCGATCGAGAAAACCATGCTTAAAAGATGGCCATCAAGCGTTAATAAGCCATTGCTAAATACATGAATTTTCTTTAGTTGCAACGAAAACCGATGTTGAGTAGTCTAATTTATAAACAATAATTAGATTCAGGTTATGCTGCAGCATCTATTCGCTCTGGAAGCTGATACCAATATCAGCTTACAACAACAAATAAAGCAAAAACTGATTGAGGCAATTACTCACGGTTATTTTCCCGCGGGGAGTAAGATGCCGTCTTCGAGGAAACTTGCTGAGCAACTTGATGTAGCCCGAAATACCGTTGTCTTTGCCTATCAACAGCTTACCGATGAAGGTTACTTAATCTCCAAAGAACGCAGCGGGATTTATGTCAGTGAAAACCTCAATGCCCGCTTTGAGTATTCGGCCAAAGTCCAACCCAGTAAAGAACAATGCCATTGGTCGACTCGGATAAAGCCGATCGACAAAAGTAAATCTCTTCCCCCATATCCTGATAACTGGCAAGAATACCCTTATCCATTCCTTGCGGGTCAATTCGATCTCACCCTATTCCCGGTAAACCCCTGGCGGGAATGCTCTCGTTTGACGATGAATATCAATGAAATTAACACCTGGGCCAATGACAGTGGCTCTCAGGATGATTTATTTCTGATAGAAGAAATTCGAACCAAAGTATTACCAAGACGCGGTATTTTTGCCGAGCCCGAGGAAATACTGATCACCATTGGCTCGCAGCAAGGGTTATATTTACTCAGTGAATTATTGCTTAACCAGCAAACATTGCTGGCAATGGAAGAGCCCGGTTACTCGGGTATGAGAAAGTTAGCAGAGCACAGAGGTGCTGCCGTTGATTTGGTTGACGTCGATAACAAAGGCATTATGGTTGAGGAAATAAACAACCATGTCGATGCCGTTTACACGACTCCCAGTCATCAGGTCCCAACCGCGGTTACGTTGTCGCAAACCCGGCGCGAACAATTAATTGCCAAGGCCAATGAACATGATTTTGTGATCATAGAAGATGACTATGAGTGTGAAGCAAATTTTGTCAGCAATCCGCATCCGGCGATAAAAAGTCTCGATTCACAAGGCCGTGTTATCTATCTGTCGAGTTTTTCAAAGGTGGTCGCGCCTGGCTTAAGGATCGGTTACATGGTCGCCAGTGCGGAATTTATCAAAGCCGCAAGAAACCTGAGATCATTATCGGTTCGTCATCCCCCAGCTAACAATCAACGTACGATGGCGCTGTTTATCTCCCTTGGCTATTACGATACGGTGATGCGCAAAATTAACCAGACTTTACAACAGCGCTGGCAGGAACTGCGCGAAGCGCTAAATCATTATTTACCCACGCAAATCGTAACCTCGCATAGCGTAGGTGGCAGCGCCTGCTGGATCAAAGGACCTAAGCACCTCAATAGTCAGGAGTTTGCAACTCAAGCCGCAAAAAAAGGTATTTTGATTGAATCGGTTACCCGCTATTACGGCAAACAGAATAAACCAGAACGTTATTTTCGTCTCGGTGTCAGCAGTATCGAAGTAGGAAAAATTCGACCGGGTGTTGAGTTACTGGCGCAGATATTCCGGCAAAATCAGGACGCGGAAGTTGAAAGCCTGCCTTTACAAGCACAACCACTCGCTGCTGAGCAATTGGCAGACTTTCTCGCGAACTGCGAATTTATTGGCCGTACCGTGTTTGGCGAACCTTATCGCATAAAACTTTCCGCTGATGGCAAGATGCAAGGCTGGGAAGGTCACCACAATGAAAAAACCGATACCGGACAATGGTGGCTGGAAGGTAATACCTGGTACCGACAATGGAAAAACTGGTCCTATGGCGAGGTACTTGGCTTCAATATTGCGGTTCAGGGCAAACAAATATTCTGGCTCAGAAACGATAAACTGGTCGATAGTGCGTTTTTTACCAAAAAATCTCCTCAATCCACTCCTCCATCAATGCTTGGCTTAACCAAAACTCCGTAACTGGCTCTACCGACGTTCTCCTAAATTCTTTAACGTTACTAAAGATTTATTATTTTCCCATTGTAGGACAAGGAGATGCGTCTACATGTCGACATTTATGATTGCCGGGTTGCAACTCAATCTCGTCAATAACGAAGATAACTTCTACCGTATTCAACAACAGGTAGTGGCTGCAAAGAACCGCTTCGCACAACTCGATATGGTGGTACTTTCTGAGCTTGCCACCTTCGGGGCGGCGCCTCGATACGCTCAACCGATGCCAGGGGATGCCGAACAGCGTTATTGCCAGCTGGCAAGGGAATGCAATATCTACCTGGTAACGGGATCGTTATATCAGCGAATTGATGACAAGATTTATAACACCTGCTCAGTGATTGATCCGAGCGGTGAAGTGATTTGTCGATACCAAAAGATTTATCCGTTCCTGCCATACGAAACCGGGATATCCAGTGGCAATGAATTCACTACCTTTAATATTCCCGGGGTTGGCTGTTTCGGAATTTCTATCTGCTATGACATGTGGTTTCCCGAAACAATACGAGCGCTTTGTTACCAGGGGGCGGAAGTCATTATCCATCCAACCCTGACCAACACCATTGATCGCGACGTGGAATTATCCATTTGTCGGGCCAATGCTGCGACCAACCAGTGCTATATGGTGGACATAAACGCAGCGGGTGAAATGGCGGTTGGTAAATCCATAATCGTCGGACCTGGCGGTGAAGTCATTCATCAGGCCGATACCAATCAGGAACTGATTTTATTTGAAGTTGACTTTGATTACATACGTCGTGTGCGCGAGCAAGGCTGGCAAGGCCTGGGGCAACCATTGAAAAGCTTTAGAGATAAACAAATCGAGTTTCCTCAGTATCACAAAAAACTGAGCGCCAGTGCGCTTAGTAAGCTTGGACCATTGCAAAAATCGCAAGGCCGCGTTCTGGACTCATCAGAAAATTAATTCTGGTACTAACCCTGAAATCGATAAACCAATACATTATTAATAGAATAAACCAGCGAGATTAAACCCATGAGAATCAATAACAAAAACCTGAGTTTCAAACTTTCGCAAGTTGCCATCGCACTGAGTTCTGCTGGCATTTTGGCCGGTTCACCGGTGGCAATTGCCGAAGAGAGTGCGCAAAAATCTGGTATGGAAGTTATCGAAGTAACCGCCAACCGACGCGCTCAAAACATCAAAGAAGTACCGTATAACATTTCTGCGATATCTGGTGATGAGCTGGAAAACAATCAAATTGTTGATGCCAGTGAATTAATGCGGAATGTTGCGGGCATCACCGTTGTTGATCGGGGCTATCGAAATTCTGGTACAGTCAACTCCATCGTGATCCGCGGTGTTAACGTCGATAGTGGTGCCAATGGTGATGTTCCACTCTCTGCCGTACCAACGGTTGCAACCTATGTTAATGAAACGCCAATATTTGCCAACTTCATTCTTAAAGATATCGAGCAGGTTGAGGTACTTCGTGGCCCACAAGGAACGTTATACGGATCAGGTTCGTTAGCGGGTACGGTTAAGTACCGCATGAATCGTCCGGATACGGAAGAATTCAGTGGCAGTGTAAATTTTACCTATAGTCAGACTGATGGCTCAGAGGGTAATAATCTTACCGGTGATGTCGTCTTGAATATTCCACTTGGCGACAAGCTCGCATTTCGCGGTAATTTCGGCATGATCGATAACGATGGGATCATTGATTACACCACACTATATGAACTACAACCTGTCGATTATGGCAGTGGTAGTCCTTACATGCGTGATGAAGGCCAGATGACGCCGGTACCGGCAAATGGCGACATTGCAACTGGCGATCCGGTATTTATGACGAAAGAAGACGCCGATACAGTCGACATTGACTATGGTCGCGTTGCTCTGGCTTTTGAAGCCACAGATGACCTGAATTTCTTATTGTCATACCAGTATCAAAGTGATGAGACCGGTGGCCGCCGACAAGTAACCCGTGGTGTGCATTGGACCGAACAAGTCGATGGCGAGCGCGTGCCAACCGAATATGGTGAATATGAAAATGGCGCCGCTGTACTTGAACCTTCGGAGCGGGACGTGTCGTTGACGGCACTGGAAATTGAATGGAACCTGGGATTTGCGACTCTAACGTCATCGTCTTCAATGTATGACAACGAAGGCGAAGCCTTAAGCGATAATACGGGTTTCTATGCACAACAAAAATGGTTTACCGGGCTTTATTACGGTGCTCCTCGTCCAATCGCTATTGCCACCCGAGGCTATGAAGAAGACGCCTTCGTCCAGGAATTACGCCTGGTATCAAACGAACGGGTTGCGAACATGGACTGGGTCGTAGGTCTGTATTACATGGATCAGGACCGTAAAGTTTACCAGGACAGTTATATGCCAGGTTACCAGCAATGGGCAAATGCTGCGTTTGATTGGTGGGGCATCATGGGAGATTTTGGTATGGTCTATACCGATAACGACTTCCATTATATTCGCGACGAAAGCTTCAAAGACACCGCTATTTTCGGTGAATTAACTTACCACTTTACCGATGATTTTCGCGCTACGTTTGGTATGCGAGCATTTGAAAATGAGTCGAACAACGACACCGTTCTATCATTACCTATTTGGCCTTTCTTAGGTGATGAGCCTAGCTTCGGTGAGGATGACAGCGACACGTTATTTAAAGCTAATGTGTCCTGGGATATCGGTGAAGACACCATGCTTTATGCTACGGTTGCTGAAGGGTATCGCCGTGGCGGCGCCAATGCTGTGCCTCTTGATGGCAGTCTGGAAGAGCGCCCGGAATGGCAGCAGTATTTTTCAGATTCTACCACCAACTATGAGGTCGGAGTAAAAGGATTCTTGGGAGATAACAATCACGGTTATACCGCGTCGTTATTCCTGATGGACTGGCAGGACCCGCAACTGAATACCGCATCTTCCTGGGGTTTCTTTACGGTTGCTAATGGTGATTCCGCGGAAACATCGGGTGTGGAACTCGAATTGGAAGGTTACTTAGGTGACGATCTTCGTTATGTGCTCGGCTATGCTTATGTCAACGCTGAACTGACCGGAGATTTTCTGACGCCTTCTCCGGTTTGGGTTGAAGATCCGTTATCCGTCACCGCCAAAGATGGTGAACAACTGCCACTGGCTCCAGAGCATACGTTAAGTTTCAGTCTGGATTATACCTACAGCCTTGATAACGGTTGGTACTGGATCACCCAGGCAAATATGTATTACCAATCGGATTCTTTAAACTGGTATGGTGATGTCAGCGGTCCGGATGCCAACCCACGCCAAGCAGAAATCGACAGTTTTACCTTGATTAATGCAAGCACACGATTAAGTACCGAAAACTGGGATATCAGTTTATATGTGAAGAACATTACCAACGAAGAAGGGGTCACTGGTGTCATTACCCAAGGACATATGGGCACCGATCCGAGTGAGAGCTACTATGGAAACTCTTCAAAAGACTATATCAGCTTGCCGCGCACCATTGGCGTAGCTGCGACATATCGTTTTTAACAATACGACTTGTAAAAGCTAAAAAGAGCCAGCTTAGTCTGGCTCTTTTTCTTTGCCTATTCCCAAGGATCAATAACTTCGCTAAAGTAGATTAAAAAGCCAACGAATTATTCATGACATTTCCCCATATAACTTTGGACCACCAGTCAAGTGCCGAGTCGCATCATCAGCGTGAAAAACAGCTCGATAATATTTGGCAGTTGATCAATCAACGCTCGGCCCAAGCCGCTCTTGATGCATGCCATAAATTTACCGAGCAGTATAAAGACTATGATCATGGCTGGTATGCATATAGCTTTTTATTGTTTCAGTTAAAGCGCGCTGAGCACGCCTTACAATGTATCGAAAACGCGATTAGCATTGCGCCACAGATTGCACATTGGCGGATTCACAAAGCTCATATTCTGTGGTTATTGAATCGAATCACAGACGGCAAGGAACAATTGGCACAAATCACCTCGTTTCCAGATTCCATGGACTTGCTGGTAGAGTTGGCCGATGTCGCTAATAAGCTTGCCGACTATAGCGTGGCCGAGGCTTGCTATCTGGCCATGCTTAGCATCGAAACTGCGCCACAGTCGCGCGCTCAGCTCTATTTTAATCTAGGTTCGGTGCAACGCTACCTGGGTCACATAAAATCTTCTGAAGACAGTCTGGACAAGGCACTGGCATTGGCGCCGCTCGATACGGAAGCCATGCTATTGCGCTCAAGTTTAAGAAAGCAAACCGCAGATAACAATCATCTGCAGCAATTGCAATCCACACTCAAGACAAAAGCACTTAACCCGCTACAAACATCGCAAATTTGCTATAGCCTGGCGAAGGAATTTGAAGATCTTAAAAACTATTCGGAAAGTTTTAAGTGCTTAAACATCGGCGCTCAACGTCGACGACAAAGCATTCGCTATGATGTCAAAAGTGACATTAATGCCTTAACGGCGATCCGCAAAACGTTTGATCGTCAGTTCATTAATGGCATCACCGCACCCTCAACGTGCCCCCCTGAGACGCAACGTGCAACACCGATATTTATCTTTGGCTTGCCGCGGACCGGTTCAACATTAGTGGAACGAATTCTGAGTAATCATTCTCGGGTTACCAGTGCCGGAGAATTGAATCATTTTTCCTGGCAGTTAATGCAACAAATATCGGCGCAATTACAGGTAAAGCCTAAAGATAAGTTACAAGTCATTGAATGTGCGCGTAAACTCAACCTTAACCCCCTAGGAAAAGCTTACTTACAATCCACCGAGCCTTATTGGCAGAATACATCACATTTCATTGATAAATTACCGTTAAACTCCCTCAATGCAGGACTAATCAAAGGAGCCATCCCAGGCGCGAAAATGAT
Source organism: Thalassotalea litorea (assembly GCF_043642205.1). Taxonomy (GTDB): domain Bacteria; phylum Pseudomonadota; class Gammaproteobacteria; order Enterobacterales; family Alteromonadaceae; genus Thalassotalea_A; species Thalassotalea_A litorea. The sequence goes on along the minus strand of NZ_JBHZSG010000007.1, from coordinate 9,095 downwards.
ATTGGTGCAACGAAATCCAATGGACACCTGTTACGCCATATACAAACACTTGTTTACCCAAGGCTATCCATTCTCTTACAACCTAAATGAACTTGGAGCATATTACGTTGCCCATCATCAATTGATGCAACATTGGCTCAATACCTTAGGAAAGCATATCTACACCATTCGCTATGAAGATTTACTTGCCAACCCGCAGTACCAAACGAAGGCTATGCTGGCATATTGCGATCTTGAATTTGAAGAAAAATGCCTGCAATTTGACAAAAATCATCAGGCAACTACGACAGCAAGCGCAACGCAGGTCAGACAAGGATTCTATCGGGATTCGATAGAAAAGTGGCGGCATTTCGAAACGGAATTGGCACCTTTGCAAAAGTACCTTGAACAGGCGGGGATAAACCTTTAGCCAGTATCGCATTCAATTTTGCTTAACCAATTGAAATTAAATATCATAATTCACCAGACGTGAATGAAAGGGCAATAGATTTGATTACCAACGTACAACAGTGGCTGGTTGAGCAGGGCTTACCAGCAGATTACATCGAGCCAGTATCTTTAGGTATAGGCATCGTCATTCTGCTCACATTATGTTGGCTGGGCTTTTATATTGCCCGCCATCAGGTACTCAATTTCGTCCACAAACTGGTTAGTAAGTCTGCCAATAAATGGGATGATTTACTCATTCAGCACAGTGTATTTAGCCGTATCGCCTGGCTGGTACCCATTACTATATTATTGGTCCTCAGTCCGGTATTTCTTCGTCAACATGCGTTGTTGCTTAACGTGGTTGAAATTTTTGCGAAAGTCGCATTGGCGATTCAGGTAGCCCGCAGCATCAGTTCGCTTTTAAATGTCACCAATACGGCGTTTCAGGAATCCAGCAAAGAAAAATATTTACCACTAAATGCCACCATTCAGGTGTTGAAGCTAGCGGTCTATATGGTAGCGATTATCTTAGCTATTGCCACCATCATCGACAAATCGCCGATTTACCTGCTTAGTGGTTTGGGTGCCTTAACCGCCGTTTTATTATTAGTATTTCAAGATACCATCAAAGGACTCGTGGCCAGCGTGCAAATATCCGCGAATAAGATGGTTGCACCTGGCGATTGGATTGAAATGCCTCAATATGGCGCCGATGGTGATGTGCTGGAAATAGCGCTAAATACAGTTAAGGTGAAAAACTGGGACAACACCGTCACCACAATTCCGACCTACGCGTTGATCAGTGAATCGTTTAAAAACTGGCGCGGAATGACCGCCTCCGGTGGCCGAAGAATCAAGCGTTGCATCCAGATAGACCTAAACAGTGTCCATTTTTGCTCCACAGAATTGCTGGAAAAACTATTGAAAGTCGAACTACTGACACCTTATTTAAAACAAAAACATCAGGAAGTCGAAGCGTATAATGCGCAAAAAGGCGAGCAAGACGAAAACAACCCAAATCTTAGAAAACTAACCAATATCGGTACATTCAGAGCCTATATCACTGCCTACTTGAAAAATCATCCAAAAGTTCATCCGGAAATGACCTGCATGGTCAGACAACTAAAACCCAGCGAAACCGGCGTATCTCTGGAACTATACTTTTTCAGCAATGATACGAACTGGATTAATTATGAGGGTATTCAGGCCGATGTTTTTGACCACCTGTTCGCCATCGCTCCGCTATTTGAGTTACGTTTATTTCAAAGCCCCACAGGTTACGACTGGCAAAATGCCTTACGGCATTGATAGAACTCGCCAGTTTTAATACTGGCGAATTACCCCTTCTTGTATCGTAGACGCAACCAGGCGTCCCTGACGGTCAAATATTTTACCGCGTACCAAGCCTCGGCCACCGCTGGCCGACGGGCTATCAATATCATAGAGCAACCAATCATCAAACCTGAAAGAGCGGTGGAACCACATGGCATGATCAATGGTGGCTATCTGGAAATCTTTCGACCAGATATTCTTTCCATGGGGATGCACTGACGTCGGCAGAAAATTATAATCAGAAGCATAACCAAGAACGTAGCGATGAATTCTAGGGTCATCGCCTAAATCCCCTTTAGCGCGCATCCACACTTGATTGCGAGCTTCCGATGTTTTCGGGTTTAGCCAGTCATATTCTTTAACCGGCCGAAATTCAATAGGACGCTCCGCGAAAATAGTACTGTGCAGATGTTCGGGAATATGGGGTTTATATCTGAGCTGCAATTCATGTAAGCTTTGCAGATCTTCTGGCTGACTCACCTCTGGCATCTCATCCTGGTGCTCGAAACCTTGCTCTTCGATTTGAAATGACGCCATCATATTATAAATAATTTTACCGTTTTGCATGGCTTGGACCCGGCGTGTACTAAAACTTTTACCATCTCGGGTAATATCCACTAAATAGGAGATTGGCTTACTGGCATCGCCTGGCCTTAAAAAGTAACAGTGAAATGAGTGTAGGTTACGCTCATCCGTTAGCGTTTGCTTAGCCGCAGATAACGCCTGACCAATCACCTGACCGCCAAATACAGCTTTAAAACCTAAATCCTGGCTTTGGCCCAAAAACAAATTGGTATCGAGCTTTTCCAGACTTAACAAGCCCAAAAGCTCAGTTAACACGTTACTCATTAAAGTTTCCTAATGTAATTTCTACGAACCTAATAAATTCTATCACTTACAACACAGCAGTTTCATAAAAATCCCGCACAATTAGGTACAATTGGATTACACTTTTTAACAATCCATCAACAAACCTTTATCTTCGATCAAAAAACACACATTTTTTTAATCTTTTTTATCTAATATTTTCATATAGTTACGATCAAGCGCGCAATAATGTTAAAAATAAATTGCATTAAGGGGTTTACACAAGGAATTCGATCCATATAATAACAATCAAGAGCTGACAAGCTCGTCCAAGGCAAACCTAGTGAAAGCTAGGGACGCAAAGTTACCGGTCTAAGGGTAATTAATTTATATAAGTTCATGGTATAAATTAGCTACTTATGACAGCGGAACCGCCGAGTAAGAAATAGTGGGGGCTTTTCCTATAAAGCGTAACCTGTCTATTGATTGTGTAACTTTGCGCGCCTTGTCTTATCTCTTGATTCCAAACATCTCTTCTGTTGAAAATACCCTTATACTCAAGCACCAACAAATCGCAAATTTTCTATTTTCTATTTTCTATTTTCAAAAAATCTTACCCCAACCATGCGTTTTCAGGCTTTTTGCTATGGAGAGGGTAGCATCAGGGTTTCACTCCTTTAGATTGTAATGGCCCGCCTCTATTAGAGACGAGCACTCAATAACTGTTGGCTGCTCAATGTGTGAGCAATAATTTAATGTTAATTAAGCTGAGATTTCTCGCTTTCGATATATTCGTCAATCAATGTTTCTAATAATGACAAGGGTAGGGAACCGTTTTTCAAAATCTCATCATGGAATTCACGCAAATCAAACTCTTTTCCTAAAGCCTGCTCAGTTTTTGCACGTAGTGCCTTGATTTTGATTTCCCCTAATTTATAGGAAAGCGCCTGTGCCGGCCAGGAGATATAGCGATCAATTTCGGTTCTGACATTATGTAAGGATAATGCCGTATTGCTGGCTAAAAAGTTCATAGCTTTATCCCGTGACCAACCCATGCTGTGCATGCCGGTATCCACAACGAGTCTCGCTGCACGCCACATTTCATAGGTCAGGCGGCCAAAATCAGAATAGGGGTCCTGATAAAAACCCGCTTCAATCCCCAGATACTCACTATACAACCCCCAACCTTCGCCAAATGCGGAAATATAAGTACGCTGCCTGAATTTCGGCACATTTTCCATTTCTCTGGCGATTGAACCTTGTAAATGGTGTCCTGGAACCGCTTCGTGTAAGGTGAGCGCTTCTAATACATATAAGGGTCGACGGTCCAACGCATAGGTATTTACCCAATATTCACCCGCTTGATCATCACGACTCGGCCCTGAATATCGTCCCGTTGTATATTTAGGTGCAATACTCGCTGGTACTGGCACGACACCGTAGGGTGTGCGAGGTAAGGTTTTAAAAAGCTTCGGAAGCTGAGCATCCATCTTTTTAGCAATGTAAGAGGCTTCTTTTAACAGCTCGGTTGCGCTCTTCGCATAAAATCTTGGATCGGTGCGCAAAAACTCCACAAACTCGGCGAAGCTGCCTTGAAAACCAACACGATCAATAATTTGTTCCATTTGTGCGCGAATACGCGCGACTTCCTCTAAGCCAATCTGATGTACCTCTTCCGCGCTAAGATCTAAGGTGGTGTAATATTCGATACGATTTTGATAGAAATTTTGCCCGTCTGGTAATGATGTGGCGGCAATATTACTTCTAGCATTTGGGATATAGTCCTCAACCATAAAGCGATAAAAGCCTTGATAGGTTGGATTAATCACATCCAATATTGCCTTTTTGCCTTGCTCAGACAAACGTTGCTGAGTGGGTTGATCAAAATGCTCAGGGAATTGTGTAAAAGGACGATAAAACGAGCTGGTTTCTGCGTCTTCAACAATAAATGCACTGATACTGTCTTCAAACCCTTTTAGTACAACTTTTGGTTGAGTACGACCGGTATCCAGGCCAAGCTGCATCCAGGCAATCTGTTGTTGAAAATACTCAGGTACATAATTCAATCGGGCTAAATAAGTATCATAGTCCTCAACGGTTTTGAACGATGAGCGATCAACCATATAGGGAAGGTAAGCATGGAAACCCGCTTCCGCGGTAAGTGGCATGTAATGCTCTTTAAAGCGGTAGTTATCAATCTGATTATTTAGTTTATACAATAAAATTGTATGGTTAATTCGATTCTCTGGAGACAAATTCGTAACATCAATATTATCTAACCCTTGTTTAAATATCAGGTGCTGTTGAAACTGCGCTTCTAGTGCTTGAGGTGAAACATCATAGTAGAGCTGATCACTGTTTTTTTGAAAAGGATTAAGGCTATCTTGGTATGATTGCTCATCGGAGATAATTTTTGCAAGTTGCTGATCGGCATTCGTTAACGCCTTGTTTTGCTTCGTTGAACTTACAGATGAACGATCAGAATGGTTGTTCTGTGTCGTTGTTGATGAACTACAAGCCGTAAGTCCGAGCGTTATGGTTAACACCATAAAAGAATTCATTAACTTCACTAATTGCTACCTTCTTGTTGATTAACGATTGCGATCAGCTGTTCCACTGATTCTTCGCTAAATACGTTTATATTATGCTGATGCAGCAGCGCTGCGGTGACGCCCTTACCAGGAATTTTTTTTCCAGAAAACGTTCCATCATATATTTTTTTTGAACCGCAGGACGGTGAATACTCCTTAAGCAGAGCAAACTTGATGTTATATTGCTGACATAAACTCAATGCATGTTGAGCACCCGCTTTAAATTCTTGAGTAACATCCTTGCCGTGTTCATCAACAACATGGTCAGATTGCTGTTCGGCCCGCGACCTTGGCACAGTTAAACCTCCAGCAACTTCCGGGCAAATAACGACCAATCGTCCTTGCTGTTTCCAGGTTTGCAATTGCGGATGTAGCAAGGCTTTAGCCTTACCATCATAACGAACTCGATTGCCGAGAAAACAGCTACTGACCAGAATTTTTTCCATACCATTAATCCAGCTTATCGCCATTAAAGAGAGACTCTAACTCCTCCCGGCCTTTGCGGCTAACCTTTAATACTTCATTAAAGTCATATCTATCATTTGCCTGATAGGCTTGCTCCAGCATTTCTTCATCATGACGTCGGAAAACCTTCACCATAAACTCCGCACGGCCTTCATCAATACCATATTCTTCCAATACAATTTGCGCCGCTTTTAAACTCCCTTCAAACATTTCACGAACGGTCGTTTCTACGCCCATTTCACGGTACTTAAATACACTCAACCGACTTTTCGCTCGAGCGATTATTTTCAAATTTGGATAGTGTTCACGTACAGTTTTTGCAATTGCGAAACCGTGCTTATCACTATCTGCCGCGATGAACATGATTTTCGCATGCTCTAAACCGGCTGCCTGTAATAATTTTAAGTTAGTTGCATCGCCAAAGAACACTTTGTTGCCGAACTGTCTTACAAATTCGATATGCTCGGCGTTGTAATCAAGCGCGGTAAATTTAATGCGGTTTGCCGTTAAGATTCGACCGGTGATTTGTCCAAATCGACCAAAACCGGCAATGATAACTTCAGGTTCGTGACTCACCTTTTCCTGATCATAGTTTTGATCGCTACCGCTGGTTTTTAATACCTTATCTACCAATAAGATTAAAGGCGACGTCAATGCCATCGACAGGCTAACAACGATAGTAATCATATTGTTCATACCACCATCAATAACCCCTTGATTGAGTGCGAAACTCATAATCACAAAAGCGAATTCCCCACCTTGTGATAACATCAATGCCAATTTAAATTTCTCTCGTTTTAATCCAGTACTAGAACGAATCAAACCATAAATGATTAACGTTTTCATCGCCATTAAGGCGACCGCCGCACCAATGATAATGCCAGGTTCCTTTAATAACAGACCCAAGTCTAACTTCATCCCCACAGCAATGAAGAATAACCCCAGCAATAAGCCTTTAAACGGTGATATTTCCACTTCCATCTGATGCCGAAAGCTTGAATTTGCCAATAGAATACCGGCTGTAAATGCGCCCATCCCCATTGATAAGCCGACCATTTGCATCAATAATGCTGTCGCCATTACGATCAATAAAGCCGATGCGGTCATCACTTCACTGCTACCATATCTAGACATGGTACGAAGAAATGGATTGACAAAATAGCGCCCTGATAACAACACGAAGACAATAGCGGCGATTGAAACCCACCAGGCAGGAGCATCAGGATTGGAACGACCCGCCAGGGCTTCAACCAATAACAAAATAGGAATTACCGCGATATCCTGCATGAGTAAGATAGAAAAGCCTTTTTGGCCAACCGGCGTATTAAGGACTCGCCTTTCCGTCATTAATTGAATGGCGAATGCGGTTGAGGATAACGCTAAAGCCATGCCAACAATCAATGGCACTTTGAAGCCATCATGTAGCAGCCAAAATACGGCACCAAAGATCACCAAGGTGGTGATTAATAGTTGCCCGCCACCTATAAATAAAATGTCATTTCGCATCCGCCATAGTTTTTGTGGGTCTAGCTCCAGGCCAATAATAAACAGCAAAAACACAACGCCGTATTCAGCGAAATGAAGAATCTGATCCGGGTCACTGATTAAGCCTAAAACCGATGGGCCGATAATAATGCCTGCAGCCAGATAACCGAGTATTGAACCAAGTTTAAAGCGGGTGAAAAAGGGTACGGCAATTACCGCAGCGGTCAAAAATACTATCGCTAAGCCAAGATTACTCATAAGAAGGGCAAATGAAAAAAATGTTAACTTAGTGTAATGGAAAACGGAGGTAAAGGGGAGATCTGACGATGTCCCTTTTGTTAGAGAAGGGGCCAACAGATAGGGTGTGTTGAGGCTGGAGTCGAATCAAAAACGATTCGCGGGTGGATAAAACCTTAGTTCCAGCAGGTTTTTAGGTGACAACTTCGTCATCCTCACCCGCCCGTTATCCTCAGCCCTTCCGTCATCCTCACGAAAGTGGGGATCTGCTTTTACTTTAGATTCCCAGTAGTGTCTGGGAATGACGGTACAGGTTGATGATTTGCTGCGCCGAGGGAGTAAAACGCAATAACGCATTGCTACTGCGTTTTAGGGCGGAGTCAAAATAAAAGACATTTTGAGGGTGGAGTCGAACCAAAAAACGATTCGAAGGTGGAGTCGAACCAAAAAACGATTCGAAGGTGGAGGCTTCGCGGGTGGATAAAACCTTAGTTCCAGCAGGTTTTTAGGTGACAACTTCGTCATCCTCACCCGCCCGTTATCCTCAGCCCTTCCGTCATCCTCACGAAAGTGGGGATCTGCTTTTACTTTAGATTCCCAGTAGTGTCTGGGAATGACGGTACAGGTTAATGATTTGCTGCGCCGAGGGAGTAAAACGCAATAACGCATTGCTACTGCGTTTTAGGGAGGAGTCGAACCAAAAAACGATTCGAAGGTGGAGGCTTCGCGGGTGGATAAAACCTTAGTTCCAGCAGGTTTTTAGGTGACAACTTCGTCATCCTCACCCGCCCGTTATCCTCAGCCCTTCCGTCATCCTCACGAAAGTGGGGATCTGCTTTTACTTTAGATTCCCAGTAGTGTCTGGGAATGACGGTACAGGTTAATGATTTGCTGCGCCGAGGGAGTAAAACGCAATAACGCATTGCTACTGCGTTTTAGGGAGGAGTCAAAATAAAAGACATTTTGAGGATGGAGTCGAAATACTAAGCATTTCGAAGAATGGGCAACCTAAACGCGACGGTGAGAGCGTTTACTACCTCCTCGGTAGACTCCACCCAAAAATGCGACGCAGGGAGTATTTTCTCCACCTGCGCTAGCTTCCCTCAAACGCGAAAAGCCCACTCAAATGAGCGGGTTACTTTATCTATGACACATCAACTAATATTGAATATTTACGCGACCTAGCGATTATGTCCAGGGATGGACGGTAAAGCGACGTTTCATGGATGGTAAAACGTCGCAAAGCTACAGGGATGTAGTGAATGTCGAATATGCACAAATACATGGATGTATGCAGGTAGAATAACGCAGGAGCAGTTATCGAGGAGCAACTTTTCGACGATGTCCAGGGATGGACGGTAAAGCGACGTTTCATGGATGGTAAAACGTCGCAGAGGTGCTCTCACATGCGTCCCGCAAGTAAGTTTTCTCGGCCCTATTAACGCAAAAAGACCACTCAAATGAGCGGGCTTTATAATTTTCTGATTCTTCAACCGATATTTAATATTTACTCGGCCTAGCGATTATGTCCAGGGATGGACGGTAAAGCGACGTTTCATGGATGGTTAAACGTCGCAGAGCTGCTCTCACATGCGTTCCCGAAAGTAAGTTTTCTCGGCTCTATTAACGCAAAAAGCCCACTCAATCGAGTGGGCTTTTTGCGTTAATTAGGAGCCTAGCGATGACCTACTCTCACATGGGAACCCCCACACTACCATCGGCGCAATTGCGTTTCACTTCTGAGTTCGG
>NZ_JBHZSG010000006.1:0-177648 GCF_043642205.1 Thalassotalea litorea | reverse complement strand
GGAAGTATCCCTAAAAAATTAAGGGCCATGCGAGAAAACGTTAAGAAGTTTATCTTGCCCGAAAAAAGAAAACGGCCCAAGAAAAGGACCGTTCGTATCAATAAAACCCGCTACCCCATTCAGAAAAGAGGCTCTTAACTGAATGGTGTTAAGCTAACGCTGGCTTTTTTATCTTAGCAGCATTCGAACTGCATCACTTAGACGCGTTCAAAGACCGTCGCGATTCCCTGACCTAAACCAATGCACATCGTTGCCAGGCCAATATTTACATCGTTAGACTCCATTAAATTGATCAAGGTTCCAGAAATGCGTGAACCTGAGCAACCTAAGGGATGGCCTAGGGCAATGGCCCCACCATTTAGGTTAATTTTATCATCTAACTGGTCAAGCATGCCTAATGACTTAATACAGGATAGTGCCTGGGCTGAAAAAGCCTCATTAAATTCCGCCAGTTCAATATCCGCAATAGATAGGCCAGCACGTTTTAATGCTTTCTTGGTCGCTGGTACAGGACCAAAGCCCATAGTCGCAGGATCACAACCCGCAACACCCATGCCACGTATTTTAACGCGAGGGGTTAAGCCAAGTTGCTTTGCTTTGGCCGCTGACATCACCAGCATGGCACTTGCGCCATCAGAGATAGCCGATGACGTACCGGCTGTCACCGTGCCATTTACCGGATCAAACACCGGTCGCAAGCCAGATAAACTTTCAACGGTGCATTCAGGGCGTACAACTTCATCAAAATCGACCATGGTTAATGCGCCTTGTTGATCGTGGCCAGCAATCGGCACAATCTCATTGGCCCAGCGACCTTCAAGGTGCGCGGCATGAGCACGCTGATGAGAACGTGCGGCAAATTCATCTTGCATTGCACGTGTAATCCCGTGTTGGCGACCTAATAGTTCCGCCGTAAGTCCCATATTGCCCGCTGCCTTGGCCATATATTTGGCCATCGCTGGTGCGAAATCGATGTCATACATCATGGGCACATGGCCCATATGCTCGACACCACCGATTAGGTAAACGTCACCAATACCAGCCATAATGCTGGTAGACGCATCATGCAGCGCCTGCATCGAAGAACCACATAACCGGTTAATAGTGACACCAGCCACTTGTTTAGGGATGCCTGCCATCAGAGCAGCATTGCGAGCTATATTAAAACCCTGTTCTTTTGTTTGTTTTACACAGCCCCAGATAACATCTTCGATATCTGCCGGATCTAATGCTGGATTACGAATTAACAGCGAGCGCATTAGCTGCGCGGATAACTCTTCGGCGCGCACGTTTCTGAACACACCACCTTTGGAGCGACCCATAGGTGAACGTACGCAATCAACAATTACTACTTCATTCATCATAATTTGTGCTCCCTTAACCTTTTTTAACATCCGTTGAAAAATACGACTTACCTGATGCGGCCATTTCGCGTAATCCATCAGTGACCTGATAGTATTCACCTAAGTGGGCGTATTGATCAGCCATTGCGATAAACTCATTCAAACCCAGGGTTTCAAGATAACGAATTGGACCACCTCTAAATGGTGGGAAACCAAGACCATAAATCATCCCCATATCCGCTTCTGCGGCACTTGCAACAATTCCTTCTTCTAAACAACGAATCGTTTCATTAACCATCGGGATCATCAGGCGTGCGATAATTTCATCTTTACCAAATTCAACGCCTTGCTTTGATACCGCCGCCAGCATGTTCAAACTATCCTGACTGAGTACCTTTTGCGGACGTCCTCGTTTGTCTTTAGAGTATTCGTAGAATCCAACACCATTTTTCTGACCATAACGGCTATCGTTTACAAGCAACGAGATGGGATCATTTTCAATTTGTGCCATACGAGTTGGAAAACCATCGGCCATCACATGTGTACAATGATTGGCCGTATCCAAGCCAACGACATCAAGTAGATAAGCAGGTCCCATAGGCCAGCCAAACTCTTTTTCCATCACTTTGTCGACGGTTGCAATGTCAGCACCATCTAAGACCAATTGGCTGAAACCTGCCAGATAGGGGAACAGAACACGGTTAATATAAAAACCCGGACAATCGTTGACGACGATAGGTGATTTCCCCATGCTCGCAGCATAAGCAACCACACTTGCTATGGTTTCGTCACTGGTATCTTTACCACGGATAACTTCAACAAGTGGCATTTTGTGCACCGGGTTAAAGAAGTGCATGCCGCAAAAACGTTCTGGCTTACTCATACTTTTGGCCAGTAAATCGATGGAGATGGTTGACGTATTCGAGGTGATTATTGCACTATCGGAAACCACACCTTGCACTTCTTTTAACACCGCCGCTTTTACATTGGGGTTTTCTACAACCGCTTCGACGACGATATCCGTATCTTTAATGCTGTCATAATTAAGGCTCGGCGTAATATTGTTCAACACCGAGGCCATTTTCTTCGCATTCAGACGACCACGTTCAACCTGCTTACCTAGAATATCGGCAGCCGTGCTTAAACCTAAATCAAGTGCTTTATTATTGATATCCTTCATCACAATCGGCGTACCTTTGTAAGCCGATTGATAGGCGATACCGCCCCCCATGATACCCGCACCTAATACGGCAGCTCGTTGAACTTGGTTAGTCACAGATTTTGCGGCTTTTTTAGCTTTGCCTTTGACCACCTGGTCCGATAAAAACAAACCAACCTGAGCGGCAGCAGCATCGGTTTTAGCCAACAAACCAAATGCCTGGTTTTCCATTAGCATGGCTTGAGTTCTGTCAAGAAGAACGGATTTCTCCAATAATTTCACCATGGCCATTGGTGCTGGATAATGCTTACCCGCTTTAGCGGCAACCATACCTTTAGCCGTATTGAAACTCATAATGTGTTCTATTTCAGAAAGCTTAACTGACTCAAGTTTTTCCTGACGTTTGGCTTTCCAGTCCAATGAGCCCGCTATGGCTTGCTTTAACATTTTGATTGCCGAGTCGCGCAGGTCTTCTGGCGCTGAAACAGCATCAATGGCGTTAAATGACAGAGCTTCCTGAGCTTTATAGGGCTTACCTGTTGTCATCCATTCCAGCGCATTATCTACACCGATAATTCTCGGTAAACGCACCGTACCACCAAAGCCAGGCATTAAACCCAATTTAACTTCAGGCAAACCAATGCGTGCGGTAGTATCGGCAATACGATAATCACACACCAATGCCGTCTCGCATCCTCCGCCTAACGCAAAGCCTGTAATGGCCGCAACAGTGGGCACTTGCAAATCTTCAAACTGATCAAAAATATCACTACTGCTTTTAAACACACCGGCGATTTCATCGTCTGGCGTTTTAAACATTTCCGTAAATTCCGTAATATCAGCACCGGCAATAAATGAGGATTTTGCAGAGGTTACGACAACACCTTTGGCTTCACTGCTGGCAGCGATAGCTTCAATGGCTTGCTTGTATTCTTGTAACGTTGCCAGATTAAGAACATTTACTGAACCTTTGGCATTGAATTGCAACTCAACGATACCATCGTCGAGTAACTGGGCAGTTAGGCTGTCGCCTTGATATAACATGCCGAAACTCCTTCTTTGAATATGAGGATTGTCTTGTTGTAACGAGAATTTGGTTTATACCTATCCACCCAACTTTGGGATCAATTCAAAATGCATTCAGGTTTTCATCTACTGCTTATCACGCTGGAAATTTTCCAAAACAATGACTGACAGCACATCTTTAAGACCTACAGAGATTTAAAATTCTCGTTGACTGAACACTGATTGAGGCGAATTGGTATTAATTCTAGACGTCTGAGTTTGCCTTGTCCCGTTAAGCAAAGCAAGTTTTTTTAAACAGGTGTTTTAATTCGGCGTTTAAACTTTACGATTCAGAGCCAACGATAAAAATTGGTAACATAAGATATCACTAACAGAAAAGCGAAAACCGGGATTATCAGGGATTTAGACATTAACACTGGGGGATAAAAACAATAAAAGCACCCGTAGGTGCTTTTATATCGATAGCGATTAGTTTATTTAGAACGCCGGTTTTTCTTCGGCTTCGTCATAACGCTTTACGCTGGATATAATTTCGTCTTTGGCCGCTTGAGCATCCGCCCAACCTTCAATCTTCACCCATTTGTTAGGCTCAAGATCTTTATAGTGCTCAAAGAAGTGAGCAATTTGGTTAAGCAACAACTCAGGCATATCCGTCGCTTCATCAATACCACGATAGATGGTTGATAACTTATCTACTGGAACAGCCAGTACTTTCGCATCTTCACCAGATTCATCGGTCATGTTCAAAACACCAATCGGACGACACCGAATGACGGCACCCGGCATTAATGGAAATGGCGTAGGAACTAAAACGTCTACCGGGTCACCATCTAAAGATAGCGTATGCGGAACATAGCCATAGTTAGTTGGGTAGTGCATGCACGTTGACATGAAGCGGTCTACAAAAATAGCACCAGAATCTTTATCAACTTCATATTTTACCGGATCGGCGTGAGCCGGAATTTCAATGATTACATTAATTTCATCAGGCAAATTTTTACCTGCAGGTACTTTGTTAAGGCTCATGGCTCTTCCTACTAGTTAGGCTGGATTTTTTAAAGGGCGTTATTATACCCAGTTAAAATTTAAATTCGAGATATTCGCTGAGAAAACAAGCAATATTTTCAGGAAATTTTGTTTAAAACTCTCAACAATGGCGAAGATTGACTACACTTTTTGCTGAACTAAGAGTAATGTAATAATTGATCGTCCGCGATCAAGGTAGTTAAAACCGAGGTTTGCAGTCTTTGTATTGCCCTGCATTTTGGGGATACATCCAAGGTTAGCTGTTTACTATCGGGGTTCCACCGACTGTCCATGTTGTCTTATCGGTAACTCAATAGAGATCTAAATACCAACTAATATAAGAATAGGTTACAACAAACCTGTGATAACAAGAACAATGGGGATTCTATGGATAATCTACTTTATCTACCACCTGTCCTGGGCCTGGTCGGCCTGATATTCGCGTTTATTCTCTACACCATAATCAAGTCCTACAAACCTGGCGGCGAAAAATTAGAGAAAATCGCCAATCAAATTCATCTTGGCGCCATGGTTTTTATGCATCGAGAATATAAGATGCTTGCGATATTTTCCTTGGTGCTTATTGTACTTCTTTATTTTTTCGTTAGTCCAAATACAGCGTTGGCCTTTTTTGTGGGTGCGATTTCATCGGCTTTGGCCGGGTATATCGGAATGTTTACAGCCACCAAAGCCAATGTCAGAACCACCAATGCCGCTCATGAACAGGGCGCAGGTCCGGCACTAACTGTCGCTTTTTTTGGCGGCTCCGTAATGGGACTTTGCGTTGCCTCACTAGGTTTAATTGGTCTGGGAACCCTGTATTGGTATTTTGGTGGTGATCCAGAAACCACTCACTATATTCACGGTTTTGGCATGGGCGCTTCCACTGTTGCGTTATTCTCTCGTGTTGGAGGCGGCATATTTACAAAAAGTGCGGACGTTGGTGCGGATTTAGTCGGCAAGATTGAAGCGGGTATTCCAGAAGATGATCCGAGAAATCCGGGGGTAATTGCCGACAATGTTGGTGATAATGTCGGCGATGTTGCTGGCATGGGTTCAGATATTTTCGAATCTTACTGTGGTTCGATGATTGCATCTATAGCTATTGCCTCAACCATGGCCGTCGACTTACTCGGTGATCGCAATGCATTAATGGCATTGCCGTTAATGCTGGCATCTCTTGGCCTGGTCTGCTCCATTGTTGGAATTATAATTGTCAAAATCATGTCGGGGAGCAAAGCCGAACTGGCGCTGCGAGCCGGTACAATTTCCGCTGCGCTCATCTTCATCGCTGCATCGTATTTTATGGTTGCATGGTTCGGGATCAATTCCGCTGTGTGGGGAGCTGTATTGATTGGGGCTATCGGCGGTATCATTATCGGCCTGGTCACGGAATTTTACACCTCGAGCTCGCCCGTTAGAAAAATTGCCCGGGCCGGAGAAACTGGTCCAGCAACGGTAATGATCACCGGCCTTTCTGTTGGTATGGAATCCGTTGTGGTGCCGATCCTCACTATTTGCGCCATTATTTTTACATCGACTCATCTGGCAGGACTTTATGGTGTAGGTATCGCCGCCGTTGGTATGCTGGCCACAGTGGGGATCACCATGGCGATAGATGCTTATGGGCCTGTTGCCGATAATGCCGGTGGCATTGCGGAAATGGCAGGACTTGGTGAAGAAACCCGAAAAATTACCGATTCATTGGACGAATTAGGCAATACTACTGCGGCCATTGGTAAAGGTTTTGCGATAGGCGCAGCAGCTCTGGCTGCACTTGCCATTATTGCCGCTTACGTCGAAACAATGGGACAAAAGCTTGGCGATTTCAGCCTGCACTTAGGCGATCCACAAGTGTTAATTGGCTTGTTTATTGGCGGTATGGTGCCATTTTTTATCGCCTCAATTACCATGACCGCTGTGGGTGATGCTGCATTTACGATGATTCATGAGATTCGTCGTCAATTCAAAGAGATTGATGGTTTACTGGAAGGCAAAGCGGAGCCTGATACCGCCCGTTGCGTTGATATTGCAACGACTGCCGCCCTGAAGAAAATGATCCTTCCTGGCATCGTGGCAGTAGCCGTTCCGGTAATCGTCGGATTTGGATTAAGCCCACAAGCCTTAGGCGGCACATTAGGCGGTGCTTTATTAGGCTGTGTTCTTATGGCGTTGATGATGGCGAATGCCGGTGGTGCCTGGGATAACGCGAAGAAGTACGTTGAAAAAGGTAATTTAGGCGGTAAAGGTTCAGAGACCCATGCAGCAACCGTAGTCGGTGACACCGTTGGTGACCCGTTTAAAGATACCTCTGGTCCGTCAATGAATATCCTGATTAATGTTATGGCAATTGTATCTCTGGTAATCGCCCCAGTTTTATAGCCTTAGCGGGATCGTTTATTCTTTAAAAAGGGAGCTTAACAGCTCCTTTTTTGTTTTAGTCACCTCCACGTCTTGTATATCAGCAATTGCTAACAACCGATTCCTAGCACATAGCCGCCGTTCAACCGGTGACCACAGATTCCCTGTTTTGGCAGAGAATGACGAAAAATTGAGGTGCTTATCCTGAAACCCGCGACCTGTATATACTCGCGGGCGCTTCAGCTCCCGCTAGATCCCATCGCCATCGGTATGCAAACCACATTCGCGTTGCATGCCGTTAAAGCGAGTGTCCTGCTCGTCCATTTGCTCAGACAAAGGTAAGCTTGAATGTCTGTCACCAACAGAGACATAGCCTTGCTCCCAAAGTGGATGGTAAGGCAAGTTGTTGGTGGTCAGATATTCATGAATCTGTTTATTGCTCCAGTCTATGATGGGATGCACTTTAAAGCGACCGCGGATCACCTGTAACACAGACAAGCTCTTACGATGATCGGTTTGACTGCGACGTACCCCGGAAAACCAGGTATTCACATTCAGTTGTTCAAGGCCGCGCTCTAATGGTTCCACTTTATTGCGCTGGTTATAGTCTTTTAGGGCTTCATCATCCTGCTGCCATTGTTCGCCATAGCGAGCGCGCTGCCAGGCTGGAGAAATATCAGCTCGAACAACATGCAAGTTCAAATTAAACCGCTGGGTTAATTCATCAATAAAGCGATACGTTTCATCAAACAGATAGCCCGTATCGGTAAGGATGACCGGAATGTTCGGTTGAATTTGTGTCATCATATGCAACATGACCGCAGACTGAATGCCAAAGCTTGAGGTCAGAGCAAAGTGAGTGGGCAGGTTTTCTAATGCCCACGCAACTCTCTCAACAGCCGACTTTTGTTCGAGTTGCTGATTCCATTGCAGCAACAAAGAGTCCGGTAAAGAAGCAGGAAAGCGATTATTTACAGCGAGATTCGTCATTATCATTACCCATAAAAATCAGTCGCACTGACTTTCACTTCTTTCACTATCCCTTCACGAATAACAAAGTCACCAAATGCTTCTTCAGCATTACGCTTGGCAACCCATAATCCAATTAGTTCATCAATGAGACCGAGGATTTCCGTTGAGCTAATATTGTCTTTGTACAACTTAGGTACGCGGGTACCAGCAATATTGCCGCCCAAATACAGGTTATATTTATCCGGCCCACGACCAACCAGGCCAATTTCCGCCAGCATGGCGCGGCCACAACCGTTAGGGCACCCGGTAACACGGAAAATAATGTGCTCATCGGCAATACCGTGTTTGGCGAGCAAACCTTCAATCTTAGTCACATAACCGGGGAGAAAACGCTCTGCTTCTGCCATCGCCAGCGGACAGGTTGGAAACGCCACACAAGCCATGGAATTTTTACGTTGATTACTCACCGTAGCATCCATTAAGCCGTGAGTTACGGCGATGTCTTCAATGCGCGCTTTATCTGCTTCATCAACACCGGCGACAATCAAGTTCTGGTTGGCGGTCATGCGAAAATCACCGTTATGGATCTCAGCGATTTTGCGCACACCGGTTTTTAGCGGTGCCAGCTCGTTATCTTTGATTCGACCATTTTCAATAAACAAGGTTAAATGATGCTTGTTATCTACACCTTCAACCCAGCCGATACGATCACCTCGTTCGGTAAATTCATAAGGCTTTGATGCCGCGAATTTAATACCAGCGCGGTTTTCCACTTCATCTTTGAAACGGTCACTACCTACACGATCAAGGGTGTATTTGGTTTTCGCGTTTTTACGATTAACCCGATTCCCCCAATCACGCTGTGTGGTTACAACCGCGGCAGCTACGTCCAGCGTTTTCTCTAGCGGAATAAAACCGAAATCATCGGCGCGACGAGGATATGTAGACTCATCACCGAAGGTCATCGCCAGACCGCCACCGACCAGAACGTTAAATCCGATAAGCTTGTCACCATCGCCAATAGCAACAAAGTTCAGGTCGTTAGCGTGCACATCCACATCATTTTGCGGCGGGATCACAACCGTGGTTTTAAACTTACGCGGCAGATAGGTTTTGCCTAAAATAGGTTCTACATCATCGCCAGTCTGCTCAACTTTTTCACCATCCAGCCAGATTTCTGCATAGGCTTTGGTTTTAGGCAGTAAATGCTCGCTAATCTTTATCGCCCATTGATAAGCTTCTTGATGCAATTTAGACTCAACCGGATTTGAGGTACAAAGTACATTTCGATTCACATCGCCAGCGGTAGCAATAGAGTCGATACCGATTTTGTTCAGCGTCTGGTGCATCAATTTAATTTTCGGCTTTAACACCCCGTGAAACTGAAACGTCTGACGAGTAGTTAAGCGGATACTACCGTAACTGGTGTGATCGTCGGCAAAAGTATCGATAGCTAACCACTGCTCAGGGGTAATCACACCACCTGGCATACGAGCACGCAGCATCACATTATGCAGTGGTTCTAATTTTTGCTTGGTACGCTCAGCACGAATATCACGGTCGTCTTGCTGGTACATGCCGTGAAAACGTATTAACTGAAAGTTATCAGACGTAAAACCACCGGTGATTTCATCGGTTAGATCGTTGGCTATGGTACCGCGCAGATGATTACTCTCGGTTTTTATCCGTTCGTTTTCAGCCAAGGTACCCTGGACAATAACGTCTTCTGGAATATTGCCTTTCATTAATAAACGTCCTTTTGATAGCGTTTTTCAATTCGCATTTGTTTCAAATAGTCTTCTGCTTGCTGTTCGCTTTTGCTACCTTGTTCGGCAATGATCTCAACCAATGCCTGGTGAACATCTTTCGCCATACGTGACATATCACCACAAATATATAAATGTGCGCCTCGCTCTAGCCACTGATACACTGCTTGTGCATTTTGCTTTAGCTTGTGCTGAACGTAGACTTTTTGTTCCTGATCACGTGAAAAAGCGACATCTAGACGACTCAGCTCACCGGATTTCAAATAAGCCTGCCATTCGGTTTGATAAAGAAAGTCCTGAGTAAAGGTTTGATCACCGAAGAATAACCAGCTTTTACCATCGGCATCGCGCGCACTGCGCTCCTGTACAAAAGCACGGAAGGGTGCGACTCCCGTACCCGGACCAATCATAATGACATCGGTGCTGTCATTTTCGGGTAAACGAAAGTTATTGTTGTGCTCAATAAACACGTCAATTTCATCATCCGCCTGCAATTGCTCAATCAAATATGAAGAAGCTGTACCCGCACGTAACTCGCCGTCGATGTCAAATTGCATCAGTCCCACGGTTAAGTGCACTTCTTCATCCACCTCTTGCTGCGAGGATGCAATTGAATATAGACGAGGCGTCAACGCCGGAAGTAATTCTACCAAGGCTTGTGCTGATACACTGCCAGGGTAAAGCTTCACAACATCAATAAACTGCTTTTGATTGATAAGTACACGGGCTTTGTTGCCATCGGCTAGCAACTGCGCAAGCTCGTCACTATTCGATACCTGTTGCCAACGAATTAGCGTAGCTTTGGCTAGAGGGCCAATTTCACGCTTGCTGGAAAGTGCTTCTGCCAATGACAGCTCTACACCATCAATGGCAACGGGTTCATCATGCGATAGGGATAGAGTTTCGATAAGCGCAGCTACTGCCGCTTTTGAATTCTTCGGCCAGATCCCAAGGGCATCACCCGGTTGATATTGAATGCCACTTTCACCTAAATCAATTTCCAGGTGTTGTACCACCTTGTTAGAATCGCGACCGGTAATTTTCTGATTTTCAAGAATAACCGCAGTGTATGGGCTTTCCTTGGTATAAGGGCTAGCGTGTATTGAGCTTGCTGCTTCATTACCGGCAACCGGAAGTTGCACAACCTGAGCGGTATTGGCGGCAAATAGCTCTTTTACTTTTTCAAGCTGAGCGGTTTGCCAGACATCAGAGTCAGATTGATAATCTACATCACAATCAACACGTTCAGATAATCGACTAGCGCCTAGCTTTTCCAGATACTGGTCAAAGTCTTTACCTGTCTGACAATAAAATTCATAGCTTGAATCGCCAAGTGCCAGTACAGAATACTGCAAGCTTTCGAGCTTAGGCGCTCGTTTGGAAGATAAGAAGTCATGTAAAGCCATGGCATCATCAGGTGGCTCACCCTCACCATTGGTACTGGTGATGATCAATAAATGGGTTTCATTCTTGATATTTTTTGGCTTGTAATCGCCCATGTTAACCAGTGTGGCGGCAATCCCCAACGACTCGGCATTTTGCAGCACCTTTTCAGCAACCCCTTTGGCGTTACCGGTTTGTGAACCATATAAAATGGTAAGACGCGACTGAGCTTGAGCGGCAGCAGCCGGAAGCGCAGCGCCCCCCTCGCCTTCACTTTTGGCAGCCAGATAACCACTGGCCCACGCCAGTTGCAATGGCGAATATTGATGGATAACCTGCTGTAACTGCTTGAGCTGATCGGCACTCAAACTGGCAGCGTTATCATTGTTTGCTTTAACCAACATGTATTGCCCATAAATAGAGATGGAAGAATAATGGCTAAAGGATAAACATTGCTCAGTAAAACTTAAAAGAATAGATAACCATTTTTTATTCCAAAAAGGCATACTTACTGGCTGCTAAAGAAATTTTGTGTCAAAATCAGTCGATTTCAGGAATATTACATGGTTTTAGGAATTTCTCGCCTAAATTTACCCCGTAACAGTCTCCCCATAATGAAGAGGTGCGATTCGCGCTTCTTTAAAAAAAGATAGAAGTTTTTAAAAAAGACAGAAGCTTTTTTAATCAACACGAGGTCTTCCGTGCTTTAAGTAAGTAATCCCTCACCAAGCAAATTACTATCTGTCTGAATTTAAAATGGCACAGCAATCGTTTGTCGGTTACTAAATTGAATTAATACGACTGAGGAAGGATTTCAGAGTGGGCTCGAATGACCGTTTTGTGCTGTGAGTTCAACCGATGGACGCAACACACTCATTAAATCGTTCAGCAGGTGTTTCATATTCTAGCGTCTTTCTCGGTCTTTCATTAAGTTGTCTTGCGACCTGATTCAATCGTAACTGAGAATGTACGCTCAAGTCAGTACCTTTTGGGAAATATTGTCGCAACAATCTGTTGGTGTTCTCATTCGAACCACGTTGCCATGGACACTTAGGGTCGCAGAAATAGACCTGTATATCGGTCGCTAGCGTGAATTGTTTATGGTTTGATAGCTCCGCACCTCTATCCCAGGTAAGTGATTTATAAAGCTCTGTGGGTAGCTTTTTCGATTGTTTGATTAGTGCTTTTATTACGGTTTTGGTCTTATTGTTAGGCACTTTGGCCAGCATGACATACCGTGTTTTGCGCTCTACTAGCGTGACGATATAACTGTTGTTTGAACCTTGTATTAAGTCACCCTCCCAGTGCCCAGGGACGGCTCTATCTTCGACCGAAGCAGGTCTTTCGCTGATAGGCACAGCATCGATGATTTTGCCTAGCCCTCTGCCTTTATTGGTTGCTTGGCGAGAGCGGCGAACAGCTCGTTTAGTTCGCAGGTGCTTTTGAAGCTCCTTTTTCAGCGCCCCTCGGGTTTGAACATAAAGCGTTTTGTATATCGTTTCATGCGACACTTGGAAGCCCTCATTATTCGGGTGTTTCCGCTTAAGCCAACCAGCAATTTGCTGTGGTGACCACGCAGCTTTCATTTTTTGAGCAATGATTAAACATAATGCTTTGTTACCCGCGAGCTTACAAGGTTTTGGACGTTTTGCGTTTTCCCAGGCGGCGTCATCGGCTTTATTAGCACGGTATCCTTTTTTCCCGCCGTTACGTTTGATTTCTCTGGAAATGGTTGATGGAGAGCGAGACAGCTTTTTCGCAATCTCTCGCATAGACTCTTGAGAGGCTAGGCCTCGTGATATTTCTTCGCGTTCTGAAAGTGTAAGAGATATTGGGTTACGTATTCGCTCAGGTGGGCGATAGCCACCAGTACGATAGATAGTTGGCATTACCGACGTATGGTAACGGTTAAACATTCTGGCGATATCATGCAAAGAATCGCCTTGCTTATATCTATCCCAAATTAAACGTCTTTGTTCGGCATTGTAGTAAATGCGTTTTCTCTGTTTCATGTCAACGCTCCTTAAGTTAATCTAAGGATAGTGTTGCATTGACCAGTTGAACTCACAGCTCATTATAGTCATCCCAACCTGGATCACATATTAAAATAATCACGAACTTTTTTATTTAAAAATAAGTAGCTTGTCAACACACCGACTACTATCAATGGAAAAAGCAGATAAGCTGGTTTTTGTATCAATGACGTCATGTTTAAGAGAAAGAAAACCCCAAACAATGCGACAGCATAAATTTGCCTGCTGTACTTCCAGCGGTTGAGAAACAATAATCCAATTATGGGCAGAGCCAATCCAGTTGCAACGAGTGGGATGCCCCAATCCTTCTCCCAAATACCCTGTGACTCCATTCTAACGCCATTTATTTCAACCGGAATACCAGGGACAATCGCGACTAAAGCAAAACACGAGCAAATCAAAGCATGTGCCGTAATAAACTTAAGCACGATTGGCATATCTTTGAATGCGTTCAACATATCTCTAGTCATTACTTGAATGTCTCTAGTTCGCTCTAAGCAGCCCCATTCGTTTCTAGTCGTTAAGCTTTATTGCACTTAACAATTGTTGCTAACACATCACGCCAAGCCATTTCTGAATCAAAGTCTTCAACCAAACCTTTATTCTCATTATCACCAGTAAATGCTCCCATACCATGTTGGATCATATAAGTTGGCACATACGCGGGAGCGCCCAGATTAGATAAGCTTTCACAAATTGCCTTATTGTCAGATGTAATATCTGTTACAGCGTCTTGAAGCTTATTCGTTACATCTGTTCCTTTGTCACTAAATAAATTCATGCGCAACACACTAATCGCCTGATGTGCTGTTTTATCTGATACGCGTTTAGTATCAAAGAAGCCATATGACATACCTGCAAAGTACAACTCAGCAGCATTCGGGTAATTCTCCTCAACCAAACAAATATTTACTCCAGTAAATATATCTACAGGGTTTTGCATATTCGAAAGGTCATTTACGGCAACGCATCCGGAAGGGCTTAGCGATTCAAGGTTACCTGGAGCTTCATGATTTACGACAGTTTCCTGTGCGAGGGAGTTATTCAACGACAATATCAAAGCAGTAGATATGCCTAATATTACTTTTCTATCCATGATCTAATTAATTCCTTCAATGCTTTTTGTTTATTATTTTACCAACTTGAAATATGCGACTGCTCATTAAGTATAAATGACTCTTAATCGCTCTATGCAGACTAAATAACGTCTGGTCTAAGCGTGTTTAAGTTGAACACTTGGGTTCGACATTCTTCAAAAGGTGGCAACATAACTGACGCCATCCAAGATTTGTTGTTGAGCAGCAATACCGATTCCATCCTTTCTCTAAACTCGGAAAAACCCTTAAGTTCTTCATGAAGCTTTATCTGAATCCCTGAAATCAATGTAATATCGAGGCATATTAAATCTACAGTGAATAGGTCTTCTTTATAAGCCTCGATAAGCTTGACCTCATTCCATTTAAATAATTGCTTATCGCCTAAGTAGACACCGTTTAAATCCGAACGAAGTTTCCGATATTTAATATCGTTTTTAGCCAATTTAAACTGAGATTTTAGAAACTTTAAAATACTCACTAAGACTCCATCCCACCGTCTGCTGCTCGCTCACACCAGCCACTCACGGCTATCGATTATTCAATAAGTTACGTTATTTTTAGCGACGTCGCAAATGTGCTGTCAAAATTTCTGATTTCGGGAATTTCAGGAATTTTATACCGTTGATTAAATCGGTAAAGGCAGGATGGCATGAAGCAGGATAATACCTGTTGTGATAAATACCTCTGGTGTGGTGAGTTTTATACCAATCCCATTAAGTTTGTGCACAACTCAGAGTTAGGGCAGAGGTTCAGTTACAACATAGATTTCGTTGATATAGTCATTCTATATTTATGAAATATAGGGCAGTAAATGGGCCTCTCACTAACTCCCTACGGGTGAGTTTTAAAGGCATTTATCCTGCGTTACTGATTTTGGCTGATTTTGGCTGTTTTTGAGAGCGGAATAACCATTCTCTGCAATCAAAGCCTTGTCTAAAAACCTTTAAATTCTCACTGAGTGAGCAATAATTTAATGGGATTGGTATTATTTGCTCCACAGAACCTATGTGGAGCAAATATCATCGCTCTTACTAGACTGAATTGTCTACACGTAATAAAGAATCAAAATCCCCGCCAACAGGAAAGCGACCCAGAGTACCATGGTTTCAATCGGCCAGAGTTTGGCAAAGTAACCTTTGGGCTGGTTTTTATCGTCATCGTAAGACATTCTGATTAATCGTCGGATGACTATATTTGCCAGTCTTTCCAGCTTATTCATCATTTGCATGACGGAATAGTAAATGGGCACTACAAACCCAGGCGCTAGTTTGCGATAAAACCAGTCGGTATCGAGGTTGGTCGAAGGTAATTCTGGCGGATACATATTCCTTAAATTTAACCAGGCAAAGGCAAGTGCGGAGAAGAATAGCAATTGCAATTGGGTTAACACATGGGTTATGTCATAAGGTTGGTAATCAACTTCCCATGGCAGTAACGCATAAACGGTTTGTGCCGGGAAAGTACCTATGATGATACATAGCGTCGCGGCAATCGCCATCGCCGCTAACATGTTCTTTGGCGGCTCCGTAGTACGAATACCAGAATCATGGGCGAAGAAGGCAAAATATGGAATTTTAATACCTGCATGGTGGAATACACCGGCTGCTGCGAATAATAACGCCAACCAGACATAGTCATAACCCTCGGCAACCGCAGCGCTCATGATCATCGATTTCGATACAAAGCCACTAAACAGTGGGAACGCCGATATCGATGCGGCGCCAACAATACAGAGTATCGTGGTTTTCGGCATGCTTTTATACAGCCCGCCAAGCTCCGAACCGTTAATGCGCCCCGTCATGTGCAGCACCGCTCCCATGCTCATCATCAACAAGCCTTTAAAGATGACATCGTTAAAGGCGTGGGCAACGGCACCGTTTAGGGCTAATGAAGTACCGATACCAACACCAACGACCATAAAGCCGACTTGGTTAATCATGCTGTATGCCAATACCCGACGCAAATCGTTTTCGATTACCGCGTAGAAAATTGGGAAACAGGCCATAGTTACCCCAATCCAAACGAGTAGTTCGGTTCCGGGAAAGCCTCGGGCAAGTGAATAGACGGCAACTTTAGTGGTAAAAGATGCCAGGAAGATAGCGCCGGTAGGAGTCGACTCTGGATAGGCATCGGTTAGCCAGTTATGGAAAAACGGGAACGCACATTTGATCCCAAATGCAATAAAGATTAACCAGGAACCCAGCTTTAAGATGCCATCATGTTCAAGACCGATTTCTTCAAACCGGACGCTACCGGTTTGGGTAATAAAAATTACCGCGCCGGTCAGCAGTAAAACCCCTGAAAGCACTTTCATCACGATATAGCGCATTCCGGCGCCATAGGCACGATCAGTGCGGCGGGCCCAGATCAAAAATACTGAGGTTAATGCTAACATTTCCCAAAAGATAAACAGGGTAATTAAATCACCGGCAAATACAGCGCCGACAGCACTGGCCGCATAACTTAAGCCCGCAACATGCTGCATGGTATCTTTTAAATGCAGGGCATACACCACGGCGATAAACGCGGCTAAATGGAACAGGTAGCCAAACATCAGGCTGAGTTTATCAACTCTTACTGGCTCAAGTTCAAGTCCCAGTAATTGAAAAGTCCAGTAAACCCCGGGATCTATTGCTGCGAGTTGCAATGCGCCCCAAACGGGCGCCAATAACATGATGACGCTACGCAGATGACCACGCAAAAATATCGCTGCGAGTGAGCCGATTAACAGTGGTAGAAATGGCGGTAACTGTGGCAATAACTCTAGCAGGCTACTTATCATAGTAGGTTTCCTCCCGCATCAGGATTTTTCGCATCACTTTGGCAATCAATACCAAAATTACACAGCCTACAAAACCATATATGGCGTAAAACGCCGGAATGTTTTCCCAGTCATGATAAATGTGGCGATGGACGATAAAATCGGCGGCCACCAACAACACACAAATTACATAGAACACTTTAAGGATCATGCTGATATTTTCTGGCTTCTCGAAAAAGCCCGGCTTGTTATGCTCGTCACTCATCTATGACTGTCCTCTAAACTCGGTAGACACGTCAGGTATCAAATTAATCAAATCAATAATCGGCTGTGGATAGAAGAACAGTGCCACGCAAGCCGTTGATGTTATGCCGATAGCAATAAGGCTAGGTAATGGCGTTTTTATCGTTTCAGCTCTGCTCCATGGCTGTTGATTTTCATCCGGCGGGGTTAAGAACGCTTTTATCGGGATAGGTAAAAGGTAAGCAACATTTAACAGCGTACTTATGGTTAACACCACCACAATAATTAACTTATCCGCCTCTAATGCGCCTGCAACCAAATACCATTTACTCCAGGTTCCGGCCATTGGCGGTAAACCGATGATGCTAAGCGTGCCAATCGCAAAAGCGACCATAGTTAACGGCATTTTTCTGCCCAGACCTACCATTTCACTAATGTTCTTTTTGTGAGAGGCCACCATGATGGCGCCGGCACAAAAGAATAAGGTAATTTTGCCGACCGCATGAGTAACGATGTGCAGGCTAGCACCTGCCGCCGCAATGGAAGATGCAAGTAAGGCACCAACAACAATATAGCTCAGCTGACTAACCGTAGAATAGGCTAACCGCGCTTTTAAGTTGTCCTTGGTCATGGCAACACAGGATGAAAGTAGAACCGTTGCCGCAGCGATATAAAGCATCAAATCTGTGGTCATTATCTGACTCAGGTTTTCGATACCAAAGATATAAATAACCACTTTTAGAATGGTAAATACACCGGCTTTTACCACGGCAACCGCGTGCAATAACGCACTTACCGGGGTAGGTGCAACCATCGCCGCAGGTAACCAACGGTGAAAAGGCATCAATGCAGCTTTACCAATGCCGTAACAAAATAGCACAAGCAGCAGCGCAATCAGGGCATCTGACTGTACATCGGTGAAAATACCGCCAGGGGTAAAATCAAGTGTACCGGCGCTAACCCAGGTACCTAAAATGGCAAACAATAAAAATGCGATGGAGGTACCCAGTAAAATCCCCAGATAAACTCGACCGCCACGTTTGGCATCATCGGTACCGGCATGGGTAACCAGAGGGTACGTCGACAGCGTCAGTAATTCGTAAAAGATAAATAAGGTTAATAGGTTGGCGGAAAAACAAATTGCCATAACCGTACTGATTGCCAGAGCGAAGCAGACATAAAAGCGAGTCTGGTTTTGTTCATTATGACCACGCATATAACCAATGGCGTATATGGTGGTAATGATCCACAAAAAGCTGGCGACTAACGCAAACAACACACCTAAAGGTTCGACGGAAAATGCAATTTCCAACCCGGACAATAAGCTTACCCAGGTTGTCGCCATCGCTATCTGATTAAAGGTGTTATCAGTAATAGCTAATACTAAGGTAAATAGAATAATGGCAGTTGCAATCGACACAGTCTCGCGAAGATTTGGGTATTTACCGGTTAATACAACAAGTACAGCGCCAATCAGCGGGACAATGATCGTAAGGTTTATCAGTAAAGAAGGTTCCAGAGCAGACCAGATATTCATCGCGCGGCTCCCAATTCAGAAGCCGACTGAGTAGTCGACTGGGACACCGATTGAGAAACTGCTTGAGCACTAGGTTCAAACAACCAGTTTGCTGCGGCATCGGCAGCGGTAACGCTAAGTGAGGTATCAATACCAAAGTAGATATTAGCGACAGCCAGGATCCACATCGGCACTAGCATCATTAATGGTGCTTCTTTTATGGTTTTGTCAGAACCGCTCTGTACAGGATCTTTAAAATATGCCGCTTCAAGAATTCGGCCAATATAGACAATCGCTAGTAATGAGCCAATCAGCACTAAAAATGCAATCACCCAATGTTGCTGCTCTAGCGCTGCCGTCACTAAATACCACTTACTGACAAAGCCCGCGGTAAGTGGCACGCCAATAATACTTAAACCCGCTATGGTGAACGCAGCCATGGTCCATGGCATTGTTTTACCGAGACCTCTAAACGCCTTAATATCGGCCGAGCCGGTTCGCATAAATACCGCGCCAACTGCCATAAACAGTGCGCCTTTCATTAATGCGTGATTAAAGATATGCAGTAAACCGGCCATCAGGCCAGCTGTCGTAACCAAGCTAATACCGAGGATCATGTAGCCAATCTGGGCCACACTACTGTAGGCGAGCATGGTTTTAACATTGCTTTGCACTGTGGCGACAAAAGAACAGTTGAAGATAGCGACAATCGCCAGAACGAGGAGAATAACATCCATCCCCATGGAATAGAAAACGTATTCAGCGCCATAGATGGTAAAGATAAAGCGAATCATGACGTATACCGCAACTTTGGTCGCGGTACTCGCTAAAAACGCACTTACTGCCGATGGTGCGTGAGTATACGCCGGCGGTAACCACATATGCAGAGGGAATAAGGCTAGCTTGATACTCACACCGACAAGAATAAAGGCAAGGCCAGTATTCAGGGTGCGATTGTATTCGAATTCTCCGATTCGAGCGGCCAAATCCAGCATATTCAATGTACCGGTTTTCATATACATCATGCCGACACCAATGAGTATGAATGTGGCACCAATGGTTCCCATTACCAAGTATCGGAATGCCGCAGTCAGCGCTCTTCTGTCAGATGCTAAGCTCACCAGGGTATAAGTGGCGAGTGAAGAGATCTCCAAAAATACGAACAGATTAAAAGCATCACTGGTTGTTAAGATCCCAGATAACCCAGTAAGGCACAACAGATGCGCGGTATAAAACAAGGTGTGTTGGCTTTGAGGGATTTCTGTCGCAATGCTGTCTTTTGCATACACAAGAACCAGCGTTGAAATACCGGTAACAACACTTAAAATCAAAGCGTTGGCAACATCGAGGCGCATTTCAATGCCCCAGGGCGGCTCCCAGCCACCTAAGGCATAACTCAAAACGCCCTGATCTAATGTCACCATCAATAACGAAACGGCAATACAAAAACTAATACCACTGACAATGGTTGCCAGTAACCAGGCAAGCTGACTTCGGCCTAAAAGCATACACAAAGGTGCCGCAATCAACGGCAGCACTATGGGTAAAACAGGAAAGTGCTGTTCAAACATCAGATTAGCGCGTCCTTGTCTTCAAATTCATTTTCTTCAACGGTACCGTAGGCGCGTTTTATTCTTACCACTAACGCAAGACCAACGGCCGTGGTAGCGACGCCAACGACGATGGCAGTAAGAATAAGCACATGGGGTAACGGGTTTGAATAACTGGTTATACCATCAGCAACGATTGGGGCGCTGCCGCCCTGTACTTTACCAATTGAGATATACATCATAAACACGGACGTCTGAAAAATGTTTAGCCCAACAATTTTCTTCACCAGGTTATTTGCAGAGATAACAATGTAAAATCCTGCCATCATTAAAAATACAACTATCCAGTAGTTGTAATAATCCACTATAAAACTCATTGAATGTTCGTCCTTTCTGCTTGCGCAGCGAATCCATAAAAAATACCGAGCATGGCTGCGAAAACCGTTATACCGATACCGAATTCGATAACAATAATGCCGATATGCTGACCCACAACCGGATCGCTGGCCAGAACGTTGTAATCGAGGAAATTACCGCCTAGGAAGAAACTTGTCACGCCAGTCCCGGCGTATATCAGTACACCGAATGCGGCCAGAACCTTCAGGAAATTGGGTCGAACGACATGGGTGGCCAGCGGTAAACCAAACACCAGGGCATAAAGAATAACGGCGGCAGCCGCAATAACCCCGGCCTGGAAGCCCCCGCCAGGGCCATAGTCACCATGAAATTGTACGTATAACGCGAACAATATCGTCATCGGGATCACTAACTTAGCGACCACTCTCAATACAAGGTGCGACTTTAAACCAGAATCAATTGCCACACCACCCGGCTTGGGCATTCCTAACAGGCTCAGCACCCCAATTGCCGCAGCAAAGACCACGGCGGTTTCACCTAAGGTATCAAACGCTCGGTAACTGGCTAATACCGAAGTCACCATATTCGGTAAACCGATTTCTTTAGGAGACTCTTCGATGTAGCGAGGCGCCACGTGTTGATGAGCAGGGTTATCAGGATGACCAAAAGGTGGCATATCCAAAGTGCCGTATATTAACGCCGCACCCGTTATGATAACCACCAGCAGTGGTAGTAACGCGGTATGGTTATTGGCTTTTTCTTTTCGACCGGTTAACGCTAATGTGCCAAGCATAAGAACGGTCGATATCCCGGCACCAACGGCGGCTTCAGTAAAAGCCACATCAACGGCATCAAGGTTTACGAAAATCAGGGCCGAAAGAAAACTGTACAAACCAAACAGCATAACTACCGCGAACAGATCTTTTAAGAAGATAACCCGCAAAGCCGTTATCGCCAGCATGCCGAGCAAGACCAGGTCTATTAACTCAACCATTAGTCATTATCCTCTTTTTTACTCTCGCGGATTTCTGCCAAGGTTAACAGCCCACCGTGTCTGGCAGATTTAGCCAAGGCATGCGATGCGGTAGGACTGGTTAGCAACAGGAAAATTAGAATAAACAGAAGCTTAACAGCTACCAAATCAAAATCAGTACGTAGAATCAAACCCGTAATGATTAGAATGGTCGCAATCGAGTCGGTAACACTAGCGGCATGTACCCGAGTAAAAAAATCTGGAAATCTGAATAAGCCAATGGCACCTGTGAGACTAAAAAAAGCTCCTAATATCAACAAGATTGTGCTGATAACTTCCAATATCATTTGGACTTCTCCTGTGTGTCCTCATCCGGTTCTGATGCTGTATATTCGAAAAAACGCAGTACAGCGATCATGCCGATAAAATTAATTAGCGCATAAACAATGGCAATATCGAGGAAATCGGGACGCCCATTAAGGAAACCCATTATGGCGATAAACAAAGCGGTTTTGGTACCGACCATATTCACACCCAGGATTCGATCGTAAACGGTATCAGCTTTCAAAGCTCGGGCCAATGCCAGTGCCATTACCGAAAGTATTGCAACCGAAGTTGCTGCCAGCGCTAACATCAGTTTTTCTCTCCTGTTGCCTTTGCAATTTTGCTCGCCATTTCACCTTGTTGTAGCGACTTGATGGATTTTTCATCGAGCGCATGAACCGTTACATAATCATCGTCAATATCAACGCTTAGTGTACCGGGAGTCATAGTGATCGAGTTAGCATAGAGCACTCGGGAATGTTCAGGAATATCAGCGACAGGTAATTTAGCCGTAGCAGGAGACAACTTTTTAGAGCTACCCCAGACTAGCTTTGTAACTTCCAGACTAGATAACACCACCTGGCCGATAAGCCAGACGATATAACGGAAAAAACGAAGACTGAAAGACGGCTGTTGCGGCTCTTTATCTGTTTTATCCATTCGCCAGATTAAAAGCACCACCAAAGCAACAGATACCAGACCAAATGCCAGTAACAGAGGCTTAAAATATCCTGACAACAAGAGCCAGAATATTGCGAGTATAAATGTCCAGGTTGTTAAGTAAATTATTGTTTTTCTATCCATAAGTAACTTTGAATACGTTTTGACAAGCTACCAAGGTAGCAAAATCATTTTTTATCAATTAGTAATGTTTTTACTGAATCGTATTTATATTATTTGGAAGTAAGGATGCGTGACGTTATCTTACAGCAGATTGGTTCACTACCATAAGCGGAGCGTAATCGCCTGACTTCATTAACCAACCTGTTAACAAGGTTTTCTAATTCTTTTTTGCATTCTACTTAATTAAACTACTTGTTACTTGCGATGACCAAAGAATCAGTGCGTAAATGGTGTATCACTTTCTCAGCGACATTGCCTATCAACATACCTTGCAATCCTCGTCTGCCCAAACTACCCATAATGACCAGTTCCGCTTTAAGCTCATTGGCACAATGAGGAATCGCTCTCTCCGGAGCCCCAGCTGTAACGTGCAGTTTTACATTGGGAATGTCATACCCACTAAGTAATTCAGTGAGTTGCTCTTCCCCTTCAATGCGGTGCTCCCGTGCATACTCCTCGACATCAATGATGTCCAGTTCTCTTAAAACATTAGAAACTGGTAAGCTATACACAAGATGTATGGAGCAATCAAATTTCTGCCCCCATTTTTTTGTCCATTCCAGAATAGCATGATTTAATTCGCGATGAACGTCATCTTTTGCCGCTGGGTCGATAGCCGCAAGAATCACATGCTTCTTACGCCAACCTTGTTGGCTGGCAATAAGCACAGGTGCCTGTAAGCTACGAATCAACGCCCAGTCGCAAGGCGTATGAAATAACGTTTCTGAACGATGGCCAGCCTTCACAACTAAATCGAAGTCTTTCTCATTGGTGTAATCGACAACCCAATTAACAATATCGTCGGTTACCACAACCTGACTTTTAATTGAGCCTTGTGGTTGATGGTTAGCAAAAATTTCCGTTACAGAATTTGCTAAAATTTTGCTTTGCTTATCAACACTGACTTCATCAGCTTGTTCAGGAGCAATGGTTTTGATAAAACGTACTACATCGATTTCAGTCCCCAATGGACCAGCAATATCACGAGCTTTCTTTAACGAGCAATTATTAGTTTCATTAAGATCGGTGATCACTAAAATCGATTTAGGCATAGCTGTCCTGCAAAACTTAAAACAACGATTAATCTATAGAGTAAATTCTACCTCGTCAAGACAGCTGTATGCTTTACATACAGAGTAAAATGCCTGCATGCATGTTGCATGTTATTCATAACATTAACATATTTAGTCGGCGAACAAAGAGGTTTCCACTTATCCCTAGCTAAAAACAAAGAAATGTAAATAAATGTGAATAGCCCTGCAATAGCACACATTTTGGGCTGATAAGCTGGCGTATATGTTAACAAACCGCCACGTTGAACTTGAATTTGACTGTTTGCAGGGCGTTGTAGTGGCATATTGATTTCCATTGCACAAGGGAATGGTGTCCCTACAGGACCATAATCATGAGCGCTTACGATCAAAGATAAAGCTCTAAGGTTTAGACGTGCAATCTCATCTCATTAGAAATGATGGTAGTGTTTAGATAACGGATTACCATCGAACAAACCCAGTTAAGTGCTAATGACGGCCTCACACATCAGAATGATGCAAGACACACTATCTCTGATAAAATCGCTAAATAGATAACGACCAGCATTCATTACCCGTAGGTTATACCCCATAGGCATTGGATAACTGAGGGTTGGCGCCTAATAACACCGCAAGAGCAAACCGCTCTGCTGAGGCTCTCAACTGCTGGGCAACCGAAATCGCGATTGGCGTACCGATAAATGCAATGGATGATTCGAACAAAGAATACATGCATAATTGGTAGTGAACGTAAATTATCAAGCATTACCCCGGCCTCGGGAACAATCAAGGCAACATTTCCAATTCAATTGGCGTTAAAAACCGTCATTTTTGTTGAGTTACCGGTAACCTTTGCATAGACATCGTAGTACTGCAGACTTGAGAGTACCCTAAGAACTTTGCTATCTTTCCCCTAACCTTTTCAATAAAGAGCTTTAGTTATGCCAAAGGCAAGTGAAATTAAGAAAAATGCAGCTATCGAATACAATGATGGCGTTTACATCATCAAAGATATCGAGCGTTCCGTACCACAAGGTCGTGCGGGCGGAAGTTTGTACAGAATGCGTATGTACAATGTCGTAACAGGTCATAAGATTGACGAGACGTTTAAAGATTCAGAAATGCTGAATTTTGCGGATTTAGTGCGTCGTCCAGCCACATTTTCCTATATCGATGGCGAAGAGTATGTGTTTATGGATGATGAAGACTACACGCCATATAACATCAACAAAGAAAATATCAGCGATCAGGTACCATTTATCACCGAAAGTACTCAGGGCATCTATGCAATTATCGTTGACGAATCGCCGGTCGGTATCGATTTACCGGCAAGTGTAGAGTTGGAAGTCACCGAAACTGAGCCGTCCATTAAAGGCGCTTCTGCAACTTCCCGCAATAAGCCGGCAACGTTATCAACCGGGCTGACGATTCAGGTGCCAGAACACATATCCACTGGCGATATGATTAAAGTGAATACGGAAGAACGCAAGTTTATGGGACGTGGTGACAAATAAACGCGCGCTAATCCCACCAATTAACGAACCGGCAAACATGCCGGTTTTTTATTGCCAAAAGATTTTCTGAGATTGTTTTATCATCAAACCGTCGTAATTCAGGCCATACTCATATCTTATATATTATTGAAAGCGGGTTATTGAATGGCCGTTATAGAATGCTAATTGCTGAGTATTGGCATTTACACAATACAGCGTATCACTTGAACATCAAGGGCAGATAAATGCCAACTTACGTAGCTATCAATGACCAACATCGCGATCGAATCGCCTAATAAATAACGCAATAAATAACGCAGCCGAGCAGGCTAACCTAGCCACCCAGATGACATTACTATGTAAGGTTAAGGATAAAAGATTATGGCTTCGCCGATTCCCACCCATCCGGTATTTTCAACTCGCGCAACTATCGCAAGCTGGTTTATCGTAATTTTGCTGTTCGTGCTGTTCGCACCAACCGCTTTGGCAGCTAGCAAACCGTCCCCCGTTTCGAAACACGGCGCATTATCCGTCTCTAAAAACCAGATCGTCAATCAGCAAGGTCAGCCTGTGTCTTTGGCGGGACCGAGCCTGTTCTGGAGTTGGGACGGGGCACAGGGCGAAGCGTTTTATACCGCCGATGTTGTTAAATATGTGGCAAGACAATGGCAGGCAGGGCTTATTCGAGCAGCAATGGCCGCCCAAGGCAAAGGCAGTTACCTTGACTCACCGAAAAGCAATGAAGGCAAAGTCGATGTGGTTGTCAAAGCCGCCATCGAGGAAGGCCTGTATGTGATTATCGACTGGCATTCTCATCAAGCAGAACAAGACGTTGAGAAGGCAAAAACATTTTTTCGCAACATGGCCACGCGTTATGGTGACCAGGATAACGTTATCTATGAAATTTATAATGAGCCGCTCAATACTACGGACTGGGACACCGTCATTAAGCCTTATTCGCAAGCCCTTATCGCCGCTATTAGGGAAATCGATCCGGACAACCTGATACTGGTTGGCACCCAAACCTGGTCTCAGGATGTGGATAAGGTGATTGCCAACCCCATCACAGATGCGACTAATATCGCCTATAGCCTGCATTTTTATGCCGGCACCCATAAACAAGCGCTTAGAGATAAAGCGAAACAAGCCTTATTGGCAGGTATTCCGTTATTCGTTTCAGAATGGGGAACGGTTAACGCCAATGGCGATGGCGCTATCGCCCATGAAGAAGTCGAGCAGTGGTTAGCGTTTATTCGCGATAATCAATTATCGTTTGCGACCTGGTCAATGACCAATAAGAAAGAAGGGTCGGCAATTTTCAAACCCGCAACGGATCCTTTAAAACCGTTATCCGATAAAGATTTAACCGAGAATGGAATTTATTTAAAATCCATTATTAAGCAGTGGGGTTATTAATACCAATTCCACTAATTTAGAATGACTATATCAATGAAATCTCTGTTGCAAATGAACCTCTGCCCTAACTCTGAGTCGCGCAAAAACTTAATGGAATTGCTACAAGGCTATGGTTAAGGCTAAGGTTGAGCTTAAAGCTAAAATAAAAAGCCCGCACTGCCATTTAGGTTTGCGGGCTTTAATTCAGTTCACACAAGGATTATTAACCCTAACGCTAGTCAAGCTTAAAGGATCCCTGTAGCAGGATATTATCGCTGGCGTTACCAATGAGCACCTTAAATTCTCCAGATTCCGCAAGCCAGTCGTTACTTTCTACGTCCCAGAACGACATATCACGCTTATCAATTGCGATTGTTATGTCTTTACTTTCGCCCGGTTTAAGAAACACTTTGGCAAAGCCCTTAAGTTCTTTATAAGGACGTTCTACTTTTGCGTTTACATCGTGAAGATACAACTGCACTACTTCCGCACCGGCTCGGTCTCCGGTATTTTGCACATTGACCTTAACTTCGAAACTGCCTTCACCAGCAAACGTATCCGATGCCAGGCGTAAATCACTAAGCTTAAATTCCGTGTAGGATAAGCCATGGCCGAAGGCGAATAAGGGCTCTATGTTTTGCTGTTCGAACCAACGATGACCGATAAATACGCCTTCTTTGTATAGCGATTCAACTTCATTGTAATCATCCAAAGCAATCGCCGGAGAATCTTCAAGGCGTTTTGGCAATACCATTGGCATCTTAGCGCCAGGGTTCACATCACCGAAGATAACATCGGCAAAGGCATTGCCGGCTTCTTGCCCGCCGTACCAGCCCCAGACAATCGCTTTGGCGTCCTGCTCCCATGGCATTTCAACTGCAGAACCTGCAACTAAAAATACTAGCGTATCCGGGTTTGCGGATAACAACTTGCGGATGATTTCATCCTGGGAATTAGGTAGTTTCATATCGGGACGGTCTATCGCTTCACGATCATCACCATGGCTCAATCCACCGAAATAAATTACCGCATCGGCATTTTTCGCCGCGGCAAGATATTCCTCTTCCGACGCAAACAAGCTACCCGGCGCATCCCAACCAAGCACATATTCGCCACTACCACTGTAATTGATAGTGAATTCGTATTCCGTGCCGGCGATTAGCTCGGCTTCAGCGGTAAAACTCTGTTTATCGGCGCCTGTCGACTCAGTAATCACGGAGTCACCATTGATAGCAATATCGATGTCGCCAGCAACTTCCAGGTTCAAGTTATGTATCCCGGATTGCAAAGGCTTAACCTGAGCCTTCATGGTTACATAAGTCTGTTCCGCATTTTTCGCTTTGTATTCAGAGTTAACAATCCAGTTTTCGCTCACCAGCTCATTTCGTTCTGCATCCTTATAATACGCGACCGTCCATGCTGGTGTGCCGGTCCAGTGACGGCTGGCAATGTAATCGGCAGCTATTGGCGCTAAAGCACTGGAGCGCGCTCGCATCACCTGGATATTCACACCTTCCCCTAACGCATTTTTCAGCCCTTCTAGCGGTGTTACTTCGTATAAAGATTTAACTTCGGATGAGCCACCACCCTGGCCATGTTTTTTATCGGTATTGGGACCAAGTACCAAAACATTGTTCAGCTTACTTTTATCAAGAGGCAGGATGTTGTCCTGGTTTTTCAACAGCACCACACCATTCGCGCCAATGGTTCTGGCGGCTTGCTGATGCTCTTTGGTATTGCGACTGCCAGCAAGTCGATTGTCATCGAATAAACCAACACGCTGCATTAGACGAAGTACCCGACGAACTTTATCGTCAAGAACAGACTCGTCAATCTTGCCCTCTTCAATCATGTTCTGAAACGGCTTGGCAAGAAAGTAGTCGTCGTAACTGTCGACATTAGTTCCCATTTCCAAATCCAGACCATTAACCGCGGCGTCATAGGTATTGATGTCAACGTTCCAGTCCGTTAACAGCACCCCATCAAAGCCCCACTCACCTTTTAAAATATCCATCACCAGGTGTTTCGACTGATTAGCATTGGTACCACGAAATTCGTTATACGCGCCCATAATGGAATAAACGCCACCTTCTTTTACGGCGGCTTCAAACGCCGGCAGATAGACTTCCCTTAATGTTCTTTCATCCGGTTTGGCATTAACGCCAATACGATTGAGCTCTTGAGTATTTAGCGCATAGTGTTTGGCATTGGCCGCCACATCATGGCTTTGAATGGCTTTCACTTCTGGCACAACCAAACTGGCGGCCAAAAATGGGTCTTCGCCCATATATTCAAAATTACGACCATACAAAGGCAGGCGAGCCAGGTTAATTCCGGGGCCTAAAATAATGTCTTTGCCCCGCTCTCTGGCTTCTGCACCCAGCACATTACCATGCAAGGTCGCCATGGCTGGATCCCAGCTGGCGGCAACCGAGGTTAAATGCGGTAGATACGTTGAGTGATCATTATCCCAGCCAGCTGAGTCCCAACTGTAGCGTTCGATTTGATGACGAACGCCATGGGGGCCATCAGATAACCACAACTCTGGAATGTGAAGTCGTTCGATAGCGTCAATATGAAATTTGCCACTGGCATGTACCAGAGAAATTTTCTCTTCCAGAGTTAATTGCTGCAAAAGCGTTTCTACGTTACTTTCAACATCTGCGAGTCTGGCCTGTTTATTCGGGTAGCTTGTTATCGCCTCACGATTGTCCGCACCTTTAGAAGATGCAGAACTATTATCATCCGATGATGGCGCTGGGCTACAGGATGCAAGCGTGATTGCCACCGTAACTGTCAGTAATTTCACCTTATTCATAATCAATCCTAAATCCAACCGTTATTCTGTTGCTAATACTTTTTGCCCTTGCGGCGCAGATTCATCTTCATCCGAAAGTTTATCCCACCACATCCGTTTTAAGTAGGCAGAAGTCAGCGCGGCAACACCAAGAGCAATATATAGCTCGGTCCACGACTGAATCACCAAAAATATCGCAGTCGCGGTTAGTGATGTATGCCAGACAATACCCACGACAACGTTGCTAATGTCACGAACAAACTGTCGGTTTGGCTCAAAATCCGGTTCATTGCTTTGGATTTCAGCAATGACCGGTTGCCACAAGCCCCATGGACGGGTTTTTTTATAAAATTTCATTAACGTTTGCATATCTTCAGCCGGCGTTAAATACGTAGCAACAATACAGCCGATAAACGACGTAACAAATAGTATTGGGAAACCTTCTAAAGGAGAAAGATCAACGAACGCTAACGGTACTGTTGTCACCAACCCGGTTAACATACCGAAGAAGTAACCATAGCCATTGAATCGCCACCAATACCACTTCAGCATGTTCGCAGCGGTGTAACCACCCCACAACGCCGACACTAACCACATAATGATTTCATTTAACGATGGCACAAACAAACCAATGGCAGTGCCGATAACTACGAATATTAACGAAACCAGATAACTGACTTTGACATAGGTTTTATCATCCGCGTTCGGATTCATGTATTTTTTGTAGATATCGTTGACCACATACGCAGGAGCGGCATTGGTAGTGGCAGCGAATGTCGACATAAAGCTGGCTAATAAACCGGCGACCACAACACCTAATAATCCGGTCGGAATGTAATTGCTCAATGCGAACGGTAGAATTTGTTCAAAGTCTACATCCGGTCCCATTGCGGTTAAATCCGGAATGAAAAACGCCAGAGCCAAAACCGCGAGGCCGGTGATCATCATATAACGAGGAATAATCAAGACAACGTTAACAAACCAACTCATTTTCGCCGCTTCGACCGGGGTTCTCGCCGAAAGTATACGCTGCATGTCATAGTTTGGCGCAGGCCCTGCCATACTCGACAAAATGCCTTTAAATAACACCAACATCATAAAAATGGTGAACAATGAATAGCCATCATCGATGATGCGTTGATTAGCAGAATCGAGAATACCACGCCAGTCCATATCAAGTTGCCAGCCAAAGCTAAGGTCATACCATCCCGCTGGTGTTACCGCCGCCAGCATCTCTGGCGAAACCTGCATCATTGCGATGACACCAATGGCGATACTCGCAATGGTCATAATAAAGAACTGTAACACTTCGGTAATAACGACCGAGAACATCCCACCTTTAACAACATAGACGGTGGTTATTGCGGTAAAGATAAGTCCATAGGCAATTTCATTATGACGAGGATCGACGGCAAGCTGCCAGGGCAAAAACGCGGCCGCAAATTTGCCAATGCCGACAAAGCCATAGGCAAGAAAACCCAACACCGAAAACAGCGCAAATATCACAACAATCAAATGACTTAATTTGGCCCCCTTACCCTCACCAAAGCGAAAAGTAATCCACTCAGCACCGGTCATCACCCCGGATCGGCGCAACCAGACAGATAAAAATATCATTAAAAATATTTGGTTAAAGGTAGGCCACAACCACGGAATATATATGCTTTTCAGACCATAAATAAACAACAGATAGACCAGCCACATGGTACCGCTGATATCAAACATCCCGGAAGCGTTGGATAAACCCAGGTAATACCAGGGGAGGGATTTCCCCCCTAAAAAGTAGCCTTCAATATTTTTCGAGGCGCGCTTGGAGATCCAAAACCCCACCGCTAAGGTGGCGAATAAATATAAGGCAATAATGCCTAAATCGAGGGATGTGAGATTCATTTTTATACTTTTACTCAATAGTTTTAATGTACATTTAACCAATAGATACGAAAAATGTAACCGCTTACAACGCAATTTATAACGAATAGCCTCAAATTACAAACCCGTTATTTATGGAATATCTGAAGCCGACAACAATTAATACCCTCAAAATGAAGCCAGGCGTATCCTTCATGCAAATAAATCAATGCACAAAAACAAAGCAATAAAAGTGGGTCGAGAGTTAGTCTATTAAATGAGGCGACTGAGGTGACAAGGATAGAAAAAGGAAGGACCTGAGAGCTAGCTTGCCCTCAGGAAAAATTAGCACAGCCGATTAGCCTTTGCTGAGCAATTCGCGCAAATCAATCAACGCAGCATTAGCACGAGATATATAATTGGCCATCACCAAAGAGTGGTTGGCCGACAGCCCAAAACCGCCGCCATTTAATACCATCGGACTCCATACCGTTGCCTGGCTGGCTTCTAA
Source organism: Thalassotalea litorea (assembly GCF_043642205.1). Taxonomy (GTDB): domain Bacteria; phylum Pseudomonadota; class Gammaproteobacteria; order Enterobacterales; family Alteromonadaceae; genus Thalassotalea_A; species Thalassotalea_A litorea. The sequence goes on along the minus strand of NZ_JBHZSG010000006.1, from coordinate 145,840 downwards.
TTCACGGATAATTTGTTGCAGACTGACATTGGCATTTTTATCTTTTAGCACCTCGGCAAAGTCGACTTCTACCGCTTTTAAAAAATGCAGCAATGCCCAGCAAGCGCCTCTGGCTTCATAAAACTCATCGTCAATTTTCCACCAACTGGTTTTTACCATCCACTCTGCACTGCCCTGTGTTGACTGACGGGCATTGCGATCACCCGCAAGATCCGTATTTAGCTGGCTGCGACCAACACTGGCACTGAGACGCTGAGAGTAGCTTCCTAAACGTTTTTCTACTTCTCGTAACCAATCATGAAGATTGTCGGCGCGAGCGTAAAATTGTGCACCTTGCTGCTCCGGGTCGGCTAATACATTGCGGTATTTGTATAAATCCTCAACGCCTTTTTTGTACATACTTTCCGAGCTTGGAAACCACCATTTATGGGCGTCATTGTTAAATTTCGGTTGAGCGCTTTTTAAAAATTTATTTTCCGACGACTGTGATTGCGAGCGGGAAAAAGACTGACGCATCGCCAGAGATAAATCCCGTGTCATTTCCAATGCACCGTATTCCCAGGAAGGGATATTGTCGAGGAACACCGATGGAGGCATTATGTCATTGGCTAAATAGCCGCCGGGTTTATCCCAGAGTTTTTCGGCGACTTTGATCAAGGTTGTGGTTGTTGTATAACCGACAACGGGATCAACATTATTCGCCTGTGCTTCTTTTACGGCAACTTCTTTGACATTAAACGTATCTGGTTCAAAGCTCCAGAAAACGCCTAACAGATAGAACAGGAACACAATCACCGCACCCGCGATGGCGAGTGTTCGAAAAGACGTAAAAAAAGCCATAATAATTTCCTTTGCGATAGTAACTAGTGATTATGCGCCGGTTTCAAACCTTTAACTGGCATTGTCACTGTCGTTTGTTGTTCATTGTCAAAATGCAATACAACATCAACCTGTTGTCCCGCTTTCACAGGCATGGTCGGGTTGAAGACCATCAAATGCAAACCGTGAGGTTGCAAGGTGACATCTTCGCCCGCCTTAATAATAATAGAATCTAGCTTCCCCATTTGCATCATGCCATCTTTCATGGTGTGTTCATGTATCTCAATTTTCTCGCTGACGGCGCTGGTCACGCTGGTAAATGTTATATCTTTATCACCAGAGTTTTTTATCGTCATATACGCAGAAGTGACTTGGGTACCCGGAATAAGTTCACGCATGTAGGGATCGGTTACTTCAATGTCCAGGGCAAATGCAGATGGAATTAACAACAGTAAACTGATTAGAGAAATGATTTTGTTCATGGAATAGTACCTCAACGACTCATGCTTTTTATTAGTGAGTGACAATAATCTCTTATTTATCAATACTCAGCAAGTTGCTTTTACTCGTCGTTGCCGTGTTTATCTTGTATGGCAATAGCGATGACACAGATTACTCGGTTGACGGTTCTTTGCATAACAGCCAAATAACAAAACCAAGCAGTAACATTGGCCAAAATACACTTAATCCGACAAATGCTAACCCCGTCAATGCGGCCAAAAATACCAGAATCAGGGTGCCAAACACGCTGATAAATAGGGTAAGGCCAACAATAAAAAATATCACCCCAATCAGGGCAGCTATGGCAATGGCTTCTATCGGTTCAACAGCGTGGTCATCAATCACAATATCCACACCCAACCAGGAAAACATCGTGTTGCCAAACAGATAGGTTAGCAACAAGGTAGCAATAATGGCCAGAAACAGAGACTTGGTGAATGACATAATAGCTCCTTTGAATACGCCGTGAAGAAAAACTCAATGCGCAGGTTTTACGCAGAAATTGCGCAGGTGTTAGCCTGCGCTTACAGGTAACGATTTGGCATAATTAAGGCTGCGACACCGTAAGCGACCAAGGTCACCGTTGGCATCATAATCAGTGCCAGAATTGCCAGCACTCTCACTACGATGCGCGGCATTGAAAAGTGGCGAGCCAAACCTGCGCAAACACCACACAATTTCTTATGAACCTGATCTTTGGCGATCGACCGTTCAATTTTATATTTAACTTTACTCATACATCCTCCGTTAATACGCTTCTGTCGACGAGCTTAACCGCTGATATAGCGACTTAAGCCAAATACGCCTGCACCGATAAAAAAGGTGATTACAGGCACTAACCAAAGTGTCATCATAATTGAAAACGGGAACATAACTTTCTCCTTAATCATCCAGTCAATTCAGTCAATTGAATCGTTACTGAACGCTTGCTAAAACCTATGGTTGCCAACTATGCGTTGACAACATTCTTCTTCATCGCCTGCAATTCTTGCTCTATCGACTCTTCAGCCTCTAACGCCTGAAACTGACTTTCCAGGGTTTTCGCCTCGGTCAAATCGTATGCTTCAACCTGAGCTTCCAGACCATCGACTTTTTGCTGAAATTTTTCGAATCGCAAAATAGCATCATCGATTTGCTCAAACTTAACCGTTTCACGCACTTTCAAACGCACTTCTGCAGTTTGCTGACGCTTTACACACGCTTCCTGGCGCTGTTTTGCTTCATTGAGTTTTTCCTGAAGACGGTTGCTGTCGGTTTGAATCGATTCCAATAACTCTTCTACTTGCAGCAATTGCGCTTCAATATCAGTGATAACCGGCTGACATTGTTGTTTGGCAAGCAATGCCTGACGGGCCAGATCATCTCGACCTTTATTAATGGCTAGCTCGGCTTTTTCCTGCCATTGCGCCGCTTTATCGGTTTGCGCTCGTAATTGACGAGTCAGTGTTTTCTTCTCGGCAATTTGCTTGGCGGCCGAGGTGCGAACCTCGACCAGCGTTTCTTCCATCTCCTGAATGATCAAACGGATCATTTTTTCAGGGTTTTCCGCCTTATCCAGCAAGCTGTTAATGTTGGCGTTAATGATGTCGGTTAAACGAGAAAAGGTACCCATTGTTATTCTCCTGATTTATCTTGTGTTTTATCTGAATCCGCATCGTCTTTATCGAAATTGCTGATGTCACGGATGGTGACAGTTGGTACACCTTTATCCGTTACATACTGAGCATCGATTTTGAAGTTATGCACTTCTTGAGCAATGCTGTTTTTAACTTGTTGCTGGAGTTGGTTCGCAACCATGCGACCTTGATTTTCTACCATCATGTCCAGGGCCGTTTGCAAAGACACTAACTGCTCAGCCTTTGCACCCGTGGTAAATAAAGTACTGGTTACTAGTACTAAAGAGGCGATACCGATTTGTTTGCTTAACGTGTTCATTTTCAACCCTTACCATACTGATTCGTATGTTTTGCTAATTAATGACTTAATCTTGTATAAGTACTTACAAGTGCTGTGCCAATTTGTTATTTTTTGTTAACCCTTTGTTTTTAAAGGGCTGTAGTGAATGACTATTTTTTATCAGGGAAAAGTGGCCCGATATATTTGTTCGCAAAATGGTAAATTTAACCAACTGATTGGTGAATTTGACTAATGAGAATTAAGAGGTGGAAGAATAAGGTGGGAGGAAAAGCGAAAAGCTGAGGTGGAAGATAAGAGCACACTGCGTTCCTAGCCCGTTCCACTCCTGGCACGCTGATAAAGGTCATTTGTTGCGAGTACACCGAAAGTAATTTCGGTTCCGGGTACACAAAATCAAGATTTTGTGTACCCGGAGTGTCGCATGCGACATGTCCCCTTCCTTCAAAGCATGCAATCGAAGATTGCGCCTGGCACTAGAGGGGTGAAGGGGAAAATGTAAGGTGGAGGGTGAAGTAGAAGGTGGAAGTAAAAGCGGCTTATCTTCCACCGATAATTGAATCGGAAATATGTTCCAGACATTTCCGACATACCAGCGTCCATGCCGGCATCCATGCATTTTCGGCATACCGGCCAATCCATGGCCAGGACCAGCACCCGTTACTTCAAAAGCAAATGAAGCTTGTATATGAGTCATGCTCTGACACTACAGGGAATCAAAGTTTAATAATGAAATTGGGTGTTGGAGAAACGTGTTGCAGGCAACGAGTGAAGCGGAGACTAAATACGGAGTTAGTCTGGGGCCGAGACTAGTTATGTTTCGCTGAGCGCAACGGCGCCTTTGGGGCAGAATCCAGATTATCCCTTTCCAGAAGCGATGCAATGATCGAACTTCCCAGCAAACATACTGCCGGAACCATTAAAATAGCAAAAAACACAATTAAATTGGGCATATCAGCCTCATCCTAATCTTTGTTGGGGCGCAAACCTGAAGGCTTTGCACATTTATCCGGATTAACAGGGAACACACGGTGTTCGTATTTAAACCTGTCCCGGTTTGGATTTACTCTTTAGTCGCAGCAAGTTACAAAAAGGTTCAGTTTGTGGCAAATTAATTTCTGTTAATTTTCGAATCCTTTACGAGCCAATCGGCTATACGGTTCATTTTGCCGTATCAACAGACCAAATTTCCGTAAAAAGGAATTTACGTTCCTATATCAGAATTCCGTAGGGTTGAGGATAATGGCAGGGAAGATATACAAACAAATACGGGACAGCCGTTGTGTCCCGTTATTAACAAAAGATTTCGAAAGCGATAGCGCTTATTCGGTATCCGGCTGACCTGTCAGGGCATATGCCTCACGAAGCACATAAGAATTAGCCCCTTCTTTACCAGCGTTTTCCGATAAATAACGACGGAATCTACGGGCACCAGGTAAGCCATTACACAAGCCCAACATATGACGAACGATATGCCAGACACGCGGCGTGTGCTGACCCGGTGCCGCAGGCGCTATCTGGTTATCAATATAGGAGCACATGCGATCGATAATCTCTTCGCGGGTTAATATCGGGGTATCCTCACCATATATCACCTGATCGGCACTCGCCATCAAATAGGGGTTTTGGTAAAACTCGCGGCCAATCATCACCCCATCAATATGTTGCAAATGCTCTAACGATTGCTCGTAAGTAGTGATACCACCATTGATAGATATTTTGAGTTGCTCAAAATCCTGTTTAATTTGATACACACGGGAATAATCCAGCGGTGGAACTTCACGGTTCTGTTTTGGGCTTAAACCACTGAGCCAGGCTTTACGGGCGTGAACAATAAAGTGTTCACAACCTGCTGCTGATACAGTTTCAATAAACTTGTGCAGAAACTCGTAGCTATCCTGATCGTCAATACCGATACGAGACTTTACCGTAACAGGTACCGAAACCGCCGCCTGCATATCACTGACACATTGCGCCACCAGCTCAGGCTCTGCCATTAAACAAGCGCCAAAACGCCCGTTTTGCACTCTGTCCGACGGACATCCTACATTGATGTTGATTGCGTCATAGCCGCGCTGCTCGGCAATTTTGGCGCATTCCGTCATTGCTTTGGGATCACTACCACCAAGTTGCAACACCACAGGATGCTCTTCGTCATTAAAAGCGAGGTAATCGCCCTTGCCAAACAGAATCGCCCCGGTTGTCACCATTTCGGTATACAACACCGTGTGTTTACTCATTACCCGGTAGAAATAACGACAATGGCGATCAGTCCAATCCAGCATTGGCGCCACAGAAAGTCTATCGTTCACACAAATTTACTCAAAAACTAAAGTGCTGCAATTATAACGCAGGCACGTGTAGGGCAACAAGTTACAGGGGCATAGATACAAGGGCATTGATACTAGGGGAATAGATACAAATTTAAACAAATAAATTTCTTGCACTTTAACGTAACGAATCGAGCACCAGCACTTCACCTAACTTATTGATTACGTTACGACAAAAAACAAACACCCTGTTATCATCGATTGGTATTGCTAGCCTAGGTGGGCGACATTGCGGATAAATGTCTGGAAAAGGGCGAGCAATTTTTTGAGGTTTTAGTACACTAAAAATTAGGTCTGCTGTTTTTGAGGGCGTATTATGCAAGAAACGAATGCTAATAAAGTATCATCTGACTCCGAAGAAACTGAGGAGTTGAGAAATCAACACCGCCAGGAGAGCGTGAACACTGGTTCTACAAAACGCGATGAGCGTCGTCAGGTAGAGAAAGACGAAACGTGTTTTGTCTTAGGCTATAACTAATCGCCATCTACCTTCAGAAAAACGCTCTATTGTGTTTTGAAGCGTAGCAATAGCTGCGCCCATTTGCCCTGAACTCCCAGCCCCGGAAGCAAGCTTTGGAGCTAGATTTCTCTAAGTCCATTTTAACAGCAAGATGCTTTCACTCGCGGTTTCTCAGGGTTGCAGCATGATGCTGTAGCTTTTGACATATTAGCTTCTGACGATTCTATAACATCGGCCTGAGCTACCCGTTTTTCCACACACGCTTTTGTCTGCGGATTTCTCTCACTGTAGCGGTCAACCAGCATGTCTTTGTTGTCACGTGTTAATAGCGTAAACTTCATTAGCTCTTCCATCACATCAACAATACGCTCTCGATATGCCGATGCTTTCATCGAACCATCATCGTTAAATTCCTGCCAGGCTTTGGCCACTGAAGATTGATTAGGGATGGTTAACATTCGCATCCAACGGCCTAGAATTCGCATATTATTCACCGCATTAAAGCTCTGCGAACCGCCACTTACCTGCATGACCGCCAGAGTTTTTCCTTGGGTTGGGCGCACCGCGCCATCGCTTAACGGGATCCAGTCAATCTGGTTTTTCATTACCCCAGACATATTGCCGTGGATTTCCGGCGATGACCAAACCTGAGCTTCTGACCATTTCACCAGCTCGCGAAGTTCCTGTACTTTCGGGTGCTGCACAGATTCGCCATTATCAAATAGAGGCAGGTCTTTTGGGTTAAAAAACTTTACCTCGGCGCCAAAATGCTCAAGCATTTTTCCGGCTTCGATGGCCGCATACCGGCTCATAGATTTTTTTCGTAGTGAGCCATAAAGCACGAGTATGCGTGGCTTGTGGGTACTTGTCGTCAAAGTTTTGGGCGTGAAGTTAAAGGTTTCGTTTTGCAAATAGTCCATAATTTTCTCCTGGTTTCTGGACATTTTGCTTATAAGACGAAGGTAATTTGAAAAAGACGAAATTATTTTAATAAATTATTGTATTCGCAAGACTCTTCCTGATTAACAGACAAAAATATAACCAAAAAGTTAGACTATTTAAGAAATGCTATGTTTACTGGCGCTTAAGTTTTGCCATCATTAAGCTACGCCTAGTACTTAATAATAGCCGTAAGCCCAAGCGCCCCAATAAAAAACTCGCACCGCCTATACCCGCAAAAAGTACAATGTTAGTGCCATAGTATTCATACATCAGCTCGTTAACAAAAGCCCCCGGAAATATGTACTCAGGATCAACCGCTAGTTCTTCGAAGATGATGCTGGATTGCACGACGTTTATGACCAAAAAGTAACACGATTCCATAACCAACATAAATAAAGTGACAAATATGAGATAAAGGATTAATCCGGTTATATTCACCAATATCCCGGTCTTGCCACTCGAGTATTTCTCTAACCCAGCATAGTAAATACCTACCAACAACAGCGGCAGTAGATAAACCAGTTCACTTTTGTTAAGTGAAAAAAAGCCAGTAACAAACATAACCAACAAGACTAATCCGAAGCCTGCGCTAAACCTGAAAAAGCTTCTGTTAATTTGGGCCATAAAACTGGGCACTTTTTTGCCAGCTAACAGTCCACCTAAGCTAAGTGAAAGTAGAGTGATTAGAGCTATTGATATGTAGTGTATTATCGAAAAATAGTTCTCTGGAAAATTTTTCAAAATTAATACGTGCATGCGCTGTGAATAGGAAGCATCTGAAAAGATAAAATCCGGAAAATAAATTACCAATAATCCAAATAGGACAAATAACGCGAACGAGAGCCCGCCTAATACATCCAGTGCTTTGTATTTACTCATTTTATTCCAAAGTACACTCAGCAGAAAAATTCACCATAGCAATCCATTATTTCTCAGGCAACTGATTCAAGGTGTAATAAACCTTATCAACACTTACCTGACGGCCTTTTGTATCGCGAAGGCCAGTAAAGTCTATCTGCACCACTCTGTCGGCGGTTAACGGCAACAAAACATCAATGGATTTACCGTCATCAGCTAGGGTTACTTTAGAGATATTTAGCGATTCGAGATTCTTTTTCGGCGAGCCATAATTGCTGGAATAATGATAGTTCCAGTGCTGAGCGGTAAAGCTTGCAAGCGTTACCGAGCCTTTATCGAGCTTGTCGGTGAAAGTCAGGGTAAAACCCTGAGCATTCAGTTTGATATCAAGCAACTCAAATGGATTGGTGCCATCCCACACCACTTTTTGCAGACCAAAAGGCTTGCCACCAACAGCGCCCCAACCGCCAGCTGTCTGACCGATCCAGAGCTGGCCCTGGCTATCAAATTCGGCGCGGATATTGCCACTTTGAAACTTATTCATAAAGTTGATAACCGCCCCCTGATACTGACCATTAACCTTATCCAGCAACACCCGAAATACATTCGACTGAGTTTGATCGCCGATAAAGATCTGCCCGGCAAATGGTCCGAACTTACCTTGTGATTGATCCCATTCCGGATTTCCCGGCGAGTTAGACACTTCAATATGCGGGATCCAAACCACCGGTTTTTCGCTCATTGCCGCCAGTTCCTCGAGCGACATTTTCGCGACGCTGTCGCGGGAAAAACCCTCGATATCAATAAGCGATACCGGGTGGCCGTAAAACTTGTCCTTGCGCAATAAATGCATTTTCGAGGTTGGAACCCAATCGCCTTGGTTATCGGTAAAGAACACCTCCCCTTGTGGGCTTGCGCCTATACCCGCCGGAGAGCGAAGCCCCCAGGCGTAGGGTGAGTACTCACCTTGTGGGCTAACCTGATAAGCGAAACCGCGATGCCCGCCAGCACTACCCATGGCACCTAAGGTAAAAGCATCAGGATTGTTATGAGAAAGATTTAACGTGCCGTAGTAATTGCCATCTAAGTCTTTCGCTGGGCCAAAGTTATATTCATGGTAATTATCATGAAAATCCCACTCACCGGCGAAGAACTGATAGCTGTCGGCAACACCATCGTTGTCGGTATCGGTTATTCGCGTTAATTCTGGCTTTTGCGCCACCACAATAGAACCATCATCATCCACCAATAGGCCAGTAGGTTCATGCAAACCTCTGGCAAACTGTTTCCAGGTTTCGTTCTTATAGGTCCAAACTTCACCAAGGCGGGTAGCGACATAAATGGTGCCATTTTTATCACTGTCGAGGCCGGTAATGTGAAACTGCACATCTTTTGGAGTAGTGATGGTTTCAATGTGATAACCATCAGGTTTGTATTGGTGCTTTGGCGCCTGATCGGCGTTTGCTGAAAACGCCGATAGCATTACCGCAAACGTAGCGAATGAGGTGATAGGTGCAAACGGACGAGGTGTCGATAAATATCTGGTCATAATGATGTCTTTGTTATTATTTAATCGGTAGCGCTTTTAGCTTTAGCGCTTTGAATTAACGCTTTTTATTTACATGGGATGTATTTGTGCGCTGACCAGAAAACTGGCAGAACCTTTATCATTGAGCTTAACGCGCTGCATTGTGTAATCTTTTTCGTCACTCGTTTCAGGCATATTTTCACCCGGTACATTCCAGGTTAATTTCGGCGATTTCGGCAGACGAATCGTTAACTCTTCGCCAGCAGTACCTGTCACCTGATAGTGAATATCCAGTTGCTTTGATGTAACCGCCTTCGCACTTACCTGTACCTGATGACTTCCCTGTGTATAGCGAAACACGGGTTCACCATGTTGCATTTGATACCCTTTAAAGCGACAGTTTTCCTGAGTATCGAACGTAAGAGCCTGAGGTGAATGAAACACCCAATCACCAAGAGGAATACTGGCATCTTCACCACGACCGCCAATATTAGGGCCTATATTGAGAAACTCTCCCTGCCACAAGCCAACAATGTCACAGCTACGGGTGTTAAAGGCATGATTGATTTGTTTCGGCGTGGCTACAGAAATGGAATAGGCTGGCAGATTCGTGACTTTGATGCGCTGCACCAGGGTTTCCCCTTCAGCATTTAAATTAAACTTTTTGTTCAACATGATTTTTTGAGCACGGGTGGAAAGTGCAAACTTTTTAATGCTCATATCATCATTGGTGGCAATCAATACCAGATTGCGTTGCCCGGGTTTACTGTCCGCCGAACGATAGGTGATTTTGAGTGTCTGCTTCCCCCTTGCAACGACCCAGGTTGGAAACCATTCGCCAAAGCGGTTATCCCGGGCAACGGGCTTACCATCGACTTCGAAATCGATATCCGCTTTTGCGCCCCACTGTATCCAGATGCGCGTATCTTCATCACCACTGGTATAAAAATCTCCTGAAAATTCAATAATGTAATGTTGGATTTCTGGCAACTGAAAGTCGGCGAGATTTTTACTTAATGTTCCGGATTTCACCAATTTATCATCGGTTATGGTTCGGTCATCCTTGCTTTGCATCTGATAAAGCTTATAAGTCAGACCATCAAAGCCCCGACGCTGAGAGAGGATATAGGCAACGATGGATTGCAGTTGCTCGGCATTAAATACGTCTTTAAACCCTGGCATCCCGGCTTTCATAAAACCGGTCTCGATGTTAGCGAGGATTGCAGAAGGCTGACTGCCGTGCACCCACTCTCCATCTTTTAAATTAAAGCCAGAACCACCGCTTAAGTCTTTGCCATGGCAAGAAGCGCAAACCTGTTCAAATAAAGTTTGCCCTTGCGCGGTCACCGTTGGATTTTGCGATAGGGTCGTTAACAACCGATTCTGACGTGTATCTTCGGACTGATTTTCGACATTATTGGCAAGTGTTAAGCCGCTGAACAGAAATAAACTAGCCGCAGTCATTCGGGTAAAAGCCCCGTATAATGCGATTCCTTGGCGATTCATGATGATTGTACAACCCGGGCAAACTTGCCTATGCAATTAATAATGTTAGATAAAAACTATCTACCCGCCCGGTAATTGTCAACAATTTACACGTCATTTCTATGACGGATTTTGCCTGATGTGCGCTAACAGGCGCCAGCTCGCTAACGCTCCGAAAACCGAAATTACTGCCAGCAATAAAAACAAGTGATGGAAACCGGCAACGCCGGGAGCACTGTCCAATAAACGTCCCGCGATAGGGGCAAAGAAAAAATCAGGGGTAAAACCCATGACCGAGATGATGCCGACAGCAATCCCTGTTCGATTCGTCGCAACCTGGCTTTCTTCCAGCAAGGCAAAGTAAATTGCTCTGATCGCAAATACCAACAAGAAAGTGGCAACGATATTCACGTTGATCCAAAAAGGTTCGGCATTAGCAAATGGCAGATAGATAACAAAGCTGGCGATTAACAGAAGAAAAATAGCTGTAACGGTTTTTCCTATTCCTATTTTATCGGCAACTACTCCGGCCACTAATGCTGCACCTAATCGTACAAAAGACACATTGGCGACAAATTGCGACGATTCGATTGAGGTATAAGAAAATACGGTGGTTAAATACAAGCCAAAATAATCCAGCCCTTTGTAACCACAATAAGCGGTTAATACGATTACCCCTTGCAGCCAGATAACCGGCTGCTTGAGAACATATTTCATATCTTCCAATAAGGTATGTCGTGAATGAGTACTTTGCCCGGACGGTTTAACTGCGGTTTGCATATCAACGTTATCCGGATTATTTTCCGACGGGATGACAATAAGCACCAGTACACCGGCACAAAATGTCGCGATACCATAGAAACTGATAACCGCTTGTAGGCCATATCGTTGTTGTTCAGCACTGCCCGATATTTCTGGGCCGACCATTGTCATTAACATAACACCTAGGGTTGCCGCGCTGGCAGCGACAAAGCCACGACCGCCGTCTAACACAGCAAACGCTTTCCCTTGTGAGTTTTCGCCGCCCCATAACCGAGTCAGCTTAATCATTGCCGCCCAGAATAAAAGAATGGTGGTTACCCCCCAGTATGCGAACAACCAGGTAAGTCCGGTCAACGACGGTATTTGTACCAGATACAAACCTCCGGCGGCGGTCAGGATTAATGATGTACTCATTAACCGTGTCGCAGAAAAACGATCGGCTAACGGACCGCCTGCGAAATAAGCAAGCATCGACATGATGCCATATAGGCCAAAGACATCACCTAACTCGGTATTGGTAAGTTGAAACACTTCTAAAAAGCTGGGGCGAAAAAATCTTGCCACATGAAATGGCAAACTAAAAATGATCTCTCCGGCAAATACCAGAGTGAAGATGATCAATATGCGGCGCAATGGAGAAATACTTTGAATGAAATCGACCCCTTTAAACGTTCACCGGTTAAAGCTTGAGCCATTTTCGTGAATAACACAACATGGCTTGTTAAGGCCTGTTTATATTCGTTCTAACCATGAGTTGCCCTATCTTTGGCAACGATGACCAAACGCCATGCACCGAACCACACTTCTTGCTGACATTGAATAATAAAAAACTAAGTTTCAATCAGTTACATTCCTAGGTAAAGTAGCATTAACAGTATTTATGCGACGCACAATATAAAGGATTGCACTATGACAACGGTGCCAATAGAAGAATACGATTTCGATTTAAGCGCTCAGAAACGGCGTGATCCTGAGCATTGCGATGCCCAGCTAAAGCGTCGCTGGTTACATTTAAATTATGCGAACCTTACCAACGTTGAGCAACTGCAAAATTTTCCATTAGATAGTGTGGTTGCCGATGCTCTGCTATCGGAAGAAACTCGGCCGCGGGCACAGTTGCTCGAAGATGGCATTCTGTTGTCTCTGCGTGGTATTAATTTAGCGAAAAATTCTAAACCCGAAGACATGGTTTCGGTTCGGGTTTTCATAACTAAGGATTCCGTATTATCTACTGGCAGACGAAAACTTGTCGCACTAGATAATATCGCGATTACCCTTGATTCACATACGGGACCAACTGAACCATCTGCATGGCTGTGCACGCTGATTGCTAACCTGACAGACAATATGGCCGGTACGGTTCATTTTATCGAAGAGACGCTGTCGGGGTATGAAGATTTAGCCATTGAAAATAAAGAAACGGCGTTTCAATCTGAGCTTGCCAATCTACGTCGGCAAATCATCGCGATTCGCCGCTACTTAGGGCCTCAACGCGACGCTTTGCTGACTCTGCTCAGTGATAAAAACAAATTTATCGATGCCGAACACAAAATCGAAATCCGCGAATCGCTAAACCACCTGCAATTGTATATTGAAGAGCTGGATTTATGTAAAGAGCGGGCAAATGTATTGCAAGAAGAGATCAACGTAAACCTGGGCCAGACCATGAATAACCGCATGTATGTTTTGTCTATCGTTGCGGCGATTTTTTTACCTCTGGGATTTTTAACCGGCTTACTCGGCATTAATGTCGGCGGTATGCCTGGCGCGGAAAATTCCAGCGCTTTCTATCTGGTATGCCTTTTTCTGCTGATAATCGCCCTGCTTTTAACAATAATGTTGAAAAAAAATCGCTGGCTTTAACGGGTAAAGCTGCAATCAATAAATATTATTTATCAAAAACCCGGAAGTTGATAAATAATGCTTATCAACTCCGTATGTATGGGAATATCTGCAAGGCATCTTTTATGGTAGAAATTTTCTGATTTTGCACCAGGTATACGGCAAAGATTTCTCGTTCATAAATGGGTGTCTCATCGACAACAAACAATTTTTTCTTTCTTATATATTCAAAACACAACTGTCTTGGTAAGTACGCAGAACCGCCGACGTCGAGAATAAAATTTAGTGCGACTCGGGGCTGGCTCATATGATGACGAGGCGCGATTAATTCGTTGAAATGCCTTTGAAACTGCGAGTTTACCGATTCACCGTAATCGACCGTGATAAAATTTTCAATTTCACTAACTTGTTGATTTTCTATGGAAGAAACGAGCTGTAACGGTACCGTGGCAACTTTTTCAGTGATCACATCTTCGCTGTAAGTTGGCTCGAATAAAAAGGCAATATCCAGTAAGCGGGTTTGAATTTGTTTGCGCAGCTCAAGCGAAGAATAGGTATTGGTATATAAACAAACATCATCCAAATTGCGATGGATTTTTATCAACCAGTCTTGTAAAACAACATCCCAGATAGAAGTGATTGAGCCAACAAAAAGCTGCGTCGAGTTATGCTGCGCAATCCCTACGTCCAACTTTGTTTTTTGCCATAAGGTAAGCATTTCCCGGGCATGCTTATTGAGGCGATGGCCCTCAGCGGTCAGTTTCAAACGCTTTTGCGAGCGATCAAAAAGCAGTACGCCTAATTCCGTTTCCAGTTGTTTAATGCGGGCGCTAACTGCTGCCTGGGTTAGAAACAAATTTTCCGCCGCTATCCGCACATGTAAGGTGTGACTGACTTCCAAAAAAGTCGATAAGAGTTCTATTTTCATCGCGCCAACTAACAAATATTTTTTATCAATATACCATAGTTTATTTAGTTTTTGCTTTCACTAAATTACAACTAAAGTTACCGCAACTTAATATTCCGCTGCCGATGCAGCAACTTTTTGGAACTAAACACATGAAAATAGCGATTCTTTCCCGTGAGCCTAAATCTTACTCTACCCGACGTCTGGTTGCGGCAGGTCAGGCAAAAGGCCATGAAGTCGATGTCATTGATACATTGCATTGCTATATGGATATCACCAGTAGTCGACCTACGGTTCGTTACCATGGGGAAGAGCTACCACGATATGATGCCATTATCCCTAGAATCGGCGCTTCGATTACCTTCTATGGTACCGCAGTGGCTCGACAGTTTGAGATGATGGGAACGTTTAATGTCAATGAATCCGTGGCCATAAGCCGCTCACGTGACAAATTACGCTCATTACAGCTGTTATCACGCAAGGGCATTGGCTTGCCACGTACGGGTTTTGCCAGCAAATCAGACAACATTAAAGATCTGATCAAGAATGTTGGTGGCGCGCCTTTGGTGATCAAATTGCTCGAAGGCACACAAGGCATTGGCGTGGTATTGGCCGATACCGCAAAAGCGGCAGAAAGTATTATCGAAGCATTTATGGATTTGAAAGCCAATATTTTGGTACAGGAATTCATCAAAGAAGCGGGCGGCGCCGATATTCGTTGTTTAGTCGTCGGTAATCGAGTCGTGGCCGCAATGAAGCGTCAGGGGGCAGAAGGAGAATTTCGTTCCAACCTGCACCGCGGCGGTTCTGCTGAGATAGTGAAGTTGTCCAAAGAAGAGCGGGAAACTGCGGTTAATGCTGCCAAAGCCATGGGCTTAAACGTGTGCGGCGTCGATCTGCTGCGTTCTCAATCAGGCCCTATGGTAATGGAAGTGAATTCTTCTCCGGGGTTGGAAGGTATTGAATCGGCGACAAATTTAGATGTTGCGGCAAAAATCATTGAGTTTATTGAAAAAAATGCCAAACAAAACAGCAATCGCACACGAGGTAAAGGATAAATGAACGAATTTGTTATCGGCGGACAAACCATCCTACCCGGTGAAAGTAAGAAGATCGCGCTACCTGTTGCGCGACTTTATACCGACGCGGAAGTCGATTTGCCATTATATATTGTTCGTGGCAAACGCCAGGGGCCTACGGTATTTATCAGTGCAGCGGTGCATGGTGACGAGCTAAACGGTATTGAAATCATTCGTCGTCTGGTTAATTTAAAAAGCTTTAAAATAACCCGGGGGACGGTTATCGCGGTTCCTATGGTCAATGTCTATGGCGTCGTGAACCAAAGTCGTTATATGCCCGATAGACGCGATTTGAACCGTAGCTTTCCTGGCAGCTCTAAAGGCTCGTTGGCTGCGCGGGTCGCGAATACATTTTTGCAGGAAGTGGTTACCCATTGCGATTACGGCATTGATTTGCATACGGGGGCGATTCACCGTTCCAATTTGCCACAGATCCGCGCCGATTTAAACGATGAAGAAACTCGGTTGTTGGCAAACGTATTTGCCGCACCCGTTGTGTTGCACTCGAACGTACTTGATGGTTCGTTAAGAGAAGCAGCAGTAACCATGAATACCAAAGTGTTGCTCTATGAAGCGGGAGAAGCATTGCGTTTTGATGAACTGTCGATCCGTATCGGCCTAAAAGGTATCATCAATATTCTCAGGCATTTAGGTATGGTGGCTAAAGGCAAACCAAGTAAATCCATGCGTGAACCTTTTGTTGCTGAAAATAGCGGCTGGGTTAGAGCCAGTGTTAGTGGCATCGTCACACATAATTTTGGTCTGGGTGATAGCGTCGAGAAAGGCGATGTTCTCGCCGAAATTGGTAGCCCTTACGGCGAGGTTTTAGGCAAAGTACTGGCCAATAATCGCGGGGTTATTATCGGAAAACAGAATATTCCTTTAATTCAAGAGGGAGAAGCGATGTATCATATTGCCTACTTTAAAGAAGACGAAGACAAAGTTGCCGAGCATATTGAATCGGTGACCGACGATTTTGTTGGCGAAGAACCCATCAAAGAGGTTTTGCTGTAATGGAAAAACTGGTTATCGGCAGGCTTGAGGAAATTGGCTTGTCGGATTTAGGCATTACGCAATTAAGCGCCAGAATTGACTCTGGCGCACAAACATCCTCATTGCACGTGGACAATATCAAAAAAATAAAAATTGATGGCAAACAAGGCGTTGAATTCGATCTTCATCCTGATTTTTATGATATTGATCACGTAACCCGTTGTCGGGCGGCAATTTTTGATATCCGTCAGGTTAAGTCTTCAAATGGTGTCAGTGAGCAACGTTTTGTGATCCAGACAATGGCGACCTTAGGCAAATTAACCTGGCCTATTGAAATCACCTTAACGGATCGTTCCGATATGACCTATTTGATGTTATTAGGCAGACAAGGGTTGGGAGACAAGTTTTATATTGACCCATCCCGGGCATTTATTATCAGTAACAGCGAAGAATAAAGAGTGGATTAGCACTATGATGGAAAAACTAGACGCTATCTTAAACTATACCCTACTGACCTTTAACGAAGAGCCTTTAACGCTGGGCGAAGTGCTTATTATTCCTTTGTGGCTGGGGTTAAGCTTTTGGGGGGTGCGGTTGCTCATAAACCTGTTAACCAACGCACTCACCCGACGCGAAAAAGATCCAAACATTATTCAGCTGACGCAACGAGTAATCGCCATTATCGCCATTGCCATTGTGTTTATGACCACCTTGTCGATGCTTAATGTGCCCATTGCGGCTTTTGCCTTTTTATCCGGCGCGGTCGCCATTGGTTTTGGTTTTGGTGCTCAGAACATCATCAATAACTTTATCAGTGGTTGGATACTGATAGGCGAAAAGCCGATACGAATCGGAGATTTTCTCGAGGTCGAGGGCGTCAAAGGCGTGGTTGAGGAAATTAATACTCGCTCAACCCGTATTCGGCGCACAGACGGCGTGCATTTGCTTATTCCCAATAGCAAATTGATTGAAAATACCGTGGTAAACTGGACCCTGCGCGATAGTTTGGTGCGCGGAACCGTAACCATCGGCGTGCAATATGGTAGTGATTGCCAACAGGTCAAAGACCTGATTCTAGCTTCAGCCATTGCCCACAAAGATGTGTTAGAGACACCAGCTCCAGCGGTATTTTTCCAGGATTTTGGTGATAATGCGCTTATTTTTGAAGTGTTTTTTTGGATTAATTCAAAAGTCGATGGCGGTCTTAGAGCCGTTTCCAGCGACATCCGCTTTGACATTGATCGTGCATTCAACGCGCAAAACATCGTTATCGCTTTCCCGCAGCGCGATATTCATATCGATGGCACATTAGCGCTGACAAGATCCCCCACCAGGCTCTGAAATTCATAAGCCTTAGCTCGCGAGATGTTATTACTTTCTAAGTCAATGACACTCGCGGTGAATTATTTACTCAACGATTGGTTACGGTAAATATTGAGGTATTGGTTAAGCGCATGTAGCGATTTTTCCACTGCTTGCATGCGCGTCATTCCTTTTGGTGTTTCTTCCTGTTCCACCACCAGCCACCGCGTATCACCCACCTTTATATTCGCCTGAACCAATGCCGGCCAATCTGTTTCCCCTTTGCCAATCAAAGGAATTAAATCCGGGTATTTGTCCAGTGCTAAGACTTTATAGTGCGTGGTCTGGGTGCGCCCTGGGTAACGTTTTACATAATCGACTGGGTCTTTACCGGCATAAGTGGTCCATCCCACATCCTGCTGCAAGATAACAGCTGCGTCCGTATTGATAGCAATATAGTCCCAAAACGTCGAATTTTGATAATCGTCAAACTCATGATCATGGTTGTGAAATCCGACCTGCAACCCGAATTTTTTAAGCTGCTCCGCTGCCTGATTTAACAACTGCACCACTTCATCAATGCGTTGCGAGTCCCAGGCACGTTCATCCCAACCGATAATTAAGTAGTTAACGTCCAGCGCCTGATAAAAAGCGACGGTTTTTTCCAGATTCTGAGCATTCAATTGCTCAAAACTGACATGCGCGCCACTACCTTTGAGTCCCAGATTATCCATTGTCTGTTTAAGCGCTTTCGGGTTATCTGCATAATGTCCAAATTCTCCGGCAAACTCGACGCTCGCAAACCCCATATTCGCAAGTTTCGTTAACGTGCCATCAAAATCCTTGCTTAAGTCTTCTTTTACCGACCAAAGCTGAATACTCACCCCGGGTAACGTTACCTCGCTGTTCGCACTGACCATGCCTGTCCCTCCAGCCAACAAAAAACCAACCATTAACAACATGGCTATCGGCGTCTGTTTGTTGCATCGTTTCATAATCTGCTCTCTATATCCGTTTATTTTTCATTTCATTGGCACAATAAGCTACCGCGCGAGCAGTAAATGCCATAAACGTCAGTGAAGGGTTTACCACCGCAGAAGAGCAAAACGCACTGCCGTCGGTGACGAATAAATTGGGAATATCGTGGCTCTGGTTATAACCATTTAATACCGACTGTTTGGGATCAATTCCCATTCTAGCGGTACCAACCTCATGAATCGCCAGCCCAGGATGATTGGTATCATACGATGTCCAGGACTCTACATTGGTCAGCCCCACATCGGTTAACATCTTTTCTGCCTGCTCAGCAGCGTCATCCATCATCAGGCGTTCATTCTCAGACCAGGTACAATTGATATGCAATTGGGGGATGCCCCATTTATCTTTTTTCGTCGCATGCAACGCCACCTCATTCTCGTACCTGGGTAACATTTCGCCTTGGGCATATAGCCCGAAAAACCAACTGCCAGGTGTTATTAATGAGGCTTTATATTCGGCGCCGATACCATCCGCCTGGCTATTATGACGCCAGTCACTGCGCCCGGCCGCGCCAGCCAATGCATAGCCGCGAACAAAACCTTTTCCATAGCGCTTAGGTTCGTACCTGAAATTAGGAATATAGGGTCCCGTAGGACGACGACCTGAATAAAACTCATTTTCAAATCCTTCGACACGGCCGCTGGCACCGGCATTATAGTTATGATCCATAAGATAATGACCAAGCACACCTGAGCGGTTGGCCAAACCATTCGGGAAAGTTTTTGAAGTGGAATTTAATAAAATCTGGGTAGAGCCTAAGGTCGAAGCACATAAAAATACGACGTTGGCAAAATATTCTCGGGTGCTGAGATCCTCGTTATCAATTACCCGGACCCCTTTAACTCGGTTGCTACTTTCATCGTAAATCAAACTGTGAACAACACTATTGGGAGCGATATACAAATTACCGGTTTTTGCCGCCGCTGGTAAGGTGGAGCTTTGCGACGAAAAATACGCCCCAAACGAACAGCCTTTTTGACATTCATCCCGAGCCATGCAACGCATTCGTCCCTGCTCGATATGATACTGGGTCGGCTCGGTTAAATGCGCGCAACGCCCCATTAACAAAGGCCTGTCCGGATAGAGACTAGCGAGTTTATGCTGGATCATTTTCTCTGGCGAATTCATTTCAAATGCCGGCAGAAATTCACTGTTGGGGAGTTGCGATAAATTGTCGTAGTTACCCGAAATACCCGCATGACGTTCCACATGCGCATACCAGGCTTCAAGGTCTTTTAGTCGCACGGGCCAGTCTATGCCATGACCATCAGCCTTATTGGCATTAAAATCATAATCACTCCAACGATAGCTTTGCCGATGCCACAATAGCGACTTTCCACCAAGTTGATTCGCGCGGATCCACTCAAATCCGGTGCCTTGCTCTGTTGAGTAAGGTAAATCTCGATCGTTACCAAAAAACTGTTTGGTGGCATCATTAAATGCATAACACTTTCGCTGTACCTTATGTTGCTGTTCCGCCAGCAAGTTATCGACTTTAGTTCGGTTAGGAAACTGCCAAGGCCCCTTCCCCTCGGATGTATAATCTTGGCGATGCTTAACAACACGGCCCCGTTCTATCATCAAAGTTTTATAACCGCGCTCACAAAACTCCTTTGCTGCCCAGCCACCAGTGACGCCAGAGCCGACGATTAACACGTCAAACGTTTCTTTGCTTTCATTGATATAGCGATATTCTGACATTTCATCCAAACCTGATTTTAGTTATTGTTTTTGGACTATCCTTTAGCAACCACGCCATTGGCGTCATTAATAACGAGCATGAGAACCGTAGTTTCTGGTCTCATTGGTAAATGGTATTGAACCGCGATATCCGCCTGGGACAGGCTGATAATTCAAGACCTTTGTCGCGCCAATTTCAGAAGTGAAGTAACCAAAAGCAGTTAATGACTTTAAAAATTTAAAGTTTTCGATAAGTTTGGTATCGCCCCACTTTCCCCGTTCAATATTTTCGAGACACTGCTGCTTTTGGGTGTCGTTGAGACCGGTAAATGAGAGCTTAAACTGAGCGTTGCTAATGGTGTGAATGCTGCGTAGCACCGCGATAACGGCGCGCTGTTGCGCCGCGGTATGTACAACAGATAATTGATGATCGATAAATCCATGACAATCAAGATCTGCGGCACCGGGCGTATCCGTTTTCGGGATAATCGTCTGGCAAACATCATGCAGGATTTGCATTTGCTCAAGGTTCAACAATGCGCCCGCTCTTAGGCTTGAATTCAGCGACCTCTGATAAGCAAGAGCAGCACTGACATGGGTTGCATTGATCGTTATTAATGCTGCCCCGGAACCTAATATCCGAGTCAAATTGGCAATAAACCTGCGTCTTTCCTGCTCCATATTACTCCATCCTAATTTGAACTTGCGATCTGAGCGTTGCTTGTTTGTTTTTTAACCAGCACATACAGAATGACAAAAGCGATAATCAGAATCAAAGGAAACATCAATAAGTTTTGCAATACCGTTTGCCCGGCAAAAATATTCGCCTCTACATCGCTCAGGTTCATTTGTTGTGCCTGTTCTGACGCGGTATCAATCCAACCACCAATCACTGGATTCCACATACTTACTGCAAACATGCCTACCCCACCGATAAGTGACATGCCTAATGCGCCGGTTTTTGGCGTGTATTCAGCAACACAGCCGAGCATGGTTGGCCAAAAGTACGTACAACCAATGGCAAATAAAATGGCTGCCACATAAATGAGATTTCCTGATGCAATACTCATCATGTAGATACCGGCACTGGCAAAGAGAGCCGAACCAATCAGGACGCCTGTCGGATTAAAGGTTTTAATAATAGGACCGGCGAAGTAACGTCCTACCGCCATTAATCCAGTGATCAATGCCAGCACCAGCATTGGTGAGGCACCGCTGGCACCAAGGATTTTCTCAATCCACTGTTGAGTTCCCAGTTCGGTAGTTGCCGTTAAGGTCATACAGATAACTAAAAACAGATACAGAGGATTGAACAGATTACGTAGGTTGTCTGTGGTGGAGTGCAATTTATCATCGTAAGTCGGAAACACCGTTTTCAACATCATCATCCCGTACCACAGCGTTGGAATAACAATAATACCGACCTGCCATTGCCAGTTAAGACCATAGCCCGTCATCAGGTTCGACAACAAGGCACCGATGACTATGCCGCCAGGGAACCAGACGTGAAAACGATTTAACATGGTGGTTTTTCGGTCGGGATAAGTTTCCGCGATTAATGGGTTGCAGCCAGCTTCAACCGCACCATTGGCAAAGCCAATTAAAAATGTCGAGATAAGCAAGCCCCAGAAACCGCCAGCAGTAATGGTTAGAATCAATCCCAACAAATGGCAGATAAAGGCCAGCGCAATTAACTTGCGTGCACCAATCTCGTTGTAAATAATGCCACCAACCATAGTTGCGACTGGGAAGCCAAGAAATGCCATGGCATTTACCCAGCCAAGCTCTTCGCCGTTTAACCCAAAGTCAGCGCCAAGCTGGCCAAGGATACCCGCCCGTATGGCAAAGGTCATCGAGGTAACGGTTAAGGCAATACAACATAAATTAAAGATTTTTTGGTTATTATTATCACTCATTATGTGTTCCTTCAGGTACGTAAACGCAATAAGACGGGTTGCCTTATAGCCCTAAAATACGGTTGTTTAATTCGATATCCGGCTCACCACCGGCGAAATCATCAAAAGCTTTCTCCGTAGGGTTAATCAAATGATCAGCTATAAATTTTGCCCCCTCCGTAGCACCATCGACGGGATTTTTAATACAACACTCCCATTCAAGTACGGCCCAGCCATCGAAGCCATACTGGGTAAGCTTGCTAAAAATTTGTTTAAAATCGATTTGTCCGTCGCCAAGCGAACGAAAACGTCCGGCTCTGTCGGTCCAATCGGCATAACCACCATAAACACCGCATTTACCAGATGGGTTAAATTCCGCATCTTTAACGTGAAATGCCTTAATGCGTTCATGATAAATATCGATGAAAGCCAGATAGTCGAGCTGCTGCAACACAAAGTGACTAGGATCGTAAAGAATATTGGCGCGCGGATGGTTGTTCGTCGCCTCTAAAAAGCGCTCAAACGTTAATCCATCATGCAAGTCTTCACCGGGGTGAAGTTCATAGCAGACATCAACGCCGGCTTGGTCAAACTGGTTTAAAATCGGTAACCAACGCTCAGCCAAGGCTTCAAAGCCCTGCTCTACTAGCCCCTGTGGCCGTTGTGGCCAAGGGTAAACGGTATGCCACAAGTATGCGCCAGAAAAGGTCGCATGGGATTTTAACCCCAGATATCCACTGGCTTGGGCCGCTAGTCGCATTTGCTCTGTTGCCCAGATTTGTCGTTGTTTAGGATTATTGCGAAACTCAGGCGGCGCAAAATTATCAAACATCGCATCATAGGCGGGATTTACCGCCACCAATTGCCCTTGAAGATGTGTGGACAACTCACTAATCGCCAAGCCATGCTCAGCTGCGATGCCTTTGATCTCATCACAATAGGTTTTCGACTCCCCTGCCAGCTCCAGATCAAATAAGCGTTTATCCCAGGTTGGGATCTGAATCGCCTTATAGCCTAAACTTGATACCCACTGACAAATGGCAGGTAAACTATTGAACGGCGCAACGTCGTCTGCGAATTGCGCGAGAAATATTGCCGGTCCCTTTATTGCTTTCATTGCGGTCATTATTTGGCTTCCTTGTAAATTAACGTTTCGATGGTGCTGGTGTTGGTGTTAGTGACAACGGATGCCATTTTTGTTCTGAGCTACTTGCTGAAACCGTATTTTCGATAAATGCCATGCCGCGAATCGCCTCTTCAATTCCTGGGACATCAAAGGTTTGATTGTCACAGGTATGTTGGTTATTGAAGGCATGAAGTTGCGCGGCAAAATTACCATAGATATTGGCAAAAGCTTCAAGGTATCCTTCCGGGTGTCCTGCTGGTGTGCGAGTTGCAGCCTGCGCCCCTGGATAGAGGTCGCCAACACCGGTACGGTATAACTTGGCAGGTTTGTCATTGAATACCTGCCAAAGACTATTCGGTTCCTGCTGCGACCATTTCAACCCCGCATGCTCACCATAAATACGAATATTTAACGCATTCTCTTCTCCGACGGATATCTGGCTTGCCATCAACACGCCTTTTGCGCCCTTGGCAAATTTCAATAACACCACGCCGTCATCGTCCAGCTCTCTGCCAGCAACGATGGAATTTAAATCGGCACAAATTTGATCAATATGATCGCCACAGATGTATTCGGCTAGGTTCGCGGCATGAACCCCAATATCCCCCATACAACAACTGATCCCACTTTGTGCGGGATCCAGGCGCCAGGCAGCTTGTTTGTTATCACTATCCGGTTCGGCGGCCAACCACCCTTGAGGATACTCCACCACCACTTTGCGAACCTTGCCAAGCTCACCATTGGCAACCATGGCTTTCGCCTGTTTCACCATGGGATAACCGTTGTAGGTATGGGTGAGTGCGTATAATCGTTGATGCTGATTAATTAATTGCTTTAGGTCGAGAGCCTCTTGCAGGTTAAAGGTTGCAGGTTTGTCAGATAAGACATGAAAGCCATGCTCAAGAGCAAGTTTGGCAATGTCAAAGTGGGAATTATTAGGAGTGACTATCGCCACGAAATCCATGCGTTGCTCGGCAGGAAGTTCCGCCTCCATCGCAAACATTTGCTGATAGCTGGTATAACTTCGGTTCGGGTCGAGGCACAAAGCTTTTCCGGTACTGGCGCAATTTTCAGGATTGCGACTGAATGCCCCACAAACGAGTTCAATCTTACCATCCAGCGCTGCCGCCATGCGATGCACTTCACCAATAAATGCACCTTGGCCACCGCCGACCATCCCCATACGAATTTTTCTTGTTTTTGAATCCATACTGCCCTTCTTTTGATTATTAATAGGTAAAACAAGCAGATACTGGTACGCTAACTTTTCTCCGATTATTGTTAGGGAAAACGGAGAAACAGACAGGTACTATTTGAGTCTATCGTTTGTTTAACAATAGCGTTAACACAAAATCGGACACAATTTGTACAAAATCGGCGTTTAAAAAAATTCATTCATAGCGTACTATGAATGAAAATAACTCATGGCGTGCAGGCTAATGGACTATTTACGACAGCTGAAAAATTTTAATTCGGAACAACTCATAACAATTTTTGAGTTCATTCCGGACATTTTGTTCTGGGTGAAAGACACTCAATCACAAATCTTATATGCCAATCAGGCGTTTCTCGATAACCTGGGGATTAACCAATTGGACAAGATATTGGGACAATCCGATTATGCCTTTTCCCCACATCATATTGCCAAGCAATTTATCCGCGACGATCAGCGCATTCTCGCCGGTGAACTGGTGACCAACCGCATCGAGATGAATGTACTGGAAGGGGAAGATATTGGCTGGTTTACGACCACTAAGCGCCCCATTAAAGATGAGCAGGGGCAGATTATTGGCTCCTACGGTTATACCCGGTCGCTTGGCAAAACACCGCAACTATTTAAATCCCTTGATGCGATCCATATTCCACTGGAATACATCAAGCAACATTATCAACAGCAAATAGCCATCGAAACCCTGGCGCAAATCACCTGTTTATCGATTAGCGCGCTTGAACGTCGCTTTAAAAAACATTTGGGTAAGACGCCAAAACAGTTCATCAATGAATTTCGATTAGAAAAAGCTCGAAAACTCTTATTAGAAACCCAGTTACCCATTGCCGAGGTGGCATACAAAACAGGCTTTACCGATCACAGTTACTTTTGTCGTCAATATAAAAGTATGTTTGCAGAGCAACCTTCTGAAATTCGACAACGCTAGTGCCGATAGCTCCAGACGTTGACGATCCGGCAAGGATAAATGGAGGTTATGTTATGTTTAGGTTCGATAAACATGATGGCTAAAGGAAAGGCTGCTGATTATTTGCGACGAAACCTTGGACGCAGTACTTTTGATGGCGCCACGATTTGCTGCCCCTGTTTCATTGAATACTCGATGCGGTTGAGCGTCTCCAACCCTTCTCCAGGGTCTTTTGCCAGAACCAGAAAGCTGGCATCACAACCGACATCAAAACAACCAATTTTCCGTTTTGGGAAAAGGTGACGTGATGTAGAAAAAATCGTGTTTAAGGTTTCCTGACGAGAAAAGGCACCGATTAAGTAATAGTGTTTGGCCTCGTCAAACACCCTGGCATACCCACCGCTCCCCATTAAAATTGGAATACTGTACGCCTGCAGCATTTGTAAGTTATTGCGCTGCAATTGATAATGTTGCTGTAATCCAGAGTTATTGTCTACGTTTTTGCCGCTTTGCCGGGCTACGGTGCGGGCAAGATGATAAACCGGGATCACTTTCACCTGGTTTTTCTGTATCGCCTGAATGGTTTTCATCGACAGCTTAGCGCTTTGCTGAATCGAGTCGTCATTGCTAAGGCTATGCCCTGGTAACTGGGTGATAAAATCGACCCCTGCTTCTGCCGCAATACGAGTGTCAAAGTCAGTTTCTACCTGAGCCATTACCTTAATGCCGTAGTGATGGAAGGTTTCCACGACATTGGCCATTAGCTCAGGATCTACGCCATAAGTAGTGTCAACATCCAACCGGTTTTTTCGGGAGTGATGTCGCTCTGAATGATAGAGAAACACTTTAACCAACTGACTTCCCTGTTCACTGAGTTGTTTCGCGGTTTTGGGAATATCGAATTTGTCCTTGATGCGATAAACCTGATTAGAACCGCTTTTGTTCAGTTCGTATGGCGTTGGCGCAAGGCCCGCCAGGCTATTATCAATCTCTTTAAAATCGGAGGTGATGGCACCTTGCATTAAGGCCATATCATAGGTTGTAGGACTGCTGAAAAAACTCTTAAAGCGCGGTAAGTCGGTGCTGGAAGCGTTGGCATTCATAGTGTAAAAAACGCCGCTGCGAAGTAGTGCATCACTTCGGGTTTTATCGACGGCGGCGACATAGTGTTGCGCGTCAGCCAGGGGGGGAACGAGAAAATAATCGACCAGAGAGACCTTTTTTTGCGAGCGAAAGCACTTGCTCAGGACCACAAATTTTTGTCTGAGTACACATAAATCTTTTTTTACAAAACCCAGTGCAGGATCCCAAACCTTACCATCCATAAATAAGGTTGGTTGGTTTTGAGCCTTACAGACAAACACTGGAGAGGCGAACACCAATATCAATAAAATTGACAATGGAAAGCGAAAGTTCATAAACAAATCTCAATGTCAGCATTTTGAACTGCTTAATCAAATCGCTTGGACGTCATACGGTTATTCTCAATTATCTCTGTTTATATGTTAGTACAGCTTTGCTTGTGGAGAAAATTTAATCTCCTAATTAGGGCAATTAATCCCCGACTCTTTGTAAACATGTCACGTTTCACTCTGGTTTAAGGAAAACCAATGACTGTGTTACACTGAATGAAAAGTCATAGTCCAACACCATTATGAAGGCACAAGAGCTCCTACAACAAGCCCAGAAAACCTGCAAACAACGCGGTGCCAGGTTAACCAATGCACGTGAACAAGTGTTTATGTTAATGGCCGAAAATGAACAGGCCATCGGTGCCTATGATCTGCTGGAAAAATTACAAGCGGTAGATCCCGGAGCTAAACCGGCCACCGTCTATCGAGCCTTAGATTTTTTATCGAAACAGGGCTTTGTCCATAAAATAGAGTCCATCAACGCCTTTGTCCTGTGCCACCACTTTAGTGATTGCTCACATCCGGTTCAATTATTGATTTGCGATACTTGCGGGCACGTTGAGGAAATCCAATCGGGGCACCTGGATTTGGCGATGAGAGCAATGGCAGATGCCAGTGGGTTCACCATTAATCATCAAATCGTCGAGGCACATGGTACCTGTCAGACCTGCCAATAATTCATTAATTATTGCGGCCCGTACAACGGTTCAGGAATAGACCTGGCGGTCACCTAAAGAGTTACGGACATGGCAGTCGCCATCTAAGATCGCAACGATGATTTTATCGTCCCGATATCCTTGCGGCAAAATTACCCGTTGATTTTTTTCAACGTCAAGATTGGTGAGCACTTCGGCGCAAATCGACGTCATATCTGTTTGGTCATAATACAGCACTGTAATTGCTTCGTTATTGGTATCCATGGTGAAGACCTTTTATCAATTTAATTGTTAAGCGTTGATGCTTACTCACTTCCCGCCATCTGCTGCCGACTGCGGGAAAACAGGGAATATAAACAATATAGTCCTAGTTTGATAAAACGTCTATTTTCACCCTAGCGGTGATATTACATAACAATTCATAGGCAATGGTTTCGGCGTTTTCGGCAACTTCTTCAATCGCCAGGTTCTTGCCCCAAAGCTCAACATAATCACCAATTTTCGCCTGACTGTCGGCGCCTAAATCCACCGTGATCATATCCATAGAAACCCGACCAACTAACGGGACTTTTCGCCCGTTAACCAATACCGGCGTGCCGGCCTTTGCATGACGGGGATAACCATCACCATAGCCAATCGCCACGACACCAATGTTGGTATCTTCTTTGGCAGTATAAGTGGCACCATAGCCAACACTGTCGCCAGCATGAATCGGTTTTATCGCTATCAACGACGAACGCAAGGTCATCACCGGCCGTAACTGAGCCCCGTCAATACTTACCGGGTACAAAGGATTTACACCATACAGCATAACCCCAGGGCGAACCCATTGATAATGGCTCTCTGGCCAGGCCATGATGGCACCTGAATTGGCCAGTGAACGTTCAAAATCACCATTGCCACAACAGTCATTAAACAAAGCGATTTGTTGCGGTGTTACATCACTTTGCAACTCGTCAGAGCTACTCAGATGACTAATTACGATGATGTTTTCCTGCACGCTCTGGCAGGCCTTAAGACGCTGGTAAAAGGATGAAAACAGTTCGGGTTCTATGCCTAAACGATGCATCCCGGTGTCGACTTTTAACCAGACTTTTAGTGCATTTAAGTGCTCAGATGCTAGTGCTTCAAGCGCTTGTAACTGATACTCACAGTGAACCACAAGCTGTAAATTATGTTCGATAATCAGGGGCAATTCTGTTGCCGAAAAAAAACCTTCCATCAAGACCAACGGGGTATTGATGCCTGCTTCGCGCAGCGCAATAGCCTCATCAATACGAGCAACGCCATAGGCGTCAGCAGAACCGTTTAAATGGCGTGCAACCGTCAACGCACCATGTCCGTAGGCATTTGCCTTTAACAACGCCAAAACCTTGGTTTCTGGCGCCAGGTGTTTTACCAGGGCAAGGTTGTGGTCAAGAGCACTTAAGTGAATATCCGCGGTGGCAATTGCCTGCATATCAGTCCTGCAAACTCGTTATTAGTCTTCTTCAAACGCCTGACCGGCGTAATTATCAAAGCGGGAGAATTGTCCCTGGAAGGTCAAACGCACCCGGCCGATCGGACCGTTACGCTGTTTACCGATAATGATTTCTGCGGTGCCTTTGTCCGGTGAATCATCGTGATAAACCTCATCTCGATAGATAAACATAATCAAATCCGCATCCTGCTCGATTGAGCCTGATTCACGTAAGTCTGAGTTTACCGGACGTTTATCCGCTCGTTGCTCCAAACTACGGTTTAGCTGAGACAAGGCAATAACCGGTACTTGCAGTTCTTTAGCGAGGGCTTTTAATGAACGGGAAATTTCCGCAATTTCCAAGGTACGGTTATCACTAAAGGACGGAACCCGCATCAATTGCAGATAATCGATCATTATCATCGACAAGCCACCGTGATCACGGTGGATACGACGGGCACGAGAGCGCACTTCTGTTGGTGTCAGACCAGAAGCATCGTCGACAAACATTTTGCCTTTTTCGATCAACAACCCCATAGTCGATGATAAACGAGCCCAATCTTCATCGCCTAACTGACCGGTACGTATCTTGGTTTGATCTATGCGGCCTAAAGACGCGAGCATCCTCATCATGATTTGCTCGGAAGGCATCTCTAGTGAGAATATTAATGCGGGTTTATCCTGCATCATGGCGGCATTTTCGGCGAGGTTCATCGCAAATGTGGTTTTACCCATAGACGGACGAGCTGCAACAATGATCAGATCAGAGGGCTGTAAACCCGCAGTCATTTTATCCAGATCCTGGAAACCGGTACTGACACCGGTCACACCATCATGGGGCTGGCCATATAATTTTTCGATTTTATCGACGGTCTTTTCCAATACCGAGTGAATGTTTTCCGGACCTTCGGATTTATTTGCCCGTTGTTCGGCAATCTGGAATACCCGGGATTCAGCGAAATCGAGTAATTCACTACTTTCCCGACCTTGGGGATCATAACCCGCATCGGCGATTTCATTCGCAACGGAAATTAGCTCACGGGTAACGGCACGTTCTCGGACAATCGCCGCATAAGCATAAATATTGGATGCACTTGGCGTGTTTTTCATCATCTCAGCGAGATAAACAAATCCACCGACATCATCGATTTGTTGCTGATTTTCAAGCGCTTCTGACAAGGTGATTAAATCGACCGGGTTGCCTTTCTCAATCAAATCACCAATGGTGTTGAAAATAATACGATGCGAACGGGAATAAAAATCCTGAGCTACCACGCGTTCAGCCACATTGTCCCAAGCTTCATTATCTAACAGTAAGCCACCCAGAACCGATTGCTCAGCCTCCATGGAATGGGGGGCAACTTTCAGTTGTTCAACTTGTTTGTCCCGAACTGCTTTATTGGTTTGCGATTGCGCTGCCTGCTTTTGCGCCATGAATTAACGACCCTGCTCGATTATTACCGGATTTAGCGATTATACCAACCATGCAAGATGCAATCGATGCACATTATAGCGGTCTCGCTAATTTGACTCTCCACGATAAGCTATTGCAGGGCATAAATGAAGAGAAAATTACACCTTAACAACAAAATCTCGAATCCGGGTACTTGCGCAAGCCAGCTTTGCTCTAGCCATTGTCTAACTTAGGGGGACAGGTGCCAATTATCCTGGCATTACCACTCTCTTCACGTTGTACTAATTTAACGTCAAATTTCCATAAATAATACAGGTGTTTGAGCACTTCCTGATGGGACGGGTGCAGCGGCACTTTTTGATGGGGAACATATTCTAGGGTTAAGGTTCTGTCACCATCGATATCGGCATCAACAATTTGAATATTCGGTTCAATTTCACTGAGATTATATTGGTTAGACAACGCTTGGCGGATGCGCTGGTAGCCCGTTTCATTGTGAATCGATTCGACCCGAATATAAGGGCTGGTAGCATCATCTTTGATGTGAAAAAGCTTTAGGTCACGCATCAGTTTCGGCGAAAGATACTGACTAATAAAACTTTCATCCTTAAAATTTTCCATAGCAAAATGCACAGCGTCCAGCCAGTCACTGCCGGCCAAATCAGGAAACCATTCCTTATCTTCAGCGGTTGGCTGCTCACAGATACGACGGATATCGCTGAACATGTGAAAACCCAGAGCGTAAGGGTTGATGCCAGAATACCCCTGATTATTATATCCCGGCTGGGCAATCACATTTGAATGGTGATGAACAAATTCCAGCATAAATTTATCGCTGAGTTTGCCTTCATCATACAGGTGGTTAAGTAACGTATAATGCCAGAAACAGGCCCAACCTTCGTTCATTACCTGGGTCTGCTTTTGCGGATAAAAATATTGTGCCATTTTACGAACAATGCGTACGATCTCCCGCTGCCAGGATTGCAATAAGGGCGAATTTTTTTCGATAAAATACAGCAGATTTTCCTGCGGCTGTTGTGGAAACCGAGGTTTTTGTTGAGTGGCCGACGGGTCCGGCTTCGCGACTTTTTGCCACAAACTATTAACCTGAGATTGCAAATATTCCTGACGTTGTTTCTGGCGTTTGCGTTCTTCTTTAAGAGAGATTTGTTGCGGCCTTTTGTAACGGTCAACGCCATGGGCCATTAACGCATGGCAGGCATCAAGGGTCGTTTCGACTTCATCGACACCATAAAGCTCTTCACAGCGGGCGATATAGTTTCTGGCAAACAGCAGATAGTCAATGATGGAACTGGCGTCAGTCCAGGAACGAAACAGGTAATTGCCTTTAAAAAAAGAATTGTGCCCATAACAGGCGTGAGCCATCACTAATGCCTGCATAGTCAGAGTGTTTTCTTCCATTAAGTAGGCGATGCATGGATTTGAGTTGATAACGATTTCGTATGCCAGTCCCATGTAACCGCGTTTGTAGGTTTGCTGGGTCTGAATAAATTTTTTACCAAATGACCAATGATTATAACCAATCGGCATACCGACACTGGCGTAGGCATCCATCATTTGCTCAGAGGTGATCATTTCAATCTGGTTTGGGTAGGTATCAAGGCGATAATGCTCGGCAACGCGCGCTAATTCCTGCTCATATTGCTGCAAGTCCGCGAAGGTCCAGTCAGCACGATCTGGCAAACTGCCAACATAGGCACCGGATGCTTCGGATACCTTTGGGTTAATCTTTGACATTCGCGACTCCTGCAATCCCTGAACCTTGAGGGGCTTTTTTAAACAAATCCCTAAACACCGGATAGATATCTTCAATTTCACGAATACGTCGCATCGCAAAATGACTTTCCCGATTCGCTAACGCCCGGTAGCGTTGCCATAACGACTTATGTAAATCCTGAGTGATTTCAATGTACGCGTAAAAGCGAACTGCCGGCAGGATATTGTTTTTCAAAAGTTCATAGCATTTTTCCGTATCATCCTGCCAGTTATCACCATCAGAAGCCTGTGCGGCGTAGATGTTCCAATCTCCGGAACTGTAGCGATCGGCAACGATTTCCTGCATCAGTTCCAGCGCACTGGAGACAATGGTGCCACCGGTCTCTCTGGAATAGAAAAAATCCTGTTCATCGACCTCTTTTGCCTGCGTATGATGAATGATATAGACCACATCGATGGTCTGATAAGTTCGGCTTAAAAACAGATACAGGAGAATATAGAAACGTTTGGCAATATCTTTGGTCGCTTGCACCATCGAGCCTGATACATCCATCAAACAAAACATTACCGCCTTCGACGTTGGGACCGCCTGTTTCTCATAGTTTCGATAATGTAAATCAAAACTGTCGATAAACGGCACAGCGCGGATGCGCTCATTGAGCATGTCAATCTGCGCCTGAAGTTGTGCGATTACGTCCGGATCTGGATTATCAGTCGCCATTACCTGCATCAGTTCTTGCTCACACGCTTTCAATTCGCGGCGTTTACTGCTGGTCATGGCAATACGGCGGGCAATTGAGCCCTGTAAGGATTTCACGATATCGATATTAGCTGGAACACCTTCTGCGCAATAGCCGGCGCGGACCGTTTTGTATTCCACCAGTTTATCCAACTGATTTTTCTGCAGATTGGGTAATTCCAGATCATCGAACAATAAATTCAGGTATTCATCGTGAGAGATAGAAAATACAAAGTCATCTTCCCCCTGCCCTCGATCGCTGGCATTACCGGAACCGCTTCCCGGGCCAGCCTGAGCTTTCGGTCGAGGAATTTTATCGCCTTCTGCAAATTGGTCATTACCGGCAAAAACTCGATTTTTGGTACCCCCATCGCCTTGACGAAACACCGGTTCCACCAGATCTTTTCTGGCGATGGAGACATCTTGTCCACTGGTAAGGTCCGTTACCTGACGATTGTTAATACTATCTGCCAAAGATCGCTTTATTTGATTTTTGTGGCGACGAAAAAATCTCTGGCGATTCACCATAGATTTATTTTTACTGTTCAATCGTCGATCAATAAAGTTAGCCATATGTTGTTAACCTTGGTTGCGCCATTCCCTGGCCAAAACGTCGGGTTTTCTGATAAGCGATGAAAACCATGGCGTTTAAGAAGATTTTCTCACTCGCAGATACCACTCACTTAACAGGCGTACCTGCTTACGGGTATAGCCTTTAGTGACCATACGCTCCACAAACTCATCGTGTTTCTTTTGATCATCGGAAGATGTCTTGGTATTAAAAGAGATCACGGGTAGCAAATCTTCGGTATTTGAGAACATTTTCTTCTCGATGACAGTGCGTAATTTCTCGTAGCTGGTCCACATGGGATTATTGCCATTGTTATTGGCTTTAGCCCGTAAAACGAAATTGACAATTTCATTACGAAAATCTTTTGGATTTGAGATGCCCGCCGGTTTTTCGATCTTTTCCAGTTCATTGTTCAATGCACTGCGATCGAGGATTTGACCGGTTTCTGCATCCCGATATTCCTGATCCTGGATCCAAAAATCCGCATAAACGACGTAGCGGTCAAAGATGTTTTGCCCGTACTCAGAATAGGATTCGAGATACGCGGTTTGGATTTCCTTGCCGATAAACTCGATATACTGAGGGACCATGTAACCCTTAATAAACTCCAGATAGCGATCGGCAGTTTCTTTTGGCAACTGCTCACGTTCTATTTGTTGTTCCAGCACGTAAAATAAATGAACCGGATTCGCGGCCACTTCATTGTGATCAAAGTTAAAAACACGGGAAAGAATTTTAAACGCAAACCGCGTGGATAAACCGGTCATGCCCTCATCTACGCCCGCATAATCACGATATTCCTGATAGGATTTGGCTTTCGGATCGGTGTCTTTTAAGGTTTCACCATTGTACACCCGCATTTTTGAATAAATGCTGGAGTTTTCAGGAACAACAAGACGGGATAACACGGTAAACTGGGCAAGAATGTCTAATGTTCCGGGCGCACATTGAGCATCCACCAATTCCGAGTTTTTCAATAATTTCTGATAAATTTTAATCTCTTCTGCCACCCGCATACAGTATGGGACTTTGACGATATATACCCGATCCAGAAACGCTTCGTTGTTTTTGTTGTTCTTGAATGACTGCCATTCAGACTCATTCGAATGCGCAAGGATAATGCCGTCAAAAGGTAATGCCGACAACCCTTCGGTCGAATTGTAGTTTCCTTCCTGCGTTGCGGTGAGAAGCGGGTGTAACACCTTAATCGGTGCTTTAAACATTTCCACAAACTCCATCAGGCCCTGGTTAGCCCGACATAAGGCACCAGAATAGCCATAGGCATCGGGATCATTTTGGGCAAAATGCTCAAGCTGACGGATGTCGACTTTGCCGACTAATGAAGAAATATCCTGATTGTTGTCATCGCCTGGCTCGGTTTTGGCGATTGCGATTTGGTCGAGAATTGATGGGTAGACTTTTACCACTTTAAATTGGGCAATATCGCCTTTGAATTCGTGCAAGCGTTTCGCGGCCCAGGGCGAGATAATGCCATTCAGGTAACGACTCGGGATATTGTATTCTTGTTCAAGGATTTTGCCGTCATTGTCGACATCGAATAACGACAGCGGGTGATCGTTTACCGGGCTACGCTGGCCATTGGCACTGAGCACATAGATGGGTTGTGACTGCATCAGAGTTTTTAGTTTCTCCGCCAGTGACGATTTACCGCCACCAACCGGACCGAGCAAATACAGAACCTGTTTCTTCTCTTCCAGCCCTTGCGAGGCGTGCATCAGGTAGGAAACGATTTGCTCAATGGCGTCTTCCATACCGTAAAATTCAGAAAAGGCCGGATATCTGGCGATTACCCGATTGGAAAAAATTCGGCTTAGCACGGGTTGCCGGGCGGTGTCGATCATCTCCGGTTCACCAATTGCCGCCAACAACCGTTCGGCCGCGTTGGCATAGGCCATTTTATCGTCACGACAAAGCTCAAGAAACTGCGCTAGAGTATACTCCTCTTCCTGGGCCTGATCGTAGCGGCTTTGAAACTGCTGAAAAATACTCATAGTTGCCCCCACAAAATCATTCCACTGTTAGCTCTGGTTCTCTTTCGGGGTTAATTTAGCGGCGAATAGCATTGCGTTTTTTATACCTACATCTCACTACATTATTCTCAGTGAGCTCATACACTCAAGTCTACTCAGATAGTCTCAGATACTTTCCCGCTTCTACTGACAGAACAAGAAAGTTCATTTATATCATCGCGTGTATTTGCTCACAGGCTTTAACTTGAAAGATCAACAGGCCTTGTTTATTAGACCGCAAAAGCGGCCATTAATTTAAATATAAGCGTAAATTTTGTCCTGCGCCTGTCCTTTGCACGATTAATTGCGAATTTGTATTTTTGAAAAAAGATGCTAAATCAGCGGGTTATGAAGTTGACGCACAGCAATAAATAAAGCCCCGTCGGTGCGGGGCGTAGCGGTGTTTTCAGGTATTTATAAGGGTTTTGTGATTAATGGCTTACTCTGACAGTGCCACTGACGGTACTCGCTTTTACAGACGCCGCACCCGAGCCTAGCCGAGTTTCCAAACGACTACTGGGACCATATTTGGCCTTAACCACCTTATCGTCCGATATCTGGTTGATGATTTTACCGCCAGCATTACTGTCGATGCGCACGCTGACATTGGCACCTTCCTGGATGGTGAATTTCAGATTGCCGCTCACTGAGGACATTTTTACAATACCATCATCCATTAACACGACATTGGCATCCACATCGCCACTAACGCTGGATAACGACAGATTAGACAAGCCTCGATAGTTTACATCGAGATCGCCGGAAACCACATTGGCGGCCACATTGCTGGCCTCACCGCTGGCATCAATATCGCCACTTACCGCATTTAACTCAACCGTACCATTAGCGTTTTTATCACGAATGTCTCCGCTAACGGTGGATAAGGAAATTTTGCCGGTTAAATCTGAACTTTCAATATCACCACTCACAGTCTCAAGGCGCACTTTCTGGGCCAGTTTTTTCGCTTTTATGTCACCACTAACGGTTTTTAAGTGAGCGGCCTGCGTCAGGTTTTCGGCGGATACACTGGAAGATACCCCTGAAAATTTCAATTTCGCCGCTACCGGAATGTTTACAAGCAAATCCGTTTCTTGCTGCTTCGTACCCCAAAAACTCTGATTGATCTCGGCTGGCATTTTTACCTTGATATATATCGTGTTGCCTTTTTGCTCAAAGATAAAATCGGTGGCCATTTCATCGATGACGCCCTTAACCGAGACTTCATCGCCATCGTTCCCGAATATATCAACCTTACCTCGCATGTTTTCAATCACCACACTGACCTCGCCATTTACCGATAAACGCTGGTCAATGTTGCGCTCGTCTATGGCAAACGCTGAACTTATCGCGGTGGAGAAAAGCAGGAAAATGTATAGTAAGCGCATTGTTCTAACCTCTTATATGGTTTGCCATTTCGGGCTATATAGTTGTTCCAGCAAGTTTAATTCCTGCTTCTGGGTCCACTTCAACAGATTCAATAAATCCGCATTCTGAGGATCGTCTTGCAACGCCGCTAACAAAGATTCACGAGCAGATTGAATTTCTTCAAATTGCTGGCGAATATCCTGTGGTAATTTGTTCAAATCAGGCTTACCAAAGCTAACCAGCATGTTTTGTTTTTCCTGATGGTATTGCTGTTCAATCATTTCAACGACAGTTAGTTGCGGTATCTGCTCGGCACGGTTTTGATAGTTAAAGGTAACAATGATTGCCAATACGACGGAAGCCGCCCACGCCAGGGGCTGAAAGTTAGCCCGAATAATATTACCTTTACTTTGTTCGGCAACAGGTTCTGAGTGTTGCTGACTTTTGATTTCAATAGCCCGTTCAATACCTTGCCACAAATCGCGTTGCGGCTTGATATCTGCTGACAGGTCATCAATGTGTTGTTGAAGCTGCTGTTCGTTCATTGTTTGTTTCATGATCACAACCACTCCTGTAATAATTTTTTGGCTCTATGGTAATGGGATTTACTGGAGCCTACGGCTATATTTAACATGCTGGCAATTTCTTCATGACGATAACCCTCAACCGCAAACATCACAAAAACTAACCGGGCTTTTTCAGGTAATTTCATAATGGTTTTATCCAAATCTGACAATTCCGGATGTTCATTGATGGTCGGCTCCGTGGTATGGGTTTCTTCAATGCTGAACATGCGTTGCATCCAGTTTTTTTGTTTACGCAGATGGCTCAACACCGTATTGGTTGCGACGGAATGTAACCAGGTGGAAAACTTGCTGTCGCCACGAAAATTCTTTAATTTCAACCAAACCTGCACAAAAACTTCCTGAGCAACGTCTTCTGCTTGATCCCGCTGCGCCAACATTCGCATACACAATGCATACACTCTGCCGATGTGCAGCAGATACAACTGCTGGAATGCCTGTCGGTCTCCGTTTTTGGCGAGCTCAATCCACTCCTGCTCCTGTTTGGAAGCAAACAGTTGCTGAGCATCAATCACGGTTTGTTGTCCTGATAGAGTCACTGAATTTCGCATTTAATTGGTTTGATTAGTAGGATGCAGTATCTGATAAAAAGGTTTAAAGCGAAATAAAAAATATAAGACTTCTTGACTCTGACCCCCTTATTTTGAGGTATTTGAGACAGTGGTTGGGCAGGTTTTGAGGCTGAGTACGACAGTCAGGCCGATGGCCAGAAAAATCCCGACGAAAATTTTTAGCCAAGTGTCCTGCAAAGCAAAAAACAAACTGTAACTACCAAAAACCAGGATCATAATGACCGCGATAATTTTGGTTCTGCGGCTAATACAGCGATGTTGCTGCCAGTTTACGATTAACGGCCCAAATAAGGCATTATTGCGTAACCAGCAATGAAGTTTAGGGGAGGACTTGGCGAAACAGGCGGCGGCCACTAAAACAAATGGTGTGGTTGGCAACCCTGGCAAAATGGCACCTAAGGTTGCGAGGCCAACCATGAACAGCCCCAATAATAGATAGGCATAGCGAGTTAGCATCTATGCCTCTTAGTTACAGTTGTTTAATTTCAATATTGGCTTCACGGGTATAGCCGGTTACCGCAAGAGCATCAATATACTCCTGCCATAAACGATGTTGATTATGGGCATACTCATGCAATAACACCTGTCGGTAAACCGCCTGGTGTTGATCGTCAAATTGAATACGCAAACCGTGCTTGGCAACATTATCTATCGCTGAAATCGCCACCAGTTTTTTATTGCTTACCGGTGGCTTGGGCTTACCTTTTACTGAGGTTTGCTCCAGCGGCGAATAGACCCGCAAAAACTCCGCACTTAGCTCAGCGACGAACGCATCATCAAATGTTAATGTAAGGCTACGTTTCGCCTTATTATAAACAATCTCCGTCACGGCCATGGTCTATCTCCTTTATTGGGGAAAGCCGGTTTGAGCATTAAGGCTCAAACCTTTCGCTTTATAAGATAAAGCGGCTTAGATCTTCATCCTGAACCAAAATTTCTAACTTATTCTGCACATAAGCTTTATCGATAGTCACCAGATTACCACTGTGATCATCGGCATGGAATGATAAATCTTCCATCAGACGTTCCATCACGGTATGCAAACGGCGAGCACCGATATTTTCCGTGGTTTCATTCACTTGCCAGGCCGCCGTTGCCAGCGCCTGAATGCCATCATCCGAAAACTCAATCTGCACACCTTCGGTAGCCATTAACGCGATATATTGCTCCGTTAATGACGCATTGGGTTCGGTTAATATACGCACAAAATCTTCGGTATTCAGGGCTTTTAATTCAACCCGGATCGGTAAGCGCCCCTGCAACTCAGGGATTAAGTCAGAAGGTTTGGCCATCTGAAATGCACCGGATGCAATAAATAAGATATGATCGGTTTTCACCATACCATGTTTGGTCGACACCGTTGAACCTTCCACTAATGGCAATAGGTCACGCTGTACACCTTCGCGGGAAACATCCGGACCAGAGGTATCACCACGCTTACAAATCTTGTCAATCTCATCAAGGAACACAATGCCATGTTGCTCCACGGCTTCCAACGCTTTTTCTTTTAGCTCATCCGGGTTTAGTAGCTTTGCAGCCTCTTCTTCCTGCAAGGCTTTAAAAGCGTCTTTGATTTTCAGCTTACGTTTTTTGCTCTTATCCTGTGACAAGTTCTGAAACATACTCTGCAATTGCGATGTCATGTCTTCCATGCCTGGAGGCGCCATAATTTCCAATCCAACCTGGGGTTGCACCACATCGATTTCAATTTCTTTATCATCGAGTTTGCCTTCACGCAGTTTTTTGCGGAAAACCTGACGGGTCGAGGAATTATCAGTATCTTCCTGTTCACCAAAACTGTTGCGAGGCGCAGGGATCAACACATCGAGGATACGCTCTTCTGCCGCTTCTTCGGCAAGGTGACGAACGCGTTGCATCTCATGCTCTTTGGTCATTTTCATCGCCATATCCGTCAAATCACGAATAATGGTTTCTACTTCTTTGCCGACATACCCGACTTCGGTAAATTTGGTTGCTTCCACTTTAATAAAGGGTGCTTTGGCGAGCTTTGCCAGACGGCGGGCGATTTCAGTTTTACCAACACCGGTTGGACCAATCATCAATATGTTCTTTGGGGTAACTTCGGCGCGCAACTCTTCGTCAAGTTGCATCCGGCGCCAGCGATTTCTTAATGCAATCGCAACCGCCTTTTTGGCATCCATCTGGCCGATAATGTGTTGATCAAGTTCATGGACAATTTCACGGGGAGTCATGTTAGACATTAAAATAATTCCTTAACCTATAATTCATCGATGGTTAAATTCTGATTGGTGAATACACAGATATCACCAGCAATCTTAAGAGATTTCTCAACGATATCGCGTGCCCCAAGTTCGGTATTTTCAAACAGAGCCGTTGCTGCCGCCTGGGCATAGTTACCACCGCTGCCGATAGCAATTAAGTCATTTTCAGGCTGCACCACATCCCCATTACCGGTAATGATTAACGAAGCCGTGTGATCAGCAACCACCAGCATGGCTTCTAAACGACGCAATGCCCGATCACTACGCCAGTCTTTGGCTAGCTCAACGGCGGCTTTGGTTAAATGACCCTGGTGCATTTCCAGTTTATTTTCAAAACGCTCAAACAAGGTAAAAGCATCAGCAGTACCACCGGCAAAGCCAGCTAAAACCTTGTCGTGATATAGACGACGTACTTTGCGAGCATTGCCTTTCATCACGGTGTTGCCCAGAGAAACCTGACCATCACCACCAATACATACTTTGCCATCACGGCGCACTGAAACAATCGTTGTCACTATCGACCCCTTATAAAGATTGACACTTAATGATTGATATTATTGCAGGAGTTCTCGCTGCAAAGCCTATTCTTTAAGTGTGTCATCGCACGAACAGAATGCCAGTTTTGGGTGGCTTCTGTGCGCGAGATTTAATAAATGCTTATTAGGGTATGTGGGAATGGTTAGGCTGGATTTCAAGACCAGGGGTAGATCACGCAACCATTAATTTGGTTGCTGCGCAATTCATGCTTAATTCTTTCTGCGGCACGTTTGTTGTCAAAAGGACCAAGTACCACTTTATACCAAACACCGTTGGAGCCCTCACTGCGACGTACATCGGAAGCCTGGCCGGTGGAGAAAGCGATTTTTGCTTTTAGCTCTTCGGCTTTTTGACGGGAACGCAAAGATGCACACTGCAATTTACGTTTTTTGGGATCGGAAACGTCATAGCCACCGCTGACTTCGACCTTTTTTTCAGGCAAGGTAGTCCAAAACGCTAATTCTTCTTTCGGTTTTTCCGGCAATGGATCTGAATTTTCCTGTGTCTGTTGTTGCACTTCAGCGATCTGTGATTCCAGCGGTTGTCCCTGTTCGGCCATAGGCCCTGGATTTTCATTGATAAAATTCAGGAAATACACCACACCACCGACGATTGCGATTGCAACCGTACTGACAATACGAAGCTTCCAATCGGCCGGCGCTTTTTTCTTAGTGGTGCGCTTTGCCCGATAAGGGCTGTTCTTCTTTTTCGGACGAGTTTTGGAAATATAATCTTTATGAGCCATGTTTTATGTCGATGCCTGAACGAATACCATTACTTACAGGTAGATGTTCAATCCAAAGCCTCCATTCATCTATTGTCAGACGTATACGTGCAAGCACCTTGCCTGATTCTGGCTTATTGAACACCTGTTTATAATACCAATCACATTAAATTCTCACTGCGTGAGTAATAATTTAATGTGATTGTCTAAAGGTTTGGTAACCCTTGATCCTAAGGGCAATTCTATCGAACCTGATCAGAATGTACAGCGTTAATCTTTGCTAATTCAATGCGCTTGTGTTTTGTCATTAAAAGAATGTTTCGGTTACAGCAAATTTGCCCTTAGTTCTGGTGAGCAAAGGTCTGTAAAAAATTACCAACTCATATCCTGTGGATCAATATCTACGTGCCACCGCACTTTATTTTTATCGGCATGTTGTTCAGCGTTGAAGATAAGCATCTGCGTGGTTTTATGAAGACTTTGTCGATCTTTACCTAACACCGTCAGGTGAAAGCGAAACTTACCCGCCTTTTTCTCCATCGGTGCCGCAATGGGACCACAAAGCGCACAATCACCGGCCGCCAAATCACTGCTGATGTCTCGCAAAAATCGTTCGGGTAGATAGGCATGATTGGCTTCTGCCCGGAAAAGCGCCTGAAAGGTAAACGGTGGCATTAATGCCTGACTGCGCTCTACTAAAGCAAAGCGAGCGAAATGTTTATAGCCATTATTGATGAGATCCTGCAACAGCGGATGTTGCGGGTAGTGGGTCTGAATTAACACCTTGCCGGGTTTACTGGCGCGTCCCGCACGACCAGCAACCTGAACCAATAATTGCGCCAGTTTTTCAGGTGCGCGAAAATCATAGCTAAATAGTGCACCGTCAACATCCAGCATGACCACCAAAGTGACATTTGGAAAGTGGTGACCTTTGGCCAGCATTTGCGTGCCAACCAAGATTTGATATTCGTTATTGGCAATGGCTTCCAGATGTTTTTCCAGCTCGCCTTTGCGGCGCGTACTATCCCGGTCAATCCTTACTGAATTAAATTGCGGGAACAATTCTTCCAAACGCTGCTCAAGTTGCTCGGTTCCCTGTCCCAAGGGTGCCAGACGGATACTGCCACAACTTTGACATTGTTTATGTACCCGCTTTTGGCTGCCACAATGGTGACAAACCAGTAATTGTTGATTGTGATGGAATGTATAAGGGCGATTGCAGCGTTGGCATTCACAGACCCAGTGGCACTCTTTGCAGGAAATCGCCGGCGCAAAGCCACGGCGATTCAAAAACAATAATACCTGTTCACCTTTATCCAGAGTAGCCCGCATCGCTTGCTGCACTTGGTGAGATAAACCATGTACCAATGGCTGAGTGGTAATATCCACCAGATGCATGCTGGCTAATTTACTGCTTCCAGGGCGCTGGGTGAGCTGATGGTAGTGATAGCGCTTTTCTCGGGCATTATGCAGTGACTCTAAGGATGGCGTCGCACTGCCAAGCATCACTGGTATTTTTTGTTGGTTGCCTCTAAGAATCGCTAAATCGCGACTGTGATAACGAAACCCTTCCTGTTGCTTTAATGACCCATCATGCTCTTCATCGACAATAATCAAGCCGAGATTGGGCATCGGGGTAAACACCCCAGAGCGGGTAGCGAGCACAATGGCTGCACTTCCTAATCGGGCGGATTGCCAGGTTTGTAATCGCTCACCATCGTTCAGACCGCTGTGATGCAGCATAATAGGGACGTTGAAGCGCTGTTCAAAACGATGCAATGTTTGCGGCGTCAAACCGATT
Source organism: Thalassotalea litorea (assembly GCF_043642205.1). Lineage (GTDB taxonomy): Bacteria > Pseudomonadota > Gammaproteobacteria > Enterobacterales > Alteromonadaceae > Thalassotalea_A > Thalassotalea_A litorea. Next base: position 102,400 of record NZ_JBHZSG010000006.1, on the reverse strand, counting down.
TCCGGGACAATAACCAGAACCTGCTGATGTTGTTGTAACACTTTTTCCATCACCTGCAGGTACACTTCGGTTTTACCGCTACCGGTAATACCGTCAATTAAATGGCAGGAAAACTGATTAAGGTGTTGATTAATTTGACTGACCACCAGTGCCTGTTCGGTGGTTAACTGCAATTTGTTTTCCTCAGACACTACCGAGTCATCAAAGCGAAACACCTTATTAGGCAACCTGGATTCTAGTAATAATCCCTTATTTATTAGTGCGTTTAATTGAGCCTTAGTAAACCCGGAAAATCGTATTTGTGGCCAGGTCATCACCCCTTGCTTTTGCAGTAAGGCAAACAGCGACTTTTGTTTAATCGCCGTCTTGCTGATGGTCGCCAGTTTTTCAGTTAATTGCTGCGCTGGCAGTTGTGGGTCGACCTGCCAGCACAATGGTTGCCTTAAATCGATTTCATTGGCTTGTCTGAGCAATACCGGTAGCGCCTGAGCAAAAACATCGCCGACCGGGTGATGATAATAGCGGGCGCAGGTAAGCAAAAATTTAACCTGTTGTTCATTTAAGTGGCTCTCTGCCGGTAATATTCCTTGTATGTCTTTGATCTTGTCGGCAGCAAGTTGATTGTCGTTTTCCTCACCAAGTACCACACCAATTAATGTTCGATTGCCAAACGGCACCTGAACTCTGGCGCCAATAGAAACCTGCGTCTCAGACAGGCGCTGAGGCAAACCATAGGTGAAGGTCTGACGCATGGGTACGGGAATAGCAATATTGAAAAAGCGCTGGGGTTGACTCAAAAACGTTCCTTAATTGACAACACATGACAAGTTCCATTTTCGTCCGCCAAAACCTAGGTACGACCATCCTGATATCGTACGATATGACCTGATAGAACTGTTGCCTGTAAGCGCCTATTTTGACCTGTCTCAATTTAATTGGCAATCGCTTAAATCCGCAAACCCAAATCGCCGCGATCTTCAGGATGTAGCTTGTTGACCTGCCTCCTGAAAAACAAAGATCATCGTCCATACACAATCCGGCAAAGGACAGAACAGAAGGGAGAATGACGAAAACAGAGAAAATCGTTTTGCTACAGCAATATTGCGCCTAAAAAACGTTCATTTTTTAACATTTTTTGTTGATCCCAGTCCTATGATCCCGTATGATTCGCCACCTTATTGATAACTCGTATGGTATCTGGCATTGGACCAGATGGCGATGCGGCCTTAAAACAGAGGTTTTCCATGAAAGACGGTATTCACCCAAATTACACAGCTATCAAGGCAACTTGTTCTTGTGGCAACGTAATCGAAACACGCTCAACGTTGGGCAAAGATATTTACCTGGACGTATGTTCTGAATGTCACCCATTCTACACTGGTAAGCAAAAAGCTGCTGAAACCGGTGGTCGTGTTGACAAGTTCAACAAACGTTTTGGTGTGTTGGGCAAAAAATAATTGCCAGACAAACAAAACAAAAAAAGCGCCTTTCGGCGCTTTTTTTGTTTCTGCTCAAGATTCTCCTGAACAGCCCCTTGTGCCCTGTCACCACCACGTTATACTGTGGTTAGATAGCAATTAGTGCCCCCGTATAAACTGGAGATTTCCATGGAATACAACACCTCAGAGTTATGTAACCTGTATACAGATATGGTCGATGTACTTGAGCCAATGCTGAGCAATTATGGGGGCCGAAGTTCTTTTGGCGGACAGGTTGTCACCATTAAGTGCTTCGAAACCAACGGCCTTATTACCCAGGTGGTAGAAAATGATGGTACGGGTAAAGTGTTAGTGATTGATGGTGGAGGCTCTTCACGTAAAGCGTTAATTGATGCCTACATCGCCGACGCTGCCGCGAAAAATAACTGGGAAGGTATAATTTGTTACGGCAGTGTTCGTGACGTTGATGCTCTGGAAGAAATCGATATTGGCATTCAGGCAATGATTTCTATTCCTGTCGGTGCGGTGGACAATGACGATGGAGAAATGGACGTACCCGTTAATTTCGCCGGCGTAACCATACTGCCAGAAGATCACATCTATGCCGACAATACCGGTATCGTACTTTCCCCAGATCCTTTAGATATTGAATAAGGCTCTGTGCTCGAATGCGTATTAACTGGCTGCACCAATAAAAAAAGGAAGTTTAACACTTCCTTTTTTTATTGGTGCAGCCAATGTTCAGCGATTGCATCTTATACCAATCACATTACAACTGCTTTACGACATAGCCTTTATCCTGAAGCGCCTTAATCACGCCATCTTCGCCGACCAGATGAAGAGCACCAACCAGAACAAATTCCACTTCTTGGGTTTTGAAATAACCTTCAATGTCATCCATCCAATTATTGTTTCGCTCGACAATCAAAGATTCATAAGACTGGGGAAACTTCGCCACCCAATCGTTCATGGATAATTCAACCAATGCCTGACTATCACCCTGACGCCAGGCATCTTTCATTTGCGCCATCATATCGCCTAAACGCCCCATATCATCGAGCGAGTAATTGATAAATTCATCTTCATACCCTTCACCCATACCGGCAAGAAACTCAATTTGCTCTTCCGGTAATTCAAGATACTGAAATGACTTTTCGTCCTGATTACCCTGCTGAGTATAAAATGCATCAACGCCAGTGCCGAAAATACCTAATCGTTGTAATTCCAGCATTGTCAGGGTAATGGAGAGCATAGAAGGTTTCAGGGTTTTTAAATTTTCCGCCGGTAAACCTCGCTCCTGCATGTAGGCATCTAATCGCTTTACGGTTTCAGGCTTTAACACATCGGCATAGGTGCGACCATCCAGATACATCATTTTTTGCATCATTGCCTGTTGAAACTGTGGCGTTTGAGCGGCACTCATATCCATTTCCAATACCAGCACTTGCGATTGTTTATAGGCTTTATCGAAGGCTTCAGGTAATGGGTAATCGCTTTGCGCTAACACGTGTACGGTACCACCTAAGAACACCGTTTGACCGTCTTTACTTACCTGCCAAACGGATGACTTTGCGTTGGCAAACATGGCCATAAAAGATAGAGAGATTACCACGCTAAACTTCCATATTTTTAACATTTACTTTCCTTAATAGAATGAAGGTTAGGACTAACATACTGTTTTATAATCATATATTGAGTTGAACAGGGGCATTTGTAAAATACTTTTTGCAGCCACCATCATTAGCTTATGACAAAATTACGAACAACATCAATGGGCTTTTGCATTATGCATTCATGACTCTCCATCAATGCAGGGTATCAGCGCCGGCGCTCATCAGGTATCCGGAGTATATACGGGCTCATATCGCCCAAAACTTCATGGCGTTTATGACTATATCAATCACACTAATACCAATCACATTAAGTTTGTGCACAGCTCAGTGTTAGAGCCGCAACTGGGCCTGGGATAAACTACCAAAGGGTGAGCTTTAAAATTAGTTTTTCTGTAGACAACAAAAAGGGAGCAACAAAGCTCCCTTATCATTTTGCAAATAATCGCTATTTCCGAAAATCGATATCAGTCTGGGCCGCGAAGTAAGCAAACATGGTATATACCGCAGTGTTCTGACGTAAATCGTCCGGATTTACCTTATCCAAGGTATCATTCATCGTATGATGCACATCGAAATATTTCGAACCATCCGGCGCAAAACGAGCTGCAGGCACCCCTTCTTTAGTCACCAGGCTCATATCTGACTGGCCCTGGGCATTGTTTACCGGGTTAAATGAAACGCCAAGAGGCGCTAAAACCTGAGCAAACTCGCGCACATCTGCCAAGGCTTCGGCGCCAACTCCGGTTTTAAATTCATAGATACGACCGAGGCCAAAATCCCATTCTGCAGCAATGACATGATTGGGCAGATTGTCTCTATGAACGTCAACATACTCTTTTGCCCCCAATAAACCCACTTCTTCACCAGCAAACAGGATCACACGAATAGTGCGCTTAGGACGTTCCTTTAAACTTGCAATATGCGAGGTCGCGGCCATCATCATCGCCATACCTAAACCGTCATCAACGGCTCCTGTACCAACATCCCAGCTATCTAAATGAGCGCCTAACGCGACAATTTGCTCTGGGAATTCAGAGCCGGTAATTTCACCAATAACATTAGCCCCTTTCACCGTGACTTTTTCATTACGAACGGCAGTAACTTTTAAGAAAAACTCCACCGGTTTGTCACGTTTGAATTGATTCACCAACATATCGGCATCAGGATTTGAAAGGGCAACAGCAGCGATGCGCTTAACACCGTCTTTATAGCGGGTAATACCGGTATGGCCAGCACGATTATCATCGGTACCAACAGAGCGCATAATAAATGCTACAGCGCCTTTTTCGGCAGCAACCTGAGCACCCATGACTCTGGCACCAACCGCTTTACCATACCCTTTTCCGCTTATGTGGCGCTCCATCCGATAGGATACAAAGGCAATTTTTCCGTCAAGGCTGCCCGGCTTAGCCGCTTTTAAAGCATCAAAATCTTCAAAGTGTACCACTTCAGCCTGAATGCCCTGCTCCCCGGTCCCCACACTTTCTCCTAATGCGATTGCCACAACGGGCTGCGGGAAAGGTGCTACCACTTTCGCTTCAACATCACCGCGAATCCATTGATAATGGGTCACGTCTTCGGTCCAAACTTTATCAAAACCCAGATCTTTCATCTTTTCGATTGACCAGGCAATGGCGCGCTTGTCGCCTTCGGTGCCGATCATTCGTGCACCCACTTCCGTGGTAAGTGACTCTAGGATTTCATAGGAAAGTTCCGAATTAATCGAGGTCTCCTGGAGCGTTTGTAATTGTTGTAGTTCTTGCTCATTGAGAAACTCAGCACGAGCAACAAAAGCACTTAACGTAAACATTGCCAATACAGCAATTTTAGGCATGCGGGTCAACATAAGATTCCTTATACTTCTTCGAACGTATTCATCAGCGGCTGCGGTTGCGATTTACGCGGACGAATAACAGGTTTGGATTTTACTTTCCCTGATGTTTTCACATCACGTAAAGCTATTAAACATGGCGTTAAGATTAGCGTTAATAGAGTTGCAAAGGCTAAGCCTCCCGCTACTGCCGTGGCCAGCTGCGACCACCATTGTGTAGATGGTGCACCAAAAGTAATTTCCCGGGTAATAAAGTCGATATTCATCTGCAACACCATGGGCAATAATCCAAGAATGGTGGTGATGGTTGTTAGCATTACCGGGCGCAAGCGTTGAGCGCCGGTGCGAAGTATCGCTTCTTTGGCTTTTAGGCCTTGCTTGCGCAAAACATTATAGGTATCAATCAATACAATATTATTATTCACCACTATCCCGGCCAGGGAAATGACACCCAGACCCGACATAACAATGCCAAACGGTTTGCCTGCTAGATATAGGGCGAAAAATACCCCAACGGTGGAAAACAAAACCGCAGATAAGATCAGGAACGCCTGATAAAAACTATTAAACTGGGTCACCAGAATAATCGCCATAACAAACAGAGCAACGAAAAAGGCGTTAATCAAAAAGCTTTGAGATTCCATTTGATCTTCATTCTGGCCTTTCACTTCCATGCTGACCTGGAACCAGTCAATGTCAGAATTTTGCATTTGCTTTTGCAGTTTCGGTAATTCTTTAACCAACTGCGCACCGGGCTTTAAGTCAGCTTGCACCACCACGACACGTTTAGCGTCTACCCGACGAATGGTATCGACTTTTTGCGCCGCTTTGCGTTCTACGAAATTCGTCACTGGAACCAAACCATCGAACGTCTTTAATCTTAAATCATCAAGTCGGGCAATATTACGTTTTTCAACCGGGAAGCGGACACGGATATCAAGTTCATCGTCGACATCATCTGGGCGATATTCGCCAAGTTTTAAACCATTGGTCACCATTTGTACCGAGGTGCCCACTAGTGTTGCATCGGCACTAAAGGTCGCGGCTAACGCTCTATCGACTTCCAGTTGCCATTCAATTCCTGGTTTTGATGAGGCATCCTCAATATTAGTGAAATTGCCATTAGCCTCTAACAACCGCCGTGCCGTTCGGACACTGTCTTGAAGTAACGTTGGGTTTCGGGAGGCGAATTCGATTTTCAAATCTTTCCCTTGTTGCGGGCCATTTTCATCTTTTCGAACTTCCACTTCGACACCCGCATAATCGGCAAATCGTTGATGTAAGTCGTCTATGACCTCATTGGCAGGTCGTCGAGCTTGCCAGTCCTTGAGATTGATTCGAAAGGTACCAACCAGATCATTACCACCGGTACGGGTGTATAGCGAATCAATATCATCGATATCCAGCGTACGGCGTTCAATTTCGCGCATGATGTCGTCTTTTTCGTGAATCGACAAATCACCAAATGAGCGAACCGTCATATTCATGCCATCAGGTTCTACATCCGGAAAAAACACTGCCCCTAAATTGGAGTTTTGATAATTGACAATCACCGCGACCGCGAATGTTAATGTAAATCCAAGCACCATCAATGGATGCGCAATGGCTTTATCTAACAGTCGCACGTAGGAACCCTGCAGACCCGTTAACGAGTTAATGTCACCAGTTTCGGCCTGCAACATTTGTTGCTTTTGGCTGTCGCTGATCGCGCGACTCTTACCAAACAATGCGCCCATGGTTGGTACAAATACCAGCGCCATAAGTAATGAAGCCGCCAATACCGCAATTAAGGTAATTGGCATATATTTCATAAACTCGCCCATCATTCCGGGCCAGAATAGCAAAGGCGCAAAGGCCGCTAATGTGGTTGCGGTAGAAGCAATAATCGGCCAGGCCATACGCCTTGCTGCCAGAGCATAGGCTTGTTTTTTGGCCATGCCTTCGCTCATTTCCCGATCCGCAAATTCGGTGACAACAATGGCACCATCAACCAACATACCAACGGCCATAATCAGAGCGAATAAGACAACGATATTGACGGTTAAGCCAAATACCGATAACACCATGATACCGGTTAAGAAGGAACCCGGAATGGATAACCCCACCAGTAAAGCCGTTCTGGCACCAAGCGCTGCGATGATGACGATAACCACCAAAAGCACCGCCAAAATAACATTATTTTGCAGGTCGGTGAGCATGTCTTTGACGAACTTAGACTGGTCACCAACGTAATCGACACGAATATGTTGCGGCCATAATTTCCGCTCTTGTGCAATCAGGGCTTTGACTTGTTCAACGGTTTGAATAATGTTCTGGCCCGGACGTTTTTTGACTTCAATTGAAATAGCCCGCTGGCCATTTAATCGGGCAAACGATGTTGGATCTTTGTATGAACGACGTACAGTGGCAACATCTTGAAAACGAATGACCCGATCCCCTTCCACTTTAACCGGAAGTTCATATAAATCTTTTACCGATTCAAATACCGATGGAACTTTAATGGCGAATCGCCCTTTACCGGTATCCATGGTTCCGGCAGGCACAAGGCGGTTATTGCGCGATACTAAATCAAAAATATCGTTTTGATCCAGCCCATAACTTTCCATCAACAGCGGATCGACGATGATCTCCAGCATATCTTCACGGTCGCCACCAATATCCACTTCCAGCACCTGCGGCATCGCGGCGATTTTGTCCTGCATATCACGGGCAATGGTAATCAAACCTCGTTCCGACACCGGGCCCGATAAAAATACGATAACCGCCGGTTGTTGATTAGCCATAGTCACTTCCCGAACTTCTGGCTCTTCGGTTTCATCGGGCAGTTTGGCTTTGGCCAGGGTAACCTTGTCTCGGACATCGGCCAGGGCCTCTTTGGGATCGAGACCGGCAACGAACTCTAAGGTCACGCTGGCGTGACCTTCGCTGGCATTAGAACGCATTTCATCTACGCCCTCAATGGACTTGAGCTCGTTTTCCATGGGCCGTACTAACATACGCTCCGCATCTTCCGGTGAAATGCCATCATGGATCATCGAAACGTAAATTACTGGAATGGTGATATCCGGATTGGATTCTTTAGGAATGGAGTAATACGTGACACCGCCGGCAAGCAGCAGCAAAATAAAGATCATTAATACTGAGCGGGTGCGAAATAATGCGGCATCAATCAATGCAAGCATTGGTTTATGGCTCCACAGGTGCAGACGTTATCGCCTGAACATTATCTCCAGGTCGGACAAACCCCTGTCCCAGAGTAATAATTTGCACGTTATCATCCAGCCCCGCCAGCCAAACCCCATCTTCTTCGCTTTTTACCATTTGAATTGGGGTAAATTTCACCACACCATCGACAACGGTTTTCACGCCAATATTGCCAACTTCATCAAGGGTAAGAATTGCCGGTGACACTTTTATCGCTTGCACTTCCTGTAACGGTAGTTCGACTTCCGAACTGATCCCGGCACGATAGCGATAATTCGGGTTAGCAATAGCGATTTCCGCTTTAAAGGTATTGGTTTGTTCATTGGCCACACTGGCAAGATAACGCAGTGTCCCGGTTAAATCCCGATGCGCTAGTAGGTGAATATTGGCCGATTGACGCTCTTTTACCTGAACAATTTGATTTTCGGTCAAATGCGCCCGAATCACCAAAGGATCTAAATCGGCGATGATGGCAATTTCATCGCCCGGTGTTAAATAATCGCCAACTTCAACCATGCGTTCATTAAGCACGCCAGAAAACGGTGCCACAACCGTGGTGTTATCTATATCCGCTTGGGTCTGCGCCAATAAGGCTTTGGCGTCAGTTACGTCCGATAACTTTTGCGCCAGCGCGGATTCGCCCTGAAAACCACCGCTATACAATTTTTTAGTGCCGTAATAATCAATTCGGCGCTGTTTTAACAGGGTTTGATAATGTTCAAGTTTGGCGGGTAAATCATTAAGGGCAATTTTGGCGATGACATCGCCTTTGTTTACAAAACTGCCTCGTTCGGCAAACACTTCACTGATCGCGCCTTTCACCTGAGCCCGCAGGGTAACGATACGATCCGGTTCAGTACGACCATAAAGTTGGATGGTATTAATAATGGTCTGGCTTTGGAAGGTCTCAACTTTGACCTGAGGTAAGGGTAACTCTTCAATGCCAGTCTCTTCATCACTGGTAGATTTGAAGAAAAAACCGCTTACAAGCCATAAGATCAGCAAGATGCTGATAATAATAGCTATTGTATATGGGCTTTTAGTATCGCCAGATGGAACCGAAGAAGTCACTTGCAGTAAAGACCTTGCAAAAACACGTATCCCCAGTGTAAAAAATTCTGTCTGAATAAGCATCAATTTTTTCTAAATTGATGCAAACCTCATTGAAAAATCAGAGAAATTGGGAAACGTTAGATGGAAAATGAAGAACCACAACCACATGTGGTTTCGGCATTAGGGTTATCCACCAGAAAGCGCGCGCCTTCCAGCCCCTCAATGTAGTCTACGGTTCCACCGACCAAATATTGCAAGCTCATCGGGTCAACCACCATAGTTACGCCCTGCTTTTCAATGGTCATATCGCCTTCGTTAACTTTTTCATCAAAGGTAAAGCCGTACTGGAAACCTGAACAACCACCGCCGGTAACATACACGCGCAGTTTTAACTCAGGATTTTCTTCCTCGCTGATCAATACTTTGACTTTATTGGCAGCAGCATCGCTGAATTGAATTGGCATTTCTGGAGTCGACATAAATCTCACTTGCTTGGTATGTGAAAAAACAGTAATCCGGACGTCACGCCCAGCAGGAGCAGATTATCTTAAACCCGACAAGTTTAATCAAGTATTAGCATGCAAATAGCACAATTTGATAACGATTAATCAACCAACCGTTAAATATCGGGTTAATTTCCTAACGAAGACTCTTCTTCCGGCCAGGGATAGGACTCTTGCAAGCGACGATATTTTTGCTGCCCTTTGGCTGGTAATATGGCGGCCACTTCGATTTTCTCAGGAACGAAGCCTTCCGGCAGATTAAAATCTCCTTCAATCACCTGGAAATAGCGGAAGTTAAATCCGCGCTTTTTACTATCAAGATCCGATACATTGGCCAGTTTAATCGTAGCTGGACGATTGTTTAGGCTACCCACAAATTCAACTTCAATATGACCAGACGCAAAGCGCTTGGATTTTAACTGCTGGACTAACACAACTTTCAAGCGATAATGATTATCACTGGCACTTGGGGTTACCGAGACTTCGTCAATCACAAACCCTTGAGCCTGCTTTTCGGGCGCCATAATTTTTTCATAAAACGCCAGCTGTTTTTTCAATTCATATTGCTGCTTTTCCAGTTCGTCGAGGTTTTCCATCGCATCCTGGTTGGCAAGGCGTTCAATTTCCAGTTCGACATTGAGGATATTAATTTTACTTTGTTGTTCCTCGTTCAAACGATACAAACGATCAAGGCGCTCATTTTGAGTAACGATGATTTTTTCCTGATGGCCCTGATAGAAGTTACCAATACGATAGGCAATCTGGCTGATGATCAGAAGTGTTATCAGGGTGAGGATCCAGAGCTTGAATGCACCAAACCTCTGATGTAGTCCCGCAAATGTTATTTTTTTTAACCAATTCATTATTAACGTATTTCTACTGCACTTATGTTAAACTGCATTGCAATGGTTATACCGATTCAGGTATGAGAACAAACTAGCACAGACTTACACCCTGAGGGAAGAATGGCATTAGCCAATTTAAGAATAAAACTCGCAAAACCAGAGCCTTCCTGGCAACTGTGTCTGTTAGGGGTATTGGGCGCAACCATTGCAGCCATCTTCATTATTCTTTTTCGTCTGGCGTTTGAAAATATACAGGCAATTTATCTACAAAATATTGATGACTTCTCTAGCTTAACAGAATTCCAACGCTTTATAACCCCAGTTATTGCCACTTTAGGGATCTTATCTGTTGCCTGGATAACCGGCTTTCAATATACGCGTAGTGGTATTCCATTTGTCATTCATCGTCTCAAATCTGCCTATGGCGCTATCCCTTTCCTCAATACCATCAATCAGTTTTTCGGCAGTATTTTTGCACTAGCCGGCGGTTTTTCGGTGGGTCGAGAAGGCCCTGCGGTTCACATTGGCGCTGCCTGCAGTACGATTTTGGCAAAACGTTTTTCCTTACCACAAAACTCCATGCGTACCCTGTGTGCCTGTGGCGTTGCGGCGGGCATTGCGGCAAGTTTTAATACACCGTTAGCGGCGGTCATCTTTGTTATGGAGGTTATTTTAAGAGAATACAAACTGCACATGTTCGTGCCAGTCATTCTTGCCTCCATCATCGGCTCTTTGATGACCCATGCGGTGTTTGGCTCTTATCATGAGTATGAGTTTTTCTCGTACTTGGTGATTGATTATTCCCATTATCCCTGGTTGATTTTGTTTGGCATCCTGCTTGGCGTGTTGGCAAAAGTATTTAACGTGGGCATGCTTGCCGTTATTCGGGTAAGTCAAAATCAACATATGACGGTGCGCTTGCTTGTTGCTGCGGTGATTATGGGCTTAATGGGGGTTTGGGTACCGGAAAGTATGGGTTCTGGTTTAAGCGCCATTGACCTTATCCTCGAAGAAGAAATGGTGTTTACCCTGGTCTTTAGCCTACTGTGTGCCAAGATGATTGCCACCATCGTCGTACTCGGGTTAGGTATCCCCGGCGGGATCATCGGACCGACATTAGGAATTGGTGCCATTGCCGGTGCCTTGATGGCCCTGTTTGTCAGTATCTTTTTCGACAATATGATGTTCGCCGGAGATTATGCATTATTGGGTATGGCAGGCATGCTCGCTGCGACCCTCAATGCACCATTGGCTGCGTTATTGACCATCATAGAATTGGCCGATCAGCTGCAGTTGGCGCTGCCTGCCATGGTCGTGATCACATCAGCTTATCTCACCTCAAGTCAATTTTTAAAGAACCGTTCAATCTTCTTGCAGCAACTGGAATTCCAGAATTTAAGTTATCAACCATCTCCTGTTGAAAATATTCTGCAAAAGTATGGAGTGCTGGCCTATCTCGAGGATAAATATCGAGTGGTTAAAGATACCGAAGAAGACAATTTATCGGAGATTATTCGAGCAACCCCTGGCGATGAACAGATCATTGTTCACTACCCTGCCGATGACGAAAACCCACAGCAGTTCAAACTGGTGCAATACGACTTGAATTTACACCCCTTGGAGCACGAAGGTCCGGCCTATCATTTAACAGCGATGCCGGCCGTTGACAGTCAGGCAACGCTGTCAGAAGCCTATTTTGCGCTTGTCGAAAAGCGCCAGGGTGCGGTATATGTTTACCACAAAGACCCGAGTCATATTATCGGTATCGTATCGTTTGATAGAATTCGGGGACTGTTAACCCAAGGAGCGATTTAATATGAGTTGGTATCTGGTGATTAAAGGCCTGCACATCATTTTCATGGTGGCCTGGTTTGCGGGTATTTTTTACCTGCCCCGGATATTTGTCTATCACGCTGAAAGTGATAGCGCTGAAGTACGCGCGCAATTAACTATCATGGCAAAACGGTTGCTGTATTTTATCACCCCATTTGCCCTATTAACCTTAGTCTTCGGGCTTGCATTAATCATGATGCAGGGCATCGAGTGGTTCCGCGTGTCTACCTGGCTGCATATCAAGCTGTTGCTGGTTACGATTCTCTATCTCTATCACGGCTACTGCTTTGTACTGCTGAAAAAATTCCAGAGTGACAGTAATCAACGTACCGGCCGGTTCTATCGTATTTTTAATGAAGTACCGGTACTGTTTTTATTCGCGATAATATTGTTAGCCGTTATTAAACCGTTTTTTGGTTAAGATCCTTGCCAGACAAGCGTATTAAAGACAGATTTGCGATAGCCGTTTCGGTTTTTCGTAGCCAGGGCTTAATGGCGTCAGATAATTACTATATTTTCGCGAAATATGCTAAAGTTGCGCCCAGTTTTGCCCTGCTAGTGAAATCCGAAAATGGGTTAAGGGCGATAGGTTAATTTCAGGTTTTGCTTTATGATGCAATTTCAAGGTAGCCACATTCTTTCTGTGGCCCAGTTTGATCGGGAATCAGTCTCACGCATTCTCGATGTTGCCAAATTAATGATCCCCTATGCGTGCCGGCAAAAACGCTGCCACGCACTCGAAGGTGCGATCCTCAATAATTTATTTTTTGAACCCTCGACCCGAACCCGGGTGTCATTTGGTACTGCGTTTCAGTTACTGGGTGGGTTTGTTCACGAAACTGTCGGTCAGGAAAGCTCCAGTTTATCGAAAGGCGAAAGCCTGTTTGATACTGCCAGAGTCATATCCGGTTATGCGGACGTTATCGCGATGCGCCACCCCGAAATGCATTCGGTCAGTCAATTTGCCGAAGGTTCGACGGTGCCGGTTATCAATGGCGGTGATGGAGCTAACGAACATCCGACCCAGGCATTATTAGATTTATTTACCATTGAGGCGGAAATGGCCCGTTTTGGCAAAGGCATTGACGATCTCAATATTGTTCTGATGGGCGACTTAAAACATGGCCGTACCGTACACTCTTTATCAAAGTTACTAAGCCTGTATAACAACCTGAACGTAACCTTACTTTCTCCAAATGCACTGCAAATGCCAACCTCGGTGATCGACGTGCTGGACAATGCCGGACACAAAATTACCGTCACCGATAATATGGCTGGAAACCTGGAAAGCGATGTGGTTTATCAAACACGAATCCAACAGGAACGCTTTGCCAGTAAGGAAGAAGCCGATCAGTATCGTGGCCACTTTAGCTTAAACAAACGGGTCTATGAGCAGTACTGTAAAGAACACACCGTGATCATGCACCCATTACCGCGAGATTCCCGACCAGAAGCGAATGAATTGGATGTGGACCTGAATGATCACAATAATCTGGCCATTTTCCGTCAGGCTCAAAATGGCGTACTCGTACGCATGGCCCTGTTCGCTCTGACGCTAGGGGTCGATGAAATTCTTCACAAATACGAAAAACCGGTAACCTGGTTTTCCAATAAACAAAAAAGTGAGTAACTATGTCTCATTCTGAACAATTATTTCAACAAGCACAGGATACGATTCCCGGTGGTGTAAATTCCCCCGTACGGGCATTTTCAAGCGTTGGTGGTACACCGTGTTTTATTAAACGCGCTGATGGTCCCTATATTTTCGATGCCGATGACAATAAATACATTGATTATGTTGGCTCTTGGGGACCAATGATTTTAGGTCATAATCACCCGGCAATTCGTGAAGCGGTTATTGATACCGCTCAAAACGGTTTGAGCTTTGGCGCACCAACAGAGCTAGAAATTACCATGGCCGAAAAAGTACGTTCCATTGTACCGTCGATGGAAAAGTTGCGAATGGTAAGCTCAGGTACAGAAGCAACGATGAGTGCGATTCGTTTGGCTCGTGGCTACACGGGACGCGATAAAATCCTCAAATTTGAAGGTTGCTACCACGGTCATGCGGACTCGTTGTTAGTCAAAGCGGGTTCCGGTGCCTTAACCCTGGGCGTGCCAAACTCACCAGGTATCCCAGAAGATTTTGCCAAACACACACTGACTGTCACCTTTAACGATTTGGACTCGGTCAAGCAAATATTTGCTGAATATGGCGATGAAATTGCCTGTATTATCGTCGAGCCGGTTGCCGGTAACATGAACTGTATTCCACCAGTACCAGGGTTTCTTGAAGGTTTACGCGCCATTTGTGATGATTACAAATCAGTGTTGATTTTAGATGAAGTGATGACCGGTTTTCGTGTTGCATTAGGTGGAGCACAAGAGTATTACAACATTAAACCTGACTTAACGACCTTAGGTAAAGTTATCGGTGGTGGTATGCCGGTTGGCGCGTTTGGCGGCAAAGCCGAGATTATGGATTACATTGCACCGGTAGGTCCGGTGTATCAGGCGGGCACCTTATCAGGCAATCCAATTGCCATGGCCGCGGGTTTAACGGCATTAAACTTGTTAAGTGAAACAGATCACCATACCGAGTTAGCTGCTAAAACCAAACGCCTGGCGGAAGGCTTTAAACAAGCAGCCGATGACGCGGGTATTGCAATGACGGTTAACTATGTGGGCGCGATGTTTGGTTTCTTCTTCACCGAACAGGAAACCGTAACCTCATTTAGTCAGGCGACCGCTTGCGATGGTGAACGATTTAATCGATTCTTCCACCTGATGCTCGATGAAGGTGTTTACCTGGCACCCAGTGCATTTGAAGCCGGATTCTTATCCACCGCTCACACGGATGAAGATATCGATGCAACAATCGCTGCGGCGGCGCGTTGTTTAAAAAACCTATAAGGCATGGCGCCACCTCCATCTGGATGGTGGCGTTAAATTGTCCGACTACCTTATTTGTTGATAAAGCGTATCTTCACTCTCTCGATCAATTAACAACGTTAGTTTATTGAGCGCCTTTAACGTTAAGGCTGTGGCGATTAATGCTTTTCCTAATAACCGCTTCTGTCGATAACCAGCGACCTGAATGTAAGTTAATAACTTTTCCTGATACCGATATAAACCAAGGTGATTTCGCATCACGCTTTTATGTTTAAACATAACCTTCAGGTGCCCTTTTAAATACCCTACCCAGCTACCAGACAGATGATCATTTAAATCGCGCCTAATTCCAACCAAAGGAATTGCTATAAAATGCTGGGTACAACCACCGATGGCTAATCGCAATGAAAACTCCCAATCTTCCGTATGTCGAATGCTCGGGTCAAACCCTCCAACTCGACGGAAAGACGACGTTTTCATCATCACCGACTGAAACATAACATGAGCTTTAAAACAAATATCTTTGCAGGTTAAATTTAATGGTTTGTTGTTGTAAACGGTATCTTGTCGAAGCTCACCAAACATCCGACAACCGGTATGAACCAAATCCACATCGGAATTATCTTCAAGATAAGCGTATTGAATTGCGAGTTTCTCGGGCTCCCAGATATCATCACTATCAAGAAATGCCAGATACTTACTTTTGGCCATGTTTGCACCAATATTTCGCGCCTCGGATACACCAACATTTTCGGCTAATTCTATGATAGTCGCGACTTCAGAAAATTGACTTAGAAATTCAGACGAGTTGCCGCCAGAGGCATCATTAACAATGATTATTTCTCTAGGTTTCTCGGTCTGTTTTAGAACAGATTCAATCGTTTGAGAAAATACCGCCTGACGTTGGTAGAACGGAATAATCACGCTAACGTTAATGGCCATTCTGGCCTCCTTTAAATTATTATTAATATCCTTTCATAGTCCCTAAATCACGGACCGAGCTGCGCCAATGAAGAATAAAATTCGTACTTACAATTACCGGTTTCATTGAAACTAAAAATCCCCAACAAAAACGGTCAGAGGGCAACTCCTAATGATGACGCCTTTTATCAATAAGACTATCATTAGTGACGTTGTTTCTTTCAAGGTCAAAGAGTACGGTAGTCCTACTTAATATCTTCATCATATTCGCATATATCATGATTACCCTACCTGTGAGATTGCCGCGAAGTGCTCCCGCAACTAACAAATACCGATACCAAAGAAAATAATATCCATAATTCCCGAGTCGTTTCTGAATAAGCGGCCTATGTTTTTCCAATACCTCGCTGTGTTCGCGCCAAAATAGGTGCGAACATTTATCATGCCCACTTTCATTTTCAGTGGCTAACGGGATGCTGATATGCCGAAAACAGAACTGTTCGTAACCATTTGCTGCCAGTTGTATACATAAATCCCAGGAAGCCAATTTAGGAATAGCTAAATCTACTCCCGCGATATGTCGATATGTTGCTGTTTTTAACATGACACTTGTCAATTGTTTCTTTTCTTTAAACAAAATATCGTTCGCTTGCAAAAGCTCAGGTTTACTTTTATAGAGAAAGTCATCAAGACTGCAACAGCCACCATAAACTGCGTCAGCATAAGAGTGGGATTCCAAAAAGTCATACTGATCTTTTAATTTATCTACCATCCATAATTCGTTTGGCTCAAGAAAAGTAATATACTTACCCGAGGCCAGCTCAGCACCTTTTTGGCGAGCTTCTTCGAGACTCAGTTGGGCGTCAAGGTAGGTTATATTCGTTTGTTTTTTATAGACGTGAATTGATTCAAATTCAGGGTGTTCAAATATACCTTCGAGTAAAACAATTTCCTGCGGTTGAGCCGATTGTGTAAATACTGATTGCAGTACCTTTAGAAACAGCTCACTCCTCGAAAAAAAAGGAATAATGACACTAACATTAATTTCCATTTCCACTTCCTTGTTAAGTAATAATTTTTTGCGTTTGAAGTCCTTTGCGCTATCGTCATGTTTAAGCTCTATAACTAAGCCATGGGCGTAAATTACATATGGGCAATATACAGCAGACTCTGATAACTCAGCTTTAAGGTTAGATTCTATTGTCATAAAATCAAATAGTTAAACAAATAAAGCTAAGAAGGTACCATGTACAAAGTCGCAATTTTCTCCAGCAAAAAATATGACCAACAATTTCTCGATCAATTTAATCAGAACAACGCTCTGTCATTACAGTATTTTGAAAGCAGGCTCACCTACCAAACTGTAGAGCTAGCGCAGGGCTATGACGCGATATGTGTATTTGTGAACGACGTTATTGATCAGCATGTGCTGGAGCAATTAGATAGGTTTGGCGTAAGGGTCATTGCGTTGCGATGTGCCGGGTTTAATAATCTTGATTTAAAAGCCGCGAAATCACTGGGCATCAAAATTTGCCGTGTCCCGGAATATTCGCCAGAAGCGGTTGCCGAACACACAGTAGGTTTATTGCTGACCTTAAGTCGTAAATTTCATAAAGCCTACCTTCGCGTCAGAGAAAACAATTTCGCACTTGATGGCTTGATGGGGTTTAATCTTTATGGCAAAACCGTTGGTGTGATTGGTTGTGGAAAAATCGGTCAGGCGACGATAAAAATTCTTCAAGGATTTGGCTGCAATGTGATTTGCCATGACCCTGCACCGAGTGCGGAAGCAAAAGCCCTGAAAATCGAATTCGTTGATCAAGATGAGGTATTTTCCCGCGCCGATATTATTACTCTGCACTGCCCTCTGACACCAAAAACCCGACATATAATTAATCGGTCTTCGATTGCACAGATGAAGTCTGGCGTGGCTATCATTAATACTTCGCGCGGTGGATTGATTGATAGTGAAGCCATCATTCAAGGCCTGAAAACCCGTCATATCGGTTTTTTAGGTATGGATGTGTACGAACTGGAAAGCGAGTTATTTTTTGAAGATCTTTCCGCCGATATCATCCAGGATGACGTTTTTACCCGTTTATTGACCTTTCCCAACGTATTGATCACCGGCCACCAGGGATTTTTCACCGAAGAAGCACTGATTACAATCGCTCGTACAACTCTGGATAATATTCAGTTGCTCCTCGATGGCAAACCTTGTGATAACGAATTAATGTATTAGTTACCGCCGGCAGACGTATCAGCAGAGTCGCCAAACAAGCGCTCAAACCAGGATTTTTTCTCAGGTTTTGGCTGCAAACATTTCTTACTATGAAATAGTCCATCCCTGACTGCTGGATAGCGCACCATAGCCATGCACTCGCTGGTCACGGCATTGCCTGTGGCAAGCTCAAAGTTGGTCATCTCGACCCCTTCCGGTAGCAGATCAAAGCGACTTTCTCCTCCCTGCGCCTGCATGAATTCACTAAACAGCGTCAAGGCGCCAGAACTTCCGGTAAGTCCGGTAGATTTATTATCATCCCGTCCAACCCAGGTGGTCACTAAAGTACTTTGATCATAACCAACAAACCAGGAGTCTCTAAGATCATTACTGGTACCGGTTTTCCCCGCCAATGCAAGATCCGGAAATTGCCACCCCAGTCGCTTAGCAGTGCCTTCTTTAGCGACGTTTTTTAACGCGTAATCAATTAAATATGCGCCCTGTAAAGACAGACGCTGGTCGGCCACCTGAGGTTGTTGCCAAACCACCTTGCCGCCACTGGTATATATGGCAGTGATGGCACGTGATTTATTGTACATACCGTTATTAGCTATGGTTGAGTACCACTGATTGACTTGTAATGGAGACATACTGATAGAGCCAAGCAAGGTACTTGGATTCATTGGTACCGATTGTTCATAGCCTAAGGCATTCAGGGTTTTTCCAATATTATCTAAACCCAGAGTCATCCCCAGATTTACCGTCGGAATATTCAATGATTGCGAGAGCCCCTGCATTAAGCTGACTTTCTGTCGATATTTGCCATCGTAGTTTTTAGGTTGCCAAACCTGACCCTGATCATTTTGCAAGGTAAGTGGTTCATCGGCCAATGGTGTTGCCAGATTGTATTGTTCAAAGCGTTCCAGTGCAGATACATAGACGGCGGGTTTGATCAGCGACCCAATCGGTCTTGTTGCATCCAGGGCTCGGTTAAAGCCAGAATATTTAACGTTTCGATCGCCGACAATCGCAGCAATCGATGCATCATTGACATTGGTCACTATCATCGACACCTGCAAATCGTCGACACCTTGACGTTGCTCTAATGCGTCCAGTTGATTTAATACAGTGCGCTCTGCATTAAGTTGTTTAACAAAATCAAAGCCTGTGAAAATTCTTAGCCCAGATTGCAGCGCCTGAGTCGCACCAAATTGTTTAAGTTCCCGGCGCACTTGTTGGCTATAAGCGGGAAAGCTCCGTTGGGCAAAACGTCGATTAGGGCGAATATTCAGCGGCGATTCGATACCCTGCTGATAAGTTTCTCTATCGAGCAAGTGATTCTCAAACATGACTCTGAGTACCAGGTCGCGCCTTTCGATGGCACGCGCCGGGTGCTTCCATGGGTCATAGTATGAAGGCCCTTTAACAATGCCCACCAGCAACGCTATTTGTTCTTCACTTAACAGCGACAAGGGTTTGCCAAAATAGAAATTTGCAGCCAACCCCATACCATAAATACCATTTCCATAATGTTGGCCAAGATAAACTTCATTAACATAGGCTTCAAGAATTTGATCTTTGGAGTATCGCCATTCGAGAATAACAGCGATCAGCGCCTCATTGATTTTTCGCCATAACGTCTTTGCCCGATTCAGATACATATTTTTGGCAAGTTGCTGAGTCAAGGTACTTCCACCTTGAACTCTGGCACCTGCCTTCAGGTTTTGCCAAAACGCCCGGGCAATGCCGGTAAAAGAAAGGCCATGGTGGTGATAAAAATCTTTATCTTCAACAAACAGCAAGGTTTCCACCATAGATTGTGGAATTTGCTCAAGGGGCACAAATTCTCTGTCTTCCCCCTGAGAAGATAGGATCCGCTCTAATAAAATCGGCTCTAATTGAATTTTGTAGGTTTCATGATCATTAAAAGACAAGCGATACACTTCACCGCCTTTTTGTTCAATTTCAATCTTAGCGGGCGCTTCTAACCCTAAGCCAAAATCAAATTCGCGACGATAAATTATTAAACGGGGCCCTTTGCGAGTAAATTCGCCGGGCTCATCGACCCGAGATACTCGGGAATAATTGAGCTGCAGCAGCTGTAACTCAAGATTGTCGAAATTGACACTGTGCTCTAATGTCAGGGTTGGTACCGCACCATAGACTTGCGCCGGCACCTGCCAACGCTGCCCTTCAAATTTGTGACGCACTTTGCCATCTAGATAAATGCCATAGAAAACAATGACGATAAGAACAACAAAGGCCAGCTTTAAAGCGGTTATCAGAAGATAACGGCTTAGCGTTTGGCCATGAGTTTTCGACCCAGTCTCAGTTTTGGCGTTTGTATTGCTCTTTTTTTTAGTTTTTGCTTTAGCATTCATCTTGCATTCGTTTCTTGGTTTTATTGGTTGCCCTGGCATTCTGGGGGTCGTCAGGCCAAAAATGTTTTGGATATCGGCCTTTCATTTCTTTTTGCACTTCACGATAACTTCCCTGCCAGAAACCGGCAAGGTCTTGTGTCACCTGAATAGGACGACCTGCCGGAGATAACAGTTCCAGGGTGACAGCGACGCGACCATTGGCGACGGTCGGAGACGCAGTTAGTCCGTAAACTTCCTGCATGGGTAATGACACTTTTGGGGGCTGGTCAATGGTATAGTGTAAACGTCGTCGATTACCCGTAGGACTACTATAATATTCTGGTGCCCATTCCTGCAAGCATGTTTGTTCTTCATAACTTAAGCTGTTATTAAGAATTTCCTTAAAATTAAGTGCTTGCAGTTGTTTTAAACTGACAATATCGTGCAAATATGGACCTAGCCAGTCGGCCAGATGACCGATTAACGCGTGTTCACTCCAATTGGGTAACGCAATACTGTCCAATTGTTCATTAGCCAGCCAGCGAGCCCTTGCAAGCAATTCACTGACCGATTGTGACCAATTTAGCGCTCCCAGGCCTTTCTTAGCGATAAATTCACACCACATACTCACTAACGTCTCGGCGTTAATCAAATCCGGCGCGTTCGAGCGTTCAATCACTAAATTATCGAGACACAATAAACGTTCCGACTGTATTTTTTGCCGCTGCTCATCAAACTTAAGCTGGGTTTTGGTGGTGATAAGTTCATCAAAATAGCGTTCTATATGTTCTCTGGATAACGGTGCCGCGAGTCGAATTTGCAGCGCTTTGCCGTGTAGATTGGCAATCGCCAAATAGGGTTGTTCTCCAAAGCGATCCTGGGCATGCAATTGTGCACCTTTACCGTTAGCGCACAAATATCCTTGTCCTACGTTTCTTCGTCCGGCGATTCGCTCTGGATAAGCCAGGGCAACCAACAGCCCAAGATAATTGAAGGGCAATTGTGCGTCCGATAATGTTAACGCCTTGATACCAAGTTGTCGTGCCAACTGTTTTGCCTGATGCAAAATACGTTGCGTTAACGCACTATTGTGGCGCTTTTCCCCATGCCTGGTGTTCAACAGTTGATGAATACGCAAGCTAATATCACTTTCGTAAGCATCCGGATTGAAATTAACTAGGTCTTTTTCTTCTAGCAAGGCGGCCAGCAAGCAGGCCAAATCTGTCAATTTCCCAATGTCGTCACTATCTTCAATATTGCCTGCGCGAATCAGCATATGAGCAAAGCGAGGATGAGCGGAAAATTGACTCACCGCTTTACCGTGCGTCGTCAATTGCCGTTTGCTATTGACAATACCAAGCTGCAACAAGGTCTGCCAATTACGCGCTTCGGTAACCGAGTCTGGACAATCTAAAAATGGTAGCTGAGAAAATTCACTGGCTCCCCAGGCTGCCACTTCCATGGTTGCGGGTAGTAAATCCAGTTGCAGAATATCCGGAGTTCCCTGTTCAGAACGACGCACAAAATCCTCTTGTCCGTATAGCCGAATCGCTTTTCCCGGGCCAGTTCGGCCTGCTCGACCACTGCGTTGAATGGCGGAGGATTGCGAAACAGGCTGACGCCTTAGTTCATTAGTCAATGTATCCTGATTAAATCTGGCCAGATTTGCCAATCCCGTATCAATCACAATGGTAATGCCATCAATGGTAATTGAGGTTTCCGCGATATTCGTGGCTAGTACAACTTTTCTTTTCCCTGCAGGGGTAGGGCGAATTGCATGCTGTTGCGCCTGCATAGAAAGGTCACCGTACAAGGGCAGTATTTCAACATTGGTTAGTCGTTGATGTGTCACAAAGTCGTCTAAATGGTTTTGTAAAAATCGAATGTCTGCGGCACCCGCCAGAAATACCAGAATCGAACCTTGGGAATCGGCCAGAGAATTTTTGATTACAGCGAGCGTATGTTGGCGCATATCAAATCCGGTTTTTATTGGCCGATATTCAATATCCACCGGAAAACTCCGCCCGGGACTACTCAGGGCAATCGCCTCAGGTAATGCCTGGTATAAATCGTTCACATCCAAGGTTGCAGACATGATCAAAATGGTCAGATCTTCGCGCAGTGCCTGTTGGCTATCGCGCGTTAATGCAAATGCCAAATCGGCATGCAGATTTCGTTCGTGGAATTCATCGAAGATCACCATAGCAACGCCGTCAAGCTCAGGGTCGTGCTGTAACATACGCGCTAGCACCCCCTCGGTTACCACTTGCAATTTGGTATTTCGACTGACTTTTGACTCATTACGAATCCGATAACCGACCGTTTCACCAACCGCCTCTCCCAATTGCTTTGCCAGTCGCATAGCAACCGATTTTGCTGCTAATCTGCGCGGCTGCAGCATAATGATGGTGCCATCTAATTGCGCAAAATCATTGTCATTATTTGTGTTTTGTTGCAGCAGCCACAGGGGTAATTGTGTTGATTTACCGGCACCGGGTGGCGCACTTAACAAAATGGTGTTGTGACTAGACAGGGCCGCAATAAAATCCTGTTTAATCGAATCTATCGGCAATTCGGTTGAATCATTTTGGCGAGGATCAGGGTTCAAAGGTTACTCGAAAATAAAGATGAATAGCGTACTTTAAAGTAGTGAGAGTTATAGCATACTCCGTCAGGTACATGAACAGCGAGAGCTGAAACTCTCGTCGAGAGTTCAATGCGTGAGTGCCGAATTCAGATAAATCGACTTAATGATGGATCTTTTTCTGATACTGGAAGTCTGTTTAGTCAGTTCAGTCATATTCTGGACACAATCAAGGGTTGTTGTAATGCGACATTATTGAATATCCTGATAAACCAACATTAACCCTTTTGTTAAGCCAACAGGGAATGTTGAATAATGGTCTGTACCTTCAATAATTTCTT
This sequence comes from Thalassotalea litorea, assembly GCF_043642205.1. Lineage (GTDB taxonomy): Bacteria > Pseudomonadota > Gammaproteobacteria > Enterobacterales > Alteromonadaceae > Thalassotalea_A > Thalassotalea_A litorea. The sequence goes on along the minus strand of NZ_JBHZSG010000006.1, from coordinate 78,760 downwards.
CTGAAAATATTAACCCCTGATATTGACGTGAGCGAAGACGCTCGGCAAATTTACGATGGCCACCTACCATATCTTGCGACATCCCTTGCTGCAAGGTTTCTAATGCTCCTGTTGCCATATAAACATTGGCCTTTAGTAAATTATTGTTGTCGGCGTAATCTTGCTCCAGATCGAAAATCCAATCTTGCTTGAACCATAATGACGGACTGGTAAGGATATAGTGCGAAAATAACTCCGGCCGAGTCAGCAATACCCAAGCGCCGAACGAGCCGCCCAGAGACTGTCCTGTCAAAATCCGTTGCCGCGGGTTTGCTCGATAATTTTGTTCGATAAACGAGAAAACCTCTTTCTCAATAAACGATAAGTATTGAGGCGCGCCTCCGGTCTGATATTTTTTCCAGCTCATATCAACAACCGGGGTTAAATCTCTGACTCTGCTAAATTGGCCGTTCTCGCCATGGGCAAATGAAATTCCGACCACAATCACCTTATCCATTGGCCGCAGATGAGTAACACCGGCAGCGACTTTAAAGGTGTAAGGCCCGTCATTGAGGTAAAGTACCGGATAGGTTTTGGTTTTGTTTGCTGGCAAGTGATAGTCATAGGGGAGCTTCACATAGATATCGTAAGTTCTGTCTAGTACCTTAGACTGCAGTGTAATAACTGAACTTCGCTGAATTTCGAAGCTAGTACTTTCAGGGGGGTTGGCCTGCGCGTATCCAGAACAGAGCAACAAACATAAAACAACTGACTTAAGAGAACTGAGTTTCATCCTCATTGCTGTAATTACTTCACTGTAAATCATTGGCCTCTTGGTCCTACATAATCCATTGAAAGGTATAGCTAATTAAGAAGCTAAAGATTCTATCTATCGATATTCCAACTGCCCAGAAAAATATCAAAGCTAGTAATTATTACGGCCTTGCAAATCAATCGTTTTTTGATCAAAACGAATCTGCATAGGTGTATCATTTTGCCAGGCCGCAATATGTAAATGCGGGTTGCGGGAGTAACCATTATTACCAATAGTTGCAACACTTTCTCCCGCTTTCACCTTGTCACCTTTGCTGACCTTTATATCAGCGACGTGAGCTATAACGATGTTAGTACCGTCTGGCTTTTCGAAAATGATATGGCTTGCCATGCCGGGAATCATGATACCGGGAAGATTAGTCACTGCATTGGTGAATACTTTTACTACCTCACAATCGCAGGGTGCCAAGACGCTTTTTCCGTATCCATACCAGTCTTTGTTGTTAAACCCCTCGCCTTTGAACGAACGCATGAACATACGGCCATTTTCCTGATGAAATTCCTGGACTACGCAATCGGTGCCTAGTGCATCGCCGAGCGATTTCAACTGGCCATCCCAATGTTCCGTACAATTGAAAGATTCGGTGACTGGCGCATGAATTTTAACGGTATCTTCAGCTAACGCTTCAGTCATCATAAAAGCAAAGGCAAGTATCTGTAATGCAGTGTATTTCACGTAAATTCCTTTTTGTTAATTACACTTTTATGGTTAGGGCAGAATGCAATAATTTCAATAGGTTAGATCAAGGGGTCAGAGTTGTTGAAGGCTTCAATGACTCTGACCCTTTGATATTTAGTTACCAATAACCGCGTTTATCGATGTAAGCGATAAGTTTGGCGTTGATGTAGGCAAACATAAATGCCATAGGTGTGGTTATGTCACGCTCTTCAAAAGTGAACCAGGTAACAAAACCCATTAATATCAGGAAGTATTCCATCATCACTAATTTCTTGCGTGATTTTACTCCCCACAAGAAAAAGCGGATATAAAATGGTTCAGATTTCCAATGTTCTGAGTCTTTATCAATCACAGTAATTTCCTCTGTTAATTTTGAAATATCGGTTTCAAATACAGAGGCAAGAGCCTTCAATGTTTCCAGGCTCGCTTTGTTGCCAGCTTCCACTCGTTGAACAGTTCTCAAGCTAATACCAGCCAGTTGTGCAAGCTGTTCTTGCGACCATGAATTCCTTTCGCGTAATCTTTTAACGATCATAAATACTCCTGCGTTCTGTACCCTCAGAACTGTTATCGACTAGAGTCGCTGTCGGTGACGACAGATAGCCGCCAGTACGCCGCCAGTTTAGAAAAAACCATGTTTCAAACGTTGATTAGATTGACCCTTCGCTATTTTGCTTCTTGCATTGGGAGATTAATTCCTGCACTTCAGGAGTATGATAATTTTCCAGCTTCTCGGTGGCGGTATCCAGCATACTTGCTTTCAAGCCTGTAAAATCAGAATCTTGATTTGCCAACGCTTCAATATCTGTAGAAATTTGTGCGCTTAAATTTTCAGAGAAAAATTTAGCAACACAAAAAATCCCCTCATCCGAATGGCCTTTCGCTTTGAGCAAAGTAATGATCGAATCTAACTCAATGGCTTTGCTAAACACCCGGTTTTCCAGAACCCACTGTTGGTGAAATTTTGAAAAATAGAAAAACGATAAAGAAATGCCAATGAAAATGCCAAACGCGATAATCAATAAAGTGTGCAGAAAACGCATACGGAGTTGCCTGTTAGTTAAATAAAATCAACAAATTAGCAGTCAGATAAAGAGAGTGCAATAATTAGTATCATTGCACTCTCTATGGAATGGATATACCAGAGGGTTGGGGAAACTTAAGCTGACACACTTTGGGAAAACAACAAGGATTCAGCAACTTGATGACGTTTATTCACCACTTCGCCAACAACGATTAACGCTGGCCCTTGAAACTCATGGGCGGAAAACACCTGTGCAGCGGTTGCTAATGTGGCACAAACCACTTTTTGCTCTGCTAGGGTCCCCTGGTCGATAATCGCCATCGGCATATCGGTGCGCATGCCATGGTGCTGCAAACGTTCGGCAATTTGCACAATACGTGACAGCCCCATATAAAACACCAGTGTGTCTTTTTCCAACGCGAGATTTTGCCAATCACAACTTAAGTCATCACTTTTTAGTGATGCGGTAACAAATTTGACACTCTGTGCGCAATCTCTATGGGTCAGAGGAATTCCCGCATAGGCGGCACAGCCAGATGCGGCTGTAATGCCAGGGATCACCGCGACGGGAATGTTGTTCTGATTTAAAATTTCCGTTTCTTCAGCCAGGCGACCGAAAATACTCGGATCACCACCTTTTAAACGGACCACACGACGTCCTGTTCTGGCTTTTGCCAGCAGTAGCTCGCAGATTTCATCTTGCTTCATACTGTGCTTACCGCAACGTTTACCCACAAACAGTACTTCCGCATTTTTCGGAAAGTACTGATAAATGTCTTTTGATACGAGCCAGTCGACAAGAATAATATCGGCACTGGCAATCAGACGATGAGCTTTCAAGGTCAGTAGCTCTGGATCGCCGACGCCTGCGCCAATGATGTAAACACTGTAATTTGAAGGGTCGGTTGCGCTGCGCATCATCACAGAGCCGTCTGCGCTATCACCTTTATTGAATTTAAAACGCTGCCAGGAATCCTGCATCTTACGAAAAAGTGGGTGAATATCAGCGAATGCAGTGATCATGCGACCTCCTTACTGGGAATGATTAGTGCCGGGCCAGGCGTTTTATGGTGTTGTCCGATAAGCGCGGTTAGTTCGGGCTTGCAGGAACCACATTTACCCCCGCAGCCTAAGGTTTCGGTTAATTGTTCAACAGAGGTAGCGCCCTGTTCAATAGCATCGACAATGGTTTTTTCATGCACTTGAAAACAACTGCACACCTGTCTCCCCAGGCTAAATTGGGCCGAAACTCTGGAACTGAATAGAGCGTTTCTGTCATCACTACTCAGTGGTTGCTGACTAAAACAGTGCTGTAACCATTTCCGGTTCAACGCCTGTGGCTGAGCACTAAACTGACCATAAAATTCAAGTTTTTCATCGTTAAATGCCAGTAATGTAGTTTTACTATTATGGTTATCCACCTGAACTAGCCATTGATAATGATCAGGCAATAAGGTCTTACACCAACTAAGCAGTTCCTCGGGCTGGTTTTCCATCGCCAATTGCCATTGTTGCAATTGTTGATTTGGATAATTTAACCAAAAATCGTCACTCGCCAGACGCTTAGGAATGAACTGAGAGAGCAGGTTATCTGTTTCCTGGGGAAATTTCTTCGCCACTAAGGTGACATAACTTTGATACGTTTTGACGGTGATGGCTACCGGTGTTTGCTTAAGTTCCGGTTGCCCGGAAATGGGATCATTGATACTGGAATATAAGGCCGATACACAACCGTGTGAGGCAAACGTGCGACTCCAGTGAATTGGCGCAAAGACTTCGCCTTTACGTACATCACCGGTGATAATGGCCGTCATGATAAGCTTACCGAAGCGCGATCTGGCTTCAACATAATCACCGTCTTTTATCCCCTGCGTTGCCGCATCATCTGGATGGATTTGTAACAAGGGTTGCGGGCTGTGTTCGTTTAACGCATCAGCCCGACTGGTGCGGGTCATCGTGTGCCATTGATCGCGAAGACGTCCCGAATTAAGAATAAACGGATAATCGCTATCGATTCTGGCTTGCGGTAATTGCGGTGTAACAGGCAAAAATCTGGCTTTTCCAGATGGCGTAGAAAAGCGTTTATTCGCAAATACCTGCGCGCAACCTTGCGGGAATTGAGCATTGACAGGCCACTGCAACGGTTTTAGCTGGTCATATTCGCTGTCACTTAACTGGGCAAGTGCGGAAATATCGAGCAAACGTTCGCCATTGTTTTCATAACCCGTCAGTTTAGCGTATTCACGAAAAACATCCGCCACCGACGAATATTCAAAACCAGAAAAACCCATCGCTTTGGCAACGTCAGCAATAATCTGCCAGTCGCCTTTGCTTTCACCTGGCGCCTGACTCACACTACGCTGTCTGGAAATTCGTCGCTCTGAGTTAGTGACCATACCATCTTTTTCCAGCCAGCCTGTGGCAGGAAAAGTAACATGGGCTTTACTGATCGTATCGTTTGTGGCGACACAATCAGAAACAACAACCAGCTCACAGCTGTCTAGTGCCTGCTCTATCACCTGACGGTTAGGCATGCTCACCAATGGATTCGTCGCCATTATCCAGACGGCTTTGATCTTGCCAGCATTGATAGCATCGAACATATCGACCGCTTTTAATCCTTGCTGCTCAACCATGGTTGGACTTTGCCAAAATGTCTGAACACTCTGGCGATGCTTCGGATTTTCAATGTCCATATGTGCCGTTAACTGATTGGCAAGACCACCAACTTCCCGGCCCCCCATGGCATTGGGCTGTCCAGTTATCGAGAACGGTCCACACCCTGTACGGGCGATTTTACCGCTGGCTAAATGACAGTTAATGATGGCATTACATTTATCGACACCGGAACTCGACTGATTAATGCCCATGGAATAAAAACTGATTGCCCGATTACTTTCAATAAACCATTGATAGCACTCAAGCAGTTGCTCAATATCAAGTTCACAAATTTGGCTTACACGCTCAGGTGTATATTGCTTAGCCTCCGTAAGAGCCGCTGCAAAACCTTCAGAGTGATTTTGAATAAAATCGCTGTCACAGGCATTAGCTGCTGCCATAAACGCTAATAGTCCGTTGAAAAACACGGCATCGGTGCCCGGTTTTAACGGTAAATGTAAATCCGCCATGGCGGCCGTTTGAGTGCGGCGCGGGTCAATGCTGACCAACTTCATTTCTGGATTAATTTGTTTGGCGTGCTGCATGCGTTGAAACAATACAGGATGCGTCCAGGCAGCATTCGAACCGACCAATAACATTAAATCGGTTTGCTCCAAATCTTGATAACTGCACGGCACCACATCTTCACCAAAGGCGCGCTTATAGGCGGCAACCGCCGAAGACATGCATAAGCGGGAATTGGTATCGATATTACCACTGCCGATATAGCCTTTCATCAGCTTATTGGCAAGATAGTAATCTTCGGTCAGCAGTTGTCCGGATACATAAAACGCCACGGCGTCCGGGCCATGTTCAGCAATAACATCATTAAATTTGCTCGCTACATGCTCAATCGCTTGCGGCCATTTAGCCCGCTCTCCGTTGATATGTGGATATAACAGTCTGTCATCAAGATTGGTGGTGCCTAACAGATTTTCACCTTTGACACACAAGCGACCAAAATTAGCAGGATGGTCTTTACTACCCTGCAGAGAAACCGCTGCAACCAGTCCGGTGTCAGCGTTTTTGTTTTGGTGGATATCAACCCCACAACCAACACCACAATACGCACAGGTGCTTTGTTTTATGCCGGCAATGTTGCTGCTATTTTTGGTCATAATTGTCACGCTTTCGTCTCTTGCATTCGTCTGTTATTACTACCTAACGTCGGTCAATCTGGTTAGCTATGCTAACTCTCAGACTAAAAGCTGAACCTGACCGTCTTCGATGCGTGTCGGATAAACCTGTACAGACGCATTGTCATCATCAAGACAGCGACCATCGAGTAAGGAAAAATGTTGCTTGTATAATGGTGACGCCACAACAGGTTCACCGGCGACGCTGCCGACAATGCCGCGGTACAGAACATTGGCTTCACCAATGGGATCAAAATTAGATACTGCAAAGACGCTCTGTGCATCCTGGGGCAGGTAAAAAATGGCGACCTGCTGACCATTTTCCAATAACGCAGGTACGCCAGAATCCTCAATTAACTGACTCAACTGGCAGACATTAACCCAGGTTTGTTGCGTGTGAACCGGAGCGCTGGTTTCTGGAGCATCTACCATTTCGGCCGTTTCTGAATAGGCTAAAGTTGTCATCGTGTTATTCCTCTCGTTAATTTGAACCGTTAATCCTGAACAACCACGGCAATGGCTTTTTCTTCTTTACGGGCTGGACGGATTTGACCACGCTCATCCACAAACTGAATGTTGCTATCAGGCTTATCGGAATTGACAAACGGCTTGAAGCGTTCCAGAGCTTTAGGATCTTCCAAGGTGGTTTTCCATTCACACTGATAAGTGCCGACAATACTGTCCATATGCTGCTCAAGTTGCGCAGCTACCCCTAAACTGTCATGGATCACTACGTCTTGCAGATACTCAAGTCCGCCTTCCATATTGTTCATCCAGACAGAGGTACGCTGCAAACGATCGGCAGTTTCGATATAGAACATCAAAACGCGATCGATATATTTGATCAGGGTTTCATCATCGAGATCAGTTGCAAACAAGTCGGCGTGACGAGGTTTCATACCACCGTTACCACAGACATAAAGATTCCAGCCATTTTCGGTAGCAATAACACCGATATCTTTACTCTGAGCTTCAGCACATTCTCGCGTACAACCTGAAACCGCGAACTTGAGTTTATGGGGGGAGCGAATGCCTTTGTATCGGTTTTCAATAAACAACGCCATAGAAACACTGTCTTGTACGCCGTATCGACACCAGGTACTACCGACACAGGATTTGACCGTACGCACCGACTTGCCGTAGGCATGGCCAGTTTCAAAGCCGGCATCAACGAGCTGGCGCCAGATATCAGGCAATTCTTCTTTGCGGGCACCGAACAAGTCAATCCGTTGGCCACCGGTGATCTTGGTGTACAGATTGTACTGTTTGGCAACCTGACCAATAACAATCAGCTTATCCGGGCTAATCTCACCGCCCGGGATCCGCGGAACTACCGAGTAAGTACCATCTTTTTGCATATTGGCCAAAAAGGTGTCATTGGTATCCTGCAAAGGCTGGTGTTTTTTATCGAGTATGTATTCATTCCACACCGAGGCAAAAATTGATGCCGCGGTCGGTTTACAGATATCACATCCCAAACCACTGCCATGTGCGGCCAGCAAATCTTTATAGTTGGTTATTTTTTCAATCTTAATCAAATCAAAAAGTTCACGGCGAGAGTATGGAAAGTGCTCACAAATGTCTTTTTTCACTTCCACGCCACGACTCGCAAGCTCACAGGTCGTAACGTCTTTTACAAGCGCGGCACACCCACCACAACCGGTACCGGCCTTAGTGCACGACTTCACCGCATCAAAGGTCACTGCGCCACCATCGATGGCAGTGATAACATCGCCTTTGGTGACATTGTGGCAGGAACACAAAGTCGCGGTTTCTGGCAGCGCATCGGCGCCAAGCAAGGGTTTGTCGGAATTCGATGGTAAAATAAGGCTTTCTGGCTGCTCTGGTAAATCAATGCCATTTAGCATGTATTGCAGCAAACTGTCGTATTCGCTGGTATCGCCAATTAATACCGAACCAAGCAATTTCTTCTGTTCGCTGTCCACTACCATGGTTTTGTAGACACCATTAACCTGATCTTCATAGCGATACGTTAATGACCCTGGGGTTTTGCCATGGGCATCGCCGATAGAGCCGACATCAACACCCATTAGTTTTAATTTGGTGCTCATATCCGCACCGGTAAACGCCGCATCCTCACCTTGTAAGTGTTGTGCCGCAACTTTCGCCATGGTATTTCCCGGTGCGACCAGGCCAAAGATAAAGTTATTCCACAGGGCGCATTCACCGATAGCATAAATATTTGCATCGCTGGTTTGACATTGATTATTGACGACAATACCACCACGCTCACCTACGTCTAATTCCGATTGGCGCGCCAATTCGTCATAAGGTCGAATGCCGGCAGAGAATAAGATTAAATCGGTTTCCAATTCTTCACCGTCGCTAAAACACAATTTATGGCGGCAGCTTTCACCTCCAACAATTTGGGTTGTCGCGCGATTGGTGTGCACCTGAACACCGAGAGATTCGATTTTTTGTTTTAAAACCTCACCACCGGCTTTATCGATTTGCACCGCCATAAGTTGAGGCGCAAATTCTACAACATGAGTTTGCAGGCCAAGATTATGCAGCGCATTCGCCGCTTCCAGCCCCAATAAACCGCCACCGATAACTACACCGACTTTACTTTTTTCTGCACAGTGAGATATCGCCTGTAAATCTTCAATGGTGCGATAAACTAGACAATCAGGATTATCATTACCTTTAATCGGAGGAACAAATGGGTAAGAACCAGTGGCTAACACCAGCTTGTCGTAGCTAAACACTTCCCCGGTTTGAGTGGTCAGTGTTTTCGCCTGACGATCGATAGTATCGACTTTGGCATTGATACGAAAATCTACCTGCCACTGTTGATACAAATCCATACTGGTCATGGCCAGATCATCGGCACTTTTACCAGCAAAAAACTCCGATAAATGTACACGATCATAGGCAAGACGAGGTTCGGCCGATAACACTGTGATCTCAAATTGCTCGCAATTGGCTGACTGGCTCAATTGTTCAACAAAATGATGGCCTACCATGCCGTTACCTACGACGACGATGTGCTGTTTATTACTCATAATATTCCCCGTTATACTTCCAGGTTTCTGAATCCACTTGTTATCGACTTGTGAACCAAGCAAGACCTTGCCTGTTTATTCACCCATAAATAACAAGTGGTATCCCTTAAATTTCAATTTGATTAAAACTTCGCACCAAGCCAAAACCAGACTTTATCGGTATCAACTTTGCCAGTGGCATTGTCACCTTCCTGATACAATCCGACTTTCACGCCAGCGCTGTAATGCTTGGCAAATGCCACAGTATATTGAGCATCCCATTCACTACCAAAATCATCGATTAGGTCAGTGCCGTCATCGGCAGAAAAATCGTGATATGCGACTAACCAGTTGCCCGATAATACTTTCCCAGATAATGCGATATAGGCATCTTCCAGACCTTGTGCCGGAGTTCCTAAAAATTGGTCAGTCCAACCGTTAAATTTGTGCAGAGTCGCAAGCGGCGTGGAAAAACCATAGGCACCGTTATCGCTACCAAGCACCTCATAGCCAACTTTGGCGGTAATACCTGAGAACACGACACCGCCTTCAATCAGGAAATAATCGGCATCAAAGTCGGCACCATTAATTTCAGTCGACTGGGTGGCATACTCACCGGTATAAAGAAATGACAGTGCTTCACCCGAACTTTTTCCGGCGAAACGAATACCCCAGGTATCATAGGTTTTGGTGATACCTTCATCTTCATCAAGCAAATAACCGTAACCGGTTAATGTACCAATCGACGTTTTGTAGCCAACATTGATTAGATGATCTTTAGAATCCAAATCTCTTTGCTCAGCAAAGATACGGTTACGCTGAGTGATGTAACTGTATTGCATGGTTAAATCATCAATACCGCTATAGGCAAGAGTTGCGGCATCGAATGTTTGTTTATCCTGACGCCAGCCGACGTGGCCAACAAAACGGTGATTATCTAACGTTATGACCTGACGACCGACCTTAGCGTTAAAACCGGCATTGCTATATTGCACAAAACCTTGATCCAGCTCCGTGGTTTCAGGATCTGCGATCACGGAGTAATCGGTATTCATTCCCAGGGTATTGTTGTAATCATCCATACCGAAAACAACACGGGAATCTTCAAACTCAACCACACCGCTAAAATTACCAACCGATGGCGTGGTGTAAGTTAACGTGGTTCTCAGCGTTAATGCATCGGCATCTTTGAGTGCATTGTCCTGAGATACAGACTCATGACGCAGGCGAAAATCGACTTTAGCACTGCCAGCATCTGCGAATGCGCTAGCGGTAACCGGTGCTAATACGCTAACCAGTAGCGCGCTTGATATTGCTTGGGATACGATTTTTTTTGTTGTTAACATAATAAATTCCTTATCAGGCGACCGCGATTTTTGATTCATCGGCTTTGACTTTGGCCGGTTCACTGGTGGCGATCACCTCTATTTTTCGTTGTTTTTCATAAAGGAAGGTCAACACTTCAGACCTTAATTCGTTGTATCTTGGATCACTGGCTAGCGCTAAACGGTCACGCGGACGCGGTAAGTCAACCTCAAGGATTTCGCCAACGGTTGCAGCAGGGCCGTTAGTCATCATGACGATGCGATCGGACAACAAAACCGCCTCATCAACGTCATGGGTGATCATGATCACCGTATTGTTCAGCTCATCCTGAATTTCCATCAGAGAATCCTGCATATGGGCACGGGTCAGCGCGTCTAGTGCACCGAACGGTTCATCCATTAATAGAATTTCCGGTTGCATCGACAATGCGCGGGCAATACCCACACGTTGTTTCATACCGCCCGAGATTTCATCCGGACGTTTATGCATCGCGTGTTCCATATGTACCAAGGCAAGGTTATGTTCTATCCAGTCCTGCATTTCTTTGCCTGACATTGATTTAGAAAAAACCTGTTTAACTGCCAGCTCAACATTCTGATAAGCCGTTAACCATGGTAATAACGAGTGATTCTGAAAGACCACCGCCCGCTCAGGGCCGGGTTCATTTACTTCTTTGTTATTCAGCAGCACCGCACCTTTCGTCGCTTGATATAGTCCGGCAACCACATTTAACACCGTGGACTTACCACAACCGGAATGACCAATTAAGGAAATGAATTCACCTTTTTTGATTTTCAAATCGACATTTTGCAACGCTGTAAAATCACCCTTAGGGGTTGGAAACACCATATCGATTTTGCTGATATCTAAAATCGTAGTCATCGTTATTCTCCAAATTTCTTAATTCTCAAGGGGCTATTTGTCTTCTCGTTTCACATTCACCGTGAATGGTTTTGGTTTGCACCAGGGTTTTTCTTTTCTTCGCGCTTTATGCACGGTAGAGAGAAAAAACCGGTCAGATGCAAAACAAACCTTGTTCAAAAATTCAATTAGCGCCCTTATTATCTTTTCCGCTCGTTATTATTGGCTTATTGGCTTTATTTACTCGCTTGAACAAAAGCTAAGATTGTGGGGTCAACAGACCCTGTTAGCGTTTTGCCGATGCTTTGTCCCAGGACAACCAGCGCTGTAATTGCAACATTGCACGGTCCAGTAAAAAGCCAATTAAACCAATCACAATCACTGCAGTCATAATGCGAGAAAGAGATTGTGAACTACCATTTTGAAATTCATCCCAGACAAACTTGCCAAGCCCAGGGTTTTGCGCCAGCATTTCTGCTGCAATCAACACCATCCAGGCGATACCTAAAGACATCCGCATGCCGGTAAATATTGCTGGAATTGAGGCTGGCAGTACGATTTTGCGAACATGGGTTAATGCCGGAAGACGAAGGACTTGTGAAACATTCACCCAATCTTGATTGATTGAAGCGACACCCACAGAGGTGTTAATCACCATTGGCCACAAACAACATAAGGTGACGGTGATTAAAGAATTCACAAAAGATTTAGCAAATAATGGGTCATCCGATACATACAGAGCACTCACCAACATGGTTACCAATGGCAGCCATGCCAGAGGTGATACCGGTTTGAATACCTGAATGATCGGGTTGATTGCCTGGTTTAACGTCTGGCTTAGGCCAATTGCGATACCGAGCGGTATTGCGATTACGGCAGCAACAATAAAGCCACTCAACACCGTTTTAAGACTCGTCAATATTTGATCTAAAAATGTTTCCTTACCGGTATAGGCACGAATTTTAGGCACATACGTTGGATCTTTTTGCACTCGATCGGCATTACGCTTGTGCTGACGTTCATAAAACGCCTGCTCCTTTTCCCGTTCGCTTACGTGTTCCTGATACAGATTATCAAACTGAGTTGCGACCGCTCCTGGCCCCGGAAATTTCCCCAAGGAAGTGTCAACGTTGTTGGCGGCAATAGACCACAACAACAAAAAGCCTAGTAACCCGAGGATCGGCAATAAAGCTAGCTTTAATTTTTGTCCCGCCAATAACAGACTCTGTTCAGAGAAAGACTGCTCCCGGTCAAGGTTGATCAGATTTCGGATTAAAAGACTCATCTTATACTCCTGGTTAAATTCATGAGTTAGGGTTAATGGCCGCAGGCCAGATTAAATTTTTTCACCGGCTTTCAAGCCAATTTCAAACTTATTGATGTATTCGTTTGGCTTGCTGCCGTCATAAACGATGCCATCAATAAAGTGAGTTTGTGGCGAACGGAATCCGTCTTCTTTGGTAAAATCCGGAAAGACGCTGGCATCCATGATTTTTTCATCAATCAATGATTGAGCCGCTTTTTGATAAATGTCCGGACGATACACTTGTGACGCCACATCCTTGTACCAGCTGTCTGGTTTGTCTTCGCTGATTTGTCCCCAACGACGCATTTGGGTCAGATACCAAATCGCATCCGAGTAATAGGGATAGGTCGCGTTATAACGGAAGAATACGTTGAAATCCGGTACAGAACGCTTGTCGCCTTTCTCGTATTCAAACGTACCCGTCATGCTATTGGCGATAACTTCGTAATCGGCACCAACATATTTAGACTCAGACAAAATTTTCACGGCTTCAGGACGATTGCCGTTGTCGTTTGCATCTAACCATTGGGCTGCACGGATAAGTGCTCGGGTCAGACGGATCGTTGTATTTGGGTATTTATTGGCAAACTCTTCCGAGATACCAAACACCTTCTCCGGGTTGTCTTTCCAGATTTCATAATCGGTTACTACCGGAACACCAATACCTTTAAATACGGCCTGCTGGTTCCATGGTTCGCCAACGCAGTAACCATAGATAGTGCCAGCTTCCAATGTTGCAGGCATTTGCGGCGGAGGTGTTACGGAAAGAAGAGCTTGTGCATCGATTTGACCCGACGTATCGCCTTTGTGCGGCGCATAGAAGCCTGGGTGGATACCGCCAGCGGCAAGCCAATAACGTAATTCATAGTTATGGGTAGATACAGGGAACACCATGCCCATATTAAAAGGCTTACCCTCTTCCCGGAACTTATCAACTACCGGCTTTAACGCGTCGGCTTTGATCGGGTGGACTGGACGACCGTCGGCTTGCTTAGGAATATTGCCTTTCATCTGCTCCCAGATTTCGTTAGAAACGGTAATACCGTTACCATTTAAATCCATGGAAAATGGGGTGATAATCTTGGCTTTGGTACCATAACCTATGGTTGCCGCAATTGGCTGTCCCGCCAACATATGCGCGCCATCCAATCGGCCATCAATAACACCATCAAGCAAAACTTTCCAATTCGCCTGAGCTTCGATGGTGACATAAAGACCTTCATCTTCGAAGAAGCCTTTTTCATAAGCAATGGCAATCGGTGCCATATCGGTAAGTTTTATAAACCCAAAAGTCAGCTCTTCCTTTTCTGGATAACCTAACGTTTGTGCCTGTGTAGAAGTAACAAAACTGAACGCTGCAATAGCCATAGTGAATGCATGGCCTATTCGTTTGATCATTTTGTTTGAACCTGATTTTGAAAGTTGAAACATAATTTTCTCCAAATAAAAAAGCCCGCCGTCACCGATCCCCACGATATGAGATTGGTCACGTCAGGCCTCGATGCCAAACTAATGAAAGACTACGCCGTTGCAGTTCTATTAGTTAAATAATTTTTTGAGCGCCCCGTAGGGCATTTAAAGGTACGCTGTTGCACCTGATAGAGTTAATGCATATTAAATGCCAAGATGAAAAAACCGTATTTTTATTGGCTTTAGTGGCAGATACCAAAAAACCATTAGAGTAAAAGCTCACCAATTTGCATCCATTGGGTGCAAACCACATAACTATCTTGGTGCAAGATCCTGACTAACAGAGAAATACTCGTGAAATAAATCTTGTCGATAAATATGTGGCAATTGTGACATCGCATGGGTTGGATTCGCCAAGTGCCCGGATTTTTGCATCACTTCCAATAGCCAGCTGCCATCTTCAAGACTCGGGCAATTAAAGTTTACCGACTCAGAGTCGGCAAACTGGTTGTAGGTTTTTATCTGTCTTGGTGGCAAGTCCTTATACGTTAAGCAACTACCAAGCAACGATGGGGCAATAATATTTAAATCCATATTTAAATATTGAGAGCCACTTAACAGCTGAGCCGCTTCAAATCGATTCGGGATCGATTCGAGCCAATGACAGGCATCATTCAGGGCATGCACCAGAGCTTTACAGGTCTGTGGATTTTGCATCTGCCAGCTTGCTAAAACCCCTAACACCTTTTCCGGAAAATCGTTCCAAATGTCAGATGAAGTCGCGGCGGTAAACCCTAATTGTGCGCGCACGGCAAAAGCATTCCATGGGCCGCCGACACAAAAACCGTCAATGTCACCGGCTTTCAATGCCGCGATCATGTTACCCGGAGGAATAATAATTAACTCAATTTGATTTAAGTCGATACCGCCGGCACTTAACCAATCCAACAACTGATAATAATGACAACTATACGGAAATACAGTTGCTAGCCTGAGCTTCTCACCTTGTTCAGCTTTCTTGTTTACAATAGGCACAATCGCCTTAGCACTAACCGGCTGTCCATCGTTCAACCGGTGTTCACCCAGATGCGCATACCATTTATGACTCAAGGTAATGGCGTTGCCATTGCGACTTAAAACAAACGGGGTAATCATTGGAATGCGCTGCCCGTCAAGGCCTAAACTGCTGGCAATTGGCATGGGAGCCAGCATCTGCGCGCCATCAAGCAATCCCGTACAAACTTTATCGCGCATGGTTGCCCAGGAGTTTTGTTTTTCCAGCGTGACATCAAGTCCATAGCGTTCAAAAAAGCCATATTCTTTGGCCACTACGAGTGGCGCACTGTCGGTCAAAGGCATAAAGCCAACGTTAAGTGACGGCTTTTCAGATGTAAAATTAACCATGACTACCTCCGAGCATATTAGCCAGAGACAGGATATTCCTGGCCACGTCTTCCATTTTTTGACTATTGTCCATAGCGATTTTACGAATATGATGGTAGGCCTGTTTCTCGGAGCAATGCTTGTTTTCCATCAGCCAGATTTTTGCCTGTTCAATGACTTTTTGACTGGACAGTTTTTGTTTCGTATCTGCCAGTTCCTGCTTTAAGTTTTGGTGTTCTTTAAACCGAGCTAATGCGATATCAATAATTGAGCGAACTCTTTGGGTATCGACACCGCCGGTGATATAGGCACTAACACCCGCCTTGACTAATTCCGTGATTACCTGGCTGTTCTGGTCCTCAGAAAACATTACTACAGGCTTAGGGGCGGTTGCCGACAGCATATTCAGGCTATCGAGCATATCCCGGTCGGGTGACTCAATATCGATAATAATGATATCCGGTTTTGACTCTCGGACACGGTGAAGTAACGGCATTCCAGACGCGGATGCCCATTCAATTTGATAGTGTTCATTGTCAAAAGCCTCAGACAAGATATGTGTCTTGTGACTATTGTAATCCACGAGCAAAAGTTTAAGCGGGGGCTGGGTATCTGATTTCAAAATACTCATCGGCACATTTATTGTTTATTTAACCAAGTCGACGCGCAGAAGACACTGCACAATGCAATTCACTTACAAGTTCTGTGCCAGTTAATCAAATGCGTCTATACCCACGATAACAAGGGAATTTGTGATGAATGAAAAAAAAACTGTCGAGAAATGAATTAACTTAAAGCAAAGATGCGCCAAAATGGCGCATCTTGACGAGGATTAGCGGTTAAAACGTCGCCCCAAGCCAAACCCAGAATTTATCGGTATCGACTTTACCGCTGACAAGGTCGCCACGATCATAATTTGCGTATTTCACGCCTGCAGAAAAATGGTTGCCAAATTCATAGGTGTATTGGGCATTATATTCTTTACCAAAATCATCAACAAGCGGGGCCGATTCATCCGCCTCAAAGTCGTGATAGCCCAGACCCCATTTCCCCGAGAAGAGACTGCCCCCTACACTGGCATACCAGTCATTCAGGCCTTGATCTGGTGTCGTTAAAAACTGGTCGGTAAAACCGTTAAATTTATGTAAGGTCGCTAACGGCGTGGCAAAACCTGCCTGGCCATCATCGCTGCCCAGAGATTCATAGCCAAGCATAAAGGTTAATGCACTGAAATGAATACCGGCTTCGACCAGGTAGTAATCGGGCTTAAAACTGCACAGTTCTGTTTCCAGTGTTTGCTCGGCATATTCCGCATTCAATAACCATTGCTGTCCCAAAGCCTTTAACTGTCCCTGATAGCGAATACCATAAGTGTCATTGTTATTGCGAACGCCCTCATCTTCTTGCAATAAATAGCCATAGCCGATCAAGGTACCCAGACCGGTATCCCAGGACAGATTGACCAGATGATCTTTACTATCCAAGTCCTGTTCATCAGCAAAGATCCGGTTACGCTGATCAATATAGGTATAATTTACGGTAAAACTGTCGAGTAGTGTCCAGGCAAAACTGAAGGCATCAAAAGTTTGCTTATCCTGACGCCAGCCAACACTTCCGACAAAACGTTGGTTATCCAGGTTGACGACCTGACGCCCTAATCGCGTTGTCATATTTTTGGTCTTAAATTGCAAATAGCCTTGATCAAATTCGGTCGTTTTAGGATCGGCAATCACAGAATAGTCGGGATTCATTCCTAAGGTGTCGTTGTAATCGTCAATGCCAAATACTGGTCGAGAATCTTCTCCCTCAATATAAAAAGAGAATCCCAGTATCTTGGGTGTGCGCAAGCCAATCGTGGTTCTTAGCGTCAACGCCTCCGCATCTTTGAGCGCATTATTCTGATCTACCGCTTCATAGCGAAGACGAAAATCCGCCTTAAACAAGTCATTTTCGTCTTCTTCGGCATTTGCTGTAGGTAAGGCAAGCAACGAAGAAAATACGAGTGAGGCCAACACGGATGGACACAAGTTGGCATTGGTTAAGTAACGGGTTTTCACAGGATTCATAACAACAAACTCCCGGTAGATGATTCAGTGAGGTTCAACAATTTACATCAATAAAATGGCATAAAATCCTGCTACAAGTATTATTCAAGAATCCATAAAGACAACTAGAGACCTATTTCGCCAGCATTTTTATCACCAACATAACGGCCACATTCGGAGCATACTACGCTCTACTATAATGAGGTTACATCGATCTTAGGCAGCAAAATCAGAAGCGTATTTTAGACACCCTGGTCCATTTTGGTTTACGTTTACGATGACCAGGCACAGTTGCTAGATGTATATATACAGAGGCTCTCGCTTGAACAACTCGGATCAAAAACGCGTGTTTTTCGCGTTATCTCTGGATGACGATCAGAAACAACAGGTTAATATCTGGTGTCATCGCAACTTGCCTGCGCAGCAACACAACATTGCATTAGAAAATTATCATTTAACCTTACGCTACATCGGTCACTGTACGCCCTTAGAGGTTTGCCAATTAACCACAGCAACCGATGAAATCATCACTCGCCAAATATCCCTGAACCTGAATCAACTCGGACATTTTAAAAAGCCAAAAGTTTTATACCTGGGGCTTTCCCATACACCTGAGGCCTTGCAATCACTGGCCCAGCAAGTCAATGCCTTAGTTGATGACATTCTGCCGCCACAAACGCCAAGCGCTGGCTACACATTTACCCCCCATATAACGATTGCTCGCAAGGTGAAAACCCCAGTTACCGGACAGCAACCGTTTTCGATATCGATGACGGTTAAACGATTCGCCTTATTTGAATCGGTATCGACTCCGACGGGGGTGGTCTACAATGAATTAACGTGCTGGCCGTTGCGCTAATTGATGTGTGCGGCAAGTTTTAAAATGTGAGATGTTGGTGTTAATAAATTTTAAATACCTGATGAGTGGTTCACATAAGTGGTATAAGATCCCTGAGCAAATTTCCATTTTTGAGAATAATTAATGTCCCTGTATGTGCAACTACTGCTTGGCGCTATTCGTCCCCGCAGTTTTTTTCTTCCCTGTAGTGCAATTATTTTAGGTAGTGGCCTCGCGGCTTTTGAAGGCGTCGTTGACGGTCGATTATTCTCCGGTCTCTTATTTATCGCCATGTTAGGTCAGATTGTTACTAACCTCGCCAGCGACTACCAACGGGCATTTATCATTCACGCCAGTAAGCTTCAATCAAGTGCTCAATCTGCGCAACATCAACATGTGCAATCGATCATGCTTAAACTTATTTTAGGATTATTCATCCTTTTTTGTCTGGCGCTTGGCAGCCTGACATTTGCAAGCACAGCAGTAGCTCCTATCAGTATGAGTTTAATGATCATCTGCAGCCTATTATTACTGTCAGTGTTGCGCCATAAAACCCGTCGTGGATTACCCGTCGATAGATTCGGACAAATAATGTCGTTAACAGCCATGGCCTTGCTTTGTGGAATATTGCCGTTTTTTATCAGCCATTACCTGCACACGGCCAGCCTGCAAATCAGCGATGGATGGATTGCCGCCGCCGCGGGAAGCCTGGCGGTTATGACCTGGTTTAGCGAACAGATCATCATTCGCTTTTCCACTCACGAATCGTTACAGGTCGCTAACGACACGGCACCTTTGGTGCAGTCACCGCCAGCAATTAACAATCTTTTAAATGCTCAGACCATTGCTCTGGTTTTTGCCGCTATATGTACCGTGTTATTTATCGTTAGTGAAGAATTACCCTGGCTGTGTTTTTCCTTTGTTTTTGCCCTGCCATCATTGGCAGCGACGATTATCACCACTCGCCACCTGCCAGATATAGAAATCGCACAAAGCCAGATGACGAAAACCGGGATAGCCAGTTTCTCGTTCTGGGTACTCTTCATTATCGGGTTGATGTGGTAACGGGAAATTCTGTCTTTAATTGAAGTTTCCTAAGCTGTTAAAGCTGTCTATGCTGTCAGGATACTATGGCATGCACTAGCGGTCGTAATGGGTAATACCAGGCAGGCTCAACCATATCTAACAACTCGCGTTTTGAAGAATTAAGGGCAATTTTCGTTGCCAACCACGGCAAGCCGCTGAGTAAAACCTGCAGCGGTTTACCGTATTCAGATACTGATTTACAAAATCAGATTGGTAATGGTGGCGATACCGCTTCCGGTTGCGCCCGCCGACCACATGCTATTGCTACGTTCGTGATAACAGGCAGACAAATCGATATGTAACCAACCTTTGCCACCTGGATTTACAAAGCGTGCCAAAAACCCTGCAGCATTACTGGCACCACCTAATCCGCCGCCTTTTTGGGTGGTGGAATTGGCGGTATCGGCAAATGCCGATGGGCATTTACTCAGGTGAAAGCTTTCTAAGGGTAATGGCCAGGCGGGATCGTTAACTTCATTGGCGACAGCAAGCGCATTGGCAACTAATGACGTATCCATAGCAAACAATGCATTGTATTCACCACCAGTAGCTGACATTGCGGCACCGGTCAGGGTGGCGGCATCGATAATCATCTGTGGATTGTCTTCACTGGCAGCGATCAGACCATCAGCAAGGACCAAGCGACCTTCCGCATCAGTATTGGCGATTTCCACGGTTGTACCATTTTTATAAGTGAGAATGTCACCAAGTTTATAAGCATGATCGCTGACCATGTTTTCTGCGCAACACAGAATCAACTTCACCCGCTTATTCAAGCCCCATTGAATGGCCAGCGCCAGTGCCGCTGCCGCCGTTGCTGCGCCACCCATATCGCATTTCATCGAGAACATACCGGCACTCGGCTTTATCGAGTAGCCACCACTATCAAAGGTAATGCCTTTGCCGACTAAGACCGCGTAAACCGGTGTGTGTGCATCCCCCCCGGGATTATAATCAACGGTTAACATCGCAGGCGGATTCACGCTGCCTTTCCCGACATTGTAGATACCGGTCCAGCCCCGTGTTTCCAGATCTTCACCAATGATGGTATCGATATGAATCGCATCCGGTGCCAAAGTTTTTAAATAATCTGCGGCTTGATTGGCCAGAGACACCGGTACTAACTGTGATGGTGTTTGATTGATTAAATCGCGAGACCAGGCATACACGGCCTGCTTTTGATGTAATCGGTTGACCATATCGGCATCACCGCAAAATAGCACGTTCTCCAGTTTTCCCACCTTGGTAAAGCCCTGCGCGAATGCCCATTGGGCGTGTTCACTCCAAAAATCCCCTTGCAGCTGCGCCGTTTCGACTCCCAGAGCTTCGATTTTTCGACCCGCCTTTTGAATGGATCGCAAATCAGGATGATTGATATCCTCGACTCTGACAAAGATAACATCATCTTTGACCACGACTGAGTTACTTTGTTGCCAACCGGAAAATTGATTCGATTGCGATAATTCAATAATCGCTGTTTTACTCATATTTGGTTCCACCATTAAAAAAGATGCCTACATTATAGAGGCAAGGGCTGGTAGACTCGCAAGTATTCAATTTTTCAAGAGTAGGCCGACGTGTTAAATTTGCGTAACACAAGCCGTCGATTACAACATATATGCAGTTCCCTCAGCCCTTAAAATCCGGCAAACTCATCAAGCGCTACAAACGCTTTCTCGCCGACATCGAACTCAATGATGGCAGCGTTATTACCATACACTGCCCCAATACCGGCTGTTATTAGTGACCTTTAAAATAGAAAACTCATTATACATCTATTGCTTGCTTTATTGTTCAAAGAACAGATAAAGTGTCAATTAACATCAATATAAAACAAGGAGTTACGATGTCGAATGAAGCTAAATCACTTGGTGAAGATGAAATTATTCCCTCAAACATTAAGATTGATGACTATTCAGAATCAAGTTTTTGGGAGAAATGTAAAAAGTATTGCAAAAGCATCGGTGAAGAAGGTCTTAGTAAAGTATTTCAGCTTTATTATGCGCTAGACAGCGATAAATGTGGGGCTGCTGATAAAGCAGTTATTTACGGTGCATTGGCGTATCTTATTTCGCCAATAGATGCTATTCCTGACCTCACGCCAATCTTTGGTTATACAGACGATATTGCAATTATTGCTGCAGCCTTAGTTAAGGTTTCCTCATGCATAGACGAAGAAGTAATTAAAAAGGCCAAGCAAAAAGTTAATGATCTTTTAAACTAGGATTCTTGACTATCAAGCCTGATCACCGAGATCAGGCTAACTAAACCGAACATTTTTTATTCTAAACATAGCTTTGTATTTCTTTAAAACTTCACTTACTTTCGCAATCTGCCTCTAAATTAGCAATTCACGATTTATTGATTGTGATACCATTTTAGTGGCTTAATTTCCTGAGAAAATCGATTCTAAAAATGAAGTTCAAACCCACTTTAAATAAAGCTCGATTGATTAAACGCTACAAACGTTTCTTAGCTGATGTAATCCTTGAAGATGGTACAGAAACAACCATACACGTTTCTAATACAGGTGCGATGTCTGGATGCGCAGAACCTGATGATGCTGTTTGGTACAGCACTTCTGATAACCCGAAACGTAAGTACCCTTTTAGCTGGGAGCTCACCGAAACCGTTGAAAATCACCTAATTTGTGTAAACACTATTCGCGCCAATCAACTTGTTGAAGAAGCAATCAATAACAGTGTTGTTGATGAATTAACGGGCTATGCGAATATGCAGCGAGAAGTAAAGTACGGTAGTGAAAACAGTAAAATCGATATCCTATTAACGAATGGTAAAAAGCCAGACGCATACATTGAAGTGAAAAGCGTTACGTTACTGGAAAATAACCAAGGTTACTTTCCCGATACCGTAACAACGCGCGGGCAAAAACACTTACGAGAGTTGATCGATGTTGCTACTTCAGGTAAACGTGCTGTATTATTTTTCGCAGTGCTGCATTCAGGCATACAGTCCGTCAAGCCAGCCTCACACATCGATCCTGCCTATGCCCAACTAATTGAATTAGCAATTCGAGCTGGTGTTGAAATTTTGGCTTATAAAGCAAATTTGCAATCAGCAGAAATCGTAATTAATAATAGGATTAAATTTTGGAATTAAGATAAGGGATTATGATGGGTTACCAGCTATGGGTATCACCAACAACGGGATACAGAAGGAAAGGCACCAGATTCTCATCTTTAAAAAAAATCTTTGTCGATAACGTCACAGTCCACGATGTTTTCGAACCATTATTTTGTTGCCAAATTAGCGATGCTCCTGAACACGTGAAACATGAACTAGAAGTCCGCGAATTCGATCAAGCAGGTGTAGTAAATGAACACAAGCAAATAATAGGTTACATAGAAACAAAAAATCTAAACGGTCATAACATTGAAAATCACCTACAAAAAATTTCAATAGATCAAGTAATTTCAGACTCAACACCACTAGCCGACTTGTTGAATGTATTAAAAACAAAGGAATTGGCGTACGTCAATCATGGCAACCAAGTCGTAGGAATAGTAACCAAAGCTGATATAAACAAACCTCCGGTTCGAGTATATATCTTCGGAATAATTTCATTGTTTGAAATGCACATCAATTTTTGGATTCGAAAGTTTCACGCTCACGACAATTGGACGAAACATCTTAATGAAAAACGGTTAAAAATCGCAAAATCGATTTACGAGATGCGTAAAGGTGAAAATCAGGATTTGATGCTTTTGGATTGCATTCAAATAGCTGATAAGCGAGATATCCTCAGTAGAACCAGTTTATTTTGTGAACAATTCAATTTCTCTAGAAGAAGATTCGATAAGCTATTAAAGATCATAGAAAAAATGCGTAACGAATTGGCCCACAGTCAAAGTTCAGTTATTGCCAATATTTCGTGGAATGACTTTGCAACTACACTTGAATCGGCAGAGGGCTTTCTAATGGAGTCAGACCAAATGATAGAGCAGCTAGCTAAAGATCATGCACACGCATTTGAACAACATGCGGTGTTGAATACCATAGGTACTTAACTAAATAAGCTTATTGGAATGTAAATCATTGATTGTTTGAACGATAAGCAATTAAGCTTCATCAATTCGAAGTGAAAAATATTCGCACGTATGGGTTCTCGCAGGAATTGTTTTGGGAATTCCCGATTCATCTCGGTTTTGTATGTGGGAACACCGGATTCCCCAACGGCTTCCATGATGGCAGTAGTATCGACAATTGACACATATATTGTCTTTGTCGATCACTCGCTGGTTTAATGGTTTATTCTTCATATTTTCTTCGTTCACACTGGATCTCCACCAAGTAAAACCACCAAAAATACACTGCAAAATCACGTGCCATAAATGCACATCAAGAACAATAACAAAAACCAATATAAACCATTAAAAACAGCAAGTTAAGAACAATAACGATATACCTTTTGTAACATTAATGATTATTGATATCTTATACATAGATAATAATATATACATATCTATATTTAATATAATTACATATATAGTTATGTATTTCTATTGGCCTTCACAATCATAGCTACCCTTCGCACTGAATTGGGTGTGAAAGGTTTCCCCATTCTGGTTTCGTAACCAAGCTTATTTAACTCATCAGCAATTGACTCTAACGTGCGCTTAGATTCATTTTTCATTATTTCTTCAATTTTATCGTTAATGTAGAACGCATATGCTTCAGAATTGGCCTTTCTTGCCGCATTAGCAGCACCTGTATTAGATAACTGTCTGTCTTCGTCTGTAAGCTTCCTACGCACCTTTTGTCGCTTCAAATTTGTTCGCAATTTCGATAGTGACCTTTTTAAAGTATCCAATTCATCGTCTACATTTTTATTGCACACGTTTTCTTTTCCTGGGCTATATATCAAAAACTCCAGACTTAAGTCCGGATTTGAGCCTGGATTTGAGTCCTCATTAAATTTCTGTAATTTTTCCAGTAAATAAATCCTGATTATTAACTTTCTACTCGCATTCAAGTAAAAGAACACATGACAATTTTTGCTAGCCGCTCTTTCAATAAACCCACTCAGTTTCTGCCTAAATTCAAACCGATCTTGTTCTACAAGCTCAATCCATTGACCATTCGACAAGAATTTTTTTACTTCACCAGTTTCAATAGAATTAACAAGTAATTCAAAGCCTTCCGAACCATTTAGGCTCTCAAAATCGCCACTGCTTAGCATTACCCCAATCATTTTATCATTTCGCAACAGGATAGAAGGTTTAAACCATATAGATATCTAAAACTAATTACAAATTTCGGGTGCAATATGATGAAAAATCAATTCCCAAAAAGCTTTATCGTTGGTTTCGCTGAATTCCTGAAAAGCGAGGTATATCAATTCAGTCGATTAGCAGCCAAACAACAAACAAACTTTGCGAAAATGATCATTGAATACATCAACAGTAAAAAGCGACGCCATAATTTCGATTCGGATAGTTTTTCAATGTCTTCCCATGAACTTAACCAACTATTTGGTCGCTCAAAATTCAACAAGATAGTTGAGTTAACTATACCAAAATTAGTTGCAAAAACGGTTAATCACAACCATGCGAAAGGCACAACAAGAGCTTACAAAATAACGTCTGAGGCTAAAGGCTTATTCTTGAAATATTGCCAGTCAGATCAATCTGAAAAAGCATCTGGTTCCCAAATAACACGTCACAAGGAAACGCATCAAGCCATTCGTAGTCGGGATAAAAACTTCAATAATGCTAAGTGCAAACTCACACTTAGTAATACAGTGAAAATAAACAAGCAAAACCTCTTGGCGATTTCATCATGGGCTGAACCAGCTACAGATGAATTAGAAGAGCATGAATCCCGATATGCTATTTCCTGTCATTTACTTCTCAAACAATTGGATTCAAATAATCGCCTTCCATCCTACTATCAGGAAGCCAATAGCGGTCGCTTGTACGGCCAAGGCTGCCATTTACAATATCAACCCAAGATGGTTCGAGAAGCCGCTTTAGATGGGTGTTGGGACTACGATATAGCCAATTGTCATTTCACTATAATGAGTCAACTGTGCCGTTCTTACGGTGTCGAGGTCCCGTTCATCGAGCACTACATATCTAATAAAGCAACTGTTCGAAAGCTCATTGCTCAGGAAACAGATCTTGATATAAAAATCGTGAAACAGGCGCTGATATCTCTGCTTTACGGTGCAAAGCTGGTTCCCAGCTTTGAATCTCAATTATTTCGTTTAATTGGTCCCGAAAAGATTCGCTTGTTAATCAACCACCCCGCCGTAAAAAACCTGAATGACGACATCAAAAAAGCGCGAAAAGCCATACTCAAGCATTCGCATACCCACGGAAACAAGGTTATCAATGTGATGAGAAAAGCTATTTCCAAACAGACTACAAATTCAAAAATTTTCTGTCATTTATTGCAAGGTATTGAAGCCAGGATGCTTAATATCGTCGGTAAATTGTACAGCAACGACATCGTGCTGCTAATGCATGATGGTTGGGTTAGCAAAACCAAACTAAATTCACAGCTAATCGAAGAAGCAATTTTTCAGGAAACTGGATTTCACATCATTGTCGAAGAAACGCCCATCAAATTCGATTTGTCAGACTGGGAATATAAAACTGCCGCATGAGTAGGGGATACAATTTTTCTGCGGCAACTCATTTGTAAATTAACTAATTTTTTAAACAATCGACATACCTTTGGAGGTAAACATGTACCAAAACATAGAGCAACAATTTGAAATATTTCTTGGTCAAAAGTTTGACTACATCAACGAGCTCACCGATTTACAGAAAACAAACCTTGCAAGGCTCATACTAGGTTCTACCATTATAATTTATAAGGACATGAACCCTATATCTATGCATCCTGGTTACAGTAAAAGAAGGCTATCGAAACTGTTTGGACCAAACAAATTCGATGAAATAATTTCACGACTTACTCCTGCAATTATTGAGCCTGTCCTTAGTGATAACCCCAGGCTTAAATACCAGATAACAGAAGCAGGGAAAAAGTTAGCTTTCCAATTCTCAGCTGAGAAAATTTTCGATTGATAGTCTTTGGCAAATTCCGATTAAAATATGCCGTCGAAGAAAGCAGATAATTTTGACGTCATCATGACGTTCACTGGAATAGTCGAGTTAGCATGTATGCTAGCTCGCATTCAGCTTTTTGATTATGTCATGCAGGTCAAAGTTGTTTTTTGCTAACTCTGACCTGCATTGTGACAAAATTGTTCTCTGAATATGCAGCAAAAACAGGGATGAATTTTACGCTGCTTTACAGCCACACAATGAAATATGTCAGATCTAGTCGGAACTAATTCACGTTAAAAGAAATAGAAGCCAGTTTTATTTTATCAAAGTCCTTAATAACTCCAATCCTCATAAGCCAGTGGCAGGCTATTGAGTAAGTCTCTGCGTTCTCGCCAATTAGGAAGATGTTTATCCATAAGCGCCCTGAAGCGTTCATTATGATGACGTTCTAGTAGGTGAATTAGTTCGTGCACCAGGATGTATTCCATGCACTCTGGTGGCTTCTTAGCGAGTTCCAGATTGATCCAAATACGTTTTGCTTGGATATTGCAACTTCCCCACTTGGTTTTCATCTTTTTAATGTTCAGTGCATTCGATTCCACACCTAATTTTTTTTGCCACTTCGGTAACAACTTTTCAAGTGAGGTCTGCATCTCTTCCCGATAAAATCGATTGAGAAGCTTCAGTTTATTTTCTGTCGAAGTATCCTCCGATACAGCCAATTCCAAATTGCCACTACCTTTCGCGTATACCGAATACTTGCCTTGCGCTTCTGTTAACTTCAAACGATACTTTTTCCCCCACAGATAATGGCATTCACCATTCACCATTTCGCGTATCGATTGACGTTCCTGGCTAGCAAAATCAGACTGTTGTTTCTTTATCCATGCAAGCTTATTAATAATTGCCAATCTAATCTTTTGTTCACTTGTATCAGTTGGAATAGAAAGGCGAACCCTGCCGTTAGGCGGCAGCACACTGAGGTGAATATTCTTAATATCTCTGCGGTTTAGCTCGACATCAATTTCACCAATCCTAATAACCTCAGCGTCGTTGCCACTCCCCTTAGGATGACGCATTAATGGTATTCCTTTTGTGCTTTAATAAGGTCCATCACTTTGTCTATTTCAAGATCAGCTGCTTGTTCTCGGACTGCATTAGCAATTTCTCGTTCTTTAAACCTGTCACCTAGCCAATCGGCTTTTTTGGTATAAACAACCGCATCATGAATTTTCGCAGTCAACACTTCGTCGTTACCAAAATTGTCATAAATCGCTTGCTTTGCTGGTGTATCAATAGAATCGGGATAACTAGACGATTTATTTTCTGCTGGGTTTTGCACTTTTTTCGCCAGCTTTTTGATCTCCTCTAGATATTCTTGATAACTGATTGCCTGCTCTCGTCGCTGCTTGATAATTTCATCCAGCAATGTAGCCATGCTATCGAAGTATTTGGGGTTGACTGGATTTTCATCAACAATGGTTTTCCTTACATTGTTTTCAATCGTTTCAGCCATTGCTTCTTCATTTTCACGCAGACTTTCAGGTAATGGTTCCAGCCCTTTACCATTGTTATTAACAACCAAATCAATTAAGCCAAAGTCATCAAAATCGATAAGTTTTTCACTGTCATCTGCGCGTATATACATGTCCAGTAATTGACGCATTGCAGGTTCGAAGCGTTTCATTTCGAGCAGATCACCGCTTGCCAGTTTTATCTCATCGCGAACTTTTTCATAGTAAGCGACTGTCTTTCTAATGTTTTCCGCGTCTTTTGATGTGAAACCAGCCTGTTCCATTTCATTGGCAAGGTTCGTATAGGCGCGAATAAGTTTGGCAACGGCTTGGTATAGATTTAACCGCAGTGTTTCTTTTTCTGTGCGTTCATTTTCACCTTCAGGTGCGATACCCGATTCACCACAAAAATAATGAATAAAATCATTCGTATTTCTTGGTGCTTTTACTGGTTCACATAACGCCTTAACCGTTTCAAGTGCAGTTTCTAAATCAGAACGAGCCTCCTGCAGGCGGTCTTTTAAAAGGCCTGCCACATCCTCAGCATCATAACCATCAAAGGCTTCTGCAGTATATTCTTTAATCGCATTATCAAGAGAACGGAATAAGTCTTTATAATCGATGATATAACCATATTCTTTGTCTTCACCATCAAGTCGATTGACCCGACAAATCGCCTGAAATAAGTTGTGATCAGCCATTTTTTTATCGATATATAGATATGTAGCAGAAGGTGCATCAAAGCCAGTTAACAATTTATCAACCACAATCAATAGACGCATTTGCCCAGGTTCTTCAATAAAGCGCTTCTTCACTTCTTTCTCAAACTCTTCTACACGTTTTGCCGCTGCATCTTCGCTTTGTTCAAAGTAATCAGCCAACATTTTTCGGTAGGTATCATATTTGAAAAGTTTTTCCGTTAAGCCTTCACCTGTCTCTTCACCTTTTATGCTACTTGCAGCAGGTTGATAGCTGGTAACTACAGCGCACTTACCAGCAAGGTCAGTTTTGCTGAACATCTCATAAACCATGCAAGCCTGATGGACACTGGCACACACTAACATAGCGTTACCTCTACCAGACATAAGCGCAGGCTTTCTTTTCATATCTAACCAAATGTCCATTACAATGCGCTCTAAACGAGACTTGCTAGAAAGCACCTGTTGCATGGTGCCCCATTTTTGTTTTAACTGCATTTTAGCTAAATTTGATAGGCCTTGAGTATTAGCTTCGAACCAAGTATCAACGCCTTTCTCAGACGTTAAATGCTGATCGATATCCCGTGCTTCATAACGAAGATCAAGTACGACACCATCACTTACGGCTTCATCAAATTTATAAGTGTGAATATAAGGACCGAAAACTTCTAACGACTTCTTCTTATCCTTTTTCATTAATGGCGTACCCGTAAAACCAATGAACGTGGCTTCGGGTAAAATACCTTTCATTGCCTCGTGCAGCTTACCTGACTGAGTTCTGTGGCACTCATCAACGAATACAAATAAGTTACCTTTTGCGGAAAAATCACTTGGTAAGTTTTTAGTTAAGGCTTCAATGTAATCCTGTGTCGCTTCACTATCTTCATCGTCTGTCGTCGGTTCACCATTGCGACCAAATTTGTGAACTAAAGAACAGAATAACCACGGGTTTGTTTCATTTAACGTTGCTACCAGATCATTTCCGCTTTTCGTTCGATATATATCTTCATCAACACCAGAAAACACTTTCTCTATTTGTTCATCCAGTTCGGTTCGATCGGTCACAATCAGCACACGAGAATCGGTAACATTCTCGCGAATCCATTTAGCAAGCCAAACCATCGTAAGACTTTTACCTGAACCCTGTGTGTGCCAAATTATGCCATCAGCAAGGTTTCTAACATGCTGCTGTGCGGCTTGAATGCCGAAGAATTGGTTATGGCGACAAGTTTTCTTAACACCTGCATCAAACACGATAAAGTCGTGAATCAGCTGCAGGAAACGCTTTTTATCGCACAACTGAGCAAGATGTGTATCAAGTTTAAGATCGGTTTTTATATGATCTGCCGGAAGCGGATTTGGGTTTTCTTTGCCATTATATTCTTTCCATTCCAGATAATACTTTTCTGACGTTTCAATCGTACCGTAGCGAATGCCTTGCGTATCGTTACCTGCCATGACAAGTTGCATGGTGGTAAAAAAATTACGGATAAAGTCTTTTTTCTGGTTATCCAGGTTTTGACGAATACCTTCACTCACTGACACAGAAGAGCGCTTAAGTTCAATTACTCCCAACGCAATGCCATTAACGTAAATAACAATATCGGGACGTTTTTTAAGCTCTCCTCTTACCGTTACTTCTTCAGCAATGGCAAAGTGGTTGGCTTCAGGGTTTTTCCAATCAATTAACCAAACGGTTTGGTTTAACTCACCAACACCTTCTTTTTCTTTCACGCCGTAACGAAGCAATCGATAAACATCTTTGTTCGCATCAAATAACTTTCTTCCCTCGCCCAGAGCTGCAGCAGCATCCAGTTTGCGTAAAGTACGAGAAATTAACGCATCAGCAACGCCACGGTTTTGCAACCAGTCTGCAAGCAAATCTTTTTCAATATTGCTGTTCCCTTCGCGGTATTCCCAATCACCTAGGCAGTCGTAATTAAGTTGTTCTTTAAAAAACTTAACAACGCGGTTTTGTGTTTTACGTTCTTTTTGACCTACGTTACTCATCCCTAACCCCCTTTTTCGAATCGTTAACTAATATCATTAACATGTCCTTTTCGTGCGCTGCTATTTGAGGTTCTGTCCACTCGTTTGCAGTATTCATCAACTTAATCATTTTATACAGCTTTAAGGTATCAATGCTTTTATCCGCAATGGCTGCTTTAAAATGATCACGCTTAGCGGTTGGTTGTAAATTACTTAGCTTTGAATTTTTACTGTGACTAATCAAACATAGGTTACCGAAACGGTGCAAATCATCGTCAACAATCTTTCTGTGGCCATCTAGTGGATGCTGTGGATAAAAGTGTTCAACAGAACTTCGGAAGGTAAACTCAAACTGAGTAATTACATCATCCGTTTTGTTTTGTTTGCCTTCACACCACAACAAATAATCGAGATAGTTAAACACCAAATTATTTTCAATCGCGCCATAGCGCAGCCTTGCGGTTATTTGCTGATTACTTGAATCAAAGGCTAAATACCTCTCGTTTTGATAAGTCATTTGGTAGTAATCAGAAGGTGATTCACTTAGAAAACGCCCATATACAAACTGACGAGCTAGGTGCTGAAGGTTATATAAATAAAGGCGAGGAGTAATTTCATCCATAGTGAACAAATGGAATAGCGCACCATTTAACCAATGCTTATAAACCAATGTGGGTGTGGAAACATGTAATGCACTTAACAACATTAAGAGCTGTCGGTTGCAGCCTTCAAAGCCATCTTCACTGTCTAAGTCTTCATTATCACTAAACGTAT
Source organism: Thalassotalea litorea (assembly GCF_043642205.1). Classification (GTDB taxonomy): domain Bacteria; phylum Pseudomonadota; class Gammaproteobacteria; order Enterobacterales; family Alteromonadaceae; genus Thalassotalea_A; species Thalassotalea_A litorea. The sequence goes on along the minus strand of NZ_JBHZSG010000006.1, from coordinate 47,181 downwards.
TGATATAACTTTGGCTATCTTTATTGTAAAAATGCAGCTTCTTCAAGCTCCACTTATCTTTGCCATCACTAAATTCACGTTTAATGATGTACTGGTCAAAAAGGTATTTGCACTTGAGTAATGCGAACACAAAGTCTTTTACCGCATTGATTTTGTTACTGCTGTTGTCCTTTAAATAAGCATCAAACTGTTCTAACAAACGCTTATCGTCTAATGCGATATCTTGCTTGGTATGAATCCGTAAAACATGAAGCAAGAAATTTGAAAAGTTAATCACACTATTAAAGCGCTCTGGTGTCAGCGTAATATCTGTTCCAGAGAATGACTGAGGTGGCTTGGCTAATATTTCATTCAGCGAGAGCGATACACCATTAGCTTGTTCGTTCAGTTTCGTATCTGCTTCTTCAATGGTTGCAATTAACTCCTTGTAATTCTGAGGTATAAATTGTCCCCAATCATCCTTTCCAAAAACGCTGTGACGCTCATCTGGACTAAAACCATACTGAACATAGCGTTCCATATTGGCTGTTGCATTCCACACTTTGCTTAATAAATGTATGTGTTTTTTTCGCTCATTTAGGTCTTCAATGCCGTTTAATACAGACATTAACCTTGCTTTAACCACCTCATGCTTTTCTAGTTGTTCTCCACGGTTGTTCATCACCTCAAAGTAATGATTTAAATCAGTATCTTTGGGAACGGAAACACGCGCAATTTCTACTTTTTCAAAAAGATAGGTACAGAACCCTTCAAGCTTATCGCCTAAAGCTAACAGCCTTTTCTCAAGTAAGGCAAAACCATTAACCACATCAAGGTTATAGTCATCGGTTTTTAAATGTTCTAAAGCAATGCCTTGGGTTAGGCTGGTAAACGTATCAGACGATTTCGGACGGCTTTCATAATTGAGGTTTGGTACGTCGTACCAACTCATATCTACAGTAGTTTTTGTTGCAGAAGATATACGTTTAAGGGCGAGGCTAAGCAAACTGAGAGTGGTGAAACGCTGTTGACCATCGATAACTTCAAAGCTGTCATCTTTACGTTCAAACACTACTAACGTGCCAATATAGTAGGTTTGATTAGGTTTATTTTGCTGATAATCCAATACGTCCTGTATTAGCTGATTAATCTCACCTTCACCCCACGCATAGTTGCGTTGGTACATAGGAACTAAATAACGGCTTGCGTCACAAAGTAATTCTTTAACGCTAAAACTTTTAATTGCTTTACTAGTGATATCATTGCTGCCTTTCGTTTGTGATGCTTGTACATTACTCATAGTACTTCATTTCCTTGAACAGTTTGGTGATTTCACCAAGCTTGGTTCCCTTACAATCAGTATCTTTCAGCGTGGCTAACGGCCAATTTAAAACATCACTCGGCTGCACGGCTTGTTTGATACGTTCAAACATATTCTGAGTCAGTGCATGTTTATCCATGCGCTCAATACCCACCACCTGCATTTTTAATCGACAGCTATATGCCCAAATAAATAGCTTTTCTATCGCTTGTGAAAGCTGGTTTGCGCCAAACTTATCTAAATATAAAATCACCGCGCAATCAAACAAAGTGCGAACATAACCGTCTCCTGTACGGGTGCGAGAACGGTAGGTGTTAAGGGTATGTATGATCTTACAAGCTAAGAGCTCTAAGTCGTGTTCTAAAATGCGTATGGTCTGGCTTGGTTCATTATTTTTGTCACTGTGTTTGCCATTTCGTTCATCACTGACTATCTCAGTGATTTTCTGATGGTAATGGCTGGTCATTTCAAAAAAGCGTCTGCCATTAATAACCATCTGGTCAAGGTGGAAAGGAAAACGCATATGCTGATGGTCAATATGGCGTTGATACTGTCCGTTATAGTCATCAACAAAATGGTGAGCAATGCGGAGCGGCTCTACATATGGATAAAGCCCAACTTGGTCAAGATTCACCCCCTTAAATAAACCCACTTTTGATTTATTAAAATACTGTGCTGATTTACCTTGCGCCCAGTTGCGAATGCGGAACAAATAGTTAGAAAATAATCGTTCTAACTGTTCACTCTCTAAGCTTTCCCAATGTCGTACAGAGTGAGCCTTGAGTTCAGATTCACTTTCCGAAAATTCTCTCAAATGAAACGCTTTTAACAAGTCGTGAGGGTCTAAATCGCGGCCTCTGGCATTTTGGGAATCAAAAAACTGAAACGCTTCTGATACATCTTCAAGTACAAAGGTGACGACTTCACATCGATTCAATAGAAATTCTATATCTGCTTCAGTAAAGTCGGTGCGAGCAACCGCTCGTTTTGCCGCCATAAAATTTTGATGCAAATTTCGATGCGAAATATCACTATTAAAAGTTTGCCGCTGTAAAAATGCATTGATGGGCTCAATAAGTGAGGTAAGAGTTTCATTGACGTCTTGCCGTTTTAAGCCTGGCAGACGTTCTTCCAGCAAAGCTTTTATTAGTAGTACAAGCGTAAGCGTGCGCTGTTGCCCATCTACAATGTCGAGTTTTTCTGTGTGGCTTTCTGAATGACGGTGGAACACCACTGAACCCAAACGGTAAGCCGACTTATCTCGATAAACCTTCAAATCGCTAAGTAAATCAGCCAAATTAGCTTGCGACCATTTATAAGGACGCTGGTACGCAGGAATAGTGAGATTAGGTAGCGACAGAAGTGTCTTTACCTGTATAACTTGTTTATTGATGCTGTCCATAGCCATCACTCCTTAATTCTTGTTTAACGGTAATCGTGTGCGGCCTGTGAGTAGCTCTTGCATCATGCCTTGTTTGATTTGGCGAGTTTTCGCCAAGCGCTGTTCAACGGTTTGGATTTCGTTATCCATATCCGAGAGGATAGTGGCTATAGCGGTTTGTTCTTCTAAATCAGGGTAAGGTATTTTAAGGCTCCTAATAATCGAAAGATTAAGTCCACCGCGACCGCCATCCCCTGTAGATAGGCTTCTTAATTCTTCATATCGGTTATCCAAGTTATAAAATAAATACTCAGTTGAGTGATCTTTACTAGGAAAAATGGCGGCAATTGATTGATTTGTACATAGCTTTATTTTTGATATGGCGACAGTTCCTCTAGTTTTCCCCTGACCTGCAAGCCCCATTAAAATAGAGTCTTTCGGGATGTATTTTGTACTGCTGTTAGTTAACCCCAAATCAGTTATTCTCTCGGCTACATCAAATACTCTTTTTAGATGTAGTTCACCTGAACTCATCCAAGGATTGCTTCCTCCCCAGTACGCAGGCACTTTTGTGCTTGGCGTCCCTCCAGCAGTACAGTCAGTAAAATCACCAATCTTTTTAACACCCCAATCCTCAGGAATTTCGCCTAGTTCGCTGGGTTTTGTGCCTTTTGTCTGGCCTTGCTTTTCGCCTTCAGTGTAAGTGGCGAATTGCGGTAAACGGGTTTTGCCTTTAAGCAGTTGCTGCATGGTGGCGGTTTTAATCGCTTGTTTTTTCGCGATCAGCTTTTCCAGTTCCGTTAATAGCGTATCAACATCGGATAAGGCATTCGCAATTGCGGTTTGTTCACTTATGTCTGGTAGTGGAACTTCAAATTCTAAAATCGTACTAGTTTTTAAGAAGGTCGTGCCAACTTGAGTTGCTCGTGAAGCAATCAAAGATCTCACCCAATTACTTCTCAACATGTAACTCATAAATGTTGGGTTGAAGTCACTTGTAAACCTCATCAACGCCACATTATGATCAAAAATAGTTTCAGACGTCAGTTGATCGACAAGCATAACCTTACCAACCCCATCAAGCTTCACTGAAGCAAGTGCAATAATGAGATCACCAATTTTTACTTTATATGTAGAAATTTCATTTTTAGTAGCGGCAACTTTTTGCACTTTTTCCGGTTTAAAAAAGTCATTCCCAAAAACATCCCCCAGCTTTATTATTGAAGTTCCATTTCCATATAAATTTTTATCTTTATAGAGACCTGACGGAATTCGCTCGTTTTCAAGGCAATTACTTAATGATTTGACACACCAGTCCTCTGGAATTATACCCACTTCAGTTCGTTTATAATCCGCAGGATTAACCTGTTCTAAACCACTCATAGCGACAACCCCAAGCCCATTGCTTTTAAATGGCCTGCGACTTTATCACTTAAGTCATCCACTGATTTAGAAAGGGATGGTAATGGTGTGCTGTAGCGTTCTTCCAATAGCTTCACACGATTTGCCATTTGTTGGGTGACACGTTCAATCTCACTAACGATGTTGGCCTGTAAAGTGGCAAGCCATTTGTCATCGACCGTCAGGGTTTTGATTTCATCAATACTGAGTTTTGGATATTGGTTAAATACGGTTAAGTCCAAGGCTTCTTGGGCTTCTTTTGCCGCTTTTTTCGCAGCCGCTTCAGCATTAAATAGCTTGGTTGCTTGTTTCAGTGCTGCTATTTCTTCGGAGATTCCCGCCTGCGCGGGAATGACGTTTAATTCTTTTATTCTTGCAGCAACGCTGGCTTTGGTGATTTTGTCCTTATCATTTAAGGCTTCGACTAATAGCCCGTCTTCGCTAGCATTTTCTTCGAGATAGCTTTCAAGTATTTGAGTGGTTTCATCTTGTTTGGCTTGCAAGGCGTCCACTTGCGCTTGTTCATCAGCAAAGTAACGGGCAACGATTAAACTTGGTGGAATGATTTCAGCTTTGTACTTTGTCTTGTTGATGATTAGATCTGGTGTTTCTTTTAACTTTTCACCTTTTTTCGCTACTAACTCACGAAGGGTGCTACCTGCTTGCCAATCGTCCTGCGCCAATACATAGACATCGTCTTGCATAGTATCAGCCCAGTAATCCATTAGGATTTGGTATATATCGTATTTGCTTAACAAATCGCTGCTGGCATAGCTGCCAAGGAGGCTTTCTGAGATTTTGAAAATAACGTTTTTTGGATTTTCGCCGACGTTTATGTCATTTAGCCTGGCTCCTGAGATCCACTCTTTAAATGGCAATAGGCTGCGCTTAGCAAAGTCTTTAAATTCTTGATGTGCGAGAATTGTGCTTTTAACCTGGCTTGCTTCAACCAGTGCTTGGCTATAGCCTTCACGTTCAGGATTAAACAAGGTATTACGAATGCTCGGGAATACCTGCCAGTAATGTTCAAGTGCATCAATATCACGATTCGGAATGCCACCTTTTAAGTGTGCACTTAAATCGTGTAAATCTTCTGGCTCAGATGAGTCGATATAACGCGGAATATTTAGGTTGTAATCGTTGGCAGCAATTTCATCGATTGATACTAGTCGGCTGAACCGATGAAGCTCTGTGCCTTTGTTGAAAACGTCAACAATTTTATGAATATCCTGGCTGCGCAGGCGGTTTTTATTACCATCTTTAATGAAGCCTTTGCTAGCATCAATCATAAAAATTGGGCGACCTGAAACGGTTGGTAGTTCTTTCTCTTCTTCACTGAAGCTAGTCACTGCTTTTTGTGCGTGTTCTTTATCGATGACGATAATACAAGCAGGAATACCTGTACCGTAGAACAAGTTGGCAGGTAAACCGATAATGCCTTTGATATAACCTTGTTTGATGAGGTTTTCACGGATCGTGGCTTCGGCATTACCACGAAATAAAACACCATGCGGTAAGATCACCGCACCTTTACCTGTACTTTTTAAGCTTTTGATAATGTGCAGTAGGAAGGTATAGTCACCGTTTTTCTCTGGTGGAATACCCCAGGTAAATCGATTATAAATATCGGCTTCTGGGTTTAAGCCACTGGTCCAGTTTTTATTTGAAAACGGCGGGTTGGCAACTGCAAAATCAAAAGTTTTAAGTTGATCTGAGCCATCTTTCCACTGCGGATCTGACAAGGTGTTACCTTTCCAAATTTTAGCAGTGGTATTGTTATGTAGAATCATATTCATACGGGCAAGTGCGCTAGTCGCGTTATCCATCTCTTGACCGTATAGGGTTAAACCACGATCGGCTTGGTCGCTGGCTTTTAACAGCAAAGAACCTGAGCCACACGTAGGATCATAAGCAGTGGCATATTGAGGTGTGTCTTCTTTAATGCCGACTACTTTGGCTAGGATTTGAGATACTTCCGAAGGTGTATAGAATTGGCCTTTAGATTTACCTGATTCTGTTGCGAAATGGCGCATTAGATATTCGTATGCATCACCCAATAGATCGTCACCACCAGCACGGTTTGCAGATAAGTCTAGCCCCTGGAAGATCCCAACTAGCTTGGTCAGGCGATCGATCATTTCTTTGCCTTTGCCAAGCTTATCTTCATCGTTGAAATCGGCTACATCAATAACGCCTTTGAGATCGTTTTCTTCGGCAAGCGCAGCAATAATTTTATTAATTTTATCGCCAATTTCTTTATCGCCTTTAAGGTCGACCATATCGTCATAGCTTGCGCCACTTGGCACTACGATCATTCCGTATGGGTCACCTTTGTATTTATCACTGACGTACTTCATGAAAAGCATTGTCAGTACGTAGTCTTTATACTGGCTGGCATCCATACCGCCACGCAGTTCGTCACAACTTGCCCATAGTGATGAATAAAGTTCTGATTTTTTAATTGCCATGTGTGTTCCTAGTTAGTCCTTCAGAGCAAGTCGGTTTGTAAACCAGCCGCTTTTAAGCGGTTAGTTAGGTTTCGCATTTTTGAAAATTCGGTGCCAAAGCTGTCTTTTAAGCCAACACCTTGGCAAAATTCTTTGGCGGTAATGCTTTTTAATTGATCAGCATATTTGATCATTTGAAGGTGCATCTCGGCCGTGAATTGGTTACGCGGGGCATCATTCAATGCTTGTTTGATATTGTCGAAGATTGCTTGCTCGTTCATTAGGCGATTCTTCTTATTAAATATTGGATTATCTAATTTATATAAGTTAGATAATTTAGCAAGCGGAAAAGCGGATAGAACAACTTTAGTTAGTGATCTGGAAGTTGATTTAACACTCGGTAAACACTTGTTCGTGAGCATCCAAGTTGTTTGGTGATTTGCGCAACACTTTTTCCGTCATTCTTTAAGGAAATAATGTCTTCATAAGAATACTTAACCGGACGACCTTTATACTTGCCTTCAGCTTTTGCTTTGGCTATACCAGCCGCCTGGCGTTCTTTACGCAAGTTAGTTTCAAACTCAGCGAATACACCAAGCATTTGTAAAAATGCTTTACCAGATGCGTTAGAGGTATCGATCTTTTGATCCAGGATTTCAAGTGAAGCACCTTTTGCTTCCAATCGAGAAACAATAGTTGTCAAGTCATTCAGGTTTCTTGCCAATCGATCAAGCTTCCAGACAACTAATTTGTCACCTGATTCGATTATTTCGATTAACAGGCCAAGCATGTGACGTTCTTTAAGACTGGTACCGCTTTTCTTTTCTTCACGAATTACGGCGTTGGGATAATGACGTTTGATGTCATCAATTTGAATTTGGGTATTTTGATCTAAGGTTGAAACTCGCGCATAAGCATATACCGTCATTGACACCTCTTGTTCCATTTAGGTTATAGACATTAACAAAACAAGTGTACCATAAATGTAAAAACAACCCAAATGGCACATTTTTAAAATGTACCGTTTGGGTATACTTAATTAGTGTATGATTATGAAAGACTAGCAGTTCGTCTCCGTAAATCACAAAATGATGTCCAAATATCAGTTGCGGCTATCCTGGCTTCCTCATTATTTGTTAGATTAACCCACCATTTCTTGTCCGATAACATTTTCGAAATTTCATCAGATAATGATTTTTGAATTGGGTTTGTTTTATATGCTTCTGAACTACCAGAAACGTTTACCATTGCAATATCAATTTCTTCAGCTTCAAATTTACCCGTGAGATGATTGTCTAAAATCCATTTTTCCGCTAAAACGACAATTGGTGCTGGTATAGCCTCTTCAACGTCTATTGTCTCAATAAAGCTTAATTTGTCCTTCTTTAAAGGTGTTTCCGTGTATCTTTCATTATGATTAACCGATATTCCAGGTTTGAATATTTCAGCTTCAATTATATCTGAGTAAAATAACTTCAGATACAAATCGGATTTGTATCCACTGTTTATGTCATAACCTGAAAGACTATTTAATACATATGTAAAATTACGATAATCCTTCTGGCAAAGTGGGCATTGCTGAGGTTTACCATACACAATTTTTTGAAGCGGGATATAAAAGGGATGCATCCAATTGCTACTTAAACCGTGTGTAGCACAAACGATAGAAAATCTAGTAAATACACCTAACGATTCCGAATGCTGTTTGCCCAATCTATATGTTGTTTGGTTTTCAGCTATTTTGCTGGCGATATTAATCTGTTCTTCTAATGGTCTTTTCACGCAGTTTTTACAATATTCACAACCTTTCCCGTCTTGAATATCAGCGATTCTTGGAGTCCAATCATGATCGTGAAGTTTACAATAAGCGTTAACTTTACTGTAATTTAATAATTCATCGTCAAAATTAAGTTTGCTAAATATCCAATTTGCATTTATTTGATTGAGTAAATCAATCCAACCGTCCCCTTTTGCTGAGTTTCCACAACAACTTGGGCACCATTTATGTTTATTACATAGATTGTTATATGAAATCGCCCAACTACCATCTTCACCATGACCACAATTACATCGACAATATGCATAGCAATTACTGTTGCTCAATGGTTTATTCGAATCGATAGTACTTAATCTTAGAAGAACTCCTCTTTCGTTTATTTCCTTTTCAATATTTCGCCTTAAATCTATAGCAGATAAAGAAAGTTGTCCATTACACCCTTTACATACAAAGCCAAATCTTTCTATATCAGCAATAGTTCGAGAATAAGGTATGGACGCTCGATCTGAAAATCCGCAATTATCGCACTCAATAAAACATTTAGAAGACTTCACTACCTTGCCATTGGAATTCAATTCTATGGTAGAGACTCGGAGATGGTATATACCGAATATATCAATCAAATGATTATTGATAAGTCTAATACTATTTGCGATAGAGTCATTATCAATATCACAAGTTGGGTAATTAAAATTAAGAAGCTTTTCGAGTACTAGTTTATTATCAAAGTCAAATGTTGTAATTCTTTGAACCGCCGCAAATGATTTAAACTGTTTTTGAAATGGGGTTTTACTTAGGTTTAAGTCATAGTTATTACTCAATGCTTTATAAAAGCTTGGTACACTGTGTTTTTCACCTAAATATACGATTTCATATTTCTGATGATTGCCATTCTTAGAAGTTAGATTATGCATATTGTTGCTTAAATTGATTCGATGAACATGTGTAAGGGGTAGAATCTAGATATTTCTGATACGACCTTCATGGACATAATTGGATATTGGAAGCAGATAGCTAGTATAATTTGAAGACGGCTGAGTCGATTATTTAAACATGGCAGTTACACAAAATCTGTTACAGGGTCTTTAAAAGTTAAGCGGGTCTTTGTTTTGTAGTTCTATTTCAAAGATATACCACTTCAGAGCTTCTTCAGTGGACGAGAACTCTTTATCCAGAAGTGTTTTTTCTACTCGAATTCGGTACTTGCCTTTAAATGGAATGACAAATACATAACCGTTAACTGGCATTCTCATTGCCCCATTAGGGTTTGATTCCATATGCTTTGAACATGTTGTCCCGACTCTTAAGTCTTCAGGGTAATCCGGATGAGTTACAGTATCAATGATACTAACACCTGGTTTAGAGCACATTTCACATGTTTCATACATATGCTCTTCAGATCTGATAACGAGCCAGCCACCGTGTGGAATACCCTTCTTAGTCCATTTGTATTGCCCCATACTAATTTAGAAACTCCCTGTTAAAACTCCCATCCTTAGCTTGTTGCCCAGCATTAAAGAGCAATGGCCCTTCATGATGCTGAATCACTTGTGTTTGATTTACACTTGATGACGACATTAAATACTCCGTGCTCAAAGGTTAAGACGAATTTTTTACTTAACAATAATCTCATTCTGCTTCTGTTAAACGATGCTCTTCTTCTCGATAATAACTTTCTAACGTTCTGGTGTCATGAAGGGGCGGTACAGGAGTAGGTACTGGATCTGACTGAATGATTTTACTTTTGATATGGCTTGGTGTCTCATTAAGAATCAAATCTCTATCACGTTTATCACTTACTTGAGTTATGATCTCAATTAAATCAGCTTCCAGTTCTTTAACCAATTCCTGCCTTTCATCTAAATTTACATCCGTATTATCTAGTCGATTTAGCTTCCTGACATAATTTTGTATTTTTCCCAAGATTCCTAATCTTTTCGCTTTGTACCTTATATCTGTATCATTGAGACTCTCGGCTTCTATAAGTGAGTCTGAAAGATAGTTTGATACATTTTGAACATCTTTTACGGCTTGATTAATACCACTTCTCAACGAACCATAACCTATTATTAAATTAGTTATAGTAAATCCCCCCCACGCTACATACGTTTTAATTGAACCTTCTTTGACTTCTATATCAATTATTAAACTTTCGTCCAAAATATCGCGAACCAACGAAGGAGACCTATGTTCCAAAAACTTAGTAATTTTATCAGCCGATGATTGGTTAAAAGGTTTTTCAATATGAAGATATAATCCCCCCATATGGACCATTGGCTTTTTTTGCAAACGAAAGAAGGCTCTGTCGTTCAAGTGACTTTCGCCACTCCATCTGTAACAAACCAATTCACCACCTTTGCCTGCACTATAATCTGTACATGCCACATATTCGGATTGCACAGTTGGTTTACCATCCATCCAGTAATGTCCGAAAAAAACTGGTTTCTTGTTGTTATAATTATAAACATTGTCGATTATTATATTCGGTATTGAATTAATGCTTCCCTCAGGTACCGTTAATGCCAAATCCCAATAAGTCGGATTATCCGATCCCCACCATTTAACTCTGATGGCATCTCTCGGATTTCCATCTTTATCGTAAAACAATACTCCTTGGGGTAGCTTCTGTTCTAATGCTTTAACTACGTTCTCGATATATTCGAAATGCTCATGAGCAGGATTTGAAGCGGTATAATACATATGATCTGGTAAGGTTTTATCGTCGTTTAAGATCATATTTAGCTTGTCAATTGTTGGCTGATGCCAGCATGCATGAACAACTCGGATATGTTCTAGATCAAGATAAATAGGTAAGGTTTTGAACCACTCAATGGCTTCTTTGTGCTCTTTGGAATCTAGTGGGAATTCATCTAAGAATGCTTGATGTTGTTTTTGATTTTTGACCGTGTGCGGTCTTAAGTGCTCCCCTGGTTTATCAGGGTGAGGTGTTGCATAGCAAATCGCATTGAATTCATGATTGCCCATGATTGCTAACGCGTTACCTGCTTCAACCATACTCTTCACGATATGAATTGTTTTGGCTTCTTCGCCACCTCTATCGATGTAATCACCGACAAAAATGGCTTTTCTGGTTTGGTGTTTATACGCACCATCAACGATCCTGTAATCCATTTTCAGTAGCAGGTTTTCTAATTTAGTTGCGTGGCCGTGAACGTCACCAATAATGTCGTAGTACTGCACATTCATCCTTAAATGAAATCTAACAATCAATTAGTTAATATATCAACACCACTACACCGTATAAAGGGTTATTCTTCTATCGGCAACATAAATATCGGACGTTTCGAAGGAATTTGTTGCATTAGTTGCTTTAGGTATTTGTCGGTTGTTACGTGCTTAAATGTGTAGTTCCTATTACTGCGTCCCCGATGGTGAACGGCATAGATCACTTCGTTATTCTGTAGTGTTATACGAAAATACATCGCCAACTTTTGTCCTGCGATTTCAATACTCTTCACAAGCTTTTGGATTTTTGGTCTAAGTGATTTTCTTAGGTCTTGATTATCTTCATTAACCGCATCAAGAATTTGTTTATTTACTTGCTTGGTCCTATCAAAAAATTGCTGTGCATTTTCATTAAAAATTGATTGCTGCGCGATAAGCTGACTGCGTTTATTTAAGAGCATCGTTAAATTATCGTTGACTTGATTCAGTTCCAACTCAATCTGTTTAAATTTACCTCTGACAATATCAGGTGTATCCAGGCTATCTTCATCCATAAATACACTAAAGACCCGATCTCTTTGTTGCTGAAGCTTTTGCTGTTGTGCTTTCAGTAATTCAATTTGATTATCGATATCGGATGTATCAATTACGTTGTTAATAAATAAGTCTCTTGCCAGTACATGAAGTAATATTCTTTCCAAACATTTACCCGTGAAAGAGAAGCCTACACAGCCATTTTGCAGGTTCCTTTTTCCCGCACAAAAGAAACGAGTGTTTTTAGTATCAGAGCAACAGCCTGATGCCACTACAGCACCACAAAGCAGGCACTTGGCAATACCTAAACCTGTAATTAATGAATAACGCTTGCGATTACCATTGGCACTGCGCATCTTTTTGATTGCCTGTAATTTGTACCATTCATCTTCTGACATTAATGGTGGATAGTAATTAACCAGGGTATATGATTGGCTTTTAATGTTGGTAGTACGCTGTCCAAATAATGATTTCTGTTTATGAAAATTGGCTATCGTCGAAAACTTCCACTCTGTTCTTCGTTCTGGACGTTTGGCATTAGTGCGTGTTTTTGGTGGTTCATAGTTTTCATTCAAATGTTCAAGTATTTTTAAATTACCCATCCCGCTCAACATAAGCCGATAAACCTCTTGAGCAATTGGCCAGTACGTTTCGTGTGGCACCACTGCTTTATCTTCGCGGTAAGAAATCCACCAAGGAGCATTTCCAAGAGAGATTAAGTATGCGTACCCATCCTGAGTTGTAACACCATTCTGATGATCTTTGATGCGTTTTAAAGCGGTACCTAGTGTTCTTGCTGATTTGGTTTTAGATTCATTGTTTGCGCGTTCAAAAATAATGGTTGCCAGTATTTCATGACTCGCATCATGTGCTTTGTATAAGTAATTATCGAGAATGGAATAAATAGAAATCCCGTTGTTAGTTAGGTCTAAATAAGTTTGCTTGGCAAAACCAATGGATTGTCGTGATAAACGGTCTAAAGAGTACACGCAAAGAATGGAGCCAGCCTTAATATTGTTAACCTTTACCGCTTTTAAAAACGCCGCCAGTTCACCTGTAGATTGTTTTAGGTGCTCACCTTTGTATGCTGACTTACCTTCATCAGTAAATATGCGATCAGATATGGGTAAGTCATGTTCTTTCGAAAGCTTGCTTAAAACTTCCATATCGTGTTGAAGTTCAAGGCTTACACCTTCTGTTTGAGTTAGTGTTGATACGCGGCGGTAACTGTATATTTTTGCTGTCATATTGGACCTCTTGCAGTACATGCTACTGATTACTTTCAAATATTTATAAGGTCACTAATTAAGTTTGGTTAATACCGGCGCGATGACCGGCTGTGCCGAGCCGGGATTTACGGTTTGGTATTCAACCTCAGATAGCAAAACCAGAAAATACCCACAAACCTTTGAAATAGCAGAAAATAATCAGGGTCACTGGATAGGCGTTAACACCGGAATGGCCAACAAGCTCGTGGTAGAAGCCATTGCCAACGGTAACATCGATGAACTAAGCGGATATCAGGGGTGTCAAACAGAGGTAAAGTACGGTGAAGAAGGATCCAGAATCGATGTAATGTTAACCGATCCCGACCGGTCTGATTGTTACGTGGAAATTAAATCCACGACGTTATTGGTCGATGGTAAAGGCTATTTTCCTGATGCGGTCACGACTCGCGGGCAAAAACATATCCGTGAGTTAATGGCGATGAAAAAAAATGGAAACAGAGCCGTTTTGTTCTTTTGTGTGCAACATACCGGTATTGAACTGGTCAGCATCGCAGATTTCGTTGATCCGCAGTATGCGACCCTGATCCATGATGCGGTGTCAGCCGGAGTGGAAATTCTTTGTTACGGTTGTGAAATAGACGAATTAGGCATAGATTTGGTAAAAAAATTAGATTTTGCTTTACCTTAGGCTTGATAAACAAACTTAATGCCCTTATATAGCGAGTCGATATCGTCAACAGTATTGAAATTCAGGCATTGCCAGTGTTTCGACATTCTGTTATAGATACACAATTATTTTATCGCGCTATTTAATTGCTCTACAAATGACGTTGTTTTAGGAGATTCGGCATGCCAACAAATATAATGAATAATCCGACGGGCTTTCTTGCCAAAGCTGGTGTACAGCCGTACAAAGAATCGGCAGGCGAAGAATACATGAACCCTGCTCAGGAAGATCACTTTCGCGTCATCCTTGAAGCCTGGCGCGCGGAGTTACGTCACAACGTTGACGGCACCGTAAACCATATGAAAGATGAAGCGGCGAACTACCCTGATCCGGTTGACCGTGCAGCCCAGGAAGAAGAGTTCAGTCTCGAGCTTCGTACTCGTGACCGTGAACGTAAGCTTATCAAGAAAATTGAGAAAACATTGCAACTGATCGAAGACGGTGAATTCGGCTTCTGTGATTCCTGTGGAATCGAAATCGGTATTAAACGACTCGAAGCACGTCCTACAGCGGACTTATGTATCGAGTGTAAAACCCTTGCCGAGATTAAAGAGCGTCAAATGGCAGGCTAACGTCTGACGTGACGATTGCTAACCCTCTTAACGGCTTTGTAAATAAACGCCCTCAGGATCAATACCGCGGGCGTTTTGCTCCATCCCCCTCCGGACCTTTGCATTTTGGTTCTCTTATTGCTGCACTTGCTAGTTACTGTCAGGCTAAACATGCTAATGGTCAATGGCTGGTGCGTATTGAAGACATCGATCCGCCCCGAGAACAGCCCGGCGCAGACAAATCCATTCTCAACACCTTGGAAACATTTGGTTTGTATTGGGACGAACCTGTACTGTACCAAAGCCAACAGCATCAGCTGTACCTGGACACGCTGGCTTATTTAGAGGATCAGGGATTAAGCTACGGCTGTCATTGTACCCGGGCGAGTATTAAGAAAATCGGCGGTATTTATCAGGGCCACTGTCGGCATTTGCAACTAAAGGGCGATAATCTGGCAACCCGGCTGGTTAATGTACACCCTTTCCCCGAATTTCAGGACAAGGTTCAAGGCTTGGTTTCACAACCTGATGATCTTGCCAAAGAAGACTTTGCCATATTTCGACGAGATGGCCTGTTCGCTTATCAGTTAGCGGTGGTGGTCGATGATATTTACCAAGGGATCACTGAAGTTGTCCGTGGTTGTGATTTATTGCAACCTACTTGCCGACAGATGACGCTGTATGCGACTTTAAATATCTCACCACCTCAATACGCGCATGTCCCTTTGGCGATTACCGAGCAAGGCTACAAACTCAGTAAACAAAATGGCGCACCTGCAATCGATAAACATCGTCCACAGGAGCTGCTTCACCTGGCATTAACATTCTTAGGTCAACGCCCCCCAACCGCGTTACTATCCGCAAGCGTTGACGAGCTTATTCACTATGCCGTGACCC
Source organism: Thalassotalea litorea (assembly GCF_043642205.1). Lineage (GTDB taxonomy): Bacteria > Pseudomonadota > Gammaproteobacteria > Enterobacterales > Alteromonadaceae > Thalassotalea_A > Thalassotalea_A litorea. The sequence goes on along the minus strand of NZ_JBHZSG010000006.1, from coordinate 31,751 downwards.
ATTGGGATCTCGCCAGCATTCCCAGTGATCAGGAAATCATATATCCAGCTTCCCCCGTGTCAGACAATGACAATACGTAGCCGATTTTGTTGGCTATACTGAACACACCAGCGACCACGACTCAAATTATCAATTAAATCAATGCATCCCTGTGCATAGTCGAATATAAACGGGTATAATGGCCGCCTATTTTTAAGACGACCAATTACAGACTAAGCATAAACGCCTATTGGTAGTTGAGGTGAGCAAGATTAACGTATTGAAAAAGCTGGTAAAAAAAATACTAGGAAAGACGCAGAACATGGACAAAGAACAGGCAATGGGTGAACAATTTCCCCGCGTCCTGTCGCGCGATGAACACAATATTTCCCGCAAAGACATCAGTGATAATGCCCTGAAGGTGCTTTATCGCCTGAATAAAAGTGGTTTTGACGCCTATTTAGTCGGTGGTGGCGTCCGGGACATCCTCTTGGGTGAACATCCAAAAGATTTTGATATTGCCACCAATGCGACGCCGGAACAAATCAAAAAATTATTTCGTAACTGCCGCCTTATCGGTCGACGTTTCCGCCTTGCCCATATCGTTTTTGGCCGTGACATTATTGAAGTCGCCACCTTCCGAGGACATCACGCCAGCCCTGAAAAAAGCGACTCACGCCCCGGCAAGCAGAATCATTCAAAACGCAGTGAAGATGGTATGTTATTGCGCGACAACATTTATGGCAGCATCGAAGAAGATGCTGAGCGTCGTGACTTTACAATTAACGCTCTTTATTACTCCACCAAAGATTTCAAGGTTTATGACTTTGCCAATGGCCTTAAAGACATAGAAGGTCGAAAAATTCGTTTAATTGGCGATCCTGAAACCCGTTACCGTGAAGACCCGGTGCGCATGCTACGTGCCATTCGTTTTGCCACTAAGCTTGATATGGAAATTGCCAAAGACACGGCAGGTCCTATTCGCGAATTGGCGCCGCTTATGGCAAACATTCCCGCCGCGCGAATGTTTGAAGAATATATGAAATTATTCCTGTCTGGCAAAGCCCGGGAAAATTTTGATTTGCTAGCCGATTACCAGTTGCTGGAGTTTTTATTTCCACACATTAGCCAGACCCTGGCTCAGGATGCGGATGACAAAAGCGTTCACTTTGTACGTCAGGTTTTGTTAAACACCGATAACCGAATTAATGACGGCAAGCGCGTAACGCCAGCATTTTTATTAGCTGCGGTGCTTTGGTACGAAATAGAAAAACAAAATCAACAGCTATTAGCAAAATCGGGGATGCCGCCACAAGACGCTTTTTTCGTGGCGATGACTCAGGTATTGCAGGAGCAACAACGCTGTATTGCCATTCCAAAACGTTTTCAATTGCCAATGAAAGACATTTTTGCTTTGCAACATCGTCTGACTCGCCGAGAAGGCAGCCGAGCCTTTAAAACGCTGGAACACCCCAGATTCAGAGCCGGTTATGACTTCCTGTTATATCGAGGCAAGGTCGAAGGTGGTGATGTGGCAGAATTGGCTGAGTGGTGGACATCTTTTCAAGAAGCGTCTCCAGATACCCAGCAGCAAATGATAAAGAGCTTTAAAACCACGCGTAAACGTCGACGTTCACCGAGAAAACGCAGTCAAGCTGCAGGTAAGGAATAAACAGTGAACCGCGTTTATCTGGGCTTGGGCAGTAATCTCGAGCATCCAGACCAACAATTACGTTGGGCTGTGCAGCAATTGGCCATGGTTGCTGAGATCACGATTGTTTCGTTATCCAGTATTTACCAAAGTCGGCCGATGGGACCTCAGGATCAACCGGATTATTTAAACGCGGTCATTGGCCTTGATACCGATATTGCCCCTTTAGCGTTATTAGACCTTACTCAAAAAATTGAGTTAGATGCCGGGCGCGTCAGAAAAGATGAACGTTGGGGTGCAAGAGTGCTTGATATTGATATCTTGCTTTTTGGCCAACAGACAATTACTCTACCGCGCCTTGGAATTCCTCACTATGGGATGAAAGAAAGAGAGTTTGTTCTCTATCCTTTAGCAGAGATAGCCAAAGATTTAATCTTACCCGATGGCCAGAGTCTGGCCGAACTGGTAACATCCGTAGCCCCTAACGGAATAAAAATTCAGGGGAATTTGCGCTAAAATTGTTTCTGTGCAAAGGTACGCGAATCACTTAAATAAGTATGTATTTATGAGTAGAATCACCATCAGTAAATTGCAGGCTATGAAGTCTGCAGGCGAGAAAATTTCTTCAATTACGGCCTATGATGCCAGCTTTGCTCGTTTGTTCGACGAAGCAGGTATGCATGTTATGTTGATTGGCGATTCACTAGGTATGGTCTTGCAGGGGCAGAGCGACACCTTGCCGGTCAGTATCGACGATGTTGCCTATCACACCCAATGTGTGCGTAACGGGGCATCTAAAGCTTTGATCATTGGCGATATGCCCTTTATGAGTTATGCAACCCCTGAACAAGCCTACACTAATGCCGGTAAGTTAATGCAGGCCGGTGCCAACATGGTAAAAGTGGAAGGCGGTGAATGGCTGTTTGACACCATTGCAGGTCTGGTCGAACGTAGTGTGCCGGTATGCGGACACCTGGGTCTGACCCCTCAGGCCGTCAATGTATTTGGCGGATTCAAAGTTCAGGGTCGCGATTCTGAACAGGCTCAACAGATCCTTGAGCAAGCAATTAAACTTGAACAAGCAGGGATCCAGCTGCTGGTGCTGGAATGTATTCCGGCAGCGCTTGGAAAAAAAATCAGTGAAACACTGAGCATTCCAGTGATCGGTATCGGTGCGGGAAAACACACTGACGGTCAGATCCTGGTTATGCATGATGCGCTCGGTATTTCATTTAGCAAAATCCCTAAATTTTCACGCAATTTCTTAGCAGAAACGGGCAATATCAATGACGCAATTGCCTTATATATTGATGAAGTAACACAAGGACGTTTTCCAGGCGAAGAGCACAGCTTTCAGTAGTCATGAAAACCGTAAATTCCATAACAGAGCTACGCTCAGTATTAAAATCCTTTCGTGATAAAGGACTAACCATTGGCTTCGTCCCGACGATGGGTAACCTGCATCAAGGTCACTTATCCCTGATTGACGCGGCAAAACACCATGCCGATGTTATCGTCGCCAGTATTTTCGTCAATCCAATGCAGTTTGGCGTCAATGAAGACATCGATAATTACCCTCGTACACTCGAGCAGGACCAGACTAAACTTATTGCGGCAAATGTCGATGTACTATTTACGCCAACGCCAGAAATTGTCTACCCCAAAGGCCTTGATAAACAAACTTTCGTGGAAGTACCTGGATTATCCGGCAGTTATTGCGGGGAAAGTCGTAAAGGTCATTTTCGCGGTGTAACTACGATCGTTTGTAAGCTCTTCAATTTGGTACAACCGGATATCGCCTGCTTTGGACTCAAAGACTTTCAACAGGTACAAATGATCCAGACTATGGTTGAAGATTTATCCATGCCGATCCAAATCGTACCGGTAGCGACGAAACGAGAAGTTAGTGGCCTGGCGATGAGTTCGAGAAACTCCTATCTGACGGCAACCGAAAAACAACAGGCCACCCATTTGTATCAAACCTTGCAGTGGGTCAAACACCGACTCAGCGAAAGCCAGGATTTTGAGCATATTGAAATGATCGCCCGCTCTAAAATCGATGCCAGTGGCATGCGTACCGACTATATCGATATTTGTAACGCTAAAACTCTGGAACCCGCGACTGTAGAGGATAAAGAACTGGTTGTATTAGCAGCCGCACATTGCGGCAAAGCCAGGCTTATTGACAACATCCAGATAGAACTAAATTAATCTTCGATTAACGATTGCAATTGGGCCAGCAATGTCTGTTGCTCATTTGCGATCTTTTGTTGTTCGGCCAATACCTGCTGCAATATATCTTCGCTTGTCAGCGGGTTTGCCAGTACCACTCGAAACACACTAATCGCCTGACTATCTTGACCCTGTTCTGGGATCCGTGTCCGGGACACGAATGACTTGCCCGCTTCGCGCTGCAGTTTTTGCATCACTATGGTTAATTGATCCAGCACTTCATTAATTTGTAGCGCTTTGCCTAACGAACAGGATTGCAAATATTGCTGAACTTGTGCCGGCACAAATCGGTACGTTAACAGACAAAGTTCAGGCTTGCTGACCAATTGAAAATCCTGATGCTGCTCGATTAAACTGGCGAAATACCGGGCTTTTTCGATACTCTGATTAATCAATAATTCATACCCTGGGCGAGAAATAATATGCAAACTGGCATATAACAACATCGCCATTCCCGGTCGTGAACCCTCCAGCGTATGGCTCCCTAAGTCTTTTGAACCCTTACGCAAAATATATTCTGCATGATGTTCAATAGCGGCAACTGCTTTTGGGTTTCTAAATACCACAAGTCCGGCCCCCATCGGTACATACATTTGTTTATGAGCATCGATGGTCACGGAATCGGCCCGTTCAATGCCTTTGAGTAAAGGCCGGTATGTTTCTGACAACAAGGTTGCACCACCCCAGGCAGCGTCAACATGGAAATGTGCCTGATATTGATGCGCAATCTGAGCCATTTCCGTTAACGGATCCAGGCTTCCCGTTTCTGTGGTACCGGCAATACCGACAATCGCCATTATCTTAATGTTCTGCGCGCTAAGCTCAGCACATTTTTGTCTGAGCAACTGACAATCCATACGGTGCTGAGAATCCGTGGCAATGCCAATAATACTGTCATGGCCAATACCAAGGATATTCGCGGCTTTTTTCAGTGAATAGTGACCACGCTCTGATACCAATATCGCCAGTTCCTCATAGCCATAGGCTTTCATTCCCTTGAGCAAGCCCTCTTCTGAAACGCCTTTAAAGCCAGGCTTTGCCGCCAGCAAATTATTGCGTGCGACCCACAACGCGGTAATATTGGCAACGGTACCACCAGAGCAAAAAGCACCCAAAGAGGAATCTGCATCATGCATCCAGAACTGATAGAAGTTGTCATCTTGACCGTAAACCATGCGGTGCATCATGCCTAATACCTGACGCTCCATCGGCGTAAAAGCTTTTGAGGTTTCAATTTTTACCAGATTTTGGTTAAGCCCGACCATCAGCTTAGATAAAGGTAAAAGAAAATAAGGCAGCGCGGATGTCATGTGACCGATAAAACTTGGTGCTGAGGTATGCACCGACTGGGCTATCAACTTATCTAATAGTTCTCGGGTATGATCGGACACAAATGCGGGACGCTCCGGCAAGGCTGAGCTTAAAAAATCCTGTTCAATTTCCGATAAGGGTTTATCGGTCGCGACAATATGATGGCTTAAAAAGCCATTCAGGTTTTTCGAGATTTGTGTCTCGATTTGGCTCAAGGTCGAATCAGGCGCCTCCGGAATGGTAAAAATTTTCAGAAGGGTATCGTTGTCTGCCTGCGCGTCGCGGTTGTCATTCGCCATAAGTTACGTTCTTGATGAAAATATATCGGTTAATGCCAGTCTGTTAATGACTAATGCCAATCACATTAAGTTTGTGCACAACTGAGAGTTAGCAATAATTAAATGTGATTGGTATAAGGCTCAAATTTAAGTTGCCAGCATGATTGACCACTGGCGCGGTATTTGGCCTCAAACGGGGTTAACGGCTCGACATCGTCAACCTGGCCAATCGTACCGGTTTTTCCGGCAAGTTCGGCTGCTCGTTGAAACTCCTGTAGATACAGCAGCCAATTAGAACGTAAAATCAATGAATTTGAGATTTTCAGAATATACGGGAAAACCGAGCTGCCATGCCAGCGCCTTTGTAGATGTTTTGCTTTCGGCCACGGATTTGGATACAACAAAAAATGTTGTGCAACCTGCCAATGATTATCGACCACCAGTCGATAAAAATCGTTTAGATCCGCACGCACTAATACAAAATTATCCGGCTCATTGGCATCCTGAACGTTGCGCTGAATGCGATGTAAGGATTTGTCGACGCCAATCACCAGGGCATCGGGATAGCGTCGCGCCAAAATTCGTGTGCTTTGCCCCACCCCACAACAGGAATCAAGAATGATATTGCCGGAAAAGTTGATAACTTTTTCGTGAACCTGTGCAAAAGCGTCCATAGTATGGGTTGATATGGGCTTTAAAAACTCATGGGATAAATGCTTTTTAACGACATCATCCAAGTGCTCATTCAGCCCATCCTGATTGGTTACTATGGCTTTTGAATCACCAAAACTCATTAGCTTCTTAAACCTATGCCTCGGGAAATTAAATACATGGCAATCGCGTACAAGGTAACAATAAATACGCCAATGACACTAAACGCCACCGTCAGGCTGACATCACTAATGCCGAGAAACCCGTAACGGAATGCATTGACCATATAGACAATAGGATTAATTTTAGACACTCCCTGCCAGAATTCCGGTAACAGGGAAATTGAATAGAAGACACCACCGAGATATGTTAACGGCGTTAGCACAAAGGTTGGGATAATCGAGATATCGTCGAAACTGCCGGCAAAAACAGCATTAATTAGTCCCCCCAATGCAAACACCGCAGACGTTAACATGACGGTTGCGATGATCACCCAGATATTATGGATTTGAATATCGACAAAAAAGAGAGCCACAACCGTTACGATCAAGCCCACTAAAATACCACGGGCCATACCACCACCGACGTAACCGGCAACGATCACCCAATTAGGGACCGGTGCGACCAGCATTTCTTCGACATTACGTTGCCATTTGGCACTGAAGAAAGAGGACGCTACGTTGGAATATGAGTTGGTGATAACTGACATCATAATCAAACCAGGAACAATAAATGACATGTAGTCAAATCCGCCCATTTCACCAATTCGTTTGCCGATCAATGATCCAAAAATAACGAAATACAGGCTGATGGTAATTGCCGGCGGTACCAGAGTTTGCACCCAGATCCGCATGAACCGATGAACTTCTTTATGAAGAATGCTGCTCAATGCAATGCGAGTCGTAGTCAATGACATATTACTGAGCTCCCTTAGCATTATTGGCGACCAGGGTAACAAATAACTCTTCAAGACGATTGGCTTTGTTACGCATACTTTGCACGTCGATTCCTTGTTCGGTTAACTGGGTGAAAACGGTATTAACGCTCTGTGATTTGGCAATATCCACTTCTATCGTATGGTCATCAATCACCCGGTGGTCAACACCTTGCAACTGTGGCTGAGCCGAGTCCAGCTTTAAGTCCAACACAAAGGTTTCAATATGCAGTTTCGATAATAAGGTTTTCATATCGGTATTTTCAACAATCGTACCCTTATCGATAATGGCAATATTGCGGCACAGCATTTCCGCTTCTTCGAGGTAGTGAGTTGTCAAAATAATGGTAATGCCCTGGCGGTTTAACTCGCGCAGGTAATCCCACATATGACGGCGCAATTCGATGTCGACACCCGCCGTGGGTTCGTCCAAAATCAATACTTTCGGTTCGTGCATTAACGCCCGGGCAATCATCAAACGACGTTTCATTCCACCGGATAGGTTGCGCGATGGTTGATCATGCTTATCCCACAAGTCCAACTGCTTGAGGTATTTTTCGGCTCTTTGCTTGGCCACTTTACGTTCGACGCCATAATAACCCGCCTGATTTACCAAAATCTTCATTGGCGCTTCAAACTGATTAAAATTAAACTCCTGAGGCACCAACCCTAAGTAGCTTTTTGCTTTATCCAGTTGCGAATCGATGTCGTGTCCAAACACCTGTACCTTGCCTGCGGTTTTATTAACCAAAGAGGTGATGACACCAATAGTCGTCGATTTCCCCGCACCATTTGGACCAAGTAAGGCAAAGAAGTCGCCTTGCATAACCTGTAGATCAATACCTTTAAGTGCTTGAAAACCACCTTTGTAGGTCTTCTTTAAGCCTGAAATTTCCAGGGCTGCCTGCATCTGTATTTCCTCATACCCTATCTGGGATGACAGTCGTCGTTGATTGGAGAGTCTAATAAGGATAGTTGAAAGTGCATTTCAAAATCACCCTTAGCTCAAAGGGTTAACATTTTAACAACATCAACCGGTGATTTCCTGTAAAATTTAATCATGCCACCATTGCTAATACCAATCACATTAAGTTTGTGCACAACTCAGAGTTAGGGCAGAGGTTCAGTTACAACATAAATTTTATTGATATAGTCACTCTATATTAATGAAATATAGGGTAGTAAATGGACCTCTGACAAACTCCCTACGGGTGAGTTTTAAAGGCATTTATCCTGCGTTACTGATTTTGACCGATTTTGAGATAATGGAGCGACCATTCTCTGCAATCAAAGCCTTGCCTAAAAGCCTTTAAATTCTCACTGAGTGAGCAATAATTTAATGTGATTGGTATAACGTTTTAAACCGATAACGAATAGAACACTAAACTTGTGAATAAATCAGCACTCGTCAATCAACTTATCGCGATTAAAGAAGCGAAACTGCAGCAAACAAAAGATGCCTTAGCTGCGGCTCATGCTGCGGCAACGGATGAACAAAGCGTTCCGGAAACTCAATATGACACCTTGGGGCTGGAAGCTTCGTATCTGGCGTTAGGGCAATCAAAGAGACTTGCGGAATTAACCGCGAATGTTGTCGGTCTGAAACAATATTCACCGCGAGATTTTTGCAATGACGATGAAATATCCCCGGGCGCTGTAATCACGTTTGAGCAACTCGACATCCAATATTTTCTTTGTCCCTATAGTAGCGGTGAAATGCTTCAGGGCGATAAGGTGGTAGCCATTAGCCCAGACAGCCCTATCGGCACAGAGATTCAGGGGTTAGTGACTGGTGATGAATTGACATTTCCAAATCAGACCATACCCCGGGAAATCATCAGGATCGAATAACCCAGGGTTGATGATCGCGCTTAAGAGAACTGGGCTTTGATTGACGTGAGATCGGCCAGTTTTTCGTCGATTTTCAAATAGGCAACCGATTCCGAATAAACGATCGTCGATTCAATGACGCCAGGCATTGTCATTATCTTTTGTGCCACTTCTTTGGCATGGTCTTCATCAGAAAAATTGAGTTTTAAACTAACACTTTTCGCTTTCGCTGGCATTTTCATGGTGAGCGCCAGCAACAGCCAGACAACTAAAATCAGGGCGGCAAATAGGAAAACCCCGGCCTGGGAGTAATTCATTTGTACAACACCCCCAGCAAGTCCACCAACAAACGCACCGAAAAACTGACTGGTTGAGAAAATTCCCATGGCGCTGCCCTTGTCGCCGGCAGGTGCGATCCGCGACAACGTGGATGGCATGGTAGCTTCCAGATAGTTAAACGCGACAAAAAACAAAACCACAGTAACAACCAGTGCGATAAAACTTTGCTGATAAACCCAAAGCGCCAATGCACATGCAATCAGTAATAAAACGGCAGCACAAAACACCAGTTTTTCTTTATTTTTCTTAATCGCCCAAATCATAAAAGGCACCATCAGGACGAACGCGACCAACAGGGCGGGCAAATACAATTGCCAATGACGGTTAGCGGCAAATCCCAAGTCGACAAGCATGGCTGGTAACGCCACAAACATGGCCGTTAATGCCAGGTGCAAACTAAAGACGCCCACGTTTAAACGCATTAACTGCGGGTTAACCAACATCATTTTCAATTTCGCTGGCACCGCCACACTATCGCCTTTAGGGGCGACATTTATCGCGTCTGGCACGATATATTTAATCACCAGCATGCCACCTAATGCCAGTATTGCGGTTAACCAGAACACACCGGATAAGGCAAAGGCATCGGCAACCACCGGCCCAAGTACCATAGCCAGAGCAAAAGAAACCCCGATAAACATCCCGATTGTGGCCATCACTTTTGGCCGTTGCTCTTCCCGGGATAAATCTGCCGCCAGCGCAAGTACGGCACTGGCAATCGCTCCCATCCCCTGTAACGCCCGACCGATCACTACGCCATAGACAGACTCTGACATGGCAGCAACGATGCTGCCGATGCAAAACATCACCAAGCCCGCATAAATGATCGGTTTACGTCCAAATTTATCCGACAAAATTCCCATAGGAATTTGCAATAACGCCTGGGTAAATCCATAAGCACCGATGGCTAAGCCAAGCCATAGACCGTTGAATCCTTCAAGTTCAGCACCGTAGACGGCAAAGATAGGCAGAATCATAAACAAGCCGATCATCCGCAGGCCAAAAACACCAGCCAAAGATAGAGCGGCTTTTTTCTCAATAGGATTCAGAGCGTCTTGATTCATATGTGTATGGATTTTTAATGATTAATGGATAACTGAGATAAAGCCGTAGCGCTTCATTTCGCAAAAAAGAAGTTAGTTTAACATGTCAGGCTTGTCAGAATCACCTGCTTGTCAGCAGTTTTTTATTTTTGCCTTAAGAGCGTTTTTCTTGTGTCGGGGCATGGCTGAGCAAGATTTGCTTCAGGTTTTCGTCAATCGCCACCGCGCGTTGTTGCTGATAACAAAAATGAACCATGACGGCCGTGCCACTCGCCTTACATTCGTCTTGTTGCCAAACTTCCTGATATACATCAAATGAAGAATTGCCAATGCGCGACACGAAGGTACGCACTTCAATTTTTTCACCATAAAAAATTTGCGCATGAAAGTGCACATCAATTTTGGCAAGGATAAGTGGCCATGTTTTCAGGTCTAAATCTGGTGAGAATACTTTAAAAACGCCTTCTCGTGCGCCTTCAAACCATACCGGGATACAGGTATTGTTAATATGCCCCAAGGCATCAGTATCGCTAAAACGTGGGTAAAATTCATCGCTAAACATAACGTATAACTCAACAGGTTGAACTTGATATCAATGATTATAAACAGATTATCATCTAGCCGATATGTGCAAATATATTTCGTGGCTGGGCTATCATCTATAAGACTTGGTATAACATCAAAATTATTGCATAGTAACGCTACGTTTTTGCAAATAACCTATTTAGTGCCGTGACCGATTTTATCGAAGTATATGACAATGCCTTGTCGACAGAGTTTTGCCAACAATTTATTACCCAATTCGAGCAAAGCCCGCATCAAACGGCGGGGATCACTGGTGGCGGTGTGGATACCAGCAAGAAAGTCAGCTCGGATATTTACCTGAACCAACACCCTGAATTTCAATCGTCGCTGAGCACTATATTGCAAGCAACCACCCAAAATATTCAGGCATATCTGGAAAAGTACTTTTTTGCGTTAATCAGTGGGATTTCTCTTACCGTCAATCATCCATCGACCGGCAAGCCAGTGCAATTAACCGAAGAAAATTTCAATGAAGTGGGCAGACCCAACATCATGAATCTGATCCGATACTTGTTTCAGTTAGCGCCGATTAATGCCCAAAAATACGATAAAGGGATTGGCAATTACGGTTATTGGCATTCAGAGATCTACCCGCAGTTAAATGGTAATATGGCCTTGCATCGCACCTTATTATTTCTGATTTATCTGAACGATGTTGACGAAGGTGGCGAAACGGATTTTTATTATCAGCAACGTAGTATTCGTCCCAAGACGGGAACTATGATCATTGCCCCTTGTGGTTTTACTCACACTCACCGGGGCAACATTCCAATTTCAAACGACAAATATGTGTTAACCTCATGGATGTTATTCAATCCGGCTGAGCGGATCTACACCAAATAAAAGACATCATTATGATCAGAGAATTAAAGTTATTGGTAAGCAAAACCTTATTTCAGGCTTTGTTGTTAAGCACTCTCACGTCAACCGTTTATGCGGCTCCTGGCGATAAAGCGCCGCAGCGAGACCGGGGAGACGGACCATACGAGCGTCTGATTTTGCGTGGCGCTAACGTTGTTACCGGTGAAGGTGCGCCTGCTCAAGGGCCCATGGATATCGTCATTGAAGACGATCGGATTGTTGCCATGGTAAACGTTGGAAACCCCGGTGTGCCGATTAAAGCGAGTCGTCGTCCTGTCGCAAATCCAGGTGACAAAGAATTGGATGTCACAGGCCATTATATTCTCCCGGGTTTTGTTGATATGCACGGGCACATTGGTGGCAGTGCCGATAATATTCCAGCCGAATACGTATTAAAGCTGTGGCTTGCACATGGCATTACCACAGTACGCGAACCGGGCAGTTTTAATGGCGTAGATTGGGTCCTTGATCACGTTGAACGATCCGCTAAAAACACCATAGCTGCACCGCGTATTGTCCCCTATGTAGGTTTCGGCATGGGCATTGATGAGCCAATTACCACCCCGGAGCAGGCGACAAAATGGGTTAAGAAAATTGCTCGGGATGGTGCCAAGGGAATTAAGTTCTTTGGTGCAGAACCGGCAATCATGGAAGCGGCCTTAAGCCAGGCAAAAAAATCAGGCTTGGGTACTATGATGCATCATGCACAACTGGAAGTGGCGCGCATGAATGTCCTAGATTCTGCGCGTATGGGGCTGACGACCATGGAACATTGGTATGGTTTGCCAGAAGCATTATTTGAAAATCAAACCATTCAAAACTATTCGCCAGACTACAACTACAACAATGAAATGGATCGCTTTGGCGAAGCTGGCAAATTATGGGGTCAGGCGGCAAAGCCTGGCAGCGATCACTGGAACGCGGTGCGAGATGAACTCATTGAACTGGATTTCACCATGAATCCGACTATGACCATTTATGAAGCCAGTCGCGATTTAATGCGGGAGATGAATGCCGACTGGCATCAGGAATACACCTTGCCCACGTTATGGGATTTCTTTCAACCCTCTCGCTATGCCCACGGCAGTTACTGGTTTGACTGGACCACGGATAATGAAATCGCCTGGAAGAAAAATTTCCAAACCTGGATGGCGTTTTTAAATGATTATAAAAATCATGGCGGCCGGGTAACCACAGGTTCCGATTCCGGGTATATCTTCAAAATCTATGGTTTTGGTTACATCCGTGAGCTCGAGCTTTTAAGAGAAGCCGGTTTTAACGCATTGGAAGTCATAAAGAGTGCGACATACAACGGTGCAGAGGCACTGGGCATGGAGCAAGATATTGGCTCACTGCGCGTTGGCAAAAAAGCGGATATGGTTATCGTCAAAGAAAACCCGCTGCGCAACTTTAAAGTGTTATATGGTACCGGTCATTTTCGTCTGGACGATAACAATCAGCCGACCCGGGTAGGAGGTGTAGTTTACACCGTCAAAGATGGCATTGTTTATGACGCCAAGCAGTTGCTTGCCGATGTAAGAGAAATCGTCGCAGACGCGAAAGGAACTGAATAAGGCTCTGGATTAACCTATCGCTCATGGTCCGCTGTGAGCGATAAGCGGAAGAAAAGGAACTCCCCCTTTGTATAGTAAAAATGTTCTAAAAATAGCGTTTATAACGTCCAGCCGCCATGTGATTTGGCTTACATCTCTAATTGGAATACCTATAATTTTCTCTCACGACGGGCTAGAAATATTTGGGAAGTCATTTCTCTTCATTGGCATGCTAGCAGTGTTCACAATATTATACTTCCTGCTTTGTTTAATTTTTCACAGACTAAGCATTCGAGACGCTGGCAGTCGTGCGACTTTTTTAGGTATGGCGGAAAGTGACCAAGGTAAAGACATTGGCACATACCTTGAAGGTTTCTAAATGATGAAATGGTATGAACCTTCAGGATATGCCTTGTGGCAGTATAAAAATAAAATAGGGAAACTACCCTTAGGTAAACTCGCTGTTGCTACAGTGGTTTTTATTGGGTGTTTTGCCAGTTATGCTTTGTTGCCGTTAGATTTTCGCCTTGAAAATCAGATTAATCAATTAGAGGTAGTGTTATGGCTAGCGTCGGGAAGTTATTTGGTATTTCACTTTTCTGCTTGGGTCATCGCTAAATATGATTTAGGAAGTACACTGGTCGAGATAACAGAGAATAGCATTTATCGATACAGCGAAAATTCAAATGACAGTATTGAACCAGAAATATATCTAAATGAAATAAAATCTATTGATTTTGAGTTGATTCAACTAAAAGGTTATAAATTTTATAACTGCCACATCAAACTACAAGGTTTGCGTTCAAAAACCAGAGACTATTTTGAGTTTGGTATTCAAAAAGATTATTACGATAAAAACCAAGACAAGTTGCTATCTAAACTCAATAGAAGAATGACGGCTAAAGAATCAATGTCGGCTCCAATCAAAGATTAATCAACTTCCGCTAATGGCACATCAAAGCCGTTTGGATCTAGCCCTAGATGCCGTGTAGTGTCACGGCATGACGCAGGTTTTTTTGTGGCTTTTACCAACGTTTCATAAAATGAAACGTTATCCACCCAATGCGTTTTGCGCATTATCCCTCCATTACGATTTATCGTAATCTCCACCCAAAGAAACGTGTTTCTTTCTCCACCTTGAGGGAATTTCAATTCCCGTTGTTGGCACATCAGAGTCGTTCGGCTCTAGCCCTAGATGCCGTGTAGTATCACGGCATGACGCAGGTTTTTGTGGGTTTTCACTCGAAGCGATGTTTTGTGTCACGGGTATAGAATTTCGGTTCCTGACAAATTCTGTATACCAACGTCCATGTCGGCAACTCGGAGCTGATGACTTCAGCGTACTCGAAGCGATGTTTGTCGTCGCGTTCCCGGAGTATCGCTTGCGAGGCGCACTTTGGGAGTTGCAAGTGCTAACTCCCGCTAAATCATTCCGCCATCCTCAACATAGCACCAAGCAACACATTAGCGCCGGCAGTAATATCATCTTTGTGGGCGTTTTCTGCCTCATTGTGGCTAATACCTCCTTCACAGGGGATAAATATCATTGAAGTCGGCGCCACTTTTGAAACATACACAGAATCATGCCCGGCACCGCTAAACATTAGTTTCGCCGAGTACCCAAAAGCATCGACTGCAGCCGATACCGCGGCCACACAATTGTCATCAAATGTGACCGCTGGCGAATTCCACTCATCACGAATCGATGACGATAATTGATATCGCTCACTTACTTCTGAAACGATTTGTCTAAACGCCAGATCCATTTGTTGCAGGATTTTTTGATCGGGATGACGTAAGTCTACTGCCAGAATTAATTGCTCAGGGACGGTATTACGCGCTCCTGGCAGCGCCTGAATATCTCCAAATGTTACCCGCGACCATGGCGCATAATGCGCTGCTAGTTCATAAAGTTTTTTAGTCATGTCCGCCAGTCCCATGAAAGGATCGCGACGCTGCTCCATCGGCGTCGGCCCAGCATGAACCGGACTTCCTGTTATGGTTAAATCATACCAACGCATCCCTTGTACACCCTGAACAATACCAATCTGTAGCTCTTCCGCCTCAAGAATAGGTCCTTGTTCGATGTGCAGTTCAAATGCCGCTTTGACATCAAACGCCCGACATGTCGCCTCACCGAGCATATTATGGGTAATGAGCTCGTCTTTGATACTTACCCCCTGTTTGTCAGTCCGCGACCAGCCATAATCAATAGCAAATTCACCACACCAGACACCAGAGCCTATCATCGCAGGAGAAAAGCGCGCCCCTTCTTCGTTAGTCCAGACTATTACCTCAATCGGATGTAAGGTCTCAATATTTTGTTCATTGAGCGTGCGAATAACTTCCAGTCCTGCAAGCACCCCATAGACCCCGTCAAACTTTCCGCCGGTCGGTTGGGTATCCAGATGACTGCCGGTAATTACCGGAGGCAACTCATTGTTTTTACCAGGGCGACGGGCAAATAAATTCCCCATTTGGTCATAACGAACTTCACAACCGGCTTGTTCGCACCACTGGATAAACAGATCTCGCCCGGCTTTATCCAGTTGCGTTAGTGCCTGGCGATTACAGCCACCTTTGTCGGTCGCGCCAATTTCAGCCATACTCATCAATGACTGCCAAAGGCGCTCGCCGTTAACCGCAATCGCTTGGACGTTGTTCATATTTGCCATACCATTCATTACCCGTCTTCCCGGTTCAACGGCTGGCACATACAGTGAACACCGCCACCGCCAGAGGTAAACATCGACATATCCGGAGCAAAAACTTCTAAGCCGTGGGCTTTGGATTTTTCAATTAGCTCCGTGCTTTGCGCTGGTATAAGAACTCTGTCGTTGCCAAGAGCAACCACATTAACGCCAAGCTCAAGCACACTGCGATAAGAAATATCGATGATCTCAATACCGCGAGATTTAAACCAATCGAGTAATTCGTCTTCCACCGCCTGGGTGCAAACCGCCGCCAGCTTTTCCGACAGCATGGCAACTTTGACATCAAGATGCAGAAAGTAAGGATCAAACTGGTAGCTCTTAAATTCCCAGCCTTCCGCTTCGACCCAGGCCTGCATCTGCTTTAAACCGGCTTCACTGGTTCTCTCGCCTGTGTAACCACATAAAATCACACCAGGTTCCAACACCATAAAATCACCGCCTTCAAACGTGCCCGCGGTGATAATGTCATAAAGCGGAATATCCATTTTCTGATAAAACTTAACAATTTCAGCCCACTCGCCACGGCGCCATGGGCTGAACATCTGGGTAACAACAGGTCCCCAGGGCGTCATAACCGATGAGTCGCGGGCATATAGCTGATAAGGCAAGTTAGGATCAGGGTTTAATAAATGCGGGGTAACACCGGCACTTCGGTAAGCATCCAGCATTTCGTTGTACTGCTGTCGGGCAATATTTTTATCAAATTGACGACCTAAGCGCATAGACCGTCTGGACATGGCGTTACCCGTCTGCCAGGAATAGTGATCCATTGGCCCAATTAATACGTCTTTTAACACGCCATACTCTGAATTCATTCCCCAGCGGTCAAGGCGACTCGTGCCGCCACCTTCTACTCGTCTCTGGTAACTAAATGATTTCATTTTAATTCTCCGATTTTTAAAGTACGCCGAACCTTACATAAGTTAAGTGTTAATCGACGACAAAAATAAGTTAAGGTTTTAACGGGAAGCCCATCCCTTCAACCATATTCAACCAGGGGATCCGCCAACCCCCCTTCTCATCGCAGGTATCGAGGGCGTACATGGTTATTTTTGCACCTACCCAACGAAATGGCTCAGGCGGTAACCAGCTTGGTAAGGTTTTAGCAAACTCTAGCTGACGCTCAGGAATATCAACGTCATCGACGATAGCCAATGCGACTCTTGCCGCAAATCGACTCGCGGTTACTCCAAAGCCAGAATATCCGCCAGTAAAAACCATTTTTCCACCATGGTAATACTGATAATGAACGGCCATTCGGGTTGTCAGCGCAATTGGGCCGCTCCAAGCATGAGAAATTCTAATCCCCTCCAGCGCAGGCAGAGTCCGGTACAAAGCTTCAACTAGGCGCACATAAGGCTCTGCGGTTTTATCGTAGTCAGGATCAGTATTATTATTGAAAAAATAGCCCAATCTGCCACCGAACAGAACCCGGTTATCTTTGGTTAAGCGCATATAATTTAACTGCGTGCGGGTGTCATAGATACCTTGTCTGTTTTTCCACCCTAAAGCATCTAGTTGGGCTTCTGTAAGCGGTTCGGTCATGACGATTCGATCGCGAATAGCAGCAACTCGGGAAGATATTTTTTTCTTGTGCTTGGTAAACGCATTGGTTGCCAAAATCACCTTTCTAGCGATAACATTACCATTCGGTGTGTAAACGATAACGTTTTCGCCTTTAGATTTGCTTTTCCGCATTGGCGTATTTTCGTAAAACGTAACACCTAATAGTTTTGCCACCCGTTTAAGCCCCCAGGCCAGCTTTGCCGGGTGAACGATACCAGAGCGTTGTTTCGACCACAGACCACCTTCAAACAGAGGTGAATTAATTTCCGACTGCACTTGTTCACGAGATAACAGGTGTGCGTCATGGCCAAATTTAACGTAAAGTTCGTGCTCGGATTCAATATCTTCGATGCCGTGTTTACCTACCGCAACGGTTAGTTCTCCACTCCACTCAACATCACAATCAATCTGATATTTTTCAATGGTTTCGCGGAACTGATCCATGTTTTCTTTACCCAACCGTTCCAATTCATCCATTTCCGATTCGAACAATCGATAAGAGTTTTCCATACCGTGCATCAATGAGGTTGAAAGGATTGCACCTGGTCGACCCGATGCGCCAATAGCCGCACTATGCGCTTCGATTACCACAACATCTCTTTCAGGATTTTGCTCTTTTGCCTGAACCGCAGTCCAAAGACCCGTAAATCCGCTACCCACGATAAGCAAATCGGTTTTGATATCTTCCTTTAACGATGGCTCTTCAGTCGGTCGTTCCGGGTTGTCCAGCCAATAAGGAAAAAAACTTGCCTGTTGTAGCGCTAATTCAGCATTAGTCGGCATATATATACTCCATTTACTTTAAACTTTAACCCAGACATTTATGATTTCGGCACGTTTACCGCGTCCGATGAGTGGCTACTCAATCGTCGGTTGATAATGGCTTCACCAATGAGTATGACAGTTAAAGAACCCCATAAAACTTCCCAGACAACGCCTTCACCTGGCACATAAATAAACAGGAATATCGTTAACGACAAAATGATTGTACAAAGATAAGCACAGGCTTTAACGAAAGCTGGTGTTCCGGGAAACCTGAATGTGCCATCTTCAGCAATAACACCCATGGTACCTATGTGCTGCTCACGGATCTTCACGAATGCCGTGCACATGACGACATATGGAAGGATAAAGATCACGCCGCTGAATGCGAACAACGACCAGAATAAATCTTCATTCGAGCCAGCAAGAAAACCATAGAGAACCAGCAGTGTGGAGGCTGCAAGCCCTAATAGTATCGCCGCGCCCACTGGTGTACCTTGCTTTGATTCAAGAGCAAAAACTTGGGGTAATTCTTTGTCGATTGCTGCCTCTGCTGCTGCACGATTGGCTCCCATCGACCAGGTGGTTCCATTAGAGAAAAACGTATAAAGCGCACCAACACCTAAGATAATAACCAAGGCATTCCCTTCAGGTGTGCCACCAAAGAACTGGTTAAGGGTAACAATTAATCCATCAACAACATCAACATCGCCCGCCGGCAGAGCAATAAGGATGGCGGATGTCGCGAGTATATAAGCACCAACAACCACAGCGATTGAACTAAAGACTGCTTTGGGAAGATCCCGGGTTGGGTTTTTCATCTCGTCGCTACTAGCGCTGGCCAATTCAAAACCCAACATGCCGTAAACAACCGCAGGTAAATACTGAAGGCTTAAACCACCATTTTCCAAACTCGGGATCATCGTTTGCAAAGAAAACTCATTGGCAACACCATGCTCCAGGCCATAAGAAATACCACCATAAATTAAGATCGAGAAAATAATTATCTTAAATGCCGCACCAATATTAGGGATCCATTTACCAATGTTAAGAGCAACTATGTTCACCACAACGGTTAGCCAAATCATCACCAGGCCCATAATAATTTGTGCATTTAAGGAAAGATCAGGAAAAAACAATTGCGAGAAGATCCCGGCGAACAGGATAAATATTGCCGGAACCCATACTGCAACGTTCGCCCAGTAATACCAACTGATACGGGACGCCATTTTCTGGCCATATGCGCGTTTTACCCACGCATAAATTCCGCCTTGTTCAGGATAAGCTGTGCCCAGTTCGGTGCTAATTGCACCAAAAGGGATAAGGAAAATGACGGTAAGAAGGAGCCACCAGAAAATAACCGTAGGCCCCATAACAGCACCGGCGGCAAGCGTGTCCAGAAGTAATACGGCCGATACGCAAAACAAGAAGATATCGCGTTTACCCAGTGTTTTATTATGGTTATGTTGAGTAGTCATACGACGCTCCTAGTCGGTGATTATTGATTGTATCTCGATGAATTCTCGCAACCCTTCTTCACCCCATTCACGGCCATTACCGGATTGCTTAAAACCACCAAACGGTGCGGAGGTATTGAAGTAACTGCCTTGAATATAACATTGTCCGGCTCGGATCTGGCGAGCGATTTTTAACGCTGATTTTGAATCGCCAGCGTATACCGAAGAAGACAGGCCGTAATCGGTATCATTGGCAATAGAAATGGCTTGATCGATATTTTGATAGGCGATAATACAAAGCACCGGCCCAAAGATTTCTTCTCGCGCAATTTTCATGTCGTTGGTAACATCGGCAAAAATGGTAGGCATCACATAAGCACCTTCCGACAATTGCTCTGGAATATAGGTTCCACCGGTTACCAATGTCGCGCCCTCTTCGATACCCGACTTTATATATTGCAACACTCGCTGTTGCTGCAGTTTTGAGCTCAGAGGCCCCATGGTTGAATCTGCATCAAGAGGATCTCCGACAGTGTTTTCTTCAGCAACTTGCTTCGCAAGAGTAACCACTTGCTGATACTTAGATGCTGGTACCAACATACGGGTTAGCGCGCAGCAGGTTTGCCCGGAATTTAACATCACATCTTCAACACCGTAGCGAACCGCAGCCTCAAGATCGGCATCCGGGGTAATGATAAATGGTGATTTACCACCCAGTTCCTGACAAACTCTTTTTACCGTACTTGCCGCAGATTCAGCGACCTTTATGCCAGCTGCTGTAGAGCCGGTAAACGACACCATGTCGACAAACGGGTGTGAACACAACCGTTCACCAATTTGATTGCCATAGCCAGTTATTAGATTAAAAACCCCCGCTGGCAAACCCACTTTTTCAATGATCTCGGCCAGAATGATATCCTGCAAAGGCGTTTGTTCTGCAGGCTTCACCACGACTGTGCTCCCGGTAGCCAATGCCGGCCCCAATTTACCAACTAACTGCGACAACGGATAATTCCAGGGATTAATCAGTACACAAACACCAACCGCAGATTTACACTCCATGACGCCATCTTTCGATGAATATTCATCAACAAATGAAGTCATGTCCGCAAAAGCACGAAATGCATCAATAGAACCTTGTACCTGAATATCTTTTGTCAATTCTCTCGGACAGCCCATGCTATCGGAAATCGCCGCGACTAAATCATCAAAGCGATTTTGCATTTCATCGGCTATCGCCAAAATAAACTGACGTCTTTGTCCAGATTTAGTACCGGACCATGCCGGAAATGCCTGGTAAGCGGCTGCAATAGCTTTGTCCACATCCTCATTGTTGGCGGCTGGAACCCGAGCGCATACTTTATTGTTTGCCGGATTATAAACGTCGATGGTTGCTTGAGAGGCAGGAGTTAGCCATTGACCATTAATGAAAAATTCGGAATAGGATTGCATTAGTTTTCCTGAAAGCTGCCTTTTGTTGTTATTTGGTATAGGAATACACGGCCTATTTAAGGCGCTAATAATTGTGCGATACCACAATATTTCAAAGTTCAGGAGTAAAAAACATCCCCTGAATAGGGGATAAATCGATTAAATATAAACCAGGGGATCTTGCTTAGAGCCTTCAGGGAGTGCCTTTAATGCCGCAATAAACAAATAAAATAATTCAGACTGTGAAGAAACATCCAATTTCAAATAGATATTTTTACGATGATGCTTAATGGTTTCTGCGCTGTTATCCATCTTTTCGGCGATGTATTTATTTGCGTAGCCGCGCAACACATAGTGAAGAATGTCACACTCTTTTGGTGTTAACATCGAAGAGCCAAAAGTTTCCAGAGCATTATCGAGATGATTTTCGAAACTGGTATCGACTTCCTGGATATAATTTGAGACATAGCGATCAAAAACACTTTTTAATAAAGGAAAAATTAAATTAATGGTCTGGATATCTCGAGGATCAAATACTTCACCCTTCTCGTGTTTAACAATGGACAGGCTCAGAAAAAAGTCACTCTGCAATTGGAGAATTAGGCACAGCTCATTCTCAAATCCGCTATTTTTGTAAAACACAGAGTAATATTCCGAATGTTCGAACCCCTCAGGCGCTACGTCTTTTAACGTAAATGCACCTTCTAATTTATCTTCTAACCCTCGTCGGTAGAACGGGTCCAACAAATAGGCGCCATTTTCATAGGTGGTTACATGAAATTCCGGGTCTTCATCCGCGAGTAATCTGTGGTGGGTGGTTTTCGGTCGGTTGGACTTAGAGTACAAGGTAATCATGCCACTTTCGCCTTGTATCAGCGATTCGATACACTTTAATAATTCGCCAATCGAGTCTGAACTGAAATCCTTTGCGATGACTTTAGATAGCGCATCACTCCAGCTTTTTACTTTCCGTAATTCAAGGTTGGTCATCATTTAATATGGCATCCTCCCCCTAACAGGGGATAAACAAAACTTACGCAAGCTGCAATAGTTGTTACTAATAAAAACAATTCAATACACAAAATTTGGAGATAAGATGCACCAGATTGCCTCTACATTTAAAAAATCAATGATTGCGATAGCTATCATTGCTGCTGCGCCAAGCTCTTATGGACAGGAAATTGAAAAGATTTCAGTTACCGCACAAAAACGAACCCAATCTATCACTGAAATAGGTGTCACTACAACCGCATTTTCTGGTGATAGCTTAGAAGAGCTTGGCGTGGAGAGTGCGGTAGATCTAGGCGCTCATACTCCGGGGCTTGTCGCCGTTAACTCAACGTCAGGCGGTACTCCTATTTTTGCGATTCGCGGCATTGGTCTGGACGATTTCAGCCCAAACAATACCAGTGGGGTAGGTGTCTATACTGATGAAGTATTTGCCAGTAGTCCGGTTTATTTGAGTGGACAGCTATTTGATATTGAGCGAGTCGAGGTTTTAAAAGGACCACAGGGTACCTTGTATGGTAAAAACACCACAGGCGGTGCAATCAATTTTATCACCAAAAAACCTAGCGATGATTTTGAAGCTTATGTTGAGGTAGACTATAGCTCGTTTCAAACTCTGGAGATAAGCGGTGCCGTTGGCGGCGCTCTAACAGATTCAGTTAATGGGCGCGTTGCCGCAAATTACGCTAAATCTAAAGAAGGCTGGCAAACAGATGTTGAGACTGGTGAAGAATTTGGACTTATCGATACTTTTGCAGTCAGAGGACAATTGGGTTTTGAATTAGGTTCTTCCGGCAACGCTTTGTTGCGAGTCTACGCAAATCAAGATAAATCTAAGCCGAGCTCACCGAGCAGTGAAGGCATTGAAGACGTATTTGGTGATGATTCTTTCGCACAATTAAATTCGCCCGATCAGGGCAACAAAGTGAAGGTGGGCAATTTGCCAGTAATGCGGGATGAAAGCGGTTCAGGACTTTCGCTTACTATCGATTACAGCTTTAACTTTTTTGATTTAGTATCGATTTCTTCCTGGGATCAGTATGACCGTAACATCGTCGATAACTATGATGGTTCCGCAGTCGCAACCATGGAGCTAATTCAGGATAATCAATTACAGCAATGGGCTCAGGAAGTGCGTTTTATTAGTACCTCTTCCGATGATTTTAGCTGGGTTGCGGGTTTTAACATCTCCAATGAAGAAGTCGATTCAGTTGACATCTTTGATGATTCATTTTTTCTTACCGACTCTGCATTTGATGGGGTACTTTACCCTGAAGACATCAGCGCTATTGGCCTCGATCAGTTTATTGCAGACTATATTCAGATTACCGACTCTTTGGGCGTTTACCTACACACAGAAACTCAGCTGAATGATAGCTGGAAGCTTATTGCTGGCATTCGTTACTCCCATGATGAACGTTCCTTTAATGGCATTGCGACAAACTTAAGCTTTGGCGAAATTTTCCCGGTAACTGAGCTTAACGAAACCAATACGGATGACGCAATTACCGGTAAAGTTGGATTAGACTGGAAAGTAAATTCGGACCTGTTAGTCTTTGGTAACGTTGCTACTAGCTACAAAAGTGGTGTTTATTACGGTGCTGCCATTCTTGATGCCGAAGCATGGAGTTACGTAGAGCCGGAGGATGTGACTTCAGCAGAGATTGGATATAAATGGACGTTACTCGATGGAAGTATGCAATTTAATGGAGCTTTATTTGGCATGCAATACGAAAATCGCCAGTCTTTGGTTACTTTTGTTTCCGGAGAATTCAGCGATTTTAGCGGATTTGCGGTTGCTGATACCACTTTGGTAAATATTCCAAAGTCGGAAACTAAAGGGTTTGAGATGGACGTACAGTGGTTGCCTATCGATGATCTTACTGTTCATGCCGGAGTCGCTTATTTAGATTCTAAAGTAACACAAGCTCCTGACACTAAGAATCTCAGAGGGATTAACGCTGATCCTGGAGTCAATGACATGGCAAACGAACAAGGTTTTGGTTTTGTTGATGCGCTAGCAGCACCATTAGAAAACGGCGCCGTGTTATCACAAGCACCAGAATGGAGCTATAACGCTATGGTTGCTTATGACATGCCTCTTGATAACGAGCTTTATTTGAAATTTCAAACCAGCTACAGCTGGGCTGATAGTCAATTTGCTCAGTTAGCAGACGATAATGCGAAATATGGTCCTGTGAGTTCTTTAGACGGCTTAGTTTCGTTATCCTCAGATGCTGATAACTGGACGTTATCTCTGTGGGCACGAAACCTTCTCGATAAAGATGCTGAAACCTATTCTTTCACTGGTTTTGCCGGAAGAACCGTCTACCATCAAAAACCAACAACTGTTGGTATCACGTTTAAATACGAGTACTTTTAATTCCGTATAACGAAAAGCGCGGCTATCAATTTAATTGATAGCCGCGCTTCTATTGTGGCTGTTTAAATTGTTAGAGATCTACTCATGATATTTTCCAACCACGAATAACAAGCGGATCATTAAATTAAAGGAAGCGCTTTAACAGTCTATCAAAGCTGGTCAATTGTATGCGGCGCAATAACTCCCTAACTTTTTCCGGATAATCTTTAATAGTCTCAATTTCATTAAAATTGCTAACACGTGTTGTATGTTGCAAAATAACCGCCAGTTCCTGTTGCCACTTTTCTAGCATCTGCTGACTTTCATCGACGATAAATAAACCGTTTTCAATATCAAGACTCCAGGCTCTCGGATTCATGTTGCTACCGGTAAGTAAGTGATATTTATCATCGGCAACTATCCCTTTAAGGTGATAACTATTATCTCCATGATACCAAAGTCGAAGGTTTAGCTGACCTTTATCAATATACTGCTGATGACGTTTAACAAAGCGACTTAGCAAAACTTCGTAAAGATAAGGTACGATACCAATTGTTGAGAACTTATCCTCATCGGCAATATAAAAATCATTCGCTTTTTTATCACCGACAACGATGGTAACTTCCACGCCACGTTTTAACGCCCTACGAAGATCCGAAGCGAGCGGTTTGGGGAAATTGAAATAAGGCGTGAAAATAACCAGGTTTTCCGTAGCGCTGTTTACCACTTTTCGAGCAGTCTGGTTTAAACCATTACCTCGTTTGCCAAAGCCGACAATTGGTTGAATTTGCATAGGTGCAGATTCAGTATTTGGACTTTCCACCTGATAGCGTGCACGTTTTAGCACACTTTTTAACTGTTTTATCAGAAACTTTTGCTGCTTTTTATCCGGGGTACCCGGCACACTGATGCGCGGTGCCAATCCAGATTTGACAAAATTTTCCTGCAAATAGTCGACCAAGCTGTTAGCAAGGCCCGGCTGAGTAATTTGGTGGTATCGGTCGCAGCGATATTTATCTCCAACACCCAAATAAACATTATTCAGGCTGGCGCCACTATATAGAACGGTATCGTCTATGACGAAACCTTTCAGGTGCAAAACGCCAAGGAATTCTCTTTGCTTAACCGGCACACCATAAATCTCAATTGCATCCGGATATTTGTCATTCAGGTCCAAATACAACTGACGATTACCAAGCGATTTTTTTTCACCAATCAAACCACGTTGAGCGCGGTGAAAATCAACAAAGATGCGGATCACTAAGTCAGGGTTTTTCTGCTTAGCAGCCACCAGAGCGTCAAGAATCTCTCGTCCGGCTTCATCGTCTTGAAGATAAAGTGCCGTTAGACAAATACGATGCTTAGCTTTGTTGATCAGTTCAAGTAGGCGCAGGCGAAAATCCTGTGCGCTCAACAAAACATCGATTTCATTCGAATGCAATGGTAGGGAATTACTTAACGGTATTTGCCTATAGCGGGCTAACATTTATGGTCTGGATATACTTAAAAATTATGCTTTGATTATAAACGTAATCTTCTTGTAAACGGAAATAAATTCTGTGCATACACACCGTAAACGGCAAGTCTTAGGAGATGTTGATAAGTGAAGGACAATTTTGCAGCTAATTGTTTGCGATTTGAGCCATTTACAAAGGCAGGCTCAAACCGCACATCCACAATTAACTCGACAATTGCGAAAATAACCGTTCAAATTTATCTAAGCCTTCATTGGCGATTGCATCAGTCATAGTCAATGCCGGCAAGAATCGGATCACATTGCCATAAAAGCCACAGGCCAATAGAATCAATCCATGTTCCGCCGCCTTGGCTATCAAGGATTGGGTCAATTCCGGGTTAGGGATAAATTGAGTTGCAGATTTACCAAGTTCAAGTGCAATCATTGCACCTTGATTACGAACGTCGTGGATAACCTCAGGAAATTGATTTTGTAGCAAGGTTAAACGCTCATTAAACAATTGTCCTAACTGATTAGCACGGGCTATCAAATTTTCTTGGTCAATAATTTCCAGAACCGATAGCGCCGCGGTACATGCTACCGGAGATCCTCCATAGGTTCCGCCAAGGCCACCGGGAAGCGGCGCATCCATTATTTGGCTTTTTCCAACAACAGCAGCAATTGGGAATCCTCCGGCAATACCTTTTGCCATGGTGATTAAATCCGGTTCGACATCCGCATGTTCAAAGCTAAACATTTTACCGGTTCTACCAAACCCTGTCTGAATCTCATCGGCAATCAACACAATACCATGTTCATCGCATCTTTCTCGAAGCGCTCTTAAAAATTCTGCGGGTGCTGGATAAAAACCCCCTTCCCCTTGCACCGGCTCAACGATAATTGCTGCCACATCTGTGCTGGCAATATCCACTTTAAATAAAGTATCAAGCGCCCTTAATGACTCTTCTATACTAATTCCATGACTTTCTATCGGGAAAGGTGCGTGGAATATATCTCCCGGAAATGGGCCAAACAAATTTTTATATGGCGTGATTTTTCCGGTTAGCGCCATCGCTAAATTGGTACGGCCATGAAATCCACCATTAAACGCGATAACACCGCGGCGCCCCGTATGAGCGCGAGCTATTTTCACACAGTTCTCAACCGCTTCAGCACCTGTCGTTACGAAAATTGCCTTTTTCTCAGAATTACCAGGGGCTGCCTGTGTCAGCTTTTCCGCTAATTCAATCGCGCTTTCATATGGGTTAACCATAACGCAGGTATGTGAAAACTTATCTAGTTGTTGCTTTACGGCAGCCACGACTTTGGGATGTGAATGACCGGTATTGCACACCGCGATACCGGTTGCGAAATCGATATAACGATTCCCGTCAACATCCCATAACTCAGCGTTTTCGCCGCGTTCAATATACACAGGATAAAGGTTGCCCTGACCTCTGGCTATCACCTGAGTTTTGCGTGCTTGTAATTCCTGATTTGTCATAATTTGTCCTCTTAATCCCCGTACGCACTCATTCAAAAATCAGGGCAATACGGGTAATTCATCTCTTTAATACTTAATGTGCCATTTGTAGAAAATGATTATCGCCATATGAGAATTATGCTTAAATGCCACCCATACAAAGATATTTAATTTCCAGATAATCATCGAGTCCGTAATGTGAGCCTTCTCGGCCATTTCCTGATTGTTTAACCCCACCAAACGGTGCTGCAGCATTTGATACAATCCCTTCATTGATCCCGATCATGCCGTATTCCAGGGCTTCAGCAACACGCCATACTCGTCCTATATCACGAGCATAAAAATAGGCTGCTAATCCATATTCGGTGTCATTGGCCATAGCAATGGCATCGGCTTCTTGATCGAATACGATAATCGGCGAAACCGGACCAAATATTTCATTTTTGGCGATGGCCATATCATTTGACACATTAGTCAGCACCATAGGAGCTAAAAATTGATCAGGCATATCAATTGGTTCGTGGCCGGTTAACAACGTCGCGCCTTGCTCTAACGACTTAACGACCAACGCTTTTACATCAGATGCGGCCTGGCTGGAAATCAAAGGACCAATATCCGTGCCCGTATCCAGACCATTGCCGACTTTCAAATCAGCAACGGCTTTGGCAAATTTTTCAGTAAATTCTTTAGCCACACCTTGTTGTACAAAAATTCGGTTAGTACACACACAAGTCTGTCCGGCATTGCGGTACTTAGAAACTAACGCTCCTTGAATCGCCGCGTCTACGTCAGCATCATCAAAGACGATAAATGGTGCATTACCACCCAGTTCCATCGAAACTTTTTTAACTGTGGTTGCGCATTGCGCGATCAGTTTCTTGCCAATGCCCGTAGAACCCGTAAAGGTGAATTTAGCAATATCGGGATGTTGCGTTAATACTTCACCAATCCCTTGCGCATCAGAACCAACCACAACATTAAATACCCCGGCAGGAACACCGGCTCGTTCCGCAAGCTCGGCCATCGCTAGCGCCGACAAAGGCGTTTGTGAAGCAGGACGCACCACGAAAGTACAACCCGCTGCCAACGCTGCTGCCGCTTTACGAGCGATCATGGCATTGGGAAAATTCCACGGTGTAATCGCACTGACGACACCAACAGGCTGCTTAATTACCAGGATTTTTTTATCCCGACTTGGCGCTGGAATGGTATCACCATAGATACGTTTACCTTCCTCAGCGAACCACTCGATAAAAGCAGCGCCATAAGCGATTTCACCTTTAGCCTCGGCAAGAGGTTTACCTTGTTCCATGGTTAGAATTTGGCCGAGGTCGTTCTGATTAGCCATCATCAATTCAAACCACTTACGTAAGATCCCAGCTCTTTCGTTTGCGGATTTAGCCGACCAGGCTGGTAATGCCGCCTTTGCTGCATTCACCGCCAGTATGGTTTCTTCTGCGGTAATATCGCTAACTCTGGCAATTTCTTCACCAGTAGCCGGATTGGTGACGGCGATGTCTTTCTCACTGCTATGCCAGCTTCCGTTAATGTAAGAAAACACTCTGAGTAATTCATTATCTGCCAACGTGATCATATTTAGGTCCATGTATTTTTAGATAACACTATTAAAATTCAATTTTTAAAACTTATAAATACAAACTTATCAATGTATAGTTTGATATATACCAAACTTATAAATTGAAACATGATGCAATTACCTTTGAATAACCCAAGACATCTCAGCGACTACGACCTGCGACTATTGAAAGTATTTCAGGCGGTTGTAGAGCACGGTGGGTTTTCGGCTGCCGAGCCACATTTAGGGATCACCAAAAGCACCATCAGCATCCACATTAGTAATCTCGAACAGCGTATGGGCTTTAAACTTTGCCAACGAGGACGAAGCGGTTTCACCCTCACCCATGAAGGGCAAAGTGTTTATCATGCCGCGTTAGGGCTATTTGAGTCGGTGCAAGACTTTTCTATGCTGGTAAATAGTCTGGGTTCAGAGTTGAGCGGTGAACTGGTCATCTGGTGTTCAGAGCAATTAGATCAGGAAAAGCAATTGAAGTTTGTTGAAGTGATAAAGCAAATCCATCGCAAACACCCTGCTTTGCATATTGAATTGGACACCATGTCCATTGATCAAATTGAAAAAGGACTATTACAGGGTAAAGTTCATGTGGGGATTTTTCCTGCCTATCATAAAATCGATGGATTAGATTATTTACCGATACATAGAGAACAGGTTTTTCTTTGTTGTGATAAAAAGCATCCATTTTTTAATCAAACAGACAATCAAATAAGTGATGAAGATTTTGCTAATGCCGAAACCATTCATCCTGGCATTGATATAACGGGAGAAGGTAAAGCGCAGTTAGAACGGTTCAATCTGAAAGCCAAATCCTATCAGTTCTTTATGCGCAAAATCCTGATTAAATCTGGTGAGTATTTAGGCTTTATGCCCCAGGGCCACATCCAAAAAGAACTCAATGATGGCAGTATGCGCTTAATCAAACCCAACTCCATCAATTATAATTTCACTTTATCTCTGGTGGTCAATAAAAGCCCGAGAGAAAGCAAAAAACAAGCCATTGCGATGGCGACGATACTGGCATCATTTAAAGATGACGACCAATAAGAATATGTAAAGCTTGGGTATGAGGGTGGAATTGAATCACAAAGCGATTCGAAGGCGGAGGCTTCGCGGGTGGAAAAAACCTTAGTTCCGGCAGGTTTTTAGGTGACGACTGCGTAGGTGGATAAAACCTTAATTCGGCAGGTTTTTAGGTGACAACTGCGTGGGTGGATAAAACCTTAATTCGACGGGTTTTTAGGTGACAACTTCGTCATGCTCACGAAAGTGGGAATCTGCTTTTGCGTTAGATTCCCAGTAGTGTCTGGGAATGACGGAAAGGGTAGTCACTCGAGGAGAACTTCAGTGCGATTTGTCACCAGACGAAGTGCTGTTTGCTATGGCTGTCACCCTAACACAGCCATTTAAGCTGTGTTTGTCACCTTTAGAGCTTTAGCTTGCACTTTGTACCGTCATCCTCACCCCTTCCGTCATCCTCACGAAAGTGGGGATCTGCTTTTGCGTTAGATTCCCAGTAGTGTCTGGGAATGACGGCAAGGGTAATCACCCTAGGAGAGCTTTAGTTCGATTTGTCACCAGACGCAGTGTTGTTTGCTGCGGCTGTCACCCTAACACAGCCATTTAAGCTGTGTTTGTCACCTTTAGAGCTTTAGCTTGCACTTTGTTCCGTCATCCTCCCCCCTTCCGTCATCCACACGAAAGGGGGGATCTTCTTTTTTACTTTAGATTCCCAGTAGTGTCTGGGAATGACGGTTTGGGTCAATGATTTGCTGCGCGGAGGGAGTAAAACGCGTTGTTAACTGCGTTTTAGGGTGGAGTCAAAATAAAAGACATTTTGAAGGTGGAGTCGAATCAAAAACGATTCGAAGGCGGAGGCTTCGCGGGTGCATAAAACCTTAGTTCCGACAGGTTTTTAGGTGACAACTGCGTCATCCTCACGAAAGTGGGTATCCGCTTTTGCTTTAGATTCCCAGTAGTGTCTGGGAATGACGGTGTTGGTTAATTGTTTGCTGCGCGGAGGGAGTAAAACGCGTTGTTAACTGCGTTTTAGGGTGGAGTCAAAATAAAAGACATTTTGAAGGTGGAGTCGAATCAAAAACGATTCGAAGGCGGAGGCTTCGCGGGTGCATAAAACCTTAGTTCCGACAGGTTTTTAGGTGACCACTTCATAGCGATTCTGTACAAGGACGTACTAATGCCGACAGGTTCATGGATGAACGTTGTATGTCGGCGACCTCGATTCGGGCATCCTGCTTCATTCTACCTCCTATATCCATATAGTCGTACGGTAGGTCGAGCTAGGCTGAAATGTAAAAAAGCCCTTAGCGTTAACTAAGGGCTTTCTTGGAATTGGAAGCCTAGCGATGACCTACTCTCACATGGGAACCCCCACACTACCATCGGCGCAATTGCGTTTCACTTCTGAGTTCGGCATGGGATCAGGTGGTTCCACAACGCTATGGTCGCTAGACAAAATTTTATACATGGATGTATTTATGTCGCAATGCCAGGGATGGCAAGGAGCGACCGTACATTCGCATGCAACAATCTGGAATGCTGTATTAATTTAATTCTTACTTAATCTATTAACTTGCGTGTCAGACAACACAATTCTCTTTGGTGTTGTATGGTTAAGCCTCACGGGCAATTAGTATCAGTTAGCTCAATG